>NZ_NVQF01000079.1 GCF_002592005.1 Mycolicibacterium palauense | reverse complement strand
ATCCCCGGGCGTGTCCCCCGCCGTGTCCCCATGATTGTCGGCGACGCCGGCCCGCCCCGGCGCCGGGCGCGTGACCGCGCCACCCCGACGCACCGGCCGCGACGGCGCCGCGGCCACCAGCCGGCGGGTGTACTCGTGCCGCGGGTCGACCAGGATCGACCCGGGCGGCCCGGCCTCGACCACGCAGCCGCGGTACATCACCGCGATGTCGCCGGCCCGCTCGGCGGCCAGCGCCAGGTCGTGGGTGATCAGCAGCACCGCGGTGCCCGACTCGGCGGCCATCGCCTGCAGATGGTCGAGCACCTGCCGCTGCACCGTGACGTCCAGCGCGGAGGTCGGCTCGTCGGCGACCAGCAGCCGCGGGCGGCCGGCCAGGCCGATCGCGATCAACGCGCGCTGACACATACCCCCGGAAAGCTGGTGCGGGTAGCGCCCGACCATCGCCTCCGGATCCGGCATGCCCACCTCGGCCAGCAACTCCAGCGCACGCTCACCGACCACGCCGCGCCCGGTCAGTCCGTTGGCCCGCAGGGCCTCGCGCAGCTGGAAACCGATCTTCCACACCGGATTCAGGTTCGTCATCGGATCCTGGGGCACATAGCCGATACCCGCCCCGCGCACGGCCCGCATGCGCCGCGGCGTCGCCGCCGCGAGATCCTCGCCGTCGAAGACGATGCTGCCCGCGCTGATCCGGCCGCCCGGCGGCAACAGACCCAGCACCGCCGCGGCCGTCGTCGACTTGCCCGATCCGGACTCCCCCACCAGGGCCAGGGTCTGCCCGGGGCGCACGGTCAGGTCGACGCCGCGCAGCGCCGGCTCGCCCGCTCCGAAACGGACCTCGAGGCCGGACACGCTCAGCAGCGGTGTGGGCGGCGCGCTCATGCCCGCCACCCCGCCCGTTCGCGCGAGCGCGGATCCAGCGCATCCCGCAGCACGTCCCCCATCAGCATGAACGCCAGCACCGTCAGGGCCAGTGCGCCCGCCGGGTAGAACAACACCGGGGACCCCGAGCGCAGCCTGCTCTGGGCCAGGTTGATGTCCCCGCCCCAGGACACCACCGTGGGCGGTAGCCCCACCCCCAGGTACGACAGCGTCGCCTCGGTGACGATGAACACCCCCAGCGCGATCGAGGCGACGACGATCACCGGTCCGATCGCGTTGGGCACCACGTGGCGCACCAGGATCCCCAACCGGCCCAGCCCCAGCGCCCGGGCGGCGGTCACGTAGTCGGCGCCGCGGACTTCGAGCACGGCCCCACGCGCGATCCGGGCCACCTGCGGCCAGCCGAACAGCGCCAGGATCGCGATCACGGTCCACAGCGTGCGGTGATGCATCACCTGCATCAGGACGATGGCCGCCAGCAGCAGCGGGATGCCGAAGAAGACGTCGGCCACACGGGAGACGACGGCGTCGATCCAGCCACCGAAGAACCCGGCCAGGGCGCCCAGCGTCCCGCCGACGACCAGCACCCCCACCGTGGCGCCCACACCGACGGCCACCGAGGCCCGGGCGCCGTAGATCGTGCGCGCGTAGACGTCGTGGCCCTGCAGATCGGTGCCGAACCAGTGCCGCGCGGACGGCGGCAGCAGGCTCTGGTTCGGGTCGGCATAGGTGGGGTCGATCCCGGTGAACAGACCCGGGAACGCCGCGATCAGCACGACCAGCACGATCATGGTGGCCGCGACCACGAACTGGGGACGGCGGCGCAGTTGGCGCCACACGTCGTACCAGAACCCCCCGGAGAAACCCGCTCCGGCGCCCTCACGCATAGCGGATCCTGGGGTCCAGCGCGGCGTAGAGCAGGTCCACCACGAGGTTGGCGGCCAGGTAGACCAGCACCAGCACGGTCACGATCGACACCACCGTGGGCGCCTCCTGGCGTGTCACCGCCTGATACAGCGCGCCCCCGACACCGTGGATGTTGAAGATGCCCTCGGTGACGATCGCCCCGCCCATCAGGGCGCCGAGGTCGGCACCGAGGAACGTGACCACCGGGATCAGCGAGTTGCGCAGGATGTGCACGGTGATCACCCGCGGGCGCGACAGCCCCTTGGCGGTGGCCGTGCGCACGTAGTCGGCCTCGGCGTTCTCGGCCACGGCCGAGCGGGTCAGCCGGACCACGTAGGCGAACGACACCGCGCCCAGCACGAAGCCGGGCAACAGCAGCCGGGGCAGGCTCGCGTCGTCGCCGACGGTGACCGGCGCGATGCCCAGCCGCACCCCGAACACGAACTGCGCCAGGAACCCCAGCACGAAGATCGGGATGGCCAGCACCACCAGGCTGACCATCAGCACCGCGGCGTCGAAGACACCGCCCTTGCGCAGACCGGCGATCACGCCGAAGCCGATGCCGAACACCGCCTCCACCGCCAGCGCCACCAACGCCAGCCGCAGCGTCACCGGGAATGCCTGGGCCAGAACATCTTTGACAGGAAGTCCGGAGAACGAGGTGCCGAAGTCGCCGCGCAGGATGCCCCCGAGGTACCGCAGATACTGCATCCAGAACGGGTCGTCGAGGTGGTACTGGGCCCGGAGTTGCGCGACCACGCCCGGACTCAGCGGGCGGTCGCCCCCGAGCGCGGCGATCGGGTCACCGGGCAGCAGGAAGACCATCGCGTAGATAAGCAGGGTCGCCCCCAGGAAG
Organism: Mycolicibacterium palauense; assembly: GCF_002592005.1. Taxonomy (GTDB): domain Bacteria; phylum Actinomycetota; class Actinomycetes; order Mycobacteriales; family Mycobacteriaceae; genus Mycobacterium; species Mycobacterium palauense. The sequence goes on along the minus strand of NZ_NVQF01000079.1, from coordinate 23,949 downwards.
ACCGGGATCATCACGGCCACACGCCGCGCCAGGAACCAGATCACGTTCCCCGCATTCAGCCCTTGACGATCCGCTCGTAGTCAGGCCGCCCGTTCCACGTGATCACCACATCGCTGACCGCCGGGGAGTGCCCGGCGGCGCTGATGTAGTACCACAGCGGCACCACGGGCATGTCCTGCAGCAGGATCTGCTGTGCGGCGTTGGTCAGCGCGTAGGACTCCTCGAGCGTCGGTGCGGCCTGCGCGACGGTCAGCGCCCCGTCGAACTCCCGGTCGGAGTAGTCGACGTCGTTGGCGCCGGCGCCCGTGACGAACAGCGGCTCGAGAAACTCCAGCATCGACGGGTAGTCGCCCTGCCAGCCGGCCCGGAAGGCGGTCTGGATGCTGCGGTCGGTGATCTGGGTGCGGAACTGGGCGAAGGTCGGCTGCGGAGCACCCGCGGCGTCGATTCCCAGGGTGTTCTTGATGCCGTTGGCCACCGCGTCCACCCATTCCTGGTGGGCGCCGTCGGCGTTGTAGGCGATGACGTACTGACCGCTCCACGGGGAGATGGCGTCGGCCTGGGCCCACAGCTGCCGGGCCCGGTCGGGGTTGTAGTCCAGCGCGTCGCTGCCGGGCAGGTTCGGGTCGAATCCCGGCAGCGAGCTGGCGGTGAAATCGCGTGCCGGCGAACGGCTCTGGTTGAAGATCTGCTCGCAGATCTGCGGGCGGTTGATCGCCGCCGACAGGGCCAGCCGCCGCAACCGCCCCTCCTCACCGCCGAAGTGCGGCAACCGCAGCGGGGTGTCCAGGGTCTGATTCTGCGCCGTCGGGCCGGTCAGGGCCCGATCGCCGAGATCGGCACGAAACGTCGGCAGCGCGCTGGGCGGAACCGTGTCGAGCACGTCGAGATTTCCGGCCTGCAGGTCGGCGTAGGCGGTGTCGAGGTTGGCGTAGAACACGAAGCGCAGGGCGTCGTTGTTGGCCGGCCGGTTGCCGCGGTAGTCGGGGTTGCGGATCAGGTCGATGCGGACGTTGTGCTGCCAGGCGTCTTCCCCGGCCAGCTGGTAGGGACCGTTGCCGATGGGGTGCTGACCGAACGCCGCCATATCCTCGAACGCCGCTTCCGGCAGCGGATAGAACGGGGCGAAACCGAGCCGCAGCACGAAGTCGATGGTCGGCGCGTTGAGGCGCACCGTGAACTCCCGGTCGTTGACCACCTGCAGTCCCGACATCGTCTGCGCGGTGGGGTTCTCCGCGGCGACCTCCTCATATCCCTCGATCGGCGAGAAGAAGCTCTGCTGCAGCTGGGCGTTGGTCGACAGTGCGCCGTAGTTCCAGGCGTCGACGAAGGACCGGGCGGTCACCGGTGTGCCGTCGGTGAACGTCCACCCGGGCTTGAGCGTGATGCGGTAGTTGACGTTGTCGGTGGTCTCGACGGACTCCGCGACCTCCGGCACTGGATTGCCCCGGTCGTCGTAGGACATCAGGCCGGCGAACAACCGGTCCACGATGCGTCCGCCGTTGGTTTCGTTGGTGTCGGTGGGAATCAGCGGGTTCTGCGGCTCACCGCCGTTGGCGGTCACCTGGCCGGGGACACCGCCACCGCCGCCACCGCAGCCCGCCAGGACAAGCAAACCGGCCAGCAGCACCGCCAGCACCGCGTGTCTCGGGATGCGGACCCGGATGCGCAGCCGGGCGTGCCTCCACCAGCGCACTCGATGCCGCATCGCCACCCGGGCCCTCCTCGAGGTCGATCCATCCGGTACCGCCGACCCGGCGTTCCACGACCGCTCGGCGCACCGCAGGAACCGTCCGCAGCGCCTGATGTGAGTTACCAACGTCGATGCAACGTTGGGTGACTACCCTCACAGACATGACCGAGACGCACACCGAAGTTCCGACACTCTATCCGCCGCCAGCGGAGTTCGCCGCGAATGCGAACGCGACCGAGGAGCTCTACGCCGAGGCGGAAGCGGACCGGCTGGCGTTCTGGGCGGAGCAGGCCAACCGGCTGGCGTGGCAGACGCCGTTCTCCGAGGTGCTCGACTGGTCGGATCGTCCGTTCGCCAAGTGGTTCGTCGGCGGCAAGCTCAACGTGGCCTACAACTGTGTGGACCGCCATGTGGAGGCCGGCAACGGCGACCGTGTCGCCATCCACTGGGAGGGTGAGCCCGTCGGCGACGCGCGCACCATCACCTACGCCGAGCTCAAGGACGAGGTGTGCCGCGCGGCCAACGCACTGACCCAGCTGGGTCTGGTGGCCGGCGACCGGGTGGCCATCTACATGCCGATGGTGCCCGAGGCGATCGTGGCGATGCTGGCCTGTGCGCGGCTCGGTGTCATGCACAGCGTGGTCTTCGCCGGGTTCTCCGCCTCGGCGCTGCGGGCCCGCGTCGAGGACGCGGCCGCCAAGATGGTGATCACCACCGACGGGCAGTATCGGCGCGGGCAGGCGGTCTCGTTGAAGGCCGGGGTCGACGACGCGCTGGCCGGCCTGGACGACAGTCCCGTCGAGCACGTGGTGGTGGTGCGCCGCACCTCGATCGACGTGCCCTGGACCGAGGGCCGCGACGTGTGGTGGGACCAGGTCGTGCCCGCCGCACCGGCCGAGCACACCCCCGAGGCGTTCGATTCCGAGCATCCGTTGTTCCTGCTCTACACCTCGGGAACCACCGGCAAGCCCAAGGGCATCATGCACACCTCGGGCGGATACCTGACCCAGGCCTCCTACACCCACCACTACGTGTTCGACCTCAAACCCGAGAGCGACGTGTACTGGTGCACCGCCGACATCGGCTGGGTGACCGGGCACACCTACATCGTCTACGGGCCGCTGTCCAACGGCGCCACCCAGGTGGTCTACGAGGGCACCCCGGCCTCGCCGACCGAACACCGCCATTTCGAGGTCATCGAGAAGTACGGGGTGAGCATCTACTACACCGCCCCCACCCTGGTGCGCACCTTCATGAAGTGGGGACGCGAGATCGCCTTCGCCCACGACCTGTCGAGCCTGCGGCTGCTGGGCTCGGTGGGTGAGCCGATCAACCCCGAGGCCTGGCGGTGGTACCGCCTGGTGTTCGGCAATGACCGCACCCCGATCGTCGACACCTGGTGGCAGACCGAGACCGGCGCGGCGATGATCTCCCCGCTGCCGGGGGTCACCTCGTGCAAGCCGGGCTCGGCGATGCGCCCGCTGCCGGGCATCTCGGCCAAGATCGTCGACGACGACGGCAACGAGCTGGCGCCCAGCCCCGACCACGGCGAACACGTCACCGGCTACCTGGTGCTCGACAAGCCGTGGCCGTCGATGCTGCGCGGCATCTGGGGCGACCCGGAACGGTTCACGGAGACCTACTGGTCACGCTTCGCCGAACAGGGCTGGTACTTCGCCGGTGACGGCGCCCGCTACGGCTCCGACGGTGAGATCTGGGTGCTGGGCCGCATCGACGACGTCATGAACATCTCCGGGCACCGCATCTCCACCGCCGAGGTCGAGTCCGCGCTGGTCGGCCATTCCGGGGTCGCCGAGGCCGCCGTCGTCGGCGCCTCCGACGACCACACCGGCCAGGCCATCTGCGCCTTCGTCATCCTCAAGGCCCATCACGCCGACATGTCGCACGAGCAGATGGTCGACGAACTGCGCGCCGAGGTGTCCCGCGAGATCTCGCCGATCGCCAAGCCCCGGGAGATCCACGTGGTGCCGGAGCTGCCCAAGACCCGCAGCGGCAAGATCATGCGCCGGCTGCTGCGCGACGTCGCCGAGGGACGCGAGCTCGGCGACACCTCCACACTGGTCGACCCGGGCGTGTTCGAGGCCATCCGCGCCAGCAAGTAGCCGCGCGAGCGCGCGCTCCGGTACGCCGTCACCGGCGTGTCGCGTACCGGAGTGTGCGCTCGCCGGACGCGGTGTCAGCTGCCGATCGGTACGAATCCCGATCCCGGGCGGCCCTTGGCCTCGATGTCGGCCAACTGGGTGTTGATCGACATCGTCACCGCCGGGGTGTGCAGCGGGATGTACTTGACGATGCAGCCGGGCAGTTCCTCGCTGAACGCGCCGTGGATCATGCCGACGAGTTTGTTGTTGACCGTGACCGGCGCGCCGGAATCCCCCGGGCCGCCGCAGACCTGGTTGACGATCGTGCCGGCGTCCTGCCCCGGCCCCCAGGTCACCCCGCACGAGTAGCCGGTGGTGCGGCCCAGTTTGCAGGCGATGTCGCCGAACTTCGGGTCCGGACCCAGACCGTCGATCACGAAGCCGTCGACGATGTTGGTGGGTGTCACCTTGTCGCGGTCGAACTTGATCACCGCGTAGTCCAGTCCGTCGTTGCCGGCGACCATCTCCCCGATCGTCCCCAGTTCCTCGTCGCTCTCGGCGGCGACCACCGCGCCCGGGCCGCCGCAGTGCGCGGAGGTGAATCCCACGAGGTCACCATGGTTGTCGGTGCCGATGGCGGTCAGCGTGCAATAGGCCTCGCCGTCGATGACGATCCCCGATCCCCCGCCCAGGGTGACCGGTGCGGCGGCGTGGCCGGGCACGGCGGTGGTGAGCGCAGTCGTCACCGTCAGAGCCGCCAGCACCGTGGCGATCCCCGACCAGCGGTAGCCGGTCCTCACTGCAAACCTCCCGTGGAGTGTCGCGCTCGGCGCGCCCGACGTCGTGTGGACGTCTCGCCGGCGTGGTCCGTAGGCCCCGCCCCGCGTCAACTGGACTGCAGGCAGTCTATCGTGACAACACCAGTAACTCCTGCACCAGCGCGGGAGCGTCTCGCGGCCGGGCTCGTCGGGCCCGCGAGCGGCGTGGCACCATAAACGCGTCGCACGTTGACCGTCGATCGGTGAGAGGATCCCCGTCCCGTGAGCAATGCTGACCGCAAGAACGGCGTCCCAGCGACCGTGACCTCGATCCCCCTGGTTGATCCGAACGCCGTTCCGGCCGACCCGTCGATCGGTGACCTGGTCAAGGACGCCACCACGCAGGTGTCCACGCTGGTGCGCGCCGAGGTGGAGCTGGCTCGCGCGGAGATCACCCGCGACGTCAAGAAGGGGCTCACCGGCAGCGTCTTTTTCATCCTCGCGCTGGTCGTGCTGTTCTACTCGACCTTCTTTTTCTTCTTCTTCGCCGCCGAGCTGCTGGACACCTGGTTGTGGCGCTGGGTGGCGTTCCTGATCGTGTTCGCCGTCATGGTGGTGGTGGCCGCGGTGCTGGCGCTGTTCGGCTACCTGAAGGTGCGCCGTATCCGCGGCCCGCAGCAGACCATCGAATCGGTCAAGGAGACACGCGCCGCGTTCGCCCCCCACGAGAAGCCCACCGCGGCCGGCGCCAACGGTGAGGCACCCGCGGCGAAGGACCCCTCCGGTTGGTGACCGCTCCGCCCGACCCGTCGATCACCCGCATCGGCGGGCCGTGGCGCCATCTGGACGTACACGCCAACGGCATCCGGTTCCATGTCGTGGAGGCCACCGGTGAGCCGCCGCCCGCCGCGGACCCCACACCGGCGACCGCGCGCCCCCTGGTCATCCTGCTGCACGGGTTCGGATCGTTCTGGTGGTCGTGGCGCCACCAGCTGCGCGACCTCTCCGGCGCCCGCGTGGTGGCCGTCGACCTGCGCGGCTACGGGGGCAGCGACAAACCGCCCCGCGGCTACGACGGCTGGACCCTGGCCGGCGACACCGCGGGCCTGATCCGCGCGCTGGGCCACACCTCGGCCACGCTGGTCGGCCATGCCGACGGCGGCCTGGCGTGCTGGACGGCCTCGATGCTGCACCCGCGCCTGGTCCGCGCGATCGCCCTGGTCAGTTCCCCGCACCCGGCCGCGCTGCGGCGGGCGACCCTGACCCGCCGCGACCAGAGCCGTGCGCTGCTGCCCTCGCTGCTGGCCTACCAGGTGCCGATGTGGCCCGAACGCAGGCTCACCCGCCACGACGGCGACGAGATCGAGGCCCTGGTGCGTCGCCGGTCGTCGGCGAAGTACCTCGCCTCGGAGGACTTCTCGGAAACGATCGGGCATCTGCGCAGCGCGATCCGGATCCCCGGCGCCGCGCACAGTGCCCTGGAATACCAGCGCTGGGCGGTGCGCAGCCAGTTCCGAAGCGAGGGAAGACGATTCATGAAGTCCATGGACCGCCAGATCTCGATTCCGATGCTGCATCTGCACGGCGAGAACGACCCCTACGTGCTGGCCGACCCGGTGCGGCGCAGCGAACGCTACGCAAGCCACGGCAGGTTCGTGTCACTTTCGGGTACCGGCCATTTCGCGCACGAAGAGAACCCCGATGTGGTCAACGGCCACCTGAGCCGGTTTCTGGCGCAGGTGTACGGCTGAGGCCGGGTCAGGACACGCAGGAACCCGTGGCCACCCGGTCGCTGTTGGCCAGCCGCGCACGCTGACGCTCGACCTCCTTGGCGGTCAGCACGAACCCGGTGTCGTTGTCGTCGACAGCGGCCCCGAACACCACGCCGAGCACCCGGCCGGACCTGTTGATCAGCGGGCCGCCCGAGTTGCCCTGCCGCACGGTGCCTCTGATGGTGTACACCTCGCGGGTGACATCGGTCGTGCGGTAGATGTCGGGACCCTTGAGCTCGATGATCTCGCGGATCCGCGCCGGGGTGGCCGCGAACTCGCCGCCGCCCGGGTAGCCCAGGACGAGCGCGTCGGTGCCCGACGGCGCGGGATTGTCGTCGAACTCCAGTGGGCGCGCGGGCATGCCAGGCACCGACAGGATCGAGATGTCGGCGTCGGGGTCGTAGGACACCACCGTCGCGTCGTAGGTCTGGCCGTCGGATTCCACGGTGACGCTGTCGGATCCGGCCACCACGTGCGCGTTGGACATGACCCGCTCGGGGGCGGCGACGAAGCCGGTGCCCTCCAGCACCTTCTGGCATCCCGGTGCCACGCCCCGGATCTTCACGACGCTGGGCCGCACCGAGGCCACCACGGTGTCGGTGGCCAGCCCGGCATCGGGCGGTTCGACCGGGCTGATCGGCGTCCGCCCGAAGGGCTGCAGGACGTCGGGCAGCCCGGAATTGTCCAACAGCGCCGACAGCCGCTTGGGCACCGAGCGGATCCAGCTCGGTGCCACCTGGTCCACCTCGGCGAGCACCTTCGAACCGCGCACCGCGGCAGCCAGATTCGGCTGGCCCGAGGTGGTCAGCGGAATGGCCACCATCCAGGCCGCCACCAGCACGACCAGGATCTGCATGGCCACGCCGATCAGCGAGTCGACCAGGCGCACCCCACGGCTGCGGATGGCCCCGCGCACCGCGCGCCCCAGGACCACGCCCGCGATCTCACCGATCACCACGAGCGCCAGGATCAGGAACAGGGCGGCGAACAGCTTCGCCCGCGGACCGTCGATGTGCTCGACGAGGTGCGGAGCCAGCAGCACCCCGGCCACCGCGCCCAGGACCACGCCGACGAACGACATCAACGATCCCAACGCGCCCGAACGCCACCCGGAGATGGCGGCGACGAAGGCGATGGCGACGATCGCGATGTCCAGCCACTGCGACGACGTCATCGACCACCACCGTTTCGGTCCAGCAGGGCCATGGCGTCGTCGACCGCCAGCACGCGGCCGGAGTCCCAGGGCACCGACCAGCCCGCGACGTCGAGCATCGCGGCGATGATCTGGGCGGTGAACCCCCACACCAGCATCTCGTTGAGCAGGAACGCCGGGCCGGCGAACGGGCGGGCCAGCGCGTCGCGGTAGACGGTCAACCGGTTCTCGGGGTTGACGAAGGCACGCACCGGCACGCGGGCGACGATAGCCGTTTCGCCGTGGTCCACCACCGCGACGGGCCCCGGGTCCGGGGAGTAGGCCAGCACCGGGACGACGTGGAAACCCGAGGGCGGGATGAACATCTTCTCCATCGTGGCCAGCGGGGAGAGCCGGGTGGTGTCGAGTCCGGTCTCCTCGCGGGCCTCGCGCAACGCCGTACCGACCGGGCCGCCGTCGCCGGGATCCTCCGCGCCGCCCGGGAACGCGGCCTGGCCGGCGTGGTGGCGCAGCGTGGGGGCGCGCACGGTGACCAGCAGGTCGGCGTCGTCGGGCACCCCGTGGACGGCGGTGCCGGAGGGGGCGGCGCCGTCGGGACCGGAGAACAGCACCAGCACCGCGGCATCCCGCTTGGCGCCGGTCCGCATCGCGTTCGTGGTGGCCGCGGTGACCCTCGCCAGGATCTCCGGGGGCATCCGGCGACGGTAGGCGCCGCGCACCGCGTCGAGGTTGTCGACCAGGGGCCGCAGCCAGCGGGGTCCGACGTCCGGGTTGAGCGGAACCGCTGCGCTCACGGCCGCTCCCCTCTCCTCAGATACCTCGCTGGACACCTCACCGGACAGCCTCATCGGATGCTGTCGCCCACCGCGTCGGCGATCTCGTCGGCACTGACGAATGCGCGCGGCAGGATCTGGGCAACGCTACCGTCCGCGCGCAGTACCACCGTGGCTGGCATCACATTGGGAACCTTCAACGCGGCCGCGATCCGGCGCCGCCCGTCCTGCAGGGTGGGCAGGTGGACCCCCAGTTCGGCCAGGCGAGCCAGCGCGGCGGCCTCGTCGTCGTCCTGGTGCACGGTCACCACGGACACCGCCTCGCCCATGCGCCGCTGGTACTCGGCCATCGCGGGCAGTTCCTCCGCGCACGGTGCACACCAGTAGGCCCAGAGGTTGAGCACCACCGCACGGCCCGCCAGTGCCGGGGCCACGTCGACCTCCGCGCCGTCGGCGGCGCAGCCCACCACCACGCCGCGCAGCGCAGGGGGGCCGGGAGCACCGGATCCGGTGGGGCAGGGGCGCAGGTCGGCCCGGGCGCGCAGGTCGCGAAGCTGCGCGGCGGCGCCGGCGCCCGGGTCGTCGGGCAGCGCGGACGCCGAGGGTGCCGAGGGTGTCGTCGTGCCGGTGCCCGCCCGGCGCTCGTCGGGACCGCCGGCGAGCTGGACGGCGAACGCGGCCACGAGCACGCCCGCGAACGCCAGCACCGCGACGGTCCAGCGTGTGGAACTACTCACCGACGTCCACCGGGGTCCTCCGCCGGCGTCACAGGCCCGCCAGGGCCAGCAGATGCTCGGTCTCGGGACCCTTGACCAGCGGCGCCGCCACGAGCGGGTCGGTGGGCCCGGCGCCGAAGGACGGGCAGTCCCGGGCCAGCACGCAGACGCCGCACGCGGGTTTGCGGGCATGACACACGCGGCGGCCGTGGAAGATCACCCGGTGCGACAACAACGTCCACTCGCGGCGCTCGATCAGCTCGCCGACGGCCTTCTCGACCTTGACCGGGTCCTCCTCGGACGTCCAGCGCCAGCGCCGGACCAGCCGGCCGAAGTGCGTGTCGACGGTGATCCCCGGGACGTCGAAGGCGTTGCCCAGGATCACGTTGGCGGTCTTGCGCCCGACACCGGGCAGTGTGACCAGTTCGTCCAGCGTGGCGGGCACCTCGCCGTCGAACCTGTCGACCAGCGCCTGCCCCAGGCCGATCAGGGAGTTGGCCTTGTTGCGGTAGAAACCGGTCGGACGGATCAGCGTTTCGAGCTCCGCGCGGTTGGCGGTCGCGTAGTCCATGGCCGTGCGGTAGCGCGCGAACAGCGCCGGCGTGGTCAGGTTGACCCGTTTGTCGGTGCTCTGCGCGGACAGGATGGTCGCCACCGTGAGCTCGAGCGGGTTGGTGAAGTCGAGTTCGCAGTAGACGTGGGGGAAGGCCCGCGCCAGGGTCCGGTTCATCCGCCGGGCGCGACGGACCAGGCCCAGGTGGGTCTCGCGTTCCCATTTCCTGGCCGGGGCCGGCTTCGCCGTTGTCACGCTGTCAGGGTACTGACGTGCGCAGACATCGCAGGCTCCGGTGCATCACACCGGATGACATTTCGTGATCCCGCTGAGACCTCCCGCGTGTTTACTACTCGACGTGTCCTGCTTGCTCGCTGCGTGCATACCGGCGTTGCTGATGCTGGCGACCTTCGGGCTCGAACGCCTGGAGACCGGGCTCGGCGACGCCGAGGGCCGGGCCGAGGCCGACCTGGCCGACCTGATCGAGCAGGTCAACGCGACGCCGACCGGCTCACCCGAGCGTTCGGGCGTGGAGCTTGCGTTCGCTCCCGCCCCGGGCAGCACCTTCGTGGATCTCGACGACGAGCCCCGCGGAACGGTCAGGATCCGCCAGTGTGAGGCCGCCAATCCGCAGTTTCACGCGCCCCGACATGCCAATCGTGTGTAGCGTTGGCTAGTCGCGGTACGGCATACCTTTAAACTTGTGAGGCTAGCCATAGTCAAGGCTGGTCAGCGCACGCGTCATTGACATCTGAATCAACATCTAAGAGGGGAAACGTGGACGAGATCCTGGCGAGGGCCGGAATCTTCCAGGGAGTCGAACCCAGCGCCGTATCCGCGCTGACCAAGCAGCTTCAGCCCGTCGACTTCCCTCGGGGGCATACGGTGTTCGCCGAGGGCGAGCCCGGCGACCGCCTGTACATCATCATTTCGGGCAAGGTGAAAATCGGGCGCCGGTCCCCGGACGGCCGCGAGAACCTGCTGACGATCATGGGCCCGTCCGACATGTTCGGTGAGCTGTCGATCTTCGACCCCGGGCCCCGGACCTCCTCGGCTACCACCATCACCGAGGTCCGCGCCGTGTCGATGGACCGCGAGGCGCTGCGCGCCTGGATCGCCGACCGCCCCGAGATCGCCGAGCAGCTGTTGCGGGTGCTGGCCCGGCGGTTGCGTCGCACGAACAACAACCTCGCCGACCTGATCTTCACCGACGTGCCCGGCCGCGTGGCCAAGCAGCTGCTGCAGCTGGCCCAGCGCTTCGGCACCCAGGAGGGCGGCGCGCTGCGGGTCACCCACGACCTGACCCAGGAGGAGATCGCCCAGCTCGTCGGCGCCTCCCGCGAGACGGTGAACAAGGCGCTGGCCGATTTCGCCCACCGCGGCTGGATCCGCCTGGAGGGCAAGAGCGTGCTGATCAGCGACTCCGAGCGGCTGGCGCGCCGAGCGAGGTAAGCCGAGCGCCAGCGAGGCGACTCCGGGCGAGAATCCGCACCCGAGCGAGGTAAGCCGAGCACCGGCTCCCGCCGGGCGCGCCTCGGGTGGATACCCACCCGGCGTGCTACCCGGCCCTGGTCGGGTCAGCTGCGCAGGTAGTCCAGCTGAGCCCGCACGGACGACTCGGCGGCCTCCCACAGTGTCTCGTCGACGTCGGTGTAGACGTGTTCGACGACCTGGCGCGCCGTGGCGTCCTCGCCGAGCTGCCGCAGGGCGCCGCGGACCTGCTCGAGGCGCTCCTGCCGATGCGCCAGATACATCTCGGCGACCGACTGCAGGTCGGGGAGATCCGGGCCGTGCCCCGGCAGCACGGTGCGCGGGCCCAGGCCCCGCAGCCGTTGCAGCGAGGCCAGGTAGGCGCCCAGGTCACCGTCCTCCTGGTCGATCACCGTGGTGCCACGCCCCAGGACGGTGTCGGCGGTCAGCACCGCCTCGTCGTCGAGCAGGAATGACACCGAGTCGGCGGTGTGGCCGGGGGTGGCCAGCACGGTGATACGCAGGCCGGCGGCGTCGATCACCTCACCGTCCTGCAGCGGTCCGCCCAGGCCGCGCAGGAACCCGCTGCCCACCGACCGCACGACGGCGCCGGTGCGCTCGACGAGCCGGTCGATCCCGTCGGTGTGGTCACCGTGACGGTGGCTGATCAGGACCAGCGCGATCCGGCCGAGCGCGGCCACCGCGTCGATGTGCGCCGCGTCGTCGGGTCCGGGGTCGACGACCACGATCTCGTCGCTGCCCGAAGCCCGCAGCACCCAGGTGTTGGTGCCGTCCAGGGTCATGATGCCGGGGTTGTCGCAGAGCAGGACCGACGCCGTCGCCGTGACCGGGCGCAGGCGCCCGTAGGCGGGATGCTCCAGGGGGGCACCCGCGTCGTCCCGCCCGCCGGCGGTCACTGCACCTCGACGATGATTTCGACCTCGACGGGAGCGTTCATCGGCAACTCGGAGACACCGACGGCCGAGCGGGCGTGCTGGCCGGCCTCACCGAAGATCTCGCCGAACAGTTCGGATGCGCCGTTGACGACGCCGGGCTGGCCGCCGAAGCCCGGGGCCGAGGCGACGAAGCCGACGACCTTGACCACGCGGGTCACGTTGTCGAGTCCGACCAGTGCGTCGACGGCGGCCAGTGCGTTCAGCGCGCAGGTCCGGGCGAAGCCCTTGGCCTCCTCGGGGCTGATCTCCGCACCGACCTTGCCGGCCCGCGGCAGCGCGCCGGCCACCATCGGGAGCTGACCCGCGGTGTAGACGAGGTTGCCGGTGCGCACCGCAGGCAGGTACGCCGCGACGGGGGCCACCACCGGCGGCAGCACCACACCCTGCTCGGCCAGGCGCTGTGACCAACTCATTTCGGACGCTTCAGGTAGGCGACGTGCTGCTCACCGGTCGGGCCCGGCAGAACCGAGACCAGCTCCCACCCGTCGGCGCCCCACTGGTCCAGGATCTGCTTGGTCGCATGGGTCAGCAGCGGGACGGTGGCGTACTCCCACGTGGTCGGTTCGCTCATACCTAGAGCCTATCGGCAGCCCACGGTCTCCGAGTACCAGGCCGAACAGCACGACCGCTTGGTTAGCATGCACACCATGGCGACCACAGCAAGCGGCGGCACCGTCGGCTGGCCCTCCCGCTTGGCGAAGGCCCGCCTGCATTTCGTGACCGGCAAGGGGGGAACCGGCAAGTCGACGGTGGCGGCGGCGCTGGCGCTGACCCTGGCCGCGGGCGGCCGCAAGGTTCTGCTGGTGGAAGTCGAAGAGCGCCAGGGCATTGCGCAACTCTTCGATGTTCCGCCACTGCCGTACAAGGAACTCAAGATCGCCACCGCGGACCGCGGCGGTCAGGTCAACGCCCTGGCCATCGACATCGAGGCGGCCTTCCTGGAGTACCTGGAGATGTTCTACCGCCTCGGCCTGGCCGGTCAGGCGATGAAGCGCATCGGTGCCATCGAGTTCGCCACGACGATCGCACCCGGGCTTCGCGACGTGCTGCTCACGGGCAAGGTCAAGGAGGCGGTGACCCGGCTGGACCGCAACAAGCTGCCGGTCTACGACGCGATCGTGGTCGACTCGCCGCCGACCGGCCGGATCGGGCGGTTCCTCGACGTCACCAAGGCGGTGTCCGACCTGGCCAAGGGCGGGCCGGTGCACTCCCAGGCCGACGGCGTGGTCAGGCTGCTGCACTCCGACCAGACCGCGATCCATCTGGTGACGCTGCTGGAGGCGCTGCCGATCCAGGAGACCGTCGAGGCCATCGAGGAACTGCAGCGCCTGGAGCTGCCGATCGGCAGCGTCATCGTCAACCGCAACATCCCGGCCTTCCTGCAGCCGGAGGACCTGGCCAAGGCCGCCGAGGGCCACATCGACGCCGACACCGTCCGCGCGGGGCTGGACCACGTCGGAATCCAGTTGCCCGACGGCGATTTCGCCGGCCTGCTGACCGAGACGATCGAACACGCCAGCCGGATCGCGGCGCGCGCGGAGAGCTCCCGCCAGCTCGACGACATCCACGTCGCACGCCTGGAGCTCCCGGCCATCAACGACGGAATCGACCTGGGCAGTCTCTACGAGCTTGCCGAGGCGCTGGCCCAGCAGGGCGTCCGGTGACCGGCGAGGGTGAAGTGAGGTTGAGTCGATGAGTAGCGCACCACCGGCCCTGAAGATGGCCGCCATCCTGGCCGACCGGTCCAACCGGGTGGTCGTCTGCTGCGGCGCCGGCGGCGTCGGAAAGACGACGACGGCCGCGGCGATGGCGCTGCGCGCCGCCGAATACGGCCGCTCGGTGGTGGTGCTGACCATCGACCCGGCACGCAGGCTGGCTCAGGCGCTCGGCATCAAGGACCTGGGCAATTCCCCGCAGCGGGTGCCGCTGGCCCCCGAGGTGCCCGGCGAGCTGCACGCCATGATGCTCGACATGCGCCGCACGTTCGATGAGATGGTGATCGAGCACTCCGGACCCGAACGGGCCCAGTCGATCCTGGACAACCAGTTCTATCAGACCGTCGCGACGTCGCTGGCCGGCACGCAGGAGTACATGGCGATGGAGAAGCTGGGCCAGCTGCTGGCCCAGGACCGGTGGGACCTGGTGGTCGTGGACACCCCGCCGTCGCGCAACGCGCTGGACTTCCTGGACGCGCCGAAACGGTTGGGCAGTTTCATGGACGGGCGGTTGTGGCGGCTGCTGCTCGCACCGGGCCGCGGCTTCGGCCGGTTGGTCACCGGTGTCGTGGGCCTGGCCATGAAGGGCATGTCGACGATCCTGGGCTCGCAGATGCTCTCGGACGCCTCCGCGTTCGTCCAGTCACTGGACTCGACCTTCGGCGGGTTCCGCGAGAAGGCCGACCGCACCTACGAGCTGCTCAAGCGGCGCGGCACGCAGTTCGTCGTCATCTCGGCGGCCGAACCCGACGCGCTGCGCGAGGCCTCGTTCTTCGTCGACCGGCTCTCCGAGGAGAACATGCCGCTGGCCGGGCTCATCCTCAACCGCACCCACCCCACGCTGTGCGATCTGTCGGTGGAGCGGGCCGAGGACGGCGCCGAGCAGCTGGAGAAGGCCGACCCGGAGTCGCTGTCGGCGGCGGTGCTGCGCATCCACGCCAACCGGGCACTCACCGCCAAACGGGAGGTCCGGCTGTTGTCCCGGTTCACCGGCGCCAATCCGCACGTCGCGATCGTGGGTGTGCCCTCGCTGCCGTTCGACGTCTCCGATCTGGACGCGCTGCGCGCGATCGCCGACCAGATCACGGCCTGAGGAACCTGAGCGAACTCGCCGGGCCTGAGGGCATCCTGCCCTAAGAAAATGACGTGGCCGAAAAAATTAGCCAGCGCTGCGGTGCTTGCGCTGGGCCGCGAAGAAATCCGCCCACGAAACGACCTCGGGGTGCTGCTTGAGCAGGGCGCGGCGCTGCCGCTCGGTCATGCCACCCCACACGCCGAACTCGACCCGGTTGTCCAGGGCGTCGGCGCCACACTCGGCGATCACCGGGCAGTGCCGGCAGATGACCGCGGCCTTGCGCTGCGCGGCTCCGCGGACGAAGAGCTCATCGGGATCGGCACCGCGGCAGCGCGCCTGCGAGACCCAGGCGATTCGGGCTTCGGCGTCCGCGCCGTGAACTGCGCTCTGGATCGTGGCGGCGGCCGCTCTGCGCGGCGCGGGCCGAGAACCTGACATCAGCCAATCCCTTCGCTCAGCCACCCGGAGGTGGCAATCTCCCCGCGGATCAAATCCGTTATGCGATCTACGCC
The DNA here is from genome assembly GCF_002592005.1 of Mycolicibacterium palauense. Taxonomy (GTDB): domain Bacteria; phylum Actinomycetota; class Actinomycetes; order Mycobacteriales; family Mycobacteriaceae; genus Mycobacterium; species Mycobacterium palauense. Next base: position 8,701 of record NZ_NVQF01000079.1, on the reverse strand, counting down.
ACATCATGTCCGGCTTTGTTATCTAGATCGCACTGTGTGTCCAAGTTAGGTGGTCAGGTATCGTTTGCGCAACAGTTCGGTGACCACTTTTTTGGGACGGGCGTGCAGACGCGCCGAGTAGGATGTCGTTGACGCAGATTCTCAGAGCACTCACAGAAGCGTCCCCGTCGCCCCGGCCGGTCATACTGCGATGTCGCCGCGGCGGCGGTCCTCGCTACTCTGTAGACCATGTCTGACCGACCGCCGGTGGCGGTGACCGTCATCAAGCTGGCATGGTGCTGCCTGCTCGCCAGCGTGCTGCTGGCGGCGTTCATGTTCCCGGTGGTCGGCGGCGTCGGTCTGATGTCCAACCGGGCCTCCGATGTGGTGGCCAACGGCTCGGCTCAGCTGGTCGAGGGAGAGATCCCCGCGGTGACCACGATGGTCGACGCCAAGGGCAACGTCATCGCCTGGCTGTACTCGCAGCGCCGCTTCGAAGTGGCCAGCGACCAGATCGCCGACACGATGAAGCTGGCAATCGTCTCGATCGAGGACAAACGGTTTGCCGAACACAACGGTGTGGACTGGAAAGGAACCCTGACCGGACTGTCCGGTTATCTGTCCGGAGACGTCGACACCCGGGGCGGCTCGACCATCGAGCAGCAGTACGTCAAGAACTATCAGCTGCTGGTGCTGGCCCAGACCGACGCCGAGAAGCGGGCCGCCGTGGAGACCACCCCGGCGCGCAAGCTGCGTGAGATCCGCATGGCGCTCACGCTGGACAAGACGCTGACCAAGCCGGAGATCCTGACCCGGTATCTGAATCTGGTGTCGTTCGGCAACGGCGCCTTCGGCATCCAGGACGCCGCGCAGACGTACTTCGGTGTCGACGCCTCCCAGCTGAACTGGCAGCAGTCCGCACTGCTGGCCGGTCTGGTGCAGTCGACCAGCGCGCTGAATCCCTACACCAACCCCGACGGCGCGCTGGCCCGCCGCAACGTCGTGCTGGACACGATGATCGACAACGTTCCCGAGCACGCCGAGGAGTTGCGGGCCGCCAAGGAGCAGCCGTTGGGCATCCTGCCGCAGCCCAACGAGCTTCCCCGCGGCTGCATCGCCGCGGGCGACCGGGCCTTCTTCTGCGACTACGCCCAGGAGTATCTGGCCCGCGCCGGGCTGAGCAAGGAACAGCTCTCCAAGGGCGGTTACCTGATCCGCACCACCCTGGACCCGGACGTGCAGGCCTCGGTCAAGGGCGCGATCGACGAGTTCGCCAGCCCCGACAACCCCGGCGCCGCCAGCGTGATGAGCGTGGTCCGGCCCGGCAAGGAGGCCCATCCGGTGGTGGCGATGGCCAGCAACCGGACCTACGGGCTGAACCTGGACGCCGGCGAGACCATGCAGCCGCAGCCGTTCTCCCTGGTCGGCGACGGCGCCGGCTCGGTGTTCAAGATCTTCACCACCGCGGCGGCCCTGGACATGGGCATGGGCATCAACGCCCAACTCGACGTGCCGAGCCGGTTCGAGGCCAAGGGCCTGGGCAGCGGCGGGGCGCGCGGCTGCCCGAAGGACACCTGGTGTGTACAGAACGCCGGCAACTACCGGTCCCCGATGAGCGTCACCGACGCCCTGGCCACCTCGCCGAACACCGCGTTCGCGAAGCTGATCTCCCAGGTGGGCGTGCAGCGCACCGTCGACATGGCGGTCCGGCTGGGCCTGCGCTCCTACGCCGAGCCGGGCACCGCCCGCGACTACGAACCCGACTCCAACGAGAGCCTCGCCGACTTCGTCAAGCGCCAGAACCTGGGCTCGTTCACCCTCGGGCCCATCCAGGTCAACCCGCTGGAACTGTCCAACGTCGCCGCCACGCTGGCCTCCGGCGGCGTGTGGTGCCCGCCGAGCCCGATCGACAAGGTCTTCGACCGCACCGGCAAGGAGGTCGCGGTCACCACCCAGAACTGTGAGCAGGTGGTACCCGAGGGGTTGGCCAACACGCTGGCCAACGCGATGAGCCACGACGACACCGGCAACGGCACCGCCGCCGGCTCGGCCGGGGCGGCGGGCTGGGACCTGCCGATGTCGGGGAAGACGGGCACCACCGAGGCGCACCGCTCCGCCGGCTTCGTCGGGTTCACCAACACCCTGGCCGCGGCCAACTACGTCTACGACGACTCCAACAACCCCAGCGAGCTGTGCTCGTGGCCGCTGCGCCAGTGCGGGTCGGGCAACGTCTACGGCGGCAACGAACCGGCGCGCACATGGTTCACCGCGATGAAACCGATCGCCACCAGCTTCGGCGAGGTCGGACTGCCCCCGACCGATCCGCGCTACGTCGACGGCGGACCCAATTCGCGGGTGCCCAGCGTCGCCGGGCTGACGCAGGACCAGGCGCGGGATCGCCTGCGGGAGGCCGGTTTCCAGGTCGCCGAGCAGGCCAGCTCGGTGAACAGCACCTCCAAGGCCGGCGCCGTCGTGGGCACCTCCCCCAACGGCCAGACCATCCCGGGATCGATCGTCACCATCCAGATCAGCAACGGCATCCCCCCGCCACCGCCGCCTCCCCCGGCCGGGCTACCCCCGCCCGGGGCCCCGCCCAACTTCGGCCAGACGGTGGTCCAGATCCCGGGGCTGCCGCCGATCACGGTGCCGGTCCTGATACCGCCGGGGGCACCGCCGCCCCCACCGGCGCCGTAGACGAGCCGCCCGGCAGGGTGTCGCAGTAGGCTTCCCCTATGCCTGTCTTGCCGGTTTTGAAGGGCACCGCGGCGGTCACGCTGGGCGCCACCGTCGCGGGGATCGCCTACGGCTCGATCATCGAGCGCAACGCCTTCGTCGTGCGCGAGGTGACCATGCCGGTGCTCAGCCCGGGATCATCGCCGCTGCGCGTGCTGCATCTGTCCGATCTGCACATGCGGCCCAACCAGCGCCACAAGCAGAACTGGCTGCGTGAGCTGGCGCGCTGGGAACCCGACTTCGTCGTCAACACCGGCGACAACCTGTCGCACCCGAAGGCGGTGCCCGCGGTCGTGCAGGCGCTGGGCGATCTGCTGTCGGTGCCCGGGGTGTTCGTCTTCGGCAGCAACGACTACTTCGCACCGATGCTGAAGAACCCCGCCAAGTACCTCACCGACAAGGACCACCGGTTGCACGGTCCGCCGTTGCCGTGGCAGGACCTGCGCGCGGCGTTCACCGAACGCGGCTGGATGGACATGACCCACACCCGCCGGGAGCTGGAGGTCGGTGGGGTGACGATCGCCGCGGCCGGCGTCGACGATCCCCACATCGACCGCGACCGGTACGACACCATCGCGGGACCGGCCAACGCGGCCGCCGACCTGCGGCTGGGTCTGGCCCACTCGCCCTACACCCGGGTGCTGGACCGGTTCGCCGCCGACGGCTACCAGCTCGTGATGGCCGGGCACACCCACGGCGGACAGCTGTGCGTGCCGTTCTACGGCGCGATCGTCACCAATTGCGACCTGGACCCCTCACGGGCCAGGGGCGCCTCCCGCTGGGGCGCGGACATGGCGTTGCACGTCTCGGCGGGCATCGGCACCTCACCGTTCGCGCCGCTGCGCTTCTGCTGCCGCCCCGAGGCCACCCTGCTGACCCTCATCGCGGCACCGACCGGTGGACGCGACGCCTCGCGCAGCCGGGGGCAGTCGCAACCGACGACGGTCTCCGTGCGCTGACCCGTGGCCGACGTCGCCGACCGTGGCCGGTCCCGGGACTGGGTGGACAACGCCGTCCGGCTGATCGAGGCCGACGCCCGGCGCAGCGCCGACACCCATCTGCTGCGCTACCCGCTGCCCTCGGCCTGGAGCGAGAGCGGCTGCGATGTCCAGCTCTATCTGAAGGACGAGTCCACGCACATCACCGGCAGCCTCAAGCACCGGTTGGCCCGTTCGCTGTTCCTCTACGCGCTGTGCAACGGCTGGATCGGCGAACACACCACCGTGGTGGAGGCGTCGTCGGGGTCGACCGCGGTCTCGGAGGCCTATTTCGCGGCGCTGCTGGGCCTGCCGTTCATCGCGGTGATGACGGCGTCGACCAGCCCGTCGAAGATCGCCCTGATCGAGGCGCAGGGCGGCCGGTGCCATTTCGTGGACCGGCCCGGTGAGGTCTACGCCGAGGCCCAGCGCCTGGCCGACGAGACCGGCGGGCACTACCTGGACCAGTTCACCAACGCCGAACGCGCCACCGACTGGCGGGGCAACAACAACATCGCCGACTCCATCTACTGCCAGATGCGTGACGAAACACACCCGATTCCGGCCTGGATCGTGGTCGGGGCGGGCACCGGCGGCACCAGCGCCACCATCGGGCGCTATATCCGCTACCGGCGCCACCACACCCGGCTGTGCGTGGTCGACCCGGAGAATTCCGCGTTCTACCCGTCCTACGCCGAGGGCCGGGAGGTGGTCACCGGGGCGCCGTCACGGATCGAGGGCATCGGCCGGCCCCGGGTGGAACCGTCGTTTCTGCCCGACGTGGTCGACCGCATGATCCGGGTGCCCGACGCGGGGTCGGTCGCCACCGCACGCCACGTCAGCCGGGTCCTCAACCGCAGGGTGGGACCGTCGACGGGGACCAACGTGTGGGGGGCGTTCTGCCTTCTCAGCGAGATGGTGGCGCAGGGGCAGAGCGGGTCGGTGGTCACCCTGCTCGCCGACAGCGGCGACCGGTATACCGATACCTACTTCTGCGACGACTGGGTGACCAGCATCGGGATCGACCCCGAAGAAGGGGTGTCGACGCTGGAGGCGTTCGAGCGGTCCTGTACCTGGTCCTGATCGCCGCCTGGGCCTGTCTCCGGATCGCTGCCCTGGCCGCCGTCGCCCCTCGGGGCGGTGACGTAAAGCCACAGCGCGGCCAATCCGAAGAATCCCGCGTAGAGGCTGGCTCCGAGCGCTGTCATGGGAACCCCGCTTTCCTTCCCGATTCAGAGTGACACCTGCAGTCTGCACAACGTCACCGACACGCCCGTCCCATCCCGTCTCGAAACGGCAACGTCCGAACGGGAACGCGTTTGGCTTCGGGGCACGCCGGTGCGATAGGCTGTCGAGGCTTCACGCGGGGTGTGGCGCAGCTTGGTAGCGCGCTTCGTTCGGGACGAAGAGGTCGTGGGTTCGAATCCCGCCACCCCGACTCGCGTAGCCGCAGAGAAGAGGCCCCGGCCGGTCCGCCCGGTCGGGGCCTTCCTGCATTCCCTGCCGGCGTCGGCACGCCCGGGGACCGCCCCGAAAACATCGCGGCCAGGGGTCGGCCGAAGCGCCGCCAGCGAACACCGATCGGCGCGGTTCGTGCCACACGTCCGACGCATTTGTGGTATGGATCACCATTTGCCAATGTTGCCGACCCCACAGAAGTTTGCCCCACTGAATTGGCGTGCCATTCATCCGCGCGTCACGTCGCCGCGCTGACATTGGGTCCGCACTTCCCGGAAGATCTCCTGCAAAACGAGCGAGATCGACACGCCCGCGGTAACTTACTGACCGCAGCGAAGTGTGACGGGGTCAGTCGCAAATGGACGGGGTTTCACGCGTGCGAGCACTTATGGCCGTTGCTGGAACGGCGTCTGTCGCGGTATTCGGCGGCGGGATATCCAGCGAGGTGGCACTCACGGCTAACGTGCTCACGGTCACCGGCGCCGAGATCTCCGGTGTCGCCGAGTGGCACGTCGACGGGTTCTTCGGCGGCGCCGTGTGCCCGGCCGGTGGACCCAACGTCTGCAGCGAGGTGAAATACGCCTCCACCGCCGTCGAATGGATCGCCGACGCCGACGGGCTCAAGAAACTCGACGCGGCGATCGCCCGGACGGATGCGCCGATGACGGTGCTCGCCTACTCCCAGGGCGCCAAGATCACGACGTACTGGATCGAGGATCACGCCGACGAGCCCGACGCGCCCGCGGCCGACGAGCTGTCCTTCATCTTCGCCGGCAACCCGATGCGCAAGTACGGCGGCATGGTGCCGGGGCTGAACATCGGCGAGCAGACTCCCGACACCCAGTATCGGGTCCTCGACATCGCCCGCGAGTACGACGGCGTCGCCGACATGCCGGACAACACCTGGAACTACCTGGCCGTGGTCAACGCCTACGCCGGGTTCCTGCGCGTGCACACCAACTACACCGACGTCGACCTGACCACCGAAGACAAGCTGGTCTGGCAGGACGGCAACACCACCTACGTGCTGATCCGCACCGACCAGTTGCCGCTGCTGGACCCGTTGCGGCGCATCGGGCTCGACGAGATGGCCGACCAACTCAACAAGGTGCTCAAGCCCATCGTCGACAGCGCCTATGACCGCGACTACCCGAATGTGATCACCGACCCCGACGAGGCCGATCAGGTGATCGCCGACGCCCTCACGGGCCCGGAGCCCGCCGCCTCCGAGTCGTCCCTCTCGTCGCGCACATCGGGTTCGGCGCTGTCCACCGCCGCCGAAGCCCCCGCGCCGGCCACGGCAGCCCCCCCGGAGAGCCCAGAGACCCCAGAAACCCCCGAGGCCGAAGAGGCCGAAGCCGCGGTGCCGTCGGCAGACGGCACGCAGAGCACCGACGGCGACGTGACCGGGGAATCCAGGTCCGGCGATGCCGCCACCGAAGTGGCGGACGACACCGAGTCCGACGGCACCGAGTCCGACGGCACCGAGTCCGACACCGAATCCGCCTCCGAGGCTGCCGCTTCCGAATCCGACACCGAATCCGACACCGAATCCGACACCGAATCCGCCTCCGACGCGGCCGACGACACCGACAAGCCCGACAAGCCCGACACCGACAAGGCCGACGCCCAAAAGCCCGACACCGGGGAAACCGGCGCCACGAAGCACGGCGCCCTGCGCGAACGCCTGCGTTCCGGCCCCGTGGGCAAGGCCATGAAGGCCCTGCGGGGGCTGCGCGGCGATCGGGACGGGTCCGGACCCGCGAACCGATCGGCGACCCGCAAGGCGGACCGTTCGGGCTCGACGTCACAGGCCGACTGATCCCACGGGCCGGCCGCCGGAGAATCGTCCAGTCCAACCGGTTGGTAGGGTCCAGCGGTGACCGAAGCGAATCCCAGCTGGATACGCCAGCTCCTGCAGTTCGACCGCGACGGTGACTGTTTCGTCTACCGCGAACCCCGGGGCGGTCCCGGTTCCCGGTTGTTCGGCGGGATGATCGCCGCGCAATCGCTGGCCGCGGCCGGGGCCACCGTCGAGGCCGAGAAGCTTCCGCAGTCACTGCACCTGTACTTCGTCCGCGGCGGCAGGTACGGGGTCGACGTCGAGTACCAGGTGGAACGCACCCGCGACGGCCGCTCGTTCGACACCCGGCGGGTCACCGCGGTGCAGAACGGTGCGGTGATCCTGGAGATGATCACCTCGTTTCACCGGCCCGAGCCGGGCGCCGACGCGCACCCGCCGCCGGAGCCGTCGGCCCTGCGACTGGCCGATGCCGTCCCCCGGGAACCCGATATCGAGTTCGCCGACCGATTCGAGATCCGGGTGTCTCCGGATGACGACTCGGTCTTCGCGGTGCCGCCCTTCTGGATCAGGTCGCGGACGCCGATCGAGGACGATCCACTGGTGCGGGCGTGCACGCTGGCGTTCATGTCGGACCTCGGCCCCGTCCCGGTTGCCCGCCCCGCGGGGACGCCGCTGGACCCCGCGGCCGGCTTTGCGGCCAGCCTCGACCATGCCGTGTGGTTCCACCGGCCGTTCGACCCCTCGGCCTGGCACCGCTACGAGGTCCGCCCGCTGAACAACAGCGACTCCCGCGGGCTGGTGGCCGGATCGCTGTACGACGAGGGTGGGGCATTGACCGCCACCACAACTCAGGAAGCGCTGTGGCGTCTCTGACAATGCGGTGGGAACGTTTGACAGTCGTCAAGCGCGACTGATTGATTCACACCGTGGCTCATGGCGATGAACTGACCGCACTGGACGAGGCACGCGACCGGCTGGCCGAGAAGTACCGCACCGTTCCCGCGAACCGCATCACCGACGCCGTCACCGAGGCGCACCGCCGGTCCGAGGGCAGCCCGGTGCGCGCCTTCATCCCCCTGCTCGTCGAGCGCAGGGTCAGCGAGGCACTCGGCCGCGGCTCGATCCCGGGAATGCCCGCCTGACCCGGCGGAATCTCGAAGCTGGTCTCAGGGCTGCTCTCAGAGCTGATCTTTGACCGCCGCGGACAGCCGGGCACCATCGGCCTTGCCGGCCGCGATCTCGGTGGCGTGCCTCATCACCAGGCCCATCTGCTTGACGCTCGGGCGTTCCCCGATCTCCTCGGCGACCTGGGCGATGGCCGTCTCCACCACGTTGGCCACCTCGTCATCGTTGAGCGGGGTGGGCAGATACTCGTCGATGACACTGGCCTCGGCACGCTCGTTGGCGGCCAGGTCGCCGCGGCCGTTGGTGACGTAGACCTCCGCGGCCTCGCCCCGCTTGCGTGACTCGCGTGCCAGCACCTTGAGCACGTCGGCGTCGGAGAGTTCACGCGCCTGCTTGCCCGAGACCTCTTCGGTCTGGATCGCCGCGAGCACCATCCGCAGCGTCGCCGTCCGCAGCTTGTCCTGAGCCTTCATCGCCTGGGTCAGATCCGACCGCAGCCGGTCCTTGAGTTCCGCCATGGCATGAAACCTACGCGCCGCGGGGCCGTGACGGACCACGCCATGCCTGCCCGATCGCCGGACGGGGCGGGGCTGGAGCTCGGTTGGAGCGGGGCCGGAGCGGGGTG
>NZ_NVQF01000078.1 GCF_002592005.1 Mycolicibacterium palauense | reverse complement strand
TGTCTAGCCGTCGGCTCCTGTCGGCAGCGTCAGATGGGTAGAAGATACAGTTGCCCGCCGCTCCGGTGATGCCCCCGGTCGCGGCCGGTGGTGGCGCGGCCAGCGGTACCGCGGGAACGGCCGCGACCGGGGGCATCACCGGAGCGGCGGGAACGACCGGCACGGCTGGTGCCGGCACCGCGTCGGGTACCGGTGCGGCCGCGGGCAGGGCCTCGGCGGCCACGGCGGGCAGGGAATCCGCCGCGGCCACAGCGGCTCCCGCAGCGTCCAGGGCGGGGCTGGGCACCGCGGCCGCGGCGTCCGGCAGGGCGGCGCCCAGGGCCGAGGCCGCTCCCTGCAGTGCCTCCGGGATGGCCGACGGCGACGTCGCCAGGCTCTGCACGATCTCCTGGCACGGCACACCGGGACTCGGCTCCCCGGGGTCGGCGGCCGCCGGGGCGATCATCGGCAACGCCGGTGCGCCCAGCGCCGCGGCCAGTGCCCCGGTCGCGATGACGGCCAGTGCCAGGCGGTGTTCTGCGCGCGGCAACGCGATCCCCGATCCGTTGTGAACGTCGACGTCTGTTCTCGACGTCTGATCTCGATGTGTGATCTTGATCCCGCCACGAAACCTAACGGCTCACGGGGGCCGCACAGTGAGCCGTTACCGAACCGTATTGCCGCGGAGCCGGTCCGGTGACCTACCCGCGGGCCACAGGTCCCGCCGGGTCAGGTCTTGTCGGCGTTGCTGCGGGGGAATCCGCCGCCCTGCGGGAACAACGGGAAGACCACGTCATCGAGTTTGCCGGCATCCCCGACCGTCTTGTTCACCGTTGCCCCCCAGACGTTTCCGTCCGGCGATAGTTGCAGCGCCCAGGCGTGGCCGTGCTGGTCCTCGCGGACCACCTCAGGATCGCCGGTGACCGCGCCGGTGTCGGGAGCCAGCCGCACCGCCACCGTCTTCTCGGTGTTCACCAGGTTGACCAGCACCGTGCCGTCCAACGCCGCGCATCCGGCGACGCCCGGCTTGTCCGGCCACGTCCACACCGTCGAGACCTTCGAGTCCTTGGTGATCCGCTGCAGCCGGTCGGCGGTGGGGGTGCGGTCGGTGACGTACAGCGAGCCGTCCGAGGAGTCGATGCACATGCCGCCGCCGGCGCCCATCCCCGACAGCGCCGTGGTGATGGGTGCCTGGTTGACGGTGGTGGGTTGCTCGATGCGCAGCACCTTCCCGGCCAGCGAGGCGGGGTCGGCCGCGAGCGCGGGGTTGCCCGCATCGCCGGTCTGGACCAGCAGGGTGGTCGGGCTGGTGAAGATCAGCGACCCGGTGTTGCCGGTCGCTCCCTTGGGGATGCCGGTGAGGATGTCCTTGGGGACGTCGTCGTCGGCGATCCGGACCACCCGATTGTCCGTCGGCGTGCTGATGAGCGCGTACAACAGCCGGTCCTGGGAGTACGTCGGCGACCGGATGATGTCCAGCAGCCCGCCGTCCCCGGAGGGGTCCACCGGGATGACCGCCTTGACCTTGGGCTCGGCGTTGATCGAGACCTCCTTGATGGCGCCGGTGGTGCGTTCGGCGACCAGGGCGGTCTTGCTGTCGGAGCCCATGATCAGGCCGCTGGTGCTGGCCAGGCAGCCCTGCATCACCCCGGGCGCCGGGCATTCCTTGGGGAACGGCTGGGCCGGCAGGGGTGGCGGCGGAGGCGGCGTGGACGTCGGAGGCGGGCCCAGTTTGGGCTCGGTGGTGAAGGGTTGGGAGACGGCATCATCGAAGCGCGCGCACCCGCTCAGGGCGACCGAGAACGACAGTGTGATCGCCAGCCCCGCACTCAGGGCGGCCATCGCACCCCGGCCAGGACGGTGGTTCACCATGGCAGCCAGGTTACGGATTCGCCGGCCGTGCGCGCCATACAGCCGGGTCCGGGGACACTATTGGCGGGCGAACGCGCCGCTCAGATCCCAGAATCCTGGGGTTTTGCACTTACCCTGGCACCCGTGACGAGTCCATCGCATGACCCACTCTGGCAGCGGCCGGACGGTGCTTCGTCCGCGGGCGGGGCTCCTCGGCCCGGCTCGGCAAGCCTCGTCGACCCCGAAGACGACCTGCCCTCGGCGACCTACGCCGGCGATTTCGAGACCACCACGATTCCGCACTACAGCTCCGGGATGCCCGGCTCGTCCGGGACGGCCGACCACGGGCTTGGGCTGCTCTCGGAGCCCGAGCCGTTGCCCTACGTGCAACCCCAGCACCGGTTCGACGCGCCCGTCGGCCCCGCCGAGATCGAGCCCGAGGACTACGACGCGGCGCGGGCTGCGGGCCGCCGCGGCACCCAGGACCTCGGCCTGCTGCTCCTGCGGGTGGGCTTCGGCGTGCTGCTGATCGCGCACGGCCTGCAGAAGGTGCTGGGCTGGTGGGGCGGCCTCGGCCTGGGCGGATTCCAGGATTCGCTGACGGAGCTGGGCTACCAGCACGCCGACGTCCTGACCTATGTCGCCGCCGGCGCGCAGATCGGCGCGGGTGTGCTGCTGGTGCTCGGGTTGTTCTCCCCGCTGGCGGGGGCGGTGGCGCTGGCTTACCTGATCAACGCCCTGCTGGCCGGTGTGGCCGGGCAGCAGGACCCGGGCCGCCTGATGTTCTTCCTGCCCGACGGTCACGAATTCGAGCTGACCCTGATCGTGGTCGCGATGGCGATCATCCTGGTGGGCCCGGGCCGCTACGCGTTCGACGGCGGCCGGGGGTGGGCACGCAGGCCGTTCATCGGGTCGTTCCTGGCGCTGCTGCTCGGAATCGGCGGCGGCGTCGCGGTGTGGGTGCTGCTCAACGGGGCCAATCCGCTGGGCTGAGCGGGTGCCCGACGGGTGTCAGGGCACGGCCGCCGTCCGTCACCCCTCGTAGGGGTTGGGCACCCGGCCGCCGCTGGCCTCGGTCAGCAGCGGCAACGTGGCAAACGTCACCGCCGGCAGTAGCACGTCGCGGCCGTCCTTGAGCCGGGCCCGCGCCCACGAGGTCTTCTCGAACCGCAGCCCGTCGACCTCGTCCCAGCGCACGGTGGTGCTCGACAGCATGGTGCGCGCGGTGACGGTGTCCCGGTCGGCGACGGTGCGAAGCCGCACGACGGCCACCGACAGGATGACCGGGATGACCAGCAGCGGGGTGGTCCACGCGGCGGCCGCCGCCAGCGTCAGCAGGCCCAGCGCGAAGAACCCGACGGCGAAGTGGGCCATGGGGGAAATCCTGAGGACGACCGGCGTGGCCGCGGGCGACGAAGGGGAGGACACCCGACCATCTTGGCAGCCGGGGCCCGACGCCCGGTGGTCCGGAGGGGCAATTTGACTGCTGACCAGTGCGGAGGCTACCGTCGGAAGCTATGCGGATCCGCTGCAGTTCGATTCTCGTAGTACTTCGCCGGCGCGTTGGTGCGTGACCTGGCCTAGCACTCATTGCCAGCAGCCCCGACGCGCAACCCTCGTACAGCCGCCAACGCTGACGGGGGTTTTTTGTTGCCCAACCGAACCGACCACGATCATCAAGAGGACACCGTGAGCGCACCCACCACGCGGCCACCGGAAGCGGTGGCGGCCCCCAAACCGGCGAACGGTAAGCCGACGCCCAACGCCGTGAAAAGAGTTGCACCGCAGCGTCTCACCGGCGCGCAGTCGGTCATCCGCTCGCTGGAGGAACTCGACGTCGACACCATCTTCGGTATCCCCGGCGGTGCGGTGCTCCCGGTCTACGACCCGCTGTTCGATTCGCAGAAGCTGCGCCACGTGCTGGTCCGCCACGAGCAGGGCGCCGGCCACGCCGCCAGCGGCTATGCCCACGCGACCGGCAAGGTCGGGGTGTGCATGGCGACCTCGGGCCCGGGAGCGACCAACCTGGTGACACCGCTGGCCGACGCACAGATGGACTCCATCCCCGTGGTGGCCATCACCGGCCAGGTCGGGCGCGCCCTGATCGGCACCGACGCCTTCCAGGAGGCGGACATCTCCGGCATCACCATGCCGATCACCAAGCACAACTTCCTGGTGCGCAACGGCGACGACATCCCCCGGGTCATCGCCGAGGCCTTCCACATCGCCAAGAGCGGCCGACCCGGCGCGGTGCTCGTCGACATCCCCAAGGACGTGCTGCAGGGCGAGTGCACGTTCAGCTGGCCGCCCGAGATCGACCTGCCGGGCTACAAGCCGAACACCAAGCCGCACAGCCGCCAGATCCGTGAGGCCGCCAAGCTGATCGCGGCGGCGCGCAAGCCGGTGCTCTACGTCGGCGGCGGGGTGATCCGCGGGGAGGCCACCGAGGAACTGCTGGACCTGGCCGAACTGACCGGCATCCCGGTCGTGACCACCCTGATGGCCCGGGGAGCGTTCCCCGACAGTCACCCCCAGCATCTGGGGATGCCGGGCATGCACGGCACGGTGGCCGCGGTCGCCGCGCTGCAGCGCAGCGACCTGCTGGTGGCGCTGGGAACCCGCTTCGACGATCGGGTGACCGGCCGGCTCGACTCCTTCGCCCCCGAGGCCAAGGTCGTCCACGCCGACATCGACCCCGCCGAGATCGGCAAGAACCGTCATGCCGACGTGCCGATCGTCGGCGACGTCAAGGCCGTGATCACCGAGCTGATCGAGGCGCTGCGCCGCGACGGCGTGCCGGGCAACCTGAAGCTGGACAACTGGTGGGAATACCTGTCCACGGTGCGCTCGACCTACCCGATCAGCTACGCCCCGCAGAGCGACGGCAGCCTGAGCCCCGAGTACGTGATCGAAAAGCTGGGCGAGCTGGCCGGCCCCGACGCCGTCTACGTCGCCGGGGTGGGGCAGCACCAGATGTGGGCCGCGCAGTTCATCTCCTACGAGAAGCCGCGCACCTGGCTGAACTCCGGGGGGCTGGGCACCATGGGCTTCGCCGTGCCCGCCGCGATGGGGGCCAAGATGGCCCGTCCCGAGGCCGAGGTGTGGGCCATCGACGGCGACGGCTGCTTCCAGATGACCAACCAGGAACTGGCCACCTGCGCCATCGAGGGCGCACCCATCAAGGTGGCGCTGATCAACAACGGGAACCTGGGCATGGTCCGGCAGTGGCAGACCCTGTTCTACGAGGAGCGCTACAGCCAGACCGATCTGGCCACCCATTCCCAGCGCATCCCCGACTTCGTCAAGCTGGCCGAGGCGCTGGGCTGTGTCGGGCTGCGCTGCGAACGCGCCGAGGACGTCGAGGCGGTCATCAAGCAGGCCCGCGAGATCAACGACCGCCCGGTGGTGATCGACTTCATCGTCGGCGCCGACGCCCAGGTGTGGCCGATGGTCGCCGCGGGCACCAGCAACGACGAGATCATGGCCGCCCGCGACATCCGGCCGCTGTTCGACAACGAGGATCAGGTGTAAGCCATGGCCACGACAACCCACACCCTGTCCGTTCTCGTCGAGGACAAACCCGGTGTGCTCGCCCGCGTGGCGGCACTGTTCTCCCGGCGGGGCTTCAACATCGAGTCCCTGGCGGTCGGATCCACCGAACAGAAGAACATGTCCCGGATGACCATCGTCGTCTCGGTCGAGGACTTCCCGTTGGAGCAGATCACCAAGCAGCTCAACAAGCTGATCAACGTGATCAAGATCGTCGAGCAGGACGAGGACAATTCGGTGTCGCGGGAGCTCGCCCTGATCAAGGTGCGCGCCGATGCCGGGTCGCGCAGTCAGGTCATCGAGGCGGTGAACCTGTTCCGCGCCAAGGTCGTCGACGTCTCCCCCGAATCGCTGACCATCGAGGCCACCGGTACCCAGGAGAAGATCGAGGCCCTGCTGAGGGTCCTCGAGCCGTTCGGCATCCGGGAGATCGTGCAGTCCGGTGTCGTGTCACTGGCACGCGGCCCGCGCGGCATCGGCACCGTCAAATAGCACCTTCCCCAACACATTCAGCGGCAACCGAGAAGAGATAGGAAACACCAAGTGGCAGTTGAGATGTTCTACGACGACGACGCGGACCTGTCGATCATCCAGGGACGCAAGGTCGGCGTGATCGGCTACGGCAGCCAGGGGCACGCGCATTCGCTGTCCCTGCGCGATTCCGGGGTCGAGGTCAAGGTCGGCCTGCGCGAGGGGTCGAAGTCCCGCGAGAAGGTCGAGGAACAGGGCCTCGGCGTCGACACCCCGGAGAAGGTCGCCGAGTGGGCCGACGTCATCATGCTGCTGGCGCCCGACACCGCCCAGGCCGAGATCTTCCGCAACGAGATCGAACCCCACCTCAAGGACGGCGACGCGCTGTTCTTCGGCCACGGCCTCAACATCCACTTCGGGCTGATCAAGGCGCCGGCCAACGTGACCGTCGGCATGGTGGCCCCGAAGGGCCCCGGGCACCTGGTGCGGCGCCAGTTCGTCGACGGCAAGGGTGTGCCCTGCCTGATCGCGATCGACCAGGACCCCAAGGGTGAGGGCGAGGCGCTGGCGCTGTCCTACGCCAAGGCCATCGGGGGCGCCCGTGCCGGCGTCATCAAGACCACCTTCAAGGAGGAGACCGAGACCGACCTGTTCGGTGAGCAGGCCGTGCTCTGCGGGGGCACCGAGGAACTGGTCAAGACCGGTTTCGAGGTGATGGTCGAGGCCGGCTACGCCCCGGAGATGGCCTACTTCGAGGTGCTGCACGAGCTCAAGCTCATCGTCGACCTGATGTACGAGGGCGGCATCGCGCGGATGAACTACTCGGTGTCCGACACCGCGGAGTTCGGCGGCTACCTCTCGGGTCCGCGGGTGATCGACGCCGGCACCAAGGAGCGGATGCGCGAGATCCTCAAGGACATCCAGGACGGTTCGTTCGTCAAGCGCCTGGTCGCCAACGTCGAGGGCGGCAACAAGGAGCTGGAGGCGCTGCGCAAGAAGAACGCCGAGCACCCGATCGAGGTCACCGGCAAGAAGCTGCGCGACCTGATGAGCTGGGTGGACCGGCCCATCACCGAGACGGCCTGACACGCGATTTCGGTGCACCCAGTCCCGCTAGACGGGACCGGGTGCACCGAAATCACCGTCGGGGGGCCAGCGAGGGCACGGTCACGATGCCGAATTCGCGTTTGAGTGCCGTGCGGGCGGCGTAGTAGCCGGACATGCCGTGCACCCCGCCGCCCGGGGGTGTGGCCGAGGAGCACAGGTAGGCACCCGGCACCGGGATCGTCCAGGGATCGAGCCGCGGCGCCGGCCCGGTGAGCGCGCCGAACAGGGTGTTGCCGCCGACCCCGATGTCACCGCCGACGAGATTGGCGTTGTGGCCGTCCAGCCGTGCGGCCGGCACGCAGCGGGCGGAGACGACGATGTCGCGAAAACCCGGAGCGAACCGCTCGAAGAGGCCGGTGACGGTGTCGGTCAGGTCGGCCGGGCAGCCGTGGGGCACGTGCGCATACGTCCACAGCGGACGCCGCCCCGCCGCGTCCACACGGCCCGGGTCGGCCAGGTGCGGCACCGCCGCCAGCACCATCGGCCACTCGGCCAGCCGCCCGGCGGCGACCTCCTTCTCGGCCAGCGCCATCCGGGTGCGGGTCCCACCGAGGTGCAGGGTGGGCGCCCGGGTCAGCCGGTCGTCGCGCCAGGGAATCTCGCCCGACAACACGAAATCGATCTTGGTCACTCCGGGCCCGTAGCGGTAACGCCGTAGCCTGCGGGCGTACCGGTGGGGCAGGTCCGTGCCGTAGATGTCCAGCAGCGCCGTCGGCGCGGTGTCGTAGAGCACCACCCCGCCCGGTGGCGCGGTCACCTTCTCGCCCAGTGCCAGCTGCCCGCCGTGATCGAGCAGATCGGCGATCAGGGCGTCGCTGATGGCCCGGGAACCGCCCACCGGGATCGGCCAGCCCACCGCGTGACCCAGGGTTGCCAGCATCAGGCCCGCACCGCCGGAGACCAGCGAGGGCATCGGCGAGATCGCGTGTGCGGCAACACCGCTGAACAGTGCCCGGGCGTCCACCCCGCGCAGCAGCCCCCAGGCCGGGGTGCCCTGCTCCAGCAGACGCAGGCCGCCGCGGACGGCGGTCGGCAGGTCGCCCGGGATCGAGCGTTTGTCGCCGAGGAACAGGCCCAGGGCGCCGTCGAGGTGCTTGGACAGCGGCCCCAGCAGGCGCCGCCACGACGCGCCGTGGTCGAGCTCGGCGCAGGTGCGCTCCAGGTCGCGGTAGCCGACGGCGGCCGGCCGGCCGGGCAGCGGGTTGGCGTAGGAGATGTCGGGCACCGCGAGCTGCACGCCCCGGGCCGGCATGTCGAACTCGGCGAACGCCGGTGAGGCCAGTGCCAGGGGATGCACGGCCGAGCAGATGTCGTGCCGGACGTCGGGGAACTCCTCGTCCGGCACCGTCCTGGCGCCGCCGCCGGCGACCGACTCCGCTTCGAGCACGCGGACCGACAGCCCGGCCCGGGCGCACAGCACCGCGGCGGTCAGCCCGTTGGGGCCGCTCCCGACGACGGTGACATCCACGGGGACATCCACGGGGACACCCACGGGGACATCGACGGGGACATCCACGGGGCCATCCTCCCACCCCGGCACCGGGTGCAACCGGTGCCCCTACCGGTGCGTGACGGCCCGCCGGAGCAGCCCATTAGGCTGTCCGCGTGAGTTCTCCCGTTGTACTGATCGCCGACAAGCTGGCCGAATCAACCGTGGAAGCCCTGGGAGACCAGGTGGAGATCCGGTGGGTCGACGGACCGGACCGGCAGAAGCTGCTGGCCGCGGTGCCCGACGCCGACGCGCTGCTGGTGCGCTCGGCCACCACCGTCGACGCCGAGGTCCTCGCGGCGGCCCCGAAGCTCAAGATCGTCGCCCGCGCCGGAGTGGGGCTGGACAACGTCGACGTCGACGCCGCCACCTCCCGCGGTGTGCTGGTGGTCAACGCGCCCACGTCGAACATCCACAGCGCCGCCGAGCACGCCATCGCCCTGATGCTCTCGGCGGCCCGGCAGATCCCGGCCGCCGACCTCACCCTGCGCGAGCACACCTGGAAGCGGTCCTCGTTCTCGGGCACCGAGCTGTTCGGCAAGACCGTCGGCGTGGTGGGCCTGGGCCGGATCGGGCAGCTGGTGGCGGCCCGGTTGGCCGCCTTCGGAACCCACATCGTGGCCTACGACCCGTATGTGCCCTCGGCGCGCGCCGCCCAGCTGGGCATCGAGCTGCTCTCGCTGGACGAGTTGCTCGCCCGCGCCGAGTTCATCTCGGTGCACCTGCCCAAGACACCCGAGACCGCGGGGCTGATCGGCAAGGAGGCCCTGGCCAGGACCAAGCCGGGGGTCATCATCGTCAACGCCGCCCGCGGCGGCCTGATCGACGAGGCCGCCCTGGCCGACGCCGTGAGCAGCGGCCATGTCCGGGCGGCCGGTCTCGACGTGTTCGCCACCGAGCCGTGCACCGACAGCCCGCTGTTCGAGCTGCCGCAGGTGGTGGTGACCCCGCACCTGGGCGCCTCGACCGCCGAGGCGCAGGACCGTGCCGGCACCGATGTCGCCGCGAGCGTGAAACTCGCGCTGGCCGGGGAGTTCGTTCCCGACGCGGTGAACGTCGCCGGGGGAGCCGTCGGCGAGGAGGTCGCACCCTGGCTGGAGATCGTCCGCAAGCTGGGCGTGCTGATCGGGGCGCTGTCGACGGAGCCGCCGGTGTCCTTGACCGTCGGGGTCTACGGCGAGCTCGCCGCCGAAGACGTTGAGATTCTGCGGCTCTCGGCGTTGCGCGGGCTGTTCTCGGCCGTCGTCGACGAGCAGGTCACCTTCGTCAATGCGCCCGCGCTGGCCGCCGAGCGCGGCGTGGCCGCCGAGCTGACCAAGGCCACCGAGAGTCCCAACCACCGCAGCGTCGTCGACGTCCGTGCCGTCTACGCCGACGGGTCGTCGGCCAACGTGGCCGGCACGCTGTCGGGGCCGCAGCTGGTGCAGAAGATCGTCCAGATCAACGGGCGCAACTTCGATCTGCGCGCCGAGGGCGTGAACCTGATCATCCACTACAGCGATCAGCCCGGGGCGCTCGGCAAGATCGGCACCCTGCTCGGCGGGGCCGACGTCAACATCCTGGCCGCGCAGATGAGCCAGGACACCGACGGCCGGGGCGCCACCGTGATGCTGCGGCTGGACTGTGACGTTCCCGCCGACGTGCGCGCCGCGATCGGCGCCGCGGTCGGCGCGGTGACGCTGGAAGTGGTGGATCTCTCATGAGACTGGCCATCATCGGCGGTGACGGCATCGGGCCCGAGGTCATCGAGCAGGCCGTCGGCGTGCTCGACGCGGTGCTGCCCGGCGTGGACAAGACCGAGTACGACCTGGGGGCGCGCCGCTACCACGCGACCGGGGAGATCCTGCCCGATGACGCGATCGAGGACCTGCGCGGCCACGACGCGATCCTGCTCGGCGCGATCGGAGATCCGTCGGTGCCCAGCGGTGTCCTCGAGCGCGGTCTGCTGCTGCGGCTGCGTTTCGCCCTCGACCACCACGTCAACCTGCGGCCGGCCCGGCTGTATCCGGGCGTGACCGGCCCGCTGGCGGGCAACCCGCCGATCGACTTCGTGGTGGTCCGGGAGGGCACCGAGGGGCCCTACACCGGCAACGGCGGCGCGCTGCGGGTGGGCACCGCCCATGAGGTCGCCACCGAGGTGAGCGTCAACACCGCCTTCGGCGTGGAGCGGGTGGTGCGCGACGCCTTCACCCGGGCGCGCGGGCGCCGCAAGCATCTGACCCTGGTCCACAAGACCAATGTGCTGGCGTTCGCCGGCAGCCTGTGGTCGCGGACGGTGGCCGCGGTGGGCGCGGAGTTCCCCGACGTCGAGGTGGCCTACCAGCACATCGACGCGGCGACGATCCACATGGTCACCGATCCCGGACGTTTCGACGTGATCGTCACCGACAACCTGTTCGGCGATATCATCACCGATCTGGCCGCCGCGGTGTGCGGCGGCATCGGGCTGGCCGCCAGCGGCAACATCGATGCCACCCGGGCCAATCCGTCGATGTTCGAACCGGTGCACGGCAGCGCCCCCGACATCGCCGGGAAGGGCATCGCCGACCCCACGGCGGCGATCATGAGCGTCGCGCTGCTGCTGGCGCACGTGGGGGAGGCCGACGCCGCGGCCCGGGTGGACAAGGCCGTCGCCGAGCACCTCGCCACCCGCGGCGAGGAGAAGCTGTCCACCGCCGAGGTCGGCGCGCGGGTGCTCGGGCTCCTGTAGTCCGGACCCCGGTTACCGGACGGGGACCAGCTAGCCCGGGCGGCCCTCGGGTGCGTGGCCGGGCTCGTCGGCCCGCCGCGGGGCGCCGTGGCGCAGGGGATCGGCGGCCACCGGCACCAGCGGGAGGGCCAGCACCGGAAAGACCGCACACGCGGCGAAGGCCACCGGATACCCCACCGCGGCGATCAGGGCGCCGAAGGCCGGCGGCACGACTCCGGCCGTGAACAGCTGAGCGGTGTTCTGTGCGCCGAGGGCCCGGCCGCTCCAGAACGGGCCGGCGATCTCGGCGATGGCCGTGAAGGCCAGTCCGTTGTCGCTGACGGTGATGGCCGACGCCACCAGCATGACCGCGACGGCCAGGGGGGAGCCGAGCTGGTCGGTGACGGCCAGCAGTGCCATGGCCGCCGCGGCGCCGACGGCGATGGCGCGGATCGGGTGCAGCCGGGACCCGGCGATGTCCGACCAGCGTCCGGCGGCGACCCGCCCGGCCGCGCCGAGCAGCTGGGCGGCGGTCACCAGGGCACCCGCCGAGCCGGCCGCCCAACCGCGCTCGGTCATCAGCCACACCAGCGTGAAGGTCCACACCACGCACTGCGGGACGACGAGCAGGACCGAGACCGCGTGTATCCGCCACAGGACGCTCGACCCGCGATAGGGATTGGCCAGCTGGTCGGGATGTGCGTCGGTGCGTGGGGGCCGGGGCGGGTCCAGCACGCCCAGGGCGCTGATCACCGCCGCGACCACACACACCGCCGCCGGGAACAGCAGTGCGACCGACACCCCGCTGGACTGCGCGAGCTGCGGAATCACCAGGGCTCCGAGCCCGACTCCGAGGGGTGTCGCCGTCTGGCGGATGCCCATCACCAGGCCGCGCTGGCGGGGCGGGAACCATCCGACCACCAGCCGGCCACTGGCGGCGTTGCTGCCGGCCGCGGCCATCCCGCCCAGGAACAGCCAGACCGCCACGGCGACCAGGGAATCGCTGGCCGCGGCACCGAAGGCGGCCCCGGCCGTCAGCGCGGACCCCACGGTCAGCGTGAACCGCTCGCCGAGGCGATCCACCACATAGCCCCAGGCGATCAGCGTGACGACCATCCCGAAGCTGGGCATCGCCGAGATCAGCCCGGCGCCCGACAGCGGCAGGCCGCGCTCGGTGTGCAGGGTGGGGATCAGGAACGCGACGCCGTAGATGAACACGTTGGCGAACAACGTCGCGGAAAGGCCGATGACCAGCATCGACCAGCGCCGGACGGTCCCGATCGAGGTGCTGGACATGGCGCCATGGTGTCACAGTCGTCTCACTATCCTGAACAGCTATCCTAAAATATGAGACGCCATCCCCTGGCGTCGAGGCGCAGACACCCTCATTAGGCTGGACGCCATGCGCCTGGGTCGAATCGCAAGTCCCGACGGGGTCGCCTTCGTCAGCATCGAAGGTGAGCCCGACCAGCTCGTCGCCCGCGAGATCGCCGAACATCCGTTCGGCACACCGAACTTCACCGGCCGCTCCTGGCCGCTGGCCGACGTGCGGCTGCTCGCCCCGATCCTTGCCAGCAAGGTGGTGTGCATGGGCAAGAACTACGCCGCCCACGCCGAGGAGATGGGCGGCACCGCGCCCGAGGACCCGGTCATCTTCCTCAAGCCGAACACGGCGATCATCGGGCCGAACGCGCCGATCCAGCTGCCCGCCGACGCCAACCCCGTTCACCACGAGGGTGAGCTCGCGGTGGTGATCGGACGTCCGTGCAAGGACGTGCCGGCCGCCAAGGCGGCCGAGAACATCCTCGGATACACGATCGCCAACGACGTGTCGGCGCGCGATCAGCAGAAGAAGGACGGGCAGTGGATGCGGGCCAAGGGCCACGACACCTTCTGTCCGGTGGGGCCATGGATCGTCACCGATCTCGACCCGTCGGACCTCGACCTGCGTACCGAGGTCAACGGGCAAGTGCGCCAACACAGCCGGACCTCGCTGATGCTGCACGACGTGGGTGTGATCGTCGAGTGGGTCTCGGCGGTGATGACACTGCTGCCCGGTGACCTGATCCTGACCGGCACGCCGGAGGGTGTCGGGCCGATCGAGGGCGGCGACACCGTCAGCATCACCATCGAGGGCATCGGCACCCTGAGCAATCCCGTTCTCCGTAAAGGACAGTGATGAGTATCACCGATTCGCCCCGCCCGGACGGTTCGGCGGTCCGGGTGCGGTTCTGCCCGTCGCCGACCGGCACGCCGCACGTCGGGCTGATCCGGACCGCCCTGTTCAACTGGGCCTATGCCCGGCACACCGGCGGCGCCTTCGTCTTCCGGATCGAAGACACCGACTCCGAGCGCGACAGCGAGGAGAGCTACCTCGCGCTGCTGGACGCGCTGGGCTGGCTGGGGCTGAACTGGGACGAGGGCCCCGAGGTCGGTGGCCCCTACGGTCCCTACCGGCAGTCACAGCGCCGGCAGGTCTACCGCGACGTGATCGACCGGCTGGTGGCCGCCGGCGACGCCTACGAGGCATTCTCGACGCCGGAGGAGGTCGAGGCGCGCCACCTCGCCGCCGGACGCAATCCCAAACTGGGCTATGACAACTTCGACCGCGATCTGACCGACGCGCAGCGTGCCGAGTTCCGCGCGGCCGGACGCCGGCCGGTCGTGCGGCTGCGCATGCCCGACACCGACATCGGCTGGGACGACCTGGTCCGCGGCGAGACGGTGTTCCCGGCGGGATCGGTCCCGGACTTCGCTCTCACCCGCGGCAACGGTGAGCCGCTGTACACCCTGGTCAACCCCGTCGACGATGCACTGATGAACATCACCCACGTCCTGCGGGGTGAGGACCTGCTGTCGTCCACGCCACGTCAGCTTGCGCTGTACCAGGCGCTGATCCGCCTGGGCGTGGCCCGGGAGGTTCCCCGCTTCGCCCACCTGCCTTCGGTGCTGGGCGACGGGAACAAGAAGCTGTCCAAGCGCGACCCGCAGTCCAACCTGTTCCTGCACCGCGACCGCGGTTTCATCCCGGAGGGGCTGCTGAACTACCTTGCGCTGCTGGGCTGGTCGATCGCCGACGACCACGACGTTTTCAGCCTGCAGGAGATGGTGGCGGCCTTCGACGTCGTCGACGTCAACTCCAATCCGGCGCGCTTCGACCAGAAGAAGGCCGACGCGATCAACGCCGAGCACATCAGGATGCTCGGCGAGGACGACTTCACCGCCCGGCTGCGTGACTACTTCACCGCCCACGGTCACGACACCGGCCTGGACGATGCCGGTTTCGCCGAGGCGGCACGCCTGGTGCAGACCCGCATCGTCGTGCTCGGCGACGCCTGGGGGCTGCTGCGCTTCCTGGACGACGGTGAGTACGCGATCGAGGAGAAGGCGGCGGCCAAGGAGCTCAAGGCCGACGCCGGCCCGGTGCTCGAGGCCGCGATCGGCGCGCTGGAGGGGCTGGGCGACTGGACGACGGAGAGCATCGAGGAGGCCCTCAAGGCCGCCCTCATCGAGGGGCTGGAACTCAAACCCCGCAAGGCCTTCGGGCCCATCCGTGTCGCGGCCACCGGCTCCACGGTCAGCCCGCCGCTGTTCGAGTCGCTGCAGCTGCTGGGCCGTGAACGCAGCCTGGCGCGGCTGCGGACCGCCCGTCGGCGAACGGGCGGGGCCGAGGGCGCCGGCTGACGGGGCCGGGGCCGCCGGAGGTGGGGGTGGACGAAGCACCCCGAAATCTTTGGTAGTCTCTTCGACGGCCCGCAACCGGCCGGAACCAGAGCCGACAGATCCCGCCCAGCGCGGTAAAATCGGCTCTGACCAGCGGTGATGGGCTGCCAATGGGGTATGGTGTAATTGGCAACACAGCTGATTCTGGTTCAGCCATTCTAGGTTCGAGTCCTGGTACCCCAGCGAAGACCGTCGGTAGGCGGGCGGAGATCCGGCGAATTATGCCGGGGATTCACTCTGAGCTATGCTGACTGTCTGTCCCGGCCCCGTCGTCTAGCGGCCTAGGACGCCGCCCTCTCACGGCGGTAGCGTGGGTTCGAATCCCATCGGGGCTACAAAAGCCAAGCGGGCTCCCAACAACCGGGGGCCCGCTTGGCGTTTCGGGGGTCTGGGCGTTTCGGGGCTCTGCGCCGGGGGTCAGGAACCGGCCGTCGCCGGCTCCTTCGCCACGTGGGATCGCATCACCAGCAGGTGCAGCGCCGCACCGAGCGCGGCGCCGAACACCCAGGCGAAGCCGGACAGCGACCCCATCGCCGGCACCCACACCGCGGCGATGGCGAAGATCGCCGCGATCGAGAACGCCACCAGGGCCCGGGTGTTCCAGCCCCTGTTGAAGTAGTAGGTGCCGTGGGGGTCGGCCGAATACAGATCCTGGATGTGCAGGCGCTGCCGGCGAACCAGGAAGTAGTCGGCGACCATGATCCCGTACAGCGGTGCGAGCACGGCCCCGAGCGTGTCGACGAACTTGGGCAGGCCGGCGTTGCCGATCACCGACACCCACAGCGCGCCGATGAGGAACCCGAGCGCCGCGGTGATGAACCCGGCGATGCGGAAGTTCAGCTTCGAGGGCCGCAGATTGACGATGTCATACACCGGTGGAACGAAATTGGCCACCAGGTTGATGCCGACGGTGGCGATGAAGAAGGTGACGGCGGCCAGGATGGACAGCCAGACGTTGCCGACCTGTCCGACGATGTCGGCGGGATTGGTCAGCGGTTCGCCCTGGCCGTCCTGGAAGACGATGTAGGCGCCGGCGGTGATGAACAGCGACAAGAACGTGAAGAAGGCCAGGCTGACCGGCAGGCCGAGCAGGTTGCCCCGCTTCATCTCCTTGTCGCTGCGGGTGAACCGTGCGAAGTCGCCGAAGTTGATGATCACCGCGGCGAAGTAGGCGATCATCGTGCCGACCACTCCCACGAAGGCGGCGACGGCCGCGGTGCCTTCCTTCTCCCCGGCGAACAGGTCACCCACCGAGCGCAGCAGCCCGGAGCCCGCCTCCCACCAGATGGCGATGAGCAGCAGCACCATGACGGCGTAGACCGCCGGTCCGGCGAAGTTGAGGAACTTCACGATGCCGTCCAGTCCCCGGATGAACAGCCAGATCTGGAAGGCGGCCACCGCCGTGTAGGACACCCAGTCGACCCAGGTCATCCCGAGGAACGTCGCGGTCGGGGTCACGCCGATCACCGCGTTGATCGCCAGCGCGACGGCGGTGGACGCGAAATAGGTCTGGGCGCCGTACCAGAAGATGGCGACGATGCCGCGGACCGTCGCGGGGAACATCGCCCCGCGCACACCCATGGACGCCCGTGCGATCACCGGGTAGGGCACACCGTATTTCACGCTCGGCCGCCCGGAGAGGTTGACGAACACCATCACCAGGGCGCCGGAGAGGATGATCGCGGCGAGCACGAACCAGCCGTTGATCCCCGCGGTGATGAACAGGCTCGCGGCCAGGGTGTATCCGGCGAGGCTCTGGACGTCGTTGGTCCAGACGTTGAAGATCTCGAACCAGCCCCACTTGCGCTGCGAGGGCGGCACCGGGGCCAGTTCCTCGTTGTGCAGCGTGTCGTCGATGGATTCGATGACGAAATGGCTGTCGGCTTGCGGATCGACGTAGATCGCCGCGGGGGAGGCGGCGGCAACGGCGGCGTCCGGGGGCGGGGGAGCCTGCGACTCGTCAGACATGGGCGCCAACCCTAGGTCCGGGGCGTTTCGTCGGCGTTGACGCCGATTTTCGGTTTCGTTTCGCGGCGTGCCGAACCCCGCGGGGCCGCCGGGCGAGCTCGGTAGAGTCCCAGACCGTGGGTGGGCACACCGGTTCGCGTGGGTAGCGCGTCATGGACACGGTGAACTCACCGGCGGCGCCGGGGCGGATCACCGCGGCCCTGATGCTGATGGTGCCACTCAACCAGATCCCGATGGACATCTACACCCCGGCGTTGCCGCAGATGCGGGCCGACCTCGGCGCGTCCACCACGGCCCTGCAGACCACGGTGACGGTGTTCATGGCCGGTATGGCGGTGGCCGCGGACAGTTTCGCGGGCGCCCGGCTGCGGTCGGTCAACGCGTGGATGGCCGCGGCCTGGTCGGCGGCGCCGGTGCTGGCCCCGGCCGTCGGCGGCGTGATCGTCGAGTATCTCTCGTGGCGATATGTCTTCGTGCTCATCGCCGCGTGCAGCGTGGTGGTCGGCCTCGCGGTGTGGCGGGTGTTGCCCGAAACCCTGCCCGCCCAGCGGCGCACCCCGTTCCGGGGCCGCGAGGCGGCCCGGGTGTTGCGGGACACCGCACGCAATCCGCTGTTCCTGGCGCTGGTGGCGGTCTTCGGTCTGTTGGCCGGTCCGCAACTGTCCTTCGGAGTGGCCGCGCCCTTCCTGTTCCAGACCGGGATGGGGTTCTCCCCGTCGGCCTACGGCTTGATCGCGCTCGCCCTGGGCCTGGCGGTGCTGGCCGGCAGCCTGTCGACCGGCGTGCTGGCCACCCGCGTCACGCTGCGCCGGCTGGTGTTCGCCGACTGGGTGCTGTACATGGTGGGTGCGGTCGCGCTGCTGGGATCGGCGGTGGTGGCCGGGGTCCAACCGGTGCCGATCACCGTCGCGGCGTGCCTCGCGGTGGCCGGTTGCGGGGCCCTGGTGCCCCAGGCGCAGGCCTGCGCCCTCGGCCTGTTCACCCGCAATCTGGGGTTGGTGGGCGGGCTGTTCGGCACGCTGACCTATCTGATCGTGGCGGCTACCATGGCCGTCGTCGGCGTGCTGCCCGAACGCGACCAGGTACCGATCGGTTCGGTGTTCGTGGTGGCCGGCGTCGCGGTCTTCGTCCTCCTCGGCTGGTCGACCGCGCGGATGCCCACCGCGCGCGCGGACTGACCGGCTTCAGCCGCCGCGCGCGGACTGACCGGCCTCAGCCGGCGGGGGCCGGCGGGGCCGTGGACCCCGCCAGGGGCATGGCGGGCATGCCCAGCTTGCGGTGATCCCATGACCGGGTGCGCGCGGTCACCAGGCGCACCGCCACCCGCTTGTTCATCATCATGTCCACCGCCGGCTTCATCTCCTCGCTGTACGGGCCGGTGTAGCGCTCCCAGACGCTCACGCCCACCGTGAAGATGGTGTCGGGGTCGTCCACGATCTCCACGGAGCCCTCGAACGACACTCCCCGCAGGGTGTCGTAGGTGTCCCCGTCCTCGATCATGAAGGTGAAACGGGGGTCGCGCTTGAGGTTCACCGCCTTCTGCGACTTGGCCTTGGTCTCCAGCCAGATCTCGCCGTCGACGACGCCGTACCACATGGCAACCAGATGCGGCTGCCCGTCGGGCCCGATGGTGGCCAGGGTGCCGGTCCGGCTCCTGGCGACGAAATCGGTGATCTCGGCGCCGGTCATCACGATCTGCGAGCGTTGGTTAGTTCCCATAAGCATCAGTCTCGCAGGTGTTCCTCCGCCGGTGGCCGCGGTCGGCGAATAGGCGCGGGCCTCCCGGCAGATCCGTTGGGTTCCGCCGTCCGGCTCTGCGTTCGACTCAGCGTCCGATTCAGCGTCCGATTCAGCGTCCGATTCAAAGGCGCCGGGTCAACGCCTCCGATGCGGCCAGCAGATCGGCCGCCCACCGGGACCCGGGCCGGCGCCCCATCCGGTCGATCGGACCCGAGACCGAGATCGCCGCGATGACCGCCCCTTTGGCATCGCGAACCGGGGCGGAGACGCTGGCCACCCCAGGCTCGCGCTCGGCGGCGCTCTGCGCCCAGCCGCGCCGGCGCACCTCCGCGAGCGTCCGGTCGCTGAACTTCGCCGACGACAGCACCGCCTGCTGGGTGGCCGGATCGGCGAAGGCCACCAAGACCTTGGCCCCCGAACCCGCCGTCATGGGCAGGCGCGTGCCGACCGGCACGGTATCGCGGAGCCCCGCAGGGGGTTCCAACGCGGCGATGCAGATGCGCGAGGTGCCCTCGCGGCGGTACAGCTGGACGCTCTCCCCGGTGATCTCGCGAAGCCTGGGCAGCACCGCGGCACCCGCGGCGATGAGCGGATCGTTGACATGGGAGGCGAGTTCGGACAGTGCGGGCCCGAGCCGCCACCGTCCCTCGGGGTCGCGGGAGAGCAGCCGATGTACCTCCAGTCCGGCCGCCAGCCGGTGCGCCGTCGCGCGGGGTAGTCCGGTGCGGTCGCACAGCTCGGCCAGACCGCAGGGGGAGTCGGCGATCGCGTGCAGCACACCCACCGCTTTGTCGAGAACGCCGATGCCGCTATCCTGTCTCACAGAGAGATACTAACGTCTCGTATGCTGAGATAGCCAGCCCGTTGGTCCAGCACCGGGGCGAATCCGCAGGACACGACAATCCGAATCGAGAAGTGATGGCCAATCCGAGCAAGCCCAGAACGATGGCCGAGAAGGTCTGGGCCGAACACGTCGTCGCCTCCGGCGAAGGCGAGCCCGATCTGATCTACATCGACCTGCACCTGGTGCACGAGGTGACCAGTCCGCAGGCGTTCGACGGCCTGCGGCTGGCCGGCCGGCCGGTGCGCCGACCGGATCTGACCATCGCCACCGAGGACCACAACGTCCCGACCGTCGACATCGACAAGCCGATCGCCGATCCGGTGTCGCGGACCCAGGTCGAGACGTTGCGGCGCAACTGTGCCGAGTTCGGCATCCGGCTGTACCCGATGGGTGACGTCGAGCAGGGCATCGTGCACATCATCGGCCCCCAGCTGGGCCTGACCCAGCCGGGAATGACGGTGGTGTGCGGTGACAGTCACACGTCGACCCACGGGGCGTTCGGCGCGCTGGCGATGGGAATCGGCACTTCGGAGGTCGAACACGTGCTGGCGACCCAGACGTTGCCGCTTCGGCCGTTCAAGACCATGGCGGTCAACGTCGACGGCCAACTGCCCGCCGGTGTCACCGCCAAGGACATCATCCTCGCCGTCATCGCCAAGATCGGGACCGGTGGCGGTCAGGGGCACGTCATCGAGTACCGCGGCAGTGCGATCGAGGCACTGTCGATGGAGGGCCGGATGACGGTCTGCAACATGAGCATCGAAGCCGGTGCTCGTGCCGGGATGGTGGCCCCCGACGAAACCACCTACGAGTTCCTGCGCGGCAAGCCGCACGCGCCCACCGGCGCCGACTGGGACCGCGCGGTGCAGGCCTGGGACCAGCTGCGCACCGACGAGGGCGCCGAATTCGACACGGAGGTCTACATCGACGCCTCCACCCTGAGCCCGTTCGTGACCTGGGGGACCAATCCTGGCCAGGGGGTTCCCCTGTCGGCCGCGGTGCCCGACCCGGAATTGATGACAGACGACGGGGAGCGCCAGGGGGCCGAGAAGGCGTTGTCGTATATGGATCTTCGCCCGGGTATTCCGATGCGCGAGATCGCGGTCGATGCGGTCTTCGTCGGATCCTGCACCAACGGCCGGATCGAGGACCTGCGGGCGGTGGCCGACGTCCTGCGGGGCCGCCGCGTCGCCGAGGGGGTGCGGATGCTGGTCGTTCCGGGGTCCATGCGGGTGCGCGCGCAGGCCGAATCCGAAGGGCTGAGCGAGATATTCCTGGCGGCCGGTGCCGAGTGGCGCCAGGCGGGCTGCTCGATGTGCCTGGGCATGAACCCCGACCAGCTGTCCCCGGGTGAACGCTGCGCCTCCACTTCCAACCGCAATTTCGAGGGCCGACAGGGCAAGGGAGGCCGGACCCACCTGGTTTCGCCCGTGGTCGCGGCGGCCACCGCCGTGCGGGGAACCCTGTCGTCGCCCGCCGATCTGCCCGCGCTCTGACCCGTACACGATCTGAATTCATCCGAGGAGTAGCCGAGATGGAAGCCTTCCAAACCCACACCGGCATCGCGGTTCCGCTGCGCCGGTCCAATGTCGACACCGACCAGATCATCCCGGCGGTCTATCTGAAGCGGGTAACCCGAACGGGTTTCGAGGACGGCCTGTTCGCCGCCTGGCGCAACGACCCCGGATTCGTGCTGAATCTGAGCCCGTTCGACAAGGGCTCGGTCCTGGTCGCCGGCCCCGACTTCGGTACCGGGTCCTCCCGTGAGCACGCCGTCTGGGCATTGATGGACTACGGCTTCCGGGTCGTCATTTCGTCCCGGTTCGCCGATATCTTCCGCGGCAATGCGGGCAAGGCCGGCCTGCTGGCGGCTCAGGTCACCCAGGACGATCTGGAATTGCTCTGGAAACTCATCGAGCAGCAGCCCGGACTGGAAATCACTGTGAATCTTCAAGATCGGAATATCGTCGCCGGAACGGTGGTGGTGCCGTTCACTATTGATGACTACACGGCCTGGCGACTGCTCGAGGGCCTCGACGATATAGGCCTTACGCTGCGGAAACTCGATTCGATCGAGGCTTTCGAGGCGCGCCGGCCGGCCTGGAAACCGCACACGATTCCGGCGCCCTGATCCCCCGGGGCGGCGGTCGAAGGACCGAATTCGGGGCCGTCTCAGGGGCTCTGAAACCCCTCCGAACAAGCGGTCGAACCGCCCAAGCGCGGCAATCGGATTGGAAAAAGGCCGCTTGCACCCGCTGAAATTGCGCGTGGCTCTTGGAAATCAGCCTTGACAGGGTTTACCGTGTCCACTAGTCGGTCCAGACAGGACCACTGGTATCGGAGGTTTTTGCATGAACAAAGCAGAGCTCATCGACGTACTTACGGAGAAAATGGGCTCGGATCGCCGGCAGGCCACTGCGGCCGTCGAACACGTCGTCGACACGATCGTCCGTGCGGTGCACCGCGGCGACAGCGTGACGATCACCGGATTCGGTGTCTTCGAGCAGCGCAAGCGCGCGGCCCGGGTGGCCCGTAACCCGCGTACCGGCGAGACGGTCAAGGTGAAGCCGACGTTGGTTCCTGCGTTCCGGCCCGGGGCCCAGTTCAAAGCCGTTGTGTCCGGCGCACAGAAGCTCCCGGCGGACGGCCCGGCCGTCAAGCGTGGCGTAGCGGCCGCTCCGGCCAAGAGGGCCACCAAGCGGACCGCCACCAAGGCCGCCGCCAAGAAGACGGCCGCCAAGAAGGCTCCGGCCAAGAAGGCGGCCACCAAGGCTCCGGCGAAGAAGGCCGCGACCAAGGCTCCGGCCAAGAAGGCCGCGACCAAGGCTCCGGCCAAGAAGGCCGCGACCAAGGCTCCGGCCAAGAAGGCCGCGACCAAGGCTCCGGCCAAGAAGGCCGCGACCAAGGCTCCGGCCAAGAAGGCGGCCGTCAAGAAGGCAGTCACCAAGGCTCCGGCGAAGAAGGCCGCGACCAAGGCTCCGGCCAAGAAGGCCGCGACCAAGGCCCCGGCCAAGAAGGCGCCCGCCAAGAAGGGGCGCCGGTAGATCACCCAGCGAAACGCCGCGGGATCCTCGGTCCCGCGGCGTTTCTGCGTGGGTGCGTCAGGCCCTGGTCGGCAGTGGGCTGCCGATGTGGTCGGCGGCGACGAGTAGATCGTCGTGCAGCGTCATCACCCACGTGCTGCCCTTCCGATTCCTGGACCTGTCGGCATCCACGCCGTCGCGGGTGCACCACCAGTCGACCAGGTTCGGAATGACCTTGCCCTGCGAGCAGATCACCCGGGTACCGGGCTCGGCGGCGATGTCGACCATGCGTTGGCGCGCGGCCTCCGGATCCTCGGCGTACGCCTCCTCGGTCAGTGCCGGCTCCATCCGGATGTCGGCTCCGAGTTCCTCGGCCAGGGGTTCGAGTGTCTGGCGGCAGCGCAACCGGTCGGCCGCATGCAGGTCCGTCGCCCCGAAGGCCAACAGCACGCCCACGAGCGCCTCCGCCTGAGCCCGGCCACGTTTGTCCAGCGGGCGCAGCCGGTCGTCACCCTTGTAGCGGCTCTTGCTGCCGGCGGTGCCGTGCCGGACGATCAGCAGGCTGCGGGTGTCGGCGGGTTGCTCGGTGAACCGGCGCACAACCTTTCGGTCGTGGGGATAGCTGAGCACCCTGATCGCCTCGAGGGGGGACAGCCACAGCAGCTTGTCCACCTCCTTGTTGGGCACGAACTCGCCGGGGGTGGACTCGTCGGCCCGGGCCGACCAGTAGACGACGCGCTTGCGGCCCTGCGGGATCGGATAGCTCACCGTGGCCAGCCAGCGTCCCAGCCGCGAGCGGAATCCGGTCTCCTCGTGGATCTCGCGGACCGCGGTGACCGGCTCGCTCTCGCCGGGATTCACCTTGCCCTTGGGCAGTGACCAGTCGTCGTAGCGGGGACGATGGATCACCGCCACCTCGACGTCGCCGGGCCGTCGCCACAGCACCGCACCTGCCGCCAGCACCGGCTCGGCACCGGAATCGGCTTCACCGGGTGTCTGTTTTGGCAACGTCTACTCCTGCAGTTCGATTCGAAGGGGTCGCGGGAACGAGGCGGCGCACGATGGTAGTCCGGGCGTTCCCGCGGCCACCATCGCGGCTCGCCGTCGCGGTCACCATCACGGATGCCGATGCAGCTCCATCATCGAGACCTGGTGGTCACGTACCGTCTCGCCCTCCTTGGGCGAGGCGGCCCACTGGCCGTCGGGCTGCAGCTCCCAGCACCGGGTCGCCGGGTCCAGCGCCGACTCGAAGACTCCGTCGAGTTGTGCGGTCAGCCGGGGATCCTTGACCTGGGCGAGTACCTCCACCCGCCGGTCGAGATTGCGGTGCATCATGTCGGCGCTGCCGATCCAGAACTCGTCGATGGCGCGGAAGTGGAATATCCGCGAGTGCTCGAGGAACCGGCCCAGGATCGACCGCACCGCGATGTTCTCGGAATACCCCTGTGCCCCGGGCCGCAGGGCACAGATGCCGCGCACCACCACCTCCACGCGGACACCGGCCTGAGAGGCCCGGTAGAGCGCATCGATGACCTGCTCGTCGACCAACGCGTTGGCCTTCAGCCGGATCCGGGCGTCGGCGCCGCCGCGGGCGGCGGCCACCTCGCGGTCGATCCGTTCGATGATGCCCTTGCGCACGCTGTGCGGCGCCACCAGCAGGTTGCGGTAGGTGACCTTGCGGGAGTAACCGGTCAGCGAGTTGAACAGATCCGTCAGGTCGGCGCCGAGGTCGGGGGCGGCCGTCAGGATCCCGACGTCCTCGTAGAGGCGCGCGGTCTTGGGGTTGTAGTTGCCGGTGCCGATGTGGCAGTAGCGGCGGATCGCCGAACCTTCGCGCCGCACGACAAGACATGTCTTGCAGTGGGTTTTGAGCCCGACCAGCCCGTACACGACGTGCACCCCGGCCTGTTCCAGCTGGCGGGCCCACTTGATGTTGGCCTGTTCGTCGAACCGGGCCTTGATCTCCACCAGAGCCACCACCTGCTTGCCGGCCTCGGCCGCGTCGATGAGGGCGTTGATGATCGGGGAGTCGCCGGAAGTCCGGTACAACGTCTGCTTGATCGCCAGCACGTTGGGATCCGCGGCGGCCTGCTCGATGAAGCGCTGCACGGTGGTGGAGAACGAATCGTAGGGGTGGTGCACCAGCACGTCGCCGTCGCGCAGGGTGGCGAAGATGCTCTTCGGTGTCTCGCGTTCGCCGAACGCCGCCGGTGTCGCGGGCACGAACGCCGGGTCCTTCAACGCCGGGCGGTCGACCCCGTAGATCTGCCACAACGACGACAGATCCAGCAGGCCGGGCAACTGGATCACGTCGCCGGGGTCGACGTCGAGTTCGCGCAGGAGCAGCTCGAGCATGTTCTCGGTCATGTCGTCGGCGACCTCGAGGCGGACGGGGGAACCGAACCGCCGCCGGGCCAGCTCGCGCTCCAGCGCCTTGAGCAGATCCTCGTCGCGGTCCTCTTCCACCTCGAAGTCGGCGTTGCGCGTGATCCGGAAGGCATGGTGTTCCACGATCTCCAGACCGGGGAACAGCACCGGCAGGAACGCCGCGATGAGTTCCTCCATCGGCAGGAACCGGACGATCGGGGCGGCCTCCTCATCGTCGGTCTGCATCTCCTCGCTGACGCCGAGTTGCACGAACCGGTCGACATTGTCGGGGACCTTGATGCGGGCGAAATGCTGGGTGCCGTCCTCCGGCTGACGCACCGTGATCGCGAGGTTCAGACTCAGGCCGCTGACGAACGGGAACGGGTGGGCCGGGTCGACCGCCAGCGGGGTGAGCACGGGGAAGACCTGCTCATGGAAATAGGTCGAGAGCCGTTTGCGCTCGGCCTGCCCGAGGTCGGCCCAGGTGACGACGTGAATGCCCTCCTCGGCCAGCGCGGGCCGCACGGAATCGAGGAAAACGTGGGCGTGGCGGCTGGCGATCTGCTGCGTGCGCTCACCGATGCGGCGCAGCTGCTCACGGGGGGACAGCCCGTCGGCCGAGCGCACGGAGAGCCCCATCTCGTCGCGGCGCTTGAGGCCGGCGACCCGGACCATGTAGAACTCGTCGAGGTTGGAGGCGAAGATCGCCAGGAACTTGGCGCGCTCCAGCAGGGGCAGCGACGTGTCGGCCGCCAGCGCGAGGACCCGGGAGTTGAAGTCCAGCCAGCTCAACTCCCGATTGAGGTACCGCTTCTCGGGTAACTCGCTGGCGGCGGTGACCGCCGTCGCCGCGGGAGGTGCCACGGGCGCCGAGTCGGCCGGGGGCCAGCCGCCCGTGTCGTCCCCGGCGTCGCGGACTGCGGCCTGGCCGGTGTCGGTCCCGGTGTCGGTCTCGGTGTCGGTCACGATTGCGATCATCCCTCATCCTGCGGTGGCTCGCTAGCATCTCCCGGCGGCCCGGTCGGCGGTCCGGCGGGTCATCGCGCCGACCCCCAGCGAACGCGCACTGATCAGGTCCTCGGGGGTGTCGATATCGCACCGAAGCCCCGGCCAGGCCGCGGTCAGTTCGATGGCACCCGAATCCCTGTGCCGGGCAGCGGAATCGGGCCCGAACCGTGGATTCAGGGGCACCCCGAATCCGAACAGCGCCACCGTGCCGGTGCCGTGCCGGTCCGCCACGAAGCTGCGCGGGTAGCGGCGTGCGGTGGCGATGGCCTCGGTCAGTTCGTGGGGCTGCATGGCGGGCAGGTCGCCTTGGAGTACAACGATGTTGGGGATGCCCTGAGCCGCCCGAGCCGCCTGATCCGTCCGGGCCGCCCGAGTGGTGGTGACGCCGCCCGCCGGGACGGTGGCCGCCGCCACGTCGATGGCGTTGTTCAGCGGATCCGGGTGCCCGTCGGGGGTGGGGTCGTGCACGGCCTCGGCGCCCAGTTCGGTGACCGCGGCGGCCGCCGCCTCGTCGGGGGTCACGACGGTGATCGACGCCAGCGCCCGCACCCGGCGCGCGGCGGCGATGGTGTCGACGAGCATCGCCAGCACGAGTTGCTCGCGGTATTCGGCCGAGAAGGCCGATGCCAGCCGGGTCTTGGCGCTGGCCAGCCGCTTGACGGCGATGATCAGGCCGACATCCGGACCGCCCGGCGAGGTGGCGCTCATGTCGGCCATCCTGCCAGGGTCGCTACGCTTGCACCTGTCTCTTTCTCACACCCATCTCTCCCTCCCATTCGCCTCTTGTAGAA
>NZ_NVQF01000077.1 GCF_002592005.1 Mycolicibacterium palauense | reverse complement strand
GTCGGTGATCGGTGTCTCCGAACCCGGCAGCGACAGCAGCAGCGGCGGGATCGACGCGACGGCGTTGCCGAGTGAGACGACTGCGCCGGTGAACTTCTCCAGCGGGTCGATGAGCGTGGCGTCGGTGCCGGCGCGCCGTGGCGGCACCGGGACGTCGTCGCCGTCGACGACGTGTCGTTCCGGGTGCGCCGGGCCAGCACGCTGGCGGTGGCCGGCGAGTCGGGGTCCGGGAAGTCCACGCTGGCCCGGATGGTGCTCGGCCTGCTGGCACCCACGTCGGGGCGGGTCAGCGTCGAGGGCCGCGACGTCGCCGGGCTCGACCGTCGCGAGCAGTTGGCGTTCCGGCGCCGCGTGCAGCCGATTTTTCAGAATCCGTTCGGCAGCCTGGACCCGATGTACTCGGTGTACCGGTTGGTGGAGGAACCGCTGCGGATACACCGCATCGGCGACCGCGCGGCCCGGCTGGCCACGGTGCGGGAGTTGCTGGAACAGGTCGCCCTGCCCGCGGCCGTGCTGGACCGGCGGCCGCGGGAGCTCTCCGGGGGGCAGCGCCAGCGGGTGGCGATCGCCCGGGCTCTGGCGCTGCAGCCGGATTTGCTGGTCTGCGACGAGGCCACCTCGGCGCTCGACGTTCTGGTCCAGGCCCAGGTGATCGACCTGCTCTCCGAGCTGCAGGCCCGGTTGGGACTGACCTACCTGTTCATCAGCCACGATCTGGGGCTGATCCGGCAGATCGCCGACGAGGTGATGGTGATGCGGGCGGGCCGGGTGGTCGAGGGCCCGCGGCCCACCGCGGAGCTGTTCGGTGACCCGCGTGCGCGGTACACCGTGGGCCTGCTGGAGGCCATTCCCGGTAGGGTTGCCGGCCGTGACCGATGACCCGCTGGCGCCGCTGATGGATCTTCCGGGGGTTGCCGACGCCGCGGCACAGGCCCGGGAGGCCCTCGGCCGGGCGCACCGGCACCGGGCCAACCTGCGGGGCTGGCCGGTGACCGCCGCCGAGGCCGCGCTGCGCGCCGCGCGGGCCTCCTCGGTGCTCGACGGTGGGGCACCGCAGATCGACGAGAACTCGGTCGGTGATCCGGTGTTCGCCGGCGCGTTGCGGGTCGCCCAGGCGCTGGAGGGCGGAGAAGGCACGCTGGTGGGGGTGTGGCGGCGGGCGCCGCTGCAGGCGCTGGCGCGGCTGCACGCCCTGGCCGCCGCCGACCTGGCCGAGGAGGACGCGCTGGGGCGGCCGCAGCTGAATCCCGAGGTGTCGGCGCGACTGGACCTGTTGGGGCGGCTGGTCACCGGCGCCACCCGGGTGCCGGCCCCGGTGGTGGCCGCGGTGGCCCACGGCGAGCTGCTGGCGCTGTCGCCGTTCGGCAGTGCCGACGGGGTGGTGGCCCGTGGCGTGGGCCGGCTGGTCAGCATCTCCTCGGGCCTGGACCCGCACGGCCTCGGGGTGCCCGAGGTCTTCTGGATGCGCCGTGCGGGTGACTACCGCGAAGCCGCAGCGGGTTTCGCGGCGGGAACCGAAGCCGGCCTGACCCAGTGGCTGATGCTCTCGTGCCGGGCGCTGCAGGCCGGTGCCCGCGAGGCCGAGGCCATCGCCAAGGCCAAGGAAGACGCCGCGCAGAAGTAGCGATCACGTCGTTGGCGGGACGAAAAACGCTGCCGCACAGACGAAGCGGGCGGCGATCCGAAACAGTTCGGCTCGCCGCCCGCTAGCACGGATGCCCGGTTACCATGCGTGCAACTGGGGGCTGCGTGGGTTGGCCTCGGCGATCTTGCGTCGCGCTGCGGTTGCAGTCCCACCCAAAGGTCTGTCGGCACCGCTCGCATTTTCGCAATTACGCAGGCCCGCAACACTTCTGCCATTATCGCGGCTGTGACTCCGCGTGGGTTCCGGGATCCGTGCTGGGTAGCCGGGTGTGGGAGACTGAACCTTCTCTTCCGGATCAGACTTGGCCTCACCTGGCTTCCGTGCTTCATTTGTACTACGTGACACCGGTCACAGCAAGGGTGAAAACTGCGAACCCGCTGTGCCGAGGCCGGATTGTTACTGGTGTGCTCAGAGCGCGTACCGGCGCAGCAGCGAATACGTCAGCGCGCCTGCGGCCAGGGCGCTGAGGCCGACCGCCGCGCTGGTCGCCACGGCAGCGCCGGACGGGGCGGGGATGCGGTCACGCAACGACACCGGCTTGCTGAAGGTCAGCACCGGCCACTGGCGGTTCAGCGCCTCCTTGCGCAGAGCCCGGTCCGGGTTGACCGCGGTCGGATGCCCGACCGCCTCCAGCATCGGAAGATCGGTGATCGAGTCCGAGTAGCCGTAGCAGTGCTGCAGCGGATACCCCTCGCGAGCGGCCAGTTCGCGAATCGCCTGGACCTTCCCCTCGCCGTAGCAGTAGAAGGCGACCTCGCCGGTGTACTTACCGTCCTCGACCACCATCCGCGACGCCATCGCGTGGGTGGCGCCCAGGGCCCGGGCGATGGGCGCCACGATCTCCTCCCCGGAGGCCGACACCACCACCACGTCGCGCCCGCACAGCTTGTGGTCGGCGATCAGGTCGCGCGCCTCGGCGAACACGAGCGGGTCGACGATGTCGTGCAGGGTCTCCCCGACGATCGACCTGACCTGTTCGGCGTCCCACCCCGCGCACATGCTCGTCACGTAGGAGCGCATCCGATCCATCTGATCGTGGTCGGCGCCGGACATCAGGAAGAAGAACTGCGCATAGCTCGACTTGAGGACAGCCCGCCGGTTGAGCAGTCCCTGATCGAAGAAGGGTTTGCTGAAGGCCAGGGTGCTCGACTTCGCGAGGACGGTCTTGTCGAGGTCGAAGAAGGCCGCGGTCTTGGCGCCGGGGCTCGGCTCGGCGGTCGTTTGCTCGAGGCGGGGGCGGCCGGCGTCCGGGTCGGGGGCGGTCACCGCACAAGAATAGGGGGTCTGTGACAAATTCCGGGATGCGGTCTAAATTGGCAGTTCAAGCCACGTGTCAATGACGGTAATTTCTCACGAGAAACACAGCCGGAGACTTGGGTTTCGGACTTGCGCTGCCCACCTTCGTCGTGTGTATAGTGAGCATTACTCGGCTTATGCCGGGTGTGCATCAGCCCGACCCCCCGGGGCTGATACACGACGACCCTCGCCTCCTCCCCCCCTGGCGGGGGTCGTCCCCTTTCTAGGGGTATTCGCCAGGAATCCGCTTTCGTGCGGTCGACGCGGCCGATGACGGCAGCGCTGGTGACCGAGGCTCCCGCCCCACCCCGGACGCGCACGGCTGATCGCCGTCGGTGGTGGCAGCATCAAACACCGCGGCATCAGCTTCCTGGTGCGGGAACGGTGCTGCTTCCGCGACGACATCGACCTCGACGACCTGTCGTACGGCGACTGGCGTGAGTACGCACGGCTCTGCGGTGAGGTGCTCGCCCAGGCGCACGCCCGCTCGGACGGGGCCGGACTGCTCGACCACGACGTGGAACCCGACATCGTCGCCGCCATGGGGCCCCGGGAGCTGTTCGTCGAGGACATCGTGGGCTTCGCCGAGGAGGCCGACGCCCGCAACAAGGCCGACCACAGGGCATTCGGCGCCGACCACGAAGTGGGGGCGTTCCGGCGGGTGGACCTGGTGTACCACTGAACCTGCATGCGTGAGTCCCGTTATCCCCATACGGGATTGCG
Source organism: Mycolicibacterium palauense (assembly GCF_002592005.1). GTDB lineage: Bacteria > Actinomycetota > Actinomycetes > Mycobacteriales > Mycobacteriaceae > Mycobacterium > Mycobacterium palauense. The sequence continues at coordinate 23,777 of NZ_NVQF01000077.1, read as the reverse complement.
TCCCCAATGTGCAGACCACCGGCTGGTGGATGTGGGTGTCGCCGAGCACGGTGTAGGCCATGACCAACGAAGCCGGCGTGCTGGCGCTGCTGGGGGCCCCGGAGGTCCGCGACGAAGCCGACCGGGTGGCCGCCGCGGCCGGTGTCCACGTCGTGCACCTGTCACCCGGTGCCCGGATCAGTCGGAAGGTCTGGGTCTCCGCGGTGGCCGTGCTGCTCGACGCGCAGACCGCCGGCAGCGCCGCCGCGGCAGGCCTTCCGCGCCGGCCGGACACGTTCGTGTTGTGCGCGGGTGGGTCCGCACCGGACACCGCCACGCTGACGGCGGCCCTTGCCGTGGGGGCCCGGCAGGTGATCGAGATGCCGGACCGGGCCGATGAACTGGTGCGCGAGCTGTCGCGCGCCGCGGAGACCACCCCCGGTGAGAGGGGCCGCGGAGCGCTGATCGCCGTGCTCGCCGGGCGCGGCGGTGCCGGTGCGTCGACCCTGGCCGCCGCCGTGGCCCGTGCCGCGCAGTCGGCCGCGCAACCGGCCGCGCAACCGGCACTGCTGGTCGACCTCGACCCGTGGAGCGGCGGGATCGACCTGCTGCTCGGGATGGAGAGCCGGCCGGGGCTGCGCTGGCCGGACCTCGCAGCCGCCGGCGGGCGGCTGAGCTGGCCGGCGCTGCAGGAGGCCCTCCCCGGCGAGGGACGGCTCCGGGTCGTCTCGGGGGCCAGGTCGGCCCACGAACCGGCACCGGCCGCGGTGGACGCGGTGATCGGCGCCGCATCCCGCGGCGGAGCCACCGTCGTCTGCGACCTGCCCCGCCGGCTGACCGACACGGCGCTGGTCGCCCTGGCGGCCGCGGACCTGGTGGCCGTGATCACCTGCAGCGATGTGCGGGCATGCGCCGCGACGGCGGCGCTCGGGCCCGTCGTCGCCGGGTACAACCCGGCGGTGGGCCTGGTGGTGCGGGGTCCCTCGCCCGGCGGGCTGTCGGCCGGCGACGTCGCCGAGACGGTGGGGCTGCCCGTGCTGGCGGCCATGCGCCCCGAACCGATGCTGGCCGAGAAGTTGGAGCGCGGCGGCCTGGCGCCGCGGCCCCGGTCGCCGCTGCTGTCGGCGGCGCGCACCCTGCTGGCGCTGGCGGCGCGCAGCCCCCTCGAGCCGGGGCGGGTGGCGGTATGAGCGACTCCCTGTTGGACCGGGTGCGTGAGCGGCTGGTGACCGAGACCGGCGATCGGGGCGCGGTCCTGCACCCCGCGTCGGTGGCCCGCGCGATCCGCGCCGAGTCCGGCGGGGTCCTCGGCGACACCGAGGTGCTCGCCAACCTGCGCGCCCTGCAGACCGAATTCACCGGCGCCGGCGTTCTCGATGCCCTGCTCGGCGCGCCGGGAACCACCGACGTCCTGGTCACCGCTCCGGATGCGGTGTGGGTCGACGACGGCAAAGGGCTGCGGCGCAGCGGAATCCGTCTTCCCGACGAGGATGCGGTGCGCCGTCTGGCGCAACGCCTGGCGCTGGCGGCGGGCCGGCGCCTCGATGACGCGCAGCCCTGGGTGGACGGCCTGCTCCCGGGATTGTGCGGCGGGCGGATCACGGTGCGCCTGCACGCCATCCTCCCGCCGGTCGCCGCCGCGGGGACCTGCATCTCGCTGCGGGTGCTGCAACCCGCCGGGCAGGACCTGCCCGCACTGGTCCGGTCGGGGGCCGTCGAGCCGGCCGCCGAGGAACTGCTGCGGGGTGTCATCGCGGCAAGGCTGGCGTTTCTGGTCTCCGGGGGAACCGGTGCGGGCAAGACGACGCTGCTCTCGGCCCTGCTCGGGACCGTCGGTCCCACCGAACGGATCATCTGCGTCGAGGAGGCCGCCGAGCTGGCCCCGCCGCATCCGCACCTGGTCAACCTGGTGGCCCGCGGCGCCAATGTCGAAGGGGCGGGGGAGGTCACGATGCGTCAGCTCGTGCGGCAGGCGCTGCGGATGCGTCCGGACCGGGTGGTGATCGGCGAGGTCCGCGGCGCCGAGGTGGTCGATCTGCTGGCGGCACTCAACACCGGCCACGCCGGCGGGGCCGGAACCCTGCACGCCAACAACACCGCCGACGTTCCGGCCCGGTTGGAGGCACTCGGGGCCCTCGGGGGCCTGGACCGGGCCGCACTGCACAGCCAACTGGCCTCGGCCGTACAGGTGCTGCTGCATGTCGATCGCCGCGCCGAGGGCCGCAAGCTCACCGAGATCGCGCTGATCCGTGCCGACGGGAACGGCACCTGCCGTGCGGTCGCGGCGTGGCGGGCCGGACCCGGGACGACCCCGGCGGCCGACGACCTGGTCCGCCTGCTGACCCGGAGCTCGCCATGACGGGCTGGGCCGCGCTCGTGCTCGCCGCGGCGGTCCTGATCCACCCCGGCGCACCGCGTCGGCGGCTGGCCCCACCCGGTCGATGCCGGAACCGGCACCGGTGGGTGCTGGGGGTGCCCGCGGCCGGCGCGGCGGGCCTGACCGCCGCCGCCTTCGGCCCGGGCGTCGCCGTGTCCACCGCGCTGGTCCTTGCCACCGTCGTCGCCCGGCGCCGGCGAGGCCGGGCCCGTCGCCGTCGACGCGAGGAGGGCTGGATGCTGTACGGCGCGTTGGAAGCGCTGGTCGGGGAGCTGCGCATCGGCGCCCACCCGGTGCAGGCCTTCGCGGCCGCCGGAGCCGAACCGGTCGCCTCACGCGACCCGGCCGACCCGGTGCGTGCGGGGCTACGGGCGGTGGCACATCGGGCGCACCTGGGTGCGGACGTGGCCGCGGGCCTGCGTGGGGCCGGTGACCGCTCGGCGCTGCCCGCAGCCTGGCACCGCCTGGCGCAGTTCTGGCAGGTCGCCGACCGGCACGGCGTCGCGATCGCCGACCTGATGCGGGCCGCGCAGCACGATCTCGCCGAACGGCAGCGGTTCGCGGCCCGGATGGACGCCGGAATGGCCGGTGCCCGGGCGACCGCGACCATTCTGGCCGGGCTGCCGGTGCTGGGTCTGCTGCTCGGTGAGGCGATCGGTGCGGCCCCGCTGGCCTTCTTGACCGGCTCCGGTGCCGGCGGGTGGTTGCTGGTGGCCGGTGCGGCGCTGACCTGCGCCGGGCTGTGGTGGGCGGGACGGATCACCGACCGGGGGATCCCGTGACGGCCGCGGCGTTGGCCCTGGCGATGGCGGTGCTGGTCGGCGGCGGGCGCACCCGGGTGCGTCGGCGGATCACGGTGCCCTCGACGCCGGTCACCGGTCGCGGGCACGGCGATGCTCCGGACCCGCTGGCGGCCGCCTCGGCGCTGGATGTCCTGGCGGTGTGCCTGTCGGCGGGCCTGTCGATCCCCGCCGCGGCGCGGGCGGCCGCGCAGGCCGCACCCCGGTCGCTGGCCGATGTGCTGCACCGTGCGGCCGATCTGTTGGTACTCGGGGCCGAACCGGACATCGCATTCGGCGCCGGTGGCCGCGACGTCGACGATCCGAACTGTCTGGCACTGCTGCGGCTGGCCCGCCGTGCGGCCTCGTCGGGCACGGCGCTGGCCGGTGGTGTGGCCGAACTCGCCGACACGGTGCGCCACGACGCGGGCGATGCCGCCGAGGCCGCGGCCGAACGGGCCGCGGTGGTCATCGCCGGGCCGCTGGGGCTGTGTTTCCTGCCGGCCTTCGTCTGCCTGGGCATCGTCCCGGTGGTGGTCGGGTTGGCCGCCGATGTCCTGGGCGCGGGTCTGCTGTGATGCTTCGCGGGCTGGCCGCGGAACCCCGATGTGGGGGCGAGGAAAGGGGAAGTCAGGGTGGACAGTGTTATTCGACGGATCGCGGCTTTTCGACGGATCGTGGTTCTTCGACGGATCATGGCGCGGCTTGTGGTGCTGGGTGCCGACGAGGCGGGAATGTCCACGGTCGAATACGCGATCGGGACCATCGCCGCGGCCGCGTTCGGTGCGATCCTCTACACGGTGGTGACCGGCGATTCGATCGTCGGTGCACTGACGAACATCATCACCCGGGCGCTGAACACCGCGGTGTGATCGGCGATGCCGGAATCGGAACGGTCGAGGGAGCTCTGGCGATCGCGACGCTGGTCGTGGTGGCGATGGTGTGCCTGGCCGGGGTCGGGGTCGTCGGCGCCCAGATCCGCTGCGTCGACGCCGCCCGCGAGGCCGCCCGGCTCGCCGCCCGCGGCGATGGTGACGCGGCCCGCCGAGCGGTGCGGCTCGTCGCGCCGGCCGGCGCGGGCCTGCACCTCGCACGGGACGGCGCGTTCGTCGTGGCCACCGTGGACACCCGCGCGGATCTGCTTCCCGGGCTGGGATTCTCGCTCACCCTCACCGCGCGGGCCGTCGCCGCCGCTGAGTCCGGCCGGCGACGAGGGCGCGGCGGCGGTGCTCGGGGCGGCGCTGGTGGCGGCGGTGGTGGTGACCGCGCTGGCCATGACGCAGTTGGGGGCGGTCGTGGTGGCGCGGCACCGCGCGCAGGCCGCGGCCGATCTGGCCGCCCTGGCGGCCGCCGCCGGATTGCCCGCCGGTCCCGGCACCGCCTGCGAGGGCGGCGCGGCGATCGCGCGGGCGATGCGCGCGGTCCAGGTGGGCTGCGACGTTGAGGATCTCGATGTCGTCGTCACCGTCGAGGTCCCGCTGCGCGGCATCTGGGGCGTCTCCGGGCCCGCCCGGGCGGGCGCTCGCGCAGGTCCTGGACGGGGGCCCGCTCAGCGGGCGGCCAGCTCGTCCTCGGTGGGCTCGCGCATGACCATCAGCCCGGCGTAGACCCCGGGTTCCAGCTCGACCCGGTGCAGGGTCACATGGACCGGCACCCACTCCTGGTCGGTCCCGCGCAACCGGATGACCCGCCCGGCCGTATCCCCCTGGGCGAACTGCTCGCTGATCGCGGCGCGTTGCCGGGTGTCCTCGGGATGGGTCTCGGGGTGGCGCCAGTCGTAGAACGGGCACGGATCATCGAGCCACTTCAGCAGTTTCCAGGTGCGCAGATCGATCAGAGCCCGGTAGGTGCCGGGGCGGGCCAGGCTGTTGAGGATGCGCTGGGCCAGGTTGTCCCGCTTGGTGGCCGGGGCCTCGCGTTCGCTGCGCCAGTTCATCGCCCGGGCCAGCAGGTGTTCGGAGCCGTCCTCGGTGGGTTCCAGGCCGGCCCTGGCCGCGAAGCCCACCGTGATGATCTCGCCGGTGCGGGCGGTCACGTCCCAGGTGTCGGCGATCTGGGCCCCCGGACGACTGTCGACCGCCAGAGCCAGCACCCGGGTCTCGCTCGGGTTCAGGTCGCGGGTCGGCAGATCCTCCGCGAACGACCGGTCGTGCAGCGATTCGGTGCCGGGATCCATTCCACTGTTGGCCAACGACTCCGGGGTGTCGGTGGCCACTCCGGTGGTCAGATCCCAGACCAGGGGGCCCGGAACCGGGCGCTCCGGGGGCACGGCGTCGGCAGGGCCCAGCCACAGCTGCACGCCGTGCACGGTGCCGTCGGACATGCGGACAGGCTCGGTGCGGATCACCCGGTCCCTCTTGGGGGTGATACTGGACAGCGGGGCGCCGGTCTGGACCGTTTCGGCGACCGCGGTCTGGATCGCCGACCGATTCGGGCTGCGCCGCAGGAAGGTGCTGATCGGCACGAAGCTTTTGACCCGAATACCCTGCGCGACCACCGAAGGCTCCGCGCCGAGTGTCTCGACGAGCAGCCAGTCGTGCGTCATGGCCATTGAGCTTACCGACGCCACCGCCGGATTCGGGCCAGTCCACGCCTTCGAATCCCGCAGCAGTTGACACCTGTCAGGTTTGATGGCCGGCGTATAAGGGCGTACTTGCTTGCGCAAAGCGTTCGCGCCCGGTAGTTTTCGCCTGCGCCCGACCTGTCGGGATGGGGAACGGATCGAGTTGTCCGACCGTTCGACGCGCCAGCGCCGCGTGTGCTGAACGCATCCTGGGAGGTCGGCCGTTCGAGGGGTCGGTCGTCACCCCAGCGCGGCCAGCACCACGCGCAGCACCGCCACGGCCCCGGCCTTGTCCAGAGGGTCATTCCCGTTGCCGCACTTGGGTGACTGCACGCATGACGGGCAGCCGGCGGGGCACTCGCACGCCTCGATCGCCGCGGCGGTGGCACCCAGCCATGCGGCGGCCTGCCGGAAGCCCTGTTCGGCGAATCCCGCGCCGCCCGCGTGCCCGTCGTAGACGAACACCGTGGGCACACCGTCGGGTCCGATCGCGGTGGACAGCCCGCCGATGTCGCCGCGGTCGCAGCTGGCCACCAGCGGCAGCAGCCCGATGGCGGCGTGTTCGGCGGCATGCAGCGATCCCGGTATGCGCAGCGGGTCGATCCCGCTGTCCTGCAGCGCTTCCGGTGTGATGGTGTACATCGATGCCACGGTCTGCAGGGTTCGGGGCGGCATGTCGAGTTCGACGAAGTCGAGCACCTCGCCGGTGACCGCGCGGCGCAGGTAGCCGACCACGGTGTTGGTGACCGCCACCGGCACGCATCCCAGCGTCACCTCGCCCAGGGGCACCCGATCACCGTCACCGGTGACGGTGATGTCGGTCAGTTCCCGTGCGTGCGTGGTGTATCCGGGATCTTCGGCGTGCACGAACGCCAGCGCCTCGCCGAGATCCAGCGAGTCCACCACGTAGGTCTCGCCCTGGTGCAGGTACACCGCACCCGGGTGCACGGTGGCCGGCGCCTGCCCGGCACCCACCTCGCCCAGCAGCCGGCCGGTCTCGGTCTCCACGATCGCGACCTGCCCGCCGATGGAACCCCGGATGTCCACGCCGGCATGGGGTTCGAGTCCCGGCGCCGGGAAATACCGGTCGCCACGGCGGCGCAGCAGTCCGTCGTCGACCAGTCCGGCGACGACGGACTCGGCGTCCCATGCCCGGATCTCGGCGCCTCCGAGCGGGAGTTCGGTTGCCGCGCAGAGCAACTGTGGGCCCAGTACGTACGGGTTGGTGGGATCGATCACCACCCGCTCGATGGGCTTGTCCAGCAGCGCTTCCGGATGGTGCACCAGGTAGGTGTCCAACGGGTCGTCGCGGGCGATCAGCACGATCAGCGCGCCCTGGCCGCGCCGGCCCGAGCGTCCGGCCTGTTGCCAGAACGAGGTCACCGTGCCCGGGAACCCGGCCAGCACGACGGCGTCGAGTCCGGCGATGTCGACTCCCAGCTCGAGCGCGTTGGTGGTCGCCAGCCCCAGCAGCTCGCCCTCGGCCAGCGCGCGTTCCAGGGCCCGGCGGTCCTCGGCCAGATAACCGGCCCGGTAGGAGGCCACCTGCGCGGCCAGGTGCGGGGCGACGTCCTCAAGCCGGGCCCGCGCCCCGATCGCGGTCAGCTCCGCCCCGCGCCGGGACCGCACGAACGTCAGGGTCCGCGCGCCCTCGACGATGAGGTCGGCCATCACCCGGGCCGCCTCGGCCCCGGCCGAGCGTCGCACCGGCGCCCCGTTCTCGCCGGTGACGTCGGTGCGCAACGCCGGCTCCCACAGGGCCACCGTGCGCGTGCCGTGCGGCGAACCGTCCTCGGTGACCTCGGCGACGCTCTCGCCGATGAGCTCGGCGGCGGTCTCGCCCGGGGCGGCGGTGGTGGCGCTGGCGAAGACGACCGTCGGGGCCGGTGCCCCGGCGGGACGGTAGCGCGCGGCCATCCGCAGCAGGCGGCGCAACACCATCGCCACGTTGGATCCGAAAACTCCCCGGTAGTAGTGGCATTCGTCGACGACGATGTAGCGCAGCCCGCGCAGGAACACGGCCCAGCGGGCGTGGTTTCGCAGCATCGACAGGTGGATCATGTCCGGGTTGGAGAACAGCCACCGGGACCGCTCGCGCGCCAGCCGGCGCACCTCGGCGCCGCTGTCGCCGTCGTAGGCGGTGGGCATGACGTCGGCGAGCCCGGGAATTGCCGCGGTCAGCGCGTGCGCGGCCTTGAGCTGGTCGTGGCCGAGCGCCTTGGTCGGCGCCAGATAGAGGGCGCGGGCACGCGGGTCGGCGGCCAGCGCCGTCAGGACCGGAAGCTGATAGGCCAGCGACTTGCCGGACGCGGTGCCGGTGGCGACCACCACGTGGCGGCCCTCGTGGGCCAGTGTGGCGGCGCGTGCCTGATGCGACCAGGGCGCGGTGATGCCGCGGGCGGTGAAGGCGCGCACCACCTCGGGGTCGGCCCACAGCGGCCAGGCGTCGGCCTCGCCGCCGCGGGCGGGCATCTCGGCGACGTGGCGTACGGGCTGCTCAACGGTGGCGGGACCCCCCGAAAGTGCCCCCGCGATGACCGCGGAGAGCAACTCGCTGCCGAAATTAGCCGTCACAACCTGAATTGTTCACCAGTTGGTAGCCGTGAGACTGTCGCGATGTCCCCGGACGTGGTTGGATAAAGACGGTCGCAGCTTCTGTGTGGTGTCAAAGCTTTCGCAGGATCGACGTTGCGATCGCGGTTCCTGCGAAGGATGTGCGGTCGGAACGGGCCCGATGCACCGAACGGTCGGTGTATCGCACCCGGTAGGAAAAGTAAGGAAAGATCGAGAGATGCCACAGGGAACTGTGAAGTGGTTCAACGCGGAGAAGGGCTTCGGGTTCATTGCGCCCGAGGACGGGTCCGCCGACGTGTTTGTCCACTACACGGAGATCCAGGGCAGCGGTTTCCGCACCCTGGAGGAGAACCAGCGGGTGGAGTTCGAGGTCGGCCAGAGCCCCAAGGGGCCGCAGGCCACCGGCGTGCGCTCCATCTGAGTCGAAGCTGAAAGAACCCCCGGCGGTCTGTCTACGCCGGGGGTTCGCCTTTGGCGGCCCGGCGTCCCCGACCGGCCGCCGGGCCTGGCCTAGTGTCGAGTCGTGAGCCAGCTCTCTTTCTTCTCCGCCGAATCGGTGCCGCCCGCGGTCACCGATCTGACGGGGCTGCTGGCGGCATCGGGCCAGGTGGTGACGGTCGGTCCCGACCGTGCCCGGTTGTCGGTCGTGGTCGACGAGCCGTGGCGGGCCACCGCCATCGCCGAGATGATGACCGAGGCCGGCCTGGATCCCGAGGTGACGCGGACCGAGGAGAACACGCCGCTGGTTCGCGCCAGGCCCGACCCGCGCCTGGCACCCGTCGCCGCCGCGTGGACCCGCGGCGCGGTCAAGACGGTGCCGCACGAGTGGGTGCCCGGACCGCGGGAGCTGCGGGCCTGGACCCTGGCGGCGGGGTATCCCGATGCCGACCGTTATCTGCTCGGGCTGGACCCGCACGCGCCCGACACCCATTCGCCTTTGGCCTCCGCGCTCATGCGGGTGGGGATCGCACCGACTTTGATCGGCACCCGGGGGGCGCGTCCGGCCCTGCGGATCGGCGGTCGCCGGAGGCTGTCGCGGCTGGTGGAGAACGTCGGGGAACCCCCGCCGGGGGCCGATGCGTTCTCGAAATGGCCCCGTGTATGAAACCCTGTCGGCTGGGTAGCCGGTTTGCGTCGAGGACCACGGAATGCAAAATTGGCACTGCCCGCAAGGTCGGGGGCCTTGCCGTGGGTCGGGGGATGGAAGAAGTGGGAGCGTAAGCGCAGTTGGCTGGGGACAGTGCTCAGGACAGTGGGACGGTCCGGCGGCGGCTCGTCATAGTCGAGTCGCCCACCAAGGCGCGCAAGATCGCCGGCTACCTGGGGCCGGGCTACATCGTCGAATCGTCGCGCGGGCACATCCGTGACCTGCCCCGGGCCGCCGCCGACGTCCCGGCCAAGTACAAATCCGAGCCCTGGGCGCGCCTCGGCGTCAACGTCGACGAGGACTTCGAGCCGCTCTACATCATCAGTCCGGACAAGAAGAGCACCGTCACCGAGCTCAAGGGCCTGTTGAAGGACGTCGACGAGCTCTATCTGGCCACGGACGGTGACCGCGAGGGCGAGGCCATCGCCTGGCACCTGCTGGAGACGCTCAAGCCGCGCGTACCGGTCAAACGGATGGTGTTCCACGAGATCACCGAGCCGGCCATCCGCGCCGCCGCCGAACACCCCCGCGACCTGGACAACGACCTGGTGGACGCCCAGGAGACGCGGCGCATCCTGGACCGGCTCTACGGCTACGAAGTGTCCCCGGTGCTGTGGAAGAAGGTCGCCCCCAAGCTCTCGGCGGGCCGCGTGCAATCGGTGGCGACCCGCATCATCGTGCAGCGCGAGCGCGAGCGGATGGCGTTCCGCAGCGCCGACCACTGGGACATCGTCGCCGAGCTCGACGCCAGCGTCTCCGATCCCACCGCCCAGCCGCCGGTGTTCAACGCCCGCCTGGTCAACGTCGACGGGCAGCGGGTGGCCACCGGCCGCGACTTCGACTCGCTGGGGACGCTGCGCAAACCCACCGAGGTGGTGGTGCTCGACGAGGCCGGCGCGCAGTCGCTGGTCGCCGGTCTGCAGGGCGCGTCGCTGACGGTCTCCTCGGTGGAGGAGAAGCCCTACACCCGCCGGCCCTACGCCCCGTTCATGACCTCCACGCTGCAGCAGGAGGCGGGACGCAAGCTGCGGTTCACCTCCGAGCGCACCATGAGCATCGCCCAGCGGCTCTACGAGAACGGCTACATCACCTACATGCGCACCGACTCCACGACGCTGTCGGAGTCGGCCATCAACGCCGCCCGCAACCAGGCCCGCCAGCTCTACGGCGAGGAGTACGTCTACCCGTCCCCGCGCCAGTACACCCGCAAGGTCAAGAACGCCCAGGAGGCCCACGAGGCGATCCGCCCCGCCGGTGACACCTTCGCCACCCCGGACGCGGTGCGCCGCGAACTGGACACCGACGAGTTCCGCCTCTACGAGCTGATCTGGCAGCGCACCGTGGCCTCCCAGATGGCCGACGCCCGCGGCACCACGCTGAGCCTGCGCATCACCGGGGAGGCCGCCGAGACGGGCGGGACCCGCCAGGTGACCTTCTCGGCCAGCGGCCGCACCCTGACCTTCCCGGGGTTCCTCAAGGCCTACGTCGAGACCGTCGACGAGCTGGCCGGCGGCGAGGCCGACGACGCCGAGCGGCGGCTGCCCCAGCTCAACCAGGGCCAGCAGGTGCGGGCCCAGCAGCTGACCCCCGACGGGCACTCGACCAACCCGCCCGCGCGCTACACCGAGGCGTCGCTGATCAAGGCGCTCGAAGAGCTGGGCATCGGCCGGCCCTCCACGTACTCGTCGATCATCAAGACCATCCAGGACCGCGGATACGTCCACAAGAAGGGCAGCGCGCTGGTGCCGTCCTGGGTCGCGTTCGCGGTGATCGGCCTGCTCGAGCAGCACTTCGCCCGCCTGGTCGACTACGACTTCACTGCCGCGATGGAGGACGAACTCGACGCCATCGCCGCCGGGTTGGAGCGAAGGTCCAACTGGCTCAACAACTTCTACTTCGGCGGCGAGCACGGTGTGGAGGGCTCCATCGCCCGTGCCGGAGGGCTGAAGAAGCTGGTCGGGGGCAACCTGGAGGGGATCGACGCCCGGGAAGTCAACTCGATCAAGCTGTTCGACGACGACGAGGGCCGCCCGATCTATGTGCGGGTCGGCCGCAACGGTCCCTATCTGGAACGGATGGTCACCGGTGACGACGGCGAGCCGACACCGCAGCGGGCCAACCTCAACGACGAACTCACCCCCGACGAGCTGAATCTGCAGCTGGCCGAGAAGCTCTTCGCCACCCCGCAGTCGGGACGCAGTCTCGGCGTGGATCCGGCGTCCGGCCACGAGATCGTGGCCAAGGACGGCCGCTACGGGCCCTACGTCACCGAGGTGCTGCCCGAGCCGCCGGACGACGGTTCGGCCGGGACCCCGGCCAAGAAGGGCAAGAAGCCGACGGGCCCCAAGCCCCGCACCGGATCACTGTTGCGCTCGATGGACCTGGAGACCGTCACCCTGGAGGATGCGCTGCGGTTGCTGTCGCTGCCGCGGGTGGTCGGCACCGACCCCAGCACGGGGGAGGAGATCACCGCGCAGAACGGGCGCTACGGCCCCTACCTGAAGCGCGGCACCGATTCGCGGTCCCTGGCCACCGAGGAGCAGATGTTCGACATCACCCTCGACGAGGCGCTGAAGATCTACGCCGAGCCCAAACGGCGGGGCCGGCAGGGCGCGGCCGCGCCGCCGCTGCGGGAACTGGGCACCGACCCGGCCTCGGGCAAACCGATGGTCATCAAGGACGGCCGGTTCGGGCCCTACGTCACCGACGGCGAGACCAACGCCAGCCTGCGCAAGGGTGACGACGTGGCGTCGTTGACCGACGAGCGCGCCTCGGAGCTGCTGGCCGACCGCCGTGCCCGCGGGCCGGCCAAGAAGACCACCCGCAAGGCGGCCAAGAAGTCGACCGCCAAGAAGGCCCCGGCGAAGAAGGCGGCCGCCAAGAAGGCCTGACGAGAAGGTCTGGCAGCAGGGTCCCGCAGGGCCCGGCGGGCCGCTCGGCTCTAGATCCGGCCGGACGGTTCGCCCGCCGGGATGGCGAGCCTGACCGGGCGGGCCAACTGGGTGGGAGCGGCGCGTCCACGCAGCTCGACGATCTCCCCGACGTTCCAGCACAGCGCCTCGGAGTCCAGCGCATTGCTGACCGCGTTGGCCGAGGCCAACACGTGGCCGCCCTCGAGCTTGGCCAGCTCCGTCAACCGGGCGGCCTCGTTGACCGGGTCGCCGATCACGGTGTACTCGAAGCGGGCCTGGGCCCCGATGTGTCCGGCGATGGCGCGGCCCGCCGACACCCCGATCCCGAACTCGGCGTTGCCCAGGACCGGCATCAGCTCGTCGTGGAGCTCGCGGGCGGCGGCCAGCGCGGCCCCGGAGGCGTCGGGATGTTCGATCGGCGCGCCGAAGATGCACAGCGCCGCGTCGCCCTGGAACTTGTTGACGAAGCCGCCGTGGCGCGCGACGGTGTCGACGACCACCCGGAAGAACTCGTTGAGCAGGATGACGACCTCGCTGGGGGGCCGGGTGGCCGCCAGCTGGGTGGAACCCACCAGGTCGACGAACAGCACCGCCACATCACGCTCCTGGCCGCCCAGCTCGGTGCCGCGTTCCAGGGCACGGCGCGCGACGTCCTCGCCGACGTACCGGCCGAACAGGTCGCGCAGCCGCTGCCGCTCGGACAGGTCGCGGACCATGTCGTTGAACCCCGCCTGCAGCAGGCCCAGCTCGCTGGCGTCGTAGATCTGCATGTGGGCGTTGTAGTTGCCGCGCTGGACCTCGCCGAGCGCCCAGCGCAGCTGCCGCAGCGGGTCCGCGATCGACATCGCCACCAGCACCGTGCCCGCCAGCCCGATCACCAGGGCCGCCAGCGCCATCAGCAGGATCGGGATCAGCGTCTTGTCGGCCGACGCCTCGAACAGAGACAGCTTGCTGGCCCCGACCGACAGGATGATCGCCAGCAGCGGCACACCGGTGCTCAGCACCCAGGTCAGCACCTGGCGCAGGATCACCCCCGGGGCGCGGAAGTTCTCCGGGACGCCGCTGCGCAGTGCGGCCACCGCGACCGGCCGCAGCACCCGTTCGGACTGCAGGTAGCCGATGATCGCGGTCGCGGTGGCGCCCAGCGCGGTGGCGACCGCCAGCACGGGCGCCGAGCGGCTCGCCACGGGCCAGCTGGCCGCGATGAACACCACCCCGCCGATGAACCAGTTCACCAGGCTGATCAGGGTCCGGTAGTAGGGCATCCGCAGGGCGCGGGTGCGCGCGGCCTCCGTGGTCTCGGGGTCGTTGTCGGCCAGCAGCCCGTCGTTGCGCTGCCACCGGAACACCGGCATCAGCAACCGCAGGCTGATCACCGAGCCGATCGTGAACGCGACCAGCAGGACCGCCAGGAACACCAGCAGGTTGTAGGTGGGCAGATCCTGCAGCATGATCCGGTCCACCGGCGGCAGGCCGAAGCGCAGGAATCCCAGGACGAACAGTGCACCGATGATGTCGGCCTGCAGCATGCCCAGGGTGAACACCGGCCACGGTGTGCGTACCACCCAGCGGGCGAATGCACCGATTCGCCCAGGTGTCAGCCGGTTGCTCACCCGTTCACCGTATCGGGCCCGGAGGGCCGAACCGAACCATCGCGCACAGCCGACGGCCGGCTGTGTCGCCGTGCAGCGCTAATGTCGGAGGCGATGTCCGGGGTTTTTACGCGTTTGGTGGGCCAAAACGCCGTCGAGGCGGAGCTGGTGGCCGCGGCGCGCGCCGCCCGCGGTGACTCGAGTCACAGCGCGACCGCGTCCGGGACCATGACACACGCCTGGCTGGTCACCGGCCCGCCCGGCTCGGGGCGGTCGGTGGCGGCGCAGTGCTTCGCCGCCGCGCTGCAGTGCACCTCCGACGGGGTGCCGGGCTGCGGGCAGTGCCGCGCGTGCACCACGACCATGGCCGGCACGCACGGCGATGTGCGCAGGGTGGTGCCCGAGGGCCTGTCGATCGGGGTCGGCGAGATGCGCGCCATCGTGCAGATCGCCGCCCGCCGGCCCAGTACCGGGCGCTGGCAGATCGTGGTGATCGAGGACGCCGACCGGCTGACCGAGGGGGCCGCCAACGCCCTGCTGAAGGTGGTGGAGGAACCACCCCCCTCGACGGTGTTTCTGCTGTGTGCCCCGTCGGTGGATCCCGAGGACATCGCGGTCACCCTGCGCTCGCGCTGCCGGCACATCGCCCTGGTGACCCCGCCCGTGGAGGCGATCGCCCGGGTGCTGGTCGACTCCGACGGCCTCCCGCCGGATCAGGCGCACTGGGCGGCCTCGGTCAGCGGGGGCCATGTCGGGCGGGCGCGCCGCCTGGCCACCGATCCGCAGGCCCGGGACCGTCGCAGCCGCGCGCTGGGCCTGGCCCGTGACGCCGCCACGCCGTCCCGGGCGTACGCCGCGGCCGAGGATCTGGTGGCCGCCGCGGAGGCCGAGGCGCGGGCGCTGACCGAGGACCGCAACGAGACCGAGGCCGAGGAGCTGCGTACCGCGCTGGGCGGCGGCGGCACCGGCAAGGGCACCACCGGCGCGCTGCGCGGCGCCGCCGGGGCGATGAAAGAGCTTGAGAAGCGCCAGAAGTCGCGGCACACCCGGGCGTCGCGCGACGCCCTGGACCGGGCCCTGATCGACCTGGCCACCTACTTCCGCGACGCGCTGGTGGTCTCGTCGGGAGCCTCCTCGGTGACCCCGAACCACCCTGACATGGGGGAGCAGGTCGGCGCCCTGGCCGCCCACGCCGCCCCGGCCCGGCTGCTGCGGTGTATCGAGGCGGTGCTTGAGTGCCGGGAGGCGCTGGCGGTCAACGTGAAACCCAGGTTCGCCGTGGACGCCATGGTGGCCACCGTCGGGCAGGCGCTGCGGGACTGACGGGACGGGGCGCGTCGGTGAACCGGGGCGGCAATCGGGTTTGGGCGCCCCGGCGCGGCTGCCGTAGACTCTGCTGGGCCCGGCCCGCCGGGCGCGCCGCCTTAGCTCAGTCGGCAGAGCGATTCACTCGTAATGAATAGGTCGGGGGTTCGATTCCCCCAGGCGGCTCCAACTACCAGCGGAAACAGCCTTAGGGCTGGCTGGTGGAAGTCCCAGAATCGGGTCTACTTGATACTTTCCTGATACTTTCCTCCGCGGCGGCCCCGGCTGCGAACGCTTCAAGCGATTCGCGCACGTCAGGCCCGTGCGTCTGCCGCTGCAGGTAGTGAGCTTCGGTGGTCGCCAGCTTCGCGTGCGAGAGCTGCTGCTGCGCCAGTGCCGGACCGTGGTCATTGCGGACTACCGTGGCCACGGTGCGCCGAAAGCTGTGCGGTGTGACCCACGCCAGATCGTCGGGAAGCGCGGCCCGCAGCGCGCGACGCAGGTTCGCCAGGCTCATCCAGCCGCCCGTTCGGCTGGCGAACACCGGGCCGTCTGGTCCTGTCTCGCCCAAGAGTGCCGTGAATACCTCGACGCCGAACGCTGGCAGATCGACAGTGTGCGGGGGAGCGCCGGCCTTTCTCTTGTCCTGTCGGTGCAGCGGCTTGCCCTCGACGCGCTGGTGATCGACCAGTGTGCCCGCGAACGTCACCGTGGGCGGATCGGCGAGGAGGTCGACGTCCTCCCAACGCAGCGCCAGGACCTCGCTTGGTCGCCCACCGGTCGCGGCCAATATTTCGACGAATGGCAGGAGGAGCCTACCGGGCTTTGGTCCGCCGACACCGGGGCGCACTGCGTAGGATCTCACCGCTCCGCGCACCGCTGCGAACTCTTCTGACGTCAGCGCCCTCGCTGGCGTCCGACTCGTTTTGGCGGTCTTTGTCTCCACTATCGGGTTCACTGACAGGACATCGAACCGGACCGCCATCGAGAACATCCCTCGCAGGATGATCCTCAGATATCCAGCTTGCGATGGGGCTGTACTAGCCACAACTTGAATGTGAGCATTTGCGCGCGATGTTGGCAGCTCAGCGACCCGTAGCTCACCGAGCTGGTTCGCCCCATGCTTCTGCCACACCTGGCGGTACTGGCCGGCTGTCTGCTCGAGGATTCCGTCCTCAATGGTCTTGGACGTCAGCCAGATGCCGAACAGCTCCGCCAGTGTCGTCCTGGCAGTGACCAGCTGGTCCGAGAGCGGTGTTCGTCGTTGTGCAAGGTGCCTCTGCAACGAGCGACGGGCATCCTCCGCACTCTTGGCGCTCGACCGTTCGACACGCCGTCGTTTTCCATCAGAATCCCGGACGTAGGTCGCGGCAAAGAACTTCCCACTGCTAGACCATTGGCTGATCTTGCCGTGCTCACCCGGCTGCATTCGCTGCCTAGGCATCACCGTCCTCCGGCGACTGACGTGCCGAGTTGTCCGTCGACGGTTCCCATCGCACCCCAGTCCCATACCCCAGGGCGCCGAAGATGTCGGTCACTCCCAGTTCGCCAGAGAGACGTTGAATCTGCTTGTCGTAGTGCGCAATTTGTCGCATATCGGGAACTGAAGTACTCGCCATCAACCATGCTCTCGCCATGACTGATTCAACGAGCTCCCTCCACCTCCGCAAAACGGAGGTGTTCTGAAGCCAGTCTTGTTGGGCTTGTGGCGTGGTCCGGTTGAACACGAGCAGCTGGTTACCGCTCAGCCACTCGGCGGCGGCGAACTGCATTTCTGGCCTGCCTGGCAAAATGTCGATGAAGTCTTCATAAGGCCCCGGATAGATCAAAGTGACTGGAGACGCCTCCAGCGCAGCAGCCAAAACAAGCAGTTCACCGA
The DNA here is from genome assembly GCF_002592005.1 of Mycolicibacterium palauense. Lineage (GTDB taxonomy): Bacteria > Actinomycetota > Actinomycetes > Mycobacteriales > Mycobacteriaceae > Mycobacterium > Mycobacterium palauense. The sequence continues at coordinate 6,670 of NZ_NVQF01000077.1, read as the reverse complement.
GGTCGAATCGCGATCGTCCACCTTCGATCTTGGTGATCGTCGTGCGGTGAATTGGGACTCCTAGGTCACCACACCGTATTGCCAACTGCTGGGCAGTCAGACCGATCTCTTTTCTGCGAGCAGAGATTGCGTGGCCGATCCGCCGAGCCTGTTCCCTATGCCACTCGTCTCCAGTGTTCTGCACGACGACATCATTGCATGAATCTTGACGGACTTGAGCACATACGCTAACGTGCGCAACAGCGACAAATATCTGTAACTATGTCGCCATAGCGAACATTGGAGGCAGGGCTTGATGAACCAACTTGAGGACGGCGTAGAGGCCAGGCTGTGGCCCACAGGGGAAGTTGCGCAGCGGTTGGGGGTGGGTAGAACCACGGTATTCGCCCTGATTTCCAGCGGAGAGCTGCGCAGCGTGAAGATCGGCCGCCGTCGCCTGGTAAGCGAGGCGTCCATTTGTGACTACATCGCTCGGCTGGACGGTGGTGCCGCGTGACGCACCCGAACCTCAGTCAGCAGGACCGGGATGCGCTTGAGGATTGTGGGCTTGTGGTGACCGGCGGTGTGGTCGGTGGTGACACCGATTGAGAGAGAGAAGTGATGCGGCCCCCGGAGGTCCGGTTGCGCCAACAACCGGCGGGGACCGCAACAACCCAACCATCAACAGAGAAGAGAAGGGCTTAGTCATCATGTCAGATTGCACCGTCAGGGCTCAAAGTTGGCGCGACTTGGCTTGTCGGTTGACGTTCGATCAGCGCGGCGAGCTGCTCAGTCGGGAGGCGGACCTGCTGGACCAGGCCCGCGTGTTCGTGGAGGAAAACGACCGGATCACGGACCAGCTGGACGCCTCGGCGCCGCCACCGGCCGATGCAGTCACGGCGGGCGCCTGGGAAGACGACGATCGGGGCGGCTGGATGCGCATGTTCGAAGGGGCGCTGCGGCCGGTCGGTGAGTGCATTGTGGTCGCGGTGCACGGCACGCAATGGTCCGACGGTCGGGTGGAGCGTGAGATCGTCGTGGAGGCCCGCGATGAGTCCTTGAGCCCGTCGGTTGCGCGCAGTGTCGCCGAGGCGCTGTTGCAGGCCGCCGACCAGGTCGAGGGTCTTCGATGAGCGCGTCGACGGCTGTGGTGGTGGCCGGTCTCGACGATTGGGAGTTGTGGCAGCATGCCCAACGCCTGTCGGCGGTGACGATCGACGAGCGTTTGCGTGTGGTGCGCCAGTTCTACGTCGAGACGGGGGTGCAGCCGCTCTCGGCGACCCCGTTGGATGTTGTGCGTTGGATCGCTGAGCATGGTGAGGATTGGTCGGATTCGACCGCGGCGACGTATCACACGTATCTGAGTGCGTGGTTTAAGTGGCTGCAGCTCACTGATCGGCGTGCGGATAACCCGATGGTGAAGGTCAGGGCACCGCGGGTGCCGGAACGGGTGCCGCGGCCGGTCGCTGACGGTGATATTCCCAAGCTGTTGGCCACCCACATGTGGTCCTCGACGCGGGCGATGATCCTGCTCGCGCTGCTGGCGGGGTTGCGGGTCTCCGAGATCGCGCGTGTCAAAGGCCAGGACGTTGACCTGGAGGCGCGGGTGTTGTGGGTGAAGGGCAAGGGGCGTCGGGTGTGTTCGATTCCGCTGCATCCGTTGTTGGTTGAGTTGGCGTGCACGATGCCTGCGACTGGGCTGTGGTTTCCGATGCGTGGCCATCCCGATATGCCGATGCACGGCAAGTCGGTGTCCGATGTGATCGGCCAGACGATGCGTCGGGCCGGGGTCGCTGGCACCCCGCACTCGTTGCGGCATTGGTACGGGACGAGCCTGCTTGACGACGGCAACGATCTGCGGACTGTGCAGGAACTGTTGCGGCACAAGTCGCTGCAGACCACGCAGATCTACACGAAGGTGTCGGCGGATCGGCAACGCAGCGCCATCGCTGGGCTCAGCCTGGGCCGGCACCGCCAGAAGGTCAACGAGCGGCACGCTCGCGCCGTGGCCGCGCACCTGTCACAAACCATGGAGCCGGCGGCGGAGGCTCGTAGTGCGTGAGAACGCCAGGCTGGTCGACCCGTTCGTGGTGGCGTGCCGGGATTGCGGTGCGCTGGCCGGTCAGCAGTGCGTCAATGCGGTGACCGACAAGCCGCTACGGCGGGCTCTAGCCCATCCTCATCGCCTCGCTGACGCCCGAGCCGCGCGTGATCGAGAGCGGGCCTCACGTGGGTCGGCGTAACCCGGTCCACGCGATCGGAGAGCCCGTACGCAAGGGGGTGACCTGGATGTCGGATGAGCTTATCCGGGCCGGTGCGCACGACGATGTGCTCGGCTCGGATGGCCTTGTCGTGATGGCGTACCTGTTGTCATGTGCCAGTGCGCCAGGCGCCAAGAAGGTGTGGGAGACCTCGGCTGCGGAGATCTCGGAGAAGTTCGGCTGGGGTCGCAACCGTGAGCGTGCATCCAAAGCTCTTGCGCGCGCAGTCAAGGACGGCCGGTTGTTGATCCGGGAGTATCTGCGTGACGGGGCGTTGGTGCCGCGTCGGCGTGCCTATGTTGTGTGCGCGGGCGGGCGGCGGTTTACCGATGAGGAAAGACTCGAGCAGTCGGCTCCGATCGAGCTTGCCTCCAAGGCGGGCATTGCGTGAGATCTGTCGTTGCACTAATTCCGTGCAACATCAGCGGGTCCCGCGTTGCACGGGATTGGTGCATGGCCGTGGCCTGGTCATGCACCAACAACGTGCAACATCGCAGCGGATGTCATGCACGAGGCGGGGTGCAACATAGCTGCCCCGAAGCGTGCACCGCCGGTGTGCAACGTATCTGCAACCTGCCTCCGAGGCGGGCATTGCGTGAGATCTGTTCTTGCACTAATTCCGTGCAACATCAACGGTTCTCACGTTGCACGGGATTGGTGCATGGCCGTGGCCTGGTCATGCACCAACAACGTGCAACATCGCAGCGGACGTCATGCACGAGACGGGGTGCAACATAACTGCCCCGAAACTTGCACCGCCGGCGTGCAACTCACCTTGCACCCCCGTGGGTTCAACACTGGACAACACAGGTACTTACGTACCTACTGGACAACACAACCCGTCATGCACATTCGTGCAAGACGGACCAAACGCCTACCGCGACCTGACAGCCGAGTTACGCAAATCGGGGACTTCTCAACCAACCTCACGACCGCGCGCGCGAAAGGGAAGGTCGCCGAGGTGGCCCCGCAACCCCCAACCCCCGGTTCTTGCCCAACCAAAGGAGAGACGACTAGATGAAACATGAACCCGATGTCGCTGCGGCGATGCTGATCGCGGCAGCGAAGGCCAGTGAGTCACCGGATACGGCACACGACATCGTGGGCTGGGCGTGCGACGGCATGGATGTCGATTCGCTCCGTGTGGTGTTGGAGCTGTTGTGGCGGTTTCTTCCTGACTTGTACCGAGTCTTCGAATTGTCCAAGCGGGACCGCGATGCGCGGGTCCTGCGCGACTTCGAAGAGATCGTCGCGAGACTCGCCGATGCACGCGAGGCACTGCCGGTGACTTCGCGGCCGGTGCGGATGGTCGGCCCGGTGTTGTCGGCGATCAGAACCGGTGGTGTCCCTGCGGTTCAGAGCGCGGTGACCGACCTCAGTCGTGTCGAGCTTGTTGAGCTGATCGCGGTGTTCGCCGGACTGTCGATCGGCGTCGATCCTGGCTGTGAGACTGCGTGATTCGGGCCCCGTGGCTGAGCCCGTCGCTGACCCGTGCTAGTGTTTGCCTTGCTCGGTTCGCCGCCGACGCCGGTACGCCCCGGGTGGGGATACCCCGGATAGGCCGCCCACCACGCGATTTCAGCAGTGTTGTTTCTGCATGCGCGGATGGTGGTGATTCTCTTGAGTGTTTCGTTTCGTGAGGCCAAGCTGGTAGCCGGTCGCGGTCGTGTGGTTCGCGGATTCGTGATCGGGTACGGGCAGGTCTGCCAGTTCGGCGAGGTCCGCGAGAAGTTCATCGACGGGTGCTTTGCGCGGTCGATACGTCAGCGTGGCAGCAAGATCGCGTTGACGCCCGATTCGCAGGGCCGCAAGCCGGCGATCGGGCGAGTCTTGGAGCTGTGCGAGAAGCCTGAAGGACTGCACGTGGCTTTCGACCTCGACGACTCCGCAGCCGGTGAGGCTGCGCTACAGCGTGCGCGCCGCGGCGGCCTCGACGTCCTGGTCGGTGTACGTCTGATCGGCGTCCGTCACGAGGGTGCGCTGGTGGTCCGGTCTGAGGTGGCCCTGCAATCAGTATCGGTGGCTCCGACACCCGAGGTGCGGGGGCTGTTCATTCCGCGGGCGGTCGCCCAGCGGCGGTTGGAGCTGCTCGATCTCGAGCGAGAGGAGGAGTACCTATGAGCGCGGTCCAGGGTGATGTGGTGCGGTCGGTTCCGCTGTCGCAGTTTCGGGCTGCCGGCGGGGACGGCGATAGGGATGGGCGCACGTTCGCCGGGTACGGGGCGGTGTTCAACGAACCCACCCGGATCGACTCCTGGGAGGGCTGCTTTGACGAGCAGATCGCGCCGGGCGCGTTCGGCAAGTCTCTTCGTGACTGCACGCCGAAGTTCCAGTTCGACCACGGCCGCCACCCGCTGATCGGGTCCATCCCGATCGGCGTCATCAAGGACATCCACGAGGACCACCGCGGGCTATACGTGCAGGCCCGTCTCGGTGAGCACGACCTGATCAACTTGGTGCGCGAAGCGATCGAGACGGGCGCTATCGACGGCATGTCGTTTCGGTTCAGCGTGGTCCGCGACGAATGGCGTGACCGAGAGGGCAAACCGGTCAAGCCGGAGGACCTCAAGAGGATCCTGCGCTACGGCGAACAGCCCGAGCGGACGCCGCTACTACGCACGCTCAAAGAAGTCCGCATCAGCGAGGTCGGACCGGTGGTATGGCCGGCCTATATAGGCACCTCGGCCGGTGTCAGAAATACATCAACACAACCAGTGATTTCGCGGGCGGTCGCGCAGCGACGGCTCGCGCTGCTCGATGCGATTCGGTGAAAGGGAACGACATGGCATTGCGTGAAGACATCGAAGAATGGGATCGGGAAGCACATCAGATCCTCGACGCAGTCGATGGCGGTTTGTCCGGTGAGGACGCGGCACGGTTCGACGAGCTGACCAAACAGGTCCGGGAAGGTCGCGCAGAGCTGCGTCGGCTCGACCGGGAACACGACGATCAGCTCGACGAGATCCGGGCAGCCGGACAGGGACAGGGAGGCAACAGCATGCGGACGCAAGTGATCGACAACGTTGCCGACCGCGAACGGCGTGGACTCCACCTCGACAAGCGCAGGGACCCGTGGGATGTGTCGGAGATCCGGTTAGGTGACGATCCGGCCGCAGAGTTGCGCTCTCGGGCGTGTGAGGCGATCGAGCGGATGCCCTTCGCCGACGACACCGTGCGTGAGGTGGCGACCCGCTTCGTGGAGCGTGACGGCGAGGGGCACACGCCTGTGGCGAAACTGGTGCTGGCGACGACCTCGCCGGCTTACAGCCGCGCGTTCATCAAGTTGATTCGATCCCAGGGCAATGCGGCGGTGCTCTCCGGCGACGAGATCAGCGCCTACCAGCGGGCGATGTCACTGACGGACAACCAGGGCGGATTCTTGGTGCCTATGCAGCTGGACCCGACGATCATCATCACCGCGAATGGGTCGTTCAACCAGGTGCGGCAGATTGCCCGCGTCGTGCAGGCCACTGGGAAGTCGTGGACTGGTGTCACTTCGGTCGGTGTGACCGGATCGTGGGACGGGGAGGGCGATGAGGTTTCCGATGATTCGCCGGAGCTCGAACAGCCCGAGATCCCGGTGCACAAGCTGCAGATCTTCGTGCCGTTCACCCACGAACTCGAGCAGGACGCTGCGGGTTTGGCCGACGACATCGCCAAGATGATCGCCTTCGAGAAGGAGGTCAAGGAGTCGATCGCGTTCGTCACCGGCTCCGGGGTCGGCCAGCCGACGGGCATCATCACCGCTCTGGCCGGCACCGCCTCGGTCGTGGCGTCGGCCGACACCGACACGTTCGCTGTCGAGGATGTGCACGAGTTGGACGGCGAGCTGCCGCAGCGGTTCGCGTTCAACGCCTCGTGGCTGGCGCACCGCAAGATCTACGGCAAGATGCGTCAGTTCGACACCGCCGGCGGCGCATCGCTGTGGGGCCAGCTCGAAGAGGGACGCAAGCGTGAGCTGCTGGGCCGGCCCGACTACGTCGCCGAAGCGATGAAGAGTTCGATCACCAACGGCGAAGACAACCATGTCCTCGCGTTCGGTGACTTCCAGAACTACGTCATCGCCGACCGCCTGGGCACCACCTTGTCCTACATCCCGCACCTGATGGGCCCGAACGGACGCCCGAAGGGCAAGGCCGGCTGGCACGCGTGGATCCGCGTCGGCGCCGACTCCGTCAACGACGCAGCGTTCCGTGTCCTCAACTGCACCTAGCAGTGCCGGGGGCGTGTCGGAGGTGGGGTACGTCTGCTGTGCTCCATCTCCGACAGCGCGGATGTAGCCGTCCAGCAGTTCTCAGAGAGGGGTGATGCGTTCGTGAGTGACCTGACGATGGTTGTCGGTACGGCGATCGACGACAACGCGCTTCGCCGGTCGTCGAACGGTATTCAGCGTCGCTTCGACCGGCTGGGTCAGAACCTCGGCGGCGATT
>NZ_NVQF01000076.1 GCF_002592005.1 Mycolicibacterium palauense | reverse complement strand
TTGTTCCGGGGGGTGAGCCGGGGGGCGTGCCGATTGGGGAGGCATACGGGCCACCGGCGCACACCCCATTTCCTGGCTGGGCGATGCATCTGGGGTCGTTGGGAGATTCCGGAGCGCCAGGGCTGCTCGGTGTGATTGCGGCATACGGGCCACCGGTACACACCCCATTGCCTGGCTGGGCGATGCATCTGGGGTCGTTGGGAGATTCCGGAGCGCCAGGGCTGCCCGGTGTGATCGGGTCGCCGGGGTCGGGTTGAGCCACAGCGGTCGGAGCGCCGAAGACGGCCGATGCCGCAAGGACGCCACCGACGACGAGGTACAGGAATCGAGTGGTGTTCACCTTCGAATGGTAGGCACTCTGCACCTGCTCAGGGGCGATTTCTCCGGGTGCGCACACCGGTCTCTTCGACTTCTCACCAGCCCCCTGAGGGAAGGCGTGGTGTCGGCTCAATGGGCGCCCGACACTCGCCGTGAAATACCCTCTAGATTCACCGGCGAGATTGCGCCGAGAAACAGTTCGTCGAACGATAAGCGCCGCGTGATACCTGTTTTACCAGGTCAGACGTGGTGCCCCCGGCAGGATTCGAACCTGCGGCCTTCTGCTCCGGAGGCAGACGCTCTATCCCCTGAGCTACGGGGGCGCGGAACTTGCGCCATCGGGCCTGCACAGCCTAACGCATCCGGCGGCGTGCTTCGTACACCGGTAATGGATTCGGGTGCTGACCACCCCAGACCATAGGATGGACCCCCGTGACCCCCGCTGATCTGGCCGAGCTGCTGAAGACCACCACCGCCGCGGTGCTGGCCGAACGCGGCCTGGACACCTCCGTGTTGCCCGGGACCGTGACGGTCGAGCGCCCGCGCAACCCCGAGCACGGGGATTACGCCACCAACCTGGCGCTGCAGCTGGGCAAGAAGGCGGGCGTCAACCCGCGGGAGCTGGCCGGCTGGCTGGCCGAGGCGCTGACCCGGGCGGAGGGGATCGCCGCGGCCGAGGTCGCCGGCCCGGGGTTCGTCAACCTGCGCATCGAGGCCTCGGCGCAGAACACCATCGTCGACGCCGTCATCGGCGCCGGGGCCCACTACGGCGACTCCGACACCCTCGCGGGCGAGAAGATCAATCTGGAGTTCGTCTCGGCCAACCCCACCGGGCCCATCCACATCGGCGGCACCCGTTGGGCGGCCGTCGGCGACGCACTCGGCCGGCTGCTGAGCACCCAGGGTGCCGCGGTCACCCGGGAGTACTACTTCAACGACCACGGCGCCCAGATCGACCGGTTCGCCCGCTCGCTGGTGGCCGCCGCCAAGGGCGAGCCGACGCCGGAGGACGGCTATGCCGGCTCCTACATCGCCGACATCGCCACCCAGGTGCTCGCCCAGGCCCCCGACGCGCTGAGCCTGCCCGCCGACCAGCAGCAGGAGACCTTCCGCGCGATCGGCGTGGACCTGATGTTCGACCACATCAAGACCTCGCTGCACGAGTTCGGCACCGACTTCGACGTGTACACCCACGAGGACTCGATGCACAGCACCGGCCGGGTCGACCAGGCCATCGCCCGGCTGCGCGAGACCGGCAACATCTACGAGAAGGACGGCGCAACCTGGTTGCGCACCACCGAGTTCGGGGACGACAAGGACCGGGTGGTCATCAAGAGCGACGGCCAGCCCGCCTACATCGCCGGCGACCTCGCCTACTACCTGGACAAACGCGAGCGCGGCTTCGACCTGTGCATCTACATGCTCGGCGCCGACCACCACGGCTACATCGCGCGGCTCAAGGCGGCCGCGGCGGCGCTCGGCGACGACCCGGACACCGTCGAGGTGCTGATCGGCCAGATGGTCAACCTGGTCCGCGACGGGCAGCCGGTGCGGATGAGCAAGCGTGCGGGCACCGTGATCACCCTCGACGACCTCGTCGACGCTCTGGGGGTCGACGCCGCGCGGTACGCGCTGATCCGCTCCTCGGTGGACACCCCGATCGACATCGACCTGCAGCTGTGGTCGAGCGCGTCCAGCGAGAACCCGGTCTACTACGTGCAGTACGCGCACGCGCGGCTCTCGGCGCTGGCCCGCAACGCCGCCGAACTCGGCGTCATCGCCGACACCGCACAGTTGCAGCTGCTCACCCACGACAAAGAGGGCACGCTGATCCGCAACCTGGGTGAGTTCCCGCGGGTGCTCAAGACCGCGGCCTCGCTGCGCGAGCCGCACCGGGTGTGCCGCTACCTGGAGGACCTGGCCGGGGACTACCACCGGTTCTACGATTCCTGCCGCGTGCTGCCGCAGGGTGACGAGCAGCCCACCGAGCTACACACCGCCCGGCTGGCGCTGTGCCAGGCTACCCGCCAGGTGATCGCCAACGGCCTGGGCATCCTGGGCGTGACCGCGCCGGAGCGCATGTGAACGCCCACCCCGCCGGTCCCCGTCACGCTGACGAGGTGCACCACGCCGGTGCCCCGCCGCGCCCCGCGAGCGCGTCCGAGGTCATGCTGCTGGCCCCGAATGTCTGGCCGCGCAACCTCGTCCGCGGTGACGACGGTGTGGTGTCGATAGCCGGTGTGCGGGTTACCGACCTGGCCGCCGAGTACGGCACGCCGCTGTTCGTCATCGACGAGGACGACTTCCGCTCGCGGTGCCGCGAGATCGCCGCGGCCTTCGGCGGCGGCGCCAACGTGCACTACGCCGCCAAGGCGTTCCTGTGCAGTGAGATCGCCCGCTGGATCGACCAGGAGGGGCTCTCGCTGGATGTCGCCAGCGGCGGTGAGCTCGCGGTGGCGCTGCACGCGGGTTTCCCGCCGGAACGAATCGCCGTCCACGGCAACAACAAGTCCGTCGAGGAGCTGACGGCCGCGGTCAAGGCCGGGGTGGGCCACATCGTGGTCGACTCGATGACCGAGATCGAGCGTCTCGACGTGGTCGCCGGCGAGGCGAACGTGGTGCAGGACGTGCTGATCCGCGTCACCGTCGGCGTCGAGGCACACACCCACGAATTCATCTCCACCGCGCACGAGGACCAGAAGTTCGGGCTGTCGTTGGCCAGCGGAGCGGCGATGAGCGCGGTGCGGCGGGTGTTCGAGACCGACAATCTGCGCCTGGTCGGCCTGCACAGCCACATCGGTTCCCAGATCTTCGACGTGGCCGGCTTCGAGCTGGCCGCCCACCGGGTGATCGGTCTGCTGCGCGACGTGGTGGCCGAGTTCGGCGTCGACAAGACCGCCCAGATCGCGACCGTGGACCTGGGTGGGGGACTGGGGATCTCCTATCTGCCGCAGGACGATCCGCCGCCGATGGGTGAACTCGCCGACAAGCTGCGGGCCATCGTGCGCGACGAGTCGGCGGCGGTGGGCCTGCCCACGCCGCGCCTGGTCGTCGAGCCCGGTCGCGCCATCGCCGGGCCCGGCACCGTCACCCTCTACGAGGTCGGCACCGTCAAGGACGTCGCGATCAGCCCCACCGCGTCGCGCTGCTACGTCAGCGTCGACGGCGGGATGAGCGACAACATCCGGACCTCGCTGTACGGCGCCGAGTACGAGGCCCGGCTGGTCTCGCGGGTCAGCGACGCGCCCGCCACGCTGGCTCGCATCGTCGGAAAGCACTGCGAGACCGGCGACATCGTCGTCCGCGACACCTGGGTGTCCGGTGACGTCGAGCCCGGTGACCTGTTCGCGGTTGCCGCGACCGGGGCCTACTGCTATTCGATGTCGAGCCGCTACAACCTGCTCGGCCGCCCGGCCGTGGTGGCCGTGCGCGACGGAGAGTCCCGGCTGGTTCTGCGCCGGGAGACCGTCGACGATCTACTCAGTCTGGAAGTGAGGTGACCCGTGGCGATTGACGACAAGCCCGTCGGCGTGGCGGTGCTGGGGTTGGGCAATGTCGGCAGCGAGGTTGTGCGGATGATCGAGCACAGCGCCGAGGATTTGGCCGCCCGCATCGGTGCGCCGCTCAAGCTGCGCGGAATCGGGGTGCGCCGGGTGGCCCCGGATCGCGGCGTCCCCGTCGAGCTGCTCACCGACGACATCGACGCGCTGGTCTCACGCGAGGACGTCGACATCGTCGTGGAGCTGATGGGGCCCGTCGAGCCCTCCCGCAAGGCGATCCTGTCCGCCCTGGAGCAGGGCAAGTCGGTGGTGACCGCCAACAAGGCGCTGCTGGCGCAGTCGGCCGGGGAGTTGGCCCAGGCCGCCGAAAACTCCCGCGCGGACCTGTATTTCGAGGCCGCCGTGGCCGGGGCCATCCCGGTCATCCGCCCGCTGACCCAGTCGCTGGCCGGTGACACCGTGCTGCGCGTCGCCGGAATCGTCAACGGCACCACCAACTACATCCTGTCGGCGATGAACGACACCGGTACCGACTACGCCTCGGCGCTGGCCGATGCCAGCGCGCTCGGCTACGCCGAGGCCGACCCCACCGCCGACGTCGAGGGCTACGACGCGGCGGCCAAGGCCGCGATCCTGGCCTCCATCGCCTTCCACACCCGGGTCACCGCCGACGACGTCTACCGCGAGGGCATCACGAAGGTCACCGCCGAGGACTTCGAGTCGGCCAAGGCGCTGGGCTGCACCATCAAGCTGTTGGCCATCTGCGAGCGCATCGCCACAGACGAGGGCCAGCAACGGGTTTCGGCCCGGGTCTACCCCGCGCTGGTGCCGCTGGACCATCCGCTGGCCGCCGTCAACGGCGCCTTCAACGCCGTGGTGGTCGAGGCCGAGGCGGCGGGTCGGCTGATGTTCTACGGGCAGGGTGCGGGCGGTGCGCCGACCGCCTCGGCGGTGATGGGTGACCTGGTGATGGCGGCCCGCAACCGGGTGCAGGGCGGCCGCGGCCCCCGCGACTCCAAGTACGCCAAGCTGCCGATCTCACCGATCGGCTTCATCCCCACCCGCTACTACGTCAGCCTCTACGTCGCCGACCGGCCGGGCGTGTTGTCCTCGGTGGCCGCCGAGTTCGCCAAGCGCGAGGTCAGCATCGCCGAGGTGCGCCAGGAGGGTGTGGTCAACGACGGCGGTGAACGCGTCGGAGCCCGCATCGCGGTGCTGACCCACCGGGCCACCGACGCCGCGCTCTCGGACACGATCGCGGCGCTGGAGGATCTCGACGTGGTGGCCAGTGTCGCCAGCGTGCTGCGCATGGAAGGGTCGGAGGAGTGAGCGTGCATACGCCGTGGCCGGGGCTGATCGAGGCCTACCGTGACCGGTTGCCGATCGGGGACGACTGGACCCCGGTGACCCTGCAGGAGGGCGGAACCCCGCTGATCCACGCCAAGCGGCTCTCGGAGTACACCGGCTGCACGGTGCACCTCAAGGTCGAGGGGCTCAACCCGACCGGTTCCTTCAAGGACCGCGGCATGACGATGGCCGTCACCGACGCCCTGGCCCGCGGCCAGCAGGCGGTGCTGTGCGCATCGACGGGCAACACCTCGGCCTCGGCCGCCGCCTACGCCGCACGCGCCGAGATCACCTGTGCGGTGCTGATCCCGCAGGGCAAGATCGCGATGGGCAAGCTGGCCCAGGCCGTGATGCACGGGGCCAAGATCATCCAGATCGACGGCAATTTCGACGACTGCCTGGAACTGGCACGCAAACTGACCGCCGATTTCCCGACGATCGCCCTGGTCAACAGCGTCAACCCGGTCCGGATCGAGGGCCAGAAGACCGCCGCGTTCGAGATCGTCGACGCGCTGGGGTACGCCCCGGACATCCACGCGCTTCCGGTGGGCAACGCGGGCAACATCACCGCCTACTGGAGGGGCTACTCGGAGTACCACCGCGATGGGATCATCGACTCCCGCCCGCGGATGCTCGGCACCCAGGCCGCCGGTGCGGCGCCGCTGGTCGTCGGGGAGCCGGTCAAGGAGCCCGAGACGATCGCCACCGCGATCCGCATCGGTTCGCCGGCCTCGTGGTCGACGGCCATCGAGGCCCAGCAGGAATCCGAAGGACGTTTCGTGGCCGCCACCGACGAGGAGATCCTGGCCGCCTACCATCTGGTGGCGCGCACCGAGGGGGTGTTCGTCGAGCCGGCGTCGGCGGCCAGTATCGCCGGATTGCTCAAGTCCGTCGAGGACGGCTGGGTGGCCCGGGGCTCGTCGGTGGTGTGCACCGTGACCGGAAACGGCCTCAAGGACCCCGACACCGCGCTCAAGGGCATGCCCACGGTGACGGCGGTGCCCGTCGACCCCATGGCGGTGGTGGCGAAGCTGGGATTGGTCTAGCGTGGCCTCGATGCCGGCGAGGCACAAGCCCGAGGAGGAGCCGCGTCATGGTCCGAGCGTGGCGACGATGAACGGCGCGCGCGCGACCCGGCCCCTGCCGGCGGGTCTGGTGGCCAACGCTCTCGTCGCGGCCTCCAGCGCCAACCTGGGGCCCGGGTTCGACTCGCTGGGGCTGGCGCTGAGCCTTTACGACGAAATCATCGTCGAGACAACGGAATCCGGACTCTCCGTCGAGGTCGAGGGTGAGGGCGCCGGGCAGGTTCCGTTGACCGCTGACCATCTGGTGGTCAAGGCGATCCAGCGCGGGCTGTCCGCCTGCGGTGTCCAAGCGCAGGGGCTTGTGGTGCGGTGCCGCAACGCCATTCCGCACTCACGCGGGCTGGGGTCGTCGGCTGCGGCTGCGGTCGGTGGCCTGGCTGTTGCGAATGGGCTTGCAACCCAAGTGGACTCGGAACCGCTCAGTGACGAGCAGCTGGTGCAGGTCTCCTCGGAGTTCGAGGGCCACCCCGACAACGCCGCGGCGGCGGTGCTCGGCGGCGCGGTGGTGTCCTGGACCGAGGCGCCCACGGGAAACGTTGGCGTGCCCCGCTACGGGGCCGCCCCGATCCGGCTGCATCCCGACATCCGGCTCTTCCCGGCCATCCCGCAGGTGCGTTCCTCGACCGCCGAGACCCGGGTGCTGCTGCCCGAAGAGGTTCGGCACGAGGATGCGCGCTTCAATCTCAGCCGGGCCGCGCTGCTGGTCGTGGCGCTCACCGAGCGGCCCGATCTGCTGATGCTGGCCACCGAGGACGTCCTGCATCAGCCCCAGCGCGCCGCGGCGATGCCGGGCTCGTCGGAATATCTGGCGCTGCTGCGCCGTTACGACATACCAGCGGTGCTCTCGGGAGCCGGGCCGGCGGTGCTGGCCCTGACGACCAGGGCGGAGCTGCCTCCTGAGGTGCTCGAGTACGCCGCTGCGGGAGGTTTCGTCGTCGGTGAAATGACGGTCGGCGATGGAGTGCGATGGGGTTCGGGAGCCAAAATCCCCGCTTGATCTGCGCCACACGCCGTTGAGGCTTTCTTGCTTCCGATCAGGATGCGGGTTATTCTCGGTCCCGTCCCGGCAATCGCAGCGTCTTCTGCGCCGACACTAGGACGACCACCCATTCTTTTTGTGGAATTGACGGTTCGCCGTACAGCCGCGAATCCCGGCGATCACCGTTGCGAAGCCGACGGTGTACATGGGCGTTCGGTCGTTTGCTGAACGCAAAGAAACCCCGCTTGACCGCACAGCGGGGGAAGAAAGGAAATCCGTGACTGATACGGACCTCATCACGGCAGCCGGCAGCATCGATCAGTCGGAGCTGCCCGTGTCCGTGAATTCAGACATCTCCGCATCCGGTGGGGTCTCCACCGGTTCCACCAAGGCTGCCGCCACGACGACCACCAAGGGCGCCAAGGGGGGTGGCGGCCTCTCCAGCATGGTGCTGCCCGAACTGCGGGCGCTGGCCGGCAAGGTCGGTGTGAAGGGCACCTCCGGGATGCGCAAGGGCGAGCTGATCGCCGCCATCCAGGAGCGCCAGAACAGCGCCGCCGGGCAGGCGCCGCAGGCTGCGGCGCAGGACAAGCCCCAAAGCGCCCCCGCCGAGCAGCCGGGCCGGCGCGGCGACGAGTCCTCGCAGGCCGCCCCCTCGCAGGCCGCCCCGGACAGCGCCGAGCAGCCCCAGAGCGAGAACCGTCCCGACGAGGGCCGTCGGCGCGAACGCCGATCGGCCACCCGCGAGAGCGGATCCCCGGGCGGCGAAAATCAGCAGGACAGCCGGACCGAGAACCAGCGCGACAACCAGCGCGACAACCGTGACCGTCCCAAGCAGAACGACGGCGCGGGGGAGCGGGCCCAGAAGTCCGGTGACCGCAACGAGGGCGGCCGCAACGAGGGCCGTCAGGATCGTCGCGGTGACCAGCAGGGGTCCGGCGATCAGCAGGGCAACCAGCAGGGTCGCAACAACTCGAACAACAACAATTCGAACAACAACAATTCGAATAGCAGCAACAACAACTCCGGCAACGACGACGACGGTGAAGGCCGTCAGGGTCGCCGGGGCCGGCGGTTCCGGGACCGGCGGCGCCGCGGCGAGCGCTCCGGCGGTGGTGACGGCGGTGGTGACACCGAGATCCGCGAGGACGACGTCCTGCAGCCGGTCGCCGGCATCCTCGACGTGCTGGACAACTACGCGTTCGTGCGCACCTCGGGGTATCTGGCCGGGCCCAACGACGTCTACGTGTCGATGAACATGGTCCGCAAGAACGGCCTGCGCCGCGGCGACGCGGTG
The DNA here is from genome assembly GCF_002592005.1 of Mycolicibacterium palauense. GTDB lineage: Bacteria > Actinomycetota > Actinomycetes > Mycobacteriales > Mycobacteriaceae > Mycobacterium > Mycobacterium palauense. The sequence continues at coordinate 19,885 of NZ_NVQF01000076.1, read as the reverse complement.
ACCGGGGCCGTGCGCGTGCCCAAGGAGGGCGAGCAGAACAACCAGCGGCAGAAGTTCAACCCGCTGGTGCGGCTGGACAGCGTCAACGGTGGCCCGGTCGAGGACGCCAAGAAGCGTCCCGAATTCGGCAAGCTCACCCCGCTCTACCCGAATCAGCGGCTGCGCCTGGAGACCGCGGCGGAGAAGCTGACCACCCGCGTGATCGACCTGATCATGCCGATCGGCAAGGGGCAGCGTGCGCTGATCGTGTCTCCGCCCAAGGCGGGCAAGACCACGATCATGCAGGACATCGCCAACGCGATCACCCGCAACAATCCCGAATGTCACCTCATGGTGGTGCTCGTCGACGAGCGGCCCGAAGAGGTCACCGACATGCAGCGTTCGGTCAAGGGCGAGGTCATCGCCTCGACGTTCGACCGGCCGCCGTCGGACCACACCCAGGCCGCCGAGCTGGCGATCGAGCGGGCCAAGCGGCTGGTGGAGCAGGGCAAGGACGTCGTGGTCCTGCTCGACTCGATCACCCGGCTGGGTCGCGCCTACAACAACGCCTCCCCGGCCTCGGGCCGAATCCTCTCCGGTGGTGTGGACTCCACGGCGCTGTATCCGCCCAAGCGGTTCCTGGGCGCGGCCCGCAACATCGAGGACGGCGGCTCGCTGACGATCATCGCCACGGCCATGGTCGAGACCGGCTCCACCGGTGACACGGTGATCTTCGAGGAGTTCAAGGGCACCGGCAACGCCGAGCTCAAGCTGGACCGCAAGATCGCCGAGCGGCGGGTCTTCCCGGCCGTCGACGTCAACCCGTCCGGCACGCGCAAGGACGAATTGCTGCTGTCCCCGGACGAGTTCGCGATCGTGCACAAGCTGCGCCGGGTGCTCTCGGGTCTGGATTCGCATCAGGCCATCGATCTGCTGATGAGCCAGCTGCGCAAGACCAAGAACAACTACGAGTTCCTGGTGCAGGTCTCCAAGACGGCACCGGGTTCGCCGGACGACGTCGACTGACGCGGCCGAATCGGACCCGTCACCGGTACGGGTCGGTGATCTCGCGCAGCGCGATCAGGCTGTCCCGCAACCGTCGGTAGGCGGTGTCGCCCAGGTGGGCACGCCACTGGTCCTCGATCGCGGCGACCTCGGCGGCGGCCCGTGCGCACAGCCGCATCCCGGTGCCGGTGAGCACCACCAACCGGGCCCGGGCATCGGTCGGATCGGCCCGGCGGGTCACGTAGCCGGCTCGCTCCAGCTCGTCGACGAGTGCGCCCGTGGTCTGCTTGGTCACCCCGGCCTGCTCGGCCAGGTCGGTAAGTCGGATCCCATCCGGAGAGAGCCGCTGCGCGATGCGGCACTGCGCCAGCGTGAGGTCGTAACCGTCGGCGCGCAGGGTCTCGAAGACCCGGTTCTCGGCGTGGCGGTGCGCCACGAACATCAGCAGGGCGGTGTTGGGCTGCTCCACGACCTTGACTTTAGTACGGACTCCTGACTAATTTAGTCAGGAAATCTGACTAAATCGCCGCGGGAGGCTGACATGGACTCCGACGCCGTCTGGCGCATCATCGACGAACAGCGGGTCGACCTCGCCGACCTCCTGGACACCCTCTCGCCCGAGCAGTGGGCCACCCGCTCGCTGTGTGCGGGCTGGACGGTGCGCGACACCGCGGCCCATCTGACCCAGTCTCAGGCCGGGCCGCTGCGCCTGCTCCTGGCCGCGGCGCGGAGCGGATTCCGCTTCGACGCCATGATCGACCGGATGGCGCGCGAGGATTCGGCCTCCCCGGCCGAGATCACCGCGCGGCTGCGGAGCATGGTCGGATCCCGGCGCCGCCCTCCGATGACCACCGACGTCGACCCCCTGACCGACGTCCTGGTGCACGGGCAGGACATCTGCGTGCCCCTGCGGATCGACCGGCCCATGCCGAGGGCGGCCGCGGTCGCCTCCGCAGAACGGTTGTGGAGCATGCGTTTTCCGATGAATCCGCAGCGCCGGCTCCCGGGGATCCGCTTCGTGGCCGAGGACGCCGGGTTCGACGTCGGCGGCGGGCGGGAGGTCCGGGCGCCCATCCGCGACATCGTGATGACGCTGGCGGGCCGCCCGACGGCGATCAGCGAGCTTGCAGCCCCGGCATCAGATAGCGCTTGAGGTAGCGCAGCACGGCCTCGGGATCGTCGGCGTCCAGGGTCGCCCCGGGTACCGTGGCGACGCTGAGCAGCGTGCGCGCCACGAACTCGGCCGCCTCGTCGAGGTCGTCGACGCCGATCTCCCCGCGCTCGGCGGCGGCGGCCAGATACGGCTTCCAGAACGCGCCGAGGTCGGGCACCAGGCCCTGTACCCCCGCCCCGGCGCAGGCGGCGAACTCCTCGGGCTCGTCGCGGCGCAGCTTCATCACCAGGGCGCCCGGCGAGTCGTAGGCGCTGCGCCCCAGGCGCACCCCGGTGGCGATCTGCTCGGCCAGCCCGTCCACCTCGGTCAGCACCGCGTGCGCCTCACCCCAGTAGGCGTCGTTGAGCCGCACGATCGCCGCGCCCAGTAGTGCCGCCTTGTCCGGGAAGTGGCGGTAGAGCCACCCTCGCGAGACGCCGGCGACCTCGGCCACCTCGGAGACGGTGGTAGCCCGGATGCCCTTGGCATGCAGGCACTGCTCGGCGGCGTCGATGAGCCGGTCGCGCACGGAGGTGCTCGGGGTGCGGAGTCTGGTGTCGGGGCCGGCGCTCACCTTGGTCGGTTCCTCATGGTTTCGGGGTCTCGCGGTATCTGCTCTGGCATATCTTCGCAGAACGTCCGGTGTCCGGGGCGCGCGTGGCGCCACCAGTAGACAGATCTAGAATTTTGTTCACCTTCCCGACGACGAGGTGGTGGCCGGTGACCGGAACTTCCCAAACTCCCCAGACCGTGCAGCAGCTCCTGCGCCGCCGCCGCGGCGACACCGGCACCGCCGTCCGCTACGGGGATCGGGAGTGGACCTGGAGCGAGCATCTCGACGACGCCGCCCGCGCCGCCTCGGCACTGCTGTCGCTGGCCGACCCGGAGCGGCCGGCCCACATCGGCACCCTGCTGGGCAACACCCCCGACATGCTGACGGCAATGGCCGCCGCCGGTCTGGGCGGATTCGTGCTGTGCGGCATCAACAACACCCGCCGCGGCGACGCGCTGGCCCGCGACATCCTGCGCGCCGACTGCCAGATCCTGCTCACCGACACCGAACATCGCGGGCTGGTGGAGGGGCTGGACCTGCCCGGGGTGCGGGTGATCGACACCGCGTCGCCCGAATGGGCGCGGCTGCGCGCCGGCGCGGGGCCGCTGCGGCCGCACCGTGAGGCCGAGGCCACCGACACCTTCATGATGATCTTCACGTCGGGAACCAGCGGCGATCCCAAGGCGGTGCGGGTGGCCCACATGACCGTCCTGTTCGCCGGCCTGGCGCTGGTCGAGCGGTTCTCGCTCACCGCGGCCGACGTCTGCTACCTCTCGATGCCGCTGTTCCACTCCAATGCCCTGCTGGCGGGGTGGAGCGTGGCGGTGGGATCGGGGGCGGCGATGGCCCCGGCGACGTTCTCGGCCTCGGGCTTCCTGGGCGACGTCCGTCGCTACGGGGCGACCTACATGAACTACGTCGGCAAGCCGCTGGCCTATGTGCTGGGCACCGAGGAACGACCCGGCGACGCCGACAACCCGCTGCGGGTGGCGTTCGGCAACGAGGCCGGCGACCGCGACATCGCCGAGTTCGGTCGGCGCTTCGGCTGCACCGTGTGGGACGGGTTCGGGTCGACCGAGGGCGCGGTCATCATCACCCGCGAGGACGGCTGCCCGGCGGGCTCGGTGGGGCGCGGATTCCCGGGCGTGGCGATCTACGACCCCGACACGCTCCGGGAGTGCCCGGTGGCCGAGTTCGACGCCGCCGGGGCGCTGGCCAACGCCGACCAGGCGATCGGCGAGCTGGTCAACACCTCCGGCGCCGGACTGTTCCAGGGCTACTACAACGACAGCTCGGCCACCCGGGACCGGTTGAAACACGGAATGTACTGGTCGGGGGACCTGGCCTACCGGGACGCCGACGGGTGGATCTACCTGGCCGGGCGGACCGCCGACTGGATGCGCGTGGACGGGGAGAACATGACCGCCGCGCCGATCGAACGCATCCTGCTGCGCCACGACGCGGTCAACCAGGTGGCGGTCTACCCGGTTCCCGACGAGCGCGTGGGTGACCAGGTGATGGCCGCGCTGGTGCTGCGGGACGGCGCGCGACTGGAACCCGCCGAGTTCGGGCGGTTTCTCGACGAACAGTCCGACCTGTCGCCCAAGGCGCGGCCGCGGTTCGTCTGGATCGCCGATGCGCTGCCGGCCACCGCCACCAACAAGGTCCTCAAACGCGATCTGATCGCCGCCGGGTCGGCGCCGGCGGGTGGGCGGCTGTGGGAACGTCCCGCCCGCGGTGGCGGCTACACCGAGCGCGCCCGCAACGGTTCGGCATAGCCCGGAATAGGCCGCCCCGTCATCGCGTTTTGGGTGCATGACGGCTGACCTGGCATAATCGACCGTCGACCACCTCAGGTTCCGGTTCACGCCCGAACACCCAGGTCAGAGTCGGGCGACCCGGCGGCCAACGATTGAAGAGGACACCATGAAATCCGGCATTCACCCTGCCTACAAAGAGACCACCGTGGTCTGCGGTTGCGGTAACTCGTTCACCACCCGCAGCACCAAGGACAGCGGACACATCGTCGTCGAGGTCTGCTCGCAGTGCCACCCGTTCTACACCGGCAAGCAGAAGATCCTCGACAGCGGCGGCCGCGTCGCCCGGTTCGAGAAGCGCTACGGAAAGCGCAAGGCCGCCGACAAGGGCGCCGACAAGGGCGCCGAGAAGTAGCTTCACCGCCGACGCCCGTTCGGTCGCGGGCCTGGATCGCCCAGGCGCACCGGACGGGCGTCGGTTTCGTGTAGCAGGAGGATTCGTACCCAGGGTTCCGGGAGGCCATCGTGACGCAAAGCGTGTCCGCCATCGACGCGCTGCTCGATGAGCACGCCGACCTGGAACGTCAGCTGGCCGATCCCGAACTGCACTCCGACGCCGCCAACGCCCGCAGGGTGGGGCGGCGCTTCGCCCAGCTGGCGCCGATCGTTGCGACCTACCGCAAGCTGGAGTCGGCGCGCGGCGACCTGGAGGCCGCCCGCGAACTGGCCCGCGAGGACGATTCCTTCGCCGCCGAGGTCGATGACCTGGCGCAGCGGGTCACCGAGCTCGACGCGGCGCTCACCGACATGCTCGCCCCGCGTGACCCGCACGACGCCGACGACATCGTCCTGGAGGTCAAGTCCGGCGAGGGCGGCGAGGAGTCGGCTCTGTTCGCCGCCGACCTGGCCCGCATGTACATCCGCTACGCCGAACGGCGGGGGTGGACCGTGACGGTCCTCGACGAGGTCACCTCCGACCTGGGCGGCTACAAGGACGCGACCCTGTCCATCTCCAGCAAGGGCGACTCGCTGGACGGGGTGTGGTCGCGGCTGAAGTTCGAGGGCGGGGTGCACCGCGTCCAGCGCGTCCCGGTCACCGAGTCACAGGGCCGGGTGCACACCTCGGCGGCCGGGGTCCTGGTCTATCCGGAACCCGAGGAGGTCGAGCAGGTCCAGATCGACGAATCCGACCTGCGCATCGACGTCTACCGCTCGTCCGGCAAGGGCGGGCAGGGGGTCAACACCACCGACTCGGCGGTGCGGATCACCCATCTTCCCACCGGCATCGTCGTGACCTGCCAGAACGAGCGCTCCCAGCTGCAGAACAAGGCCCGCGCCCTGCAGGTGCTCGCGGCGCGCCTGCAGGCGATCGCCGAGGAGCAGGCGCTGGCCGACGCGTCGGCGGACCGGGCCAGCCAGATCCGCACCGTGGACCGCAGCGAGCGGATCCGTACCTACAACTTCCCGGAGAACCGCATCACCGATCACCGCATCGGATACAAGGCGCACAACCTCGACCAGGTTCTCGACGGCGATCTCGACGCGTTGTTCGACGCGCTCGCCGACGCCGACAAACAAGCACGGCTGCAGCAGGCCTGATGCCCGCGTTGCGTGGAGCGGAGTCCCGCCCCGGAGCCACGACCCGGTCGGCCACCCGGTCGGCTACCCGGTCGGCTACCCGGTCGGCCATAGCCGCGGCGACCCGGACGCTGGCCGCGGCGGGAATCGCCTCCCCGCGCGTCGACGCCGAGGAACTCGCGGCGCATGCCGCCGGTGTCGAGCGCTCCCGGCTGCTGCTGCTCGACGACCCGGGCGAGGGCTTCGACCGGCGCTACCGCGAGTTGGTGGCCGCGCGGGCGCGCCGCGTTCCGCTGCAGCACCTGATCGGCAGTGCGCCGTTCGGCCCGCTGCACCTGCGGGTGGGCCCGGGGGTGTTCATCCCGCGCCCGGAGACCGAGTCGCTGTGGGAGTGGACGGTCGCCGCCGTCGAACGCGGGGGCGCGCCGGAGCCCATGACGATCGTGGACCTGTGCACCGGCAGCGCGGCGCTGGCCGTCGGCCTGGCGCGGCGGTTTCCGCACGCCGCGGTGTACGGGATCGACGACTCGCCGGCGGCCCTGGAGTATGCGCGGGCCAATGCCGAGGGCACCGGGGTGCGGCTGGTCCAGGCCGACGTAACAGACACCGTGACAGACACGGGGACGGCCACCTCGCTGCTGCCCGAGCTCGACGGCACCGTCGACGTCGTGGTGTCCAACCCGCCCTACATCCCCGACGGGACCGAGCTGGATGCCGAGGTCGCCGACCACGATCCGCACCACGCGCTCTTCGGCGGGCCCGACGGCATGGCCGTGCTCGCCCCGGTGATCGGGCACGCGGCGCGGTGGCTGCGTGCGGGCGGGTTGCTCGCCGTCGAGCACGACGACAGCACCGCCGCGCCCACCATGGCGCTGGTCGCGGCCACCGGAGCTTTCGAGGACATCGAGTCGCGGACCGACCTGGCCGGCCGCCCACGGTTCGTCACGGCCGTGCGTAACCGGACGGGCAACCCAACGCGGGAAGGGGCAGGACACGCATGAGTACCCTCTTCGACTGCGCCGACGAGGGGCAGCGCCGGAAGGGCATCGCCTCGGCCGTCAGCGCCGCCAAGGGCGGGGGACTGGTCGTGCTGCCGACCGACACCGTCTACGGCATCGGCGCCGACGCCTTCGACAGCGCCGCGGTGGCCGCCCTGCTCTCGGCGAAGGGGCGTGGCCGCGACATGCCGGTGCCGGTGCTGGTCGGCTCGTGGCACACCATCGACGGTCTGGTGTACACGGTGCCGCACGCCGCCCGCGAACTCATCCGCGCCTTCTGGCCCGGGGCGCTGAGCCTGGTGGTGCAGCAGGCGCCGTCGCTGCAGTGGGATCTCGGGGATGCCAACGGCACGGTGATGCTGCGGATGCCCCTGCACCCGGTGGCGCTGGACGTGCTCCGCGAGGTCGGCCCGATGGCGGTCTCCAGCGCCAACATCTCCGGGCGGCCCGCCGCGGTCACCGTCGAGGAGGCCCAACGTCAGCTCGGCGACCTCGTCGAGGTGTACCTCGACGGTGGGCCCGCGGCCCAGCAGGCGGCCTCCACGATCGTCGATCTCACCGGGGCGTCACCGCGGATCCTGCGCGCCGGCCCCGTGAGTGCCGAGCAGATCGGCACCGTGCTCGGTCTCGACGCCGCCACACTCACCGCCGACGCCGGCTGACGCTCAGCTCGGTGCAGTACGGTTCATTCGGTGTTGAGCGGAGCTGACTACCTGGCCGACGGCCTGCTCGCATTGTCCGACCGCGGTGCCGGCGTCCCCCTGCGCGAGCTGGCGCTGGTGGGCCTGACGGCCGCGATCATCACCTACTTCAGCACCGGCGGTGTGCGGGTGCTGGCGACGCGGCTCGGCGCGGTCGCCTATCCGCGCGACCGCGACGTGCACGTGCAGCCGACGCCCCGGATGGGCGGCCTGGCCATGTACGTCGGCGTGGTCGCCGCGGTCTTCCTCGCCTCCCAGCTGCCCGCGCTCACCCGCGGTTTCGTCTACTCCACGGGGATGCCCGCGGTGGTGGTCGCCGGCGGGCTGATCATGGTGGTCGGCCTGATCGACGACAAGTGGGGGCTGGACGCACTGACGAAGTTCGCCGGCCAGATCACCGCGGCCAGCGTGCTGGTCACGATGGGGGTGGCCTGGAGCGTCCTCTACATCCCGATCGGCGGGGTCGGCACCATCGTGCTCGACCAGACCTCGTCGATCCTGCTGACGCTGGCGCTGACGGTGTCCATCGTCAACGCGATGAACTTCGTCGACGGTCTCGACGGCCTGGCGGCGGGGCTCGGGCTGATCACCGCGCTGGCGATCTGCGCCTTCTCGATGGGTCTGCTGCGTGACCACGGCGGCGACGTGTTGTTCTACCCGCCGGCGGTCATCTCGGTGGTGCTGGCGGGGGCATGCCTGGGCTTCCTGCCGCACAACTTCCACCGCGCGCGGATCTTCATGGGGGACTCCGGGTCGATGCTGATCGGCCTGATGCTGGCGGCGGCCTCCACGACCGCGGCCGGCCCGATCAGTCAGAACGCCTACGGCGCCCGTGACGTCTTCGCGCTGCTGTCGCCGTTCCTGCTGGTGGTCGCCGTGATGTTCGTGCCGGCGCTGGACATGCTGCTGGCCATCGTGCGGCGTACCCGCGCCGGGCGCAGCCCGTTCAGCCCGGACAAGATGCATCTGCATCACCGGCTGCTGCAGATCGGTCACTCGCACCGCCGCGTGGTGCTGCTGATCTACCTGTGGGTGGGCATCGTCGCCTTCGGCGCGGCCAGCACCATCTTCATCGACCCCCGCCACACCGGGGTGGTGATGCTGGGCGCGATCCTGGTCGCCGTCGTGGTCACCCTGATCCCGCTGCTGCGGCGTCCCCGGGACCGATCGGGTAGGTGATCCACGGCCTCGGAACCGTCCGATCGGGCCGGTGTACGACGAAATGTAGTAGCCCCTCTTTTGGGCGTTCTACCATGTGGTACGGTTCTGGCAGAACCCGAGAATCACGGGTTGCCGGCCCCCGGCACGGCGCTCTATCGACGTTCCATCGGACGCCTCCGTCGGACGCTACAGTCAGACGTTTTCTGGCGGTGCTTCCGACGGGATTCGGCGGAGCGCTCGGTGCCGATCCACGACCGACAGTTTGACCGACACAGGAGCTACCCCTTGGGTGATTCCAGCGCGCCCGACGCCCTCCGTTACTCTCGGCGGGAACGCACAGGAAAATTTCAGGGTCAACGCTCTGTGACTGCGAGACCCAAATGGATATCGAGGTGGGATCAGTGACGACGCCAGCGCAGGACGCGCCGTTGGTGTTTCCGGCCTTGGCCTTCCGGCCGGTGCGGCTCTCGATCATCTGCGCCGTCCTCGGCGCGATCGCGGTGGTCGCGTCGAGTCTGCTGGGCGCGGTGATGTTCGGGGTGTTCTTCGTCGCCGGGCTGGCGACGGGTCTGGTGAATGCTCTGCTCGTGCGGCGCGCGGCCGCGCGGATCACCGCCAAAGAGCATCCGCTGAAGTCTCAGATGGCGCTCAACTCCAGCATTCGGATCTTTATCATCACCGTTATCGCGCTTGTGGTCGCGTGGCTGTTCCGCCCGCAGGGGCTCGGCGTGGTGTTCGGGGTCGCGGTGTTCCAGATGCTGCTCGTGGCGTCGACATCGCTTCCCGTACTGAAGGCGCTGCGACGCGGGGCTCGCGGCGGCGCCGACGGAAGAGAGGGCAACCAGTGAGTTCTGAAACCATCCTCGCTCTCGAGGTCGGCCACCACGAGACGGCCACCTGGTTCGGAATGACGGTCAACACCGACACGATCCTGTCGACGGCCATCGCCGGGGTGATCGTCATCGCGCTGGCCTTCGTCCTGCGCGCGAAGGTCACCTCGACCGGCGTCCCCAGCGGTATCCAGCTGTTCTGGGAGGCCATCACCATCCAGATGCGCAACCAGATCGAGTCGTCGATCGGCATCCGCATCGCGCCGTTCGTCCTGCCGCTGGCGGTGGCCCTGTTCACCTTCATCCTGATCGCGAACTGGCTGTCGGTGTTCCCCTGGCAGTACACCGACTCCGAGGGCGCGGTGCACGAGCTCCTCAAGCCGCCGGCCGCCGACATCAACTTCGCGCTGTCCCTGGCGATCTTCGTGTTCATCTGTTACCACGCCGCGGGTATCTGGCGGCGCGGCTTCGTGGGCCACCCGGTCAAACTGCTCAAGGGCCACGTCGCGTTCCTGGCGCCGATCAACCTCGTCGAAGAAGCGGCCAAGCCGATCTCGCTGGGTCTGCGACTTTTCGGCAACGTGTTCGCCGGCGGCATCATGGTCGGTCTGATCGCGATGTTCCCCGCCTATGTGATGTGGGGCCCGAATGCGCTGTGGAAGGCGTTCGAGTTGTTCATCGGCGCGATTCAGGCCTTCATCTTCGCGCTGCTGACGATCCTCTACTTCGGCCAGTCGATGGAGTTGGATGACCACGGCGCCGAGCACTGATACAACCGTCCCGACACCTGCTCAACCCAAGACCTGGTAGGACACCTACCAGCTAGCAAGGAGGAAATGAATGGATCCGACAATCGCTGCCGGCGCGCTCATCGGCGGTGGGCTTCTCCTCGGCGGCGGCGCCGTCGGTGCGGCCATCGGTGACGGTCTTGCCGGTGCCGCTCTGATCGACGGCGTCGCTCGGCAGCCGGAGGCACAGGGCCGGCTGTTCGTGCCGTTCTTCATCACCGTGGGTCTGGTGGAAGCCATGTACTTCATCAACCTGGCGTTCATGGCGCTGTTCGTTTTCGCCACCCCCGTCGGCGGCTAGTTCGGCGACATGGATGAACTGACCGCAACCGTCCTGGCGGCGGAAGAAGGTGGAGGCAGCAGTAACTTCCTGCTGCCCAACGGCACCTTCTTCGTCGTCCTGCTGATCTTCCTGATCGTGCTCGGCGTGATCGGGAAATGGGTCGTGCCCCCGGTCAGCAAGGTGCTGGCAGAACGGGAAGCCATGCTGGCCAAGACGGCTGCAGACAATCGCCTGGCGGCCGAGCAGATGGCGGCCGCGCAGGTTGACTTCGACGAAGCGATGGCGGGCGCGCGCGGCCAGGCTTCGACGATCCGTGACGAGGCGCGCGCCGAGGGCCGCAGCGTCGTCGACCACTCGCGTGACGCGGCGAGCGGCGAGGTCGCCGAAACGCTCCAGGCCGCCGGCGACGAGCTGTCCCGCAACAGCGGGGCGGCCTCCACGGAGCTGGAGCGTTCGGTCGAATCACTGTCGACGACGCTGGCCAACCGGATCCTGGGTCTGGACGGCGCGTCCTCGACTGCCACTGGGGGGAGCCGCTGATGGCGGTATGGATTGCAAACCTGGTCGGCTTCGCCATCATCGTCTGGTTGGTGGTCAAGTTCGTGGCGCCGCCGGTGCGGGCGATGATGCAGGCGCAGCAGGAGGCCGCGCGCGCGGCGTTGGCCGAGAGCCAGGCCGCCGCGCAGAAGCTGGCCAGTGCGGACGAGACCCACGCCAAGGCCGTCGAGGACGCCAAGGCCGAGGCGGCCAAGGTCGTCGACGAGGCCCGCGCCGACGCCGGCCGGATCGCGGCGCAGCTGTCCGACCAGGCACAGACCGAGGCCGAGCGGATCAAGGCTCAGGGCGTGCAACAGGTGGAGATGCTGCGTCAGCAGACCATCCGTGAGCTGCGCGGCAGCCTGGGTGCCGAATCGGTGCAGCGCGCGGAGCAGATCGTGCGCGCTCACGTCGACGATCCGGCGGCGCGGTCGGCGACCGTCGACCGCTTCCTCGACGAGCTCGACGCGATGTCCCCGTCGCCGGCCGTGCTCGAATCGGGTGCGGACCTCAACCTGCGTGCCGCCAGCCGGCAGTCGCTGGCCACCCTCGTCGCGAAGTTCGACGAACTCTCCGGTGGCCTCGACGCCGCGGGTCTGACCACGCTCGCCGACGACCTGACCTCGGTGGCCCGGTTCCTCATCGACGAGCCCGTTCTGATCAAGTACCTGGCCGAGCCCAGCGAAGTCGCGGGCGCCAAGGACCGGCTCGTCGGCTCGCTGTTCGAGGGCAAGGTGAGCGCCCCGACGTTGCAGATCCTGCGGACCGCCGCGGGGGACCGCTGGTCGGTGGAGGCCAACTTCGTGACGGCGCTGGAGCACATCGCCCGGCTGGCGCTGCTGGTGCGCGCCGAAAAGGCCGGCGAGGGTGAGGAAGTCGAAGACCAGCTCTTCCGCTTCGGACGCGTGCTGGACGCCGAACCCCGGCTGGCGAGGCTGCTGGGCGACACCACCGTGCCGGCCGACAGCCGGGTCTCGCTGGTGACCAAGATCCTCGACACTGCCGACGGGGTCAACGACAACGCCGCGGCGCTGCTCGTGCAGACCGTCCGGCTGCTGCGCGGCGCCCGCGCCGACGAGGCCGTCGCCGACCTCGCCGAGCTGGCCGTCTCCCGGCGTGGGGAAGTGGTCGCGGAGGTGACCGCGGCCGCCGAGCTCACCGACGCGCAGCGCGGGCGGCTGACCGAGGTCCTGAGCCGGATCTACAGCCACCCCGTGTCGATTCAGCTCACCGTCGACCCCGAGCTGCTGGGCGGCCTGCTGATCGCCGTCGGTGACGAGGTCATCGACGGGTCCATCTCGTCGCGGCTGGCCGCGGCCCGCGCGGGCCTACCCGACTGACCCACCACCGAACTTCGAGCACTAACGAAACACAAAGGCAGGAAGACGAAAAGCCATGGCAGAGTTGACAATCTCGGCGGCTGATATCGAAGGGGCCATCGAGGACTATGTGTCCTCGTTCTCCTCGGACTCCGAGCGCGAGGAGATCGGCACCGTTATCGACGCCGGCGACGGTATCGCCCACGTCGAGGGTCTGCCCTCGGTGATGACCCAGGAGCTGCTCGAGTTCCCCGGTGGCGTGCTCGGTGTCGCCCTGAACCTCGACGAGCACGAGGTCGGCGCCGTGATCCTGGGCGACTTCGAGAACATCGAAGAAGGCCAGCAGGTCAAGCGCACCGGCGAGGTGCTCTCCGTGCCGGTCGGCGACGAGTTCCTGGGCCGCGTGGTCAACCCGCTGGGCCAGCCGATCGACGGGCAGGGCGAGATCAAGGCGACCACCCGGCGCGCGCTGGAACTGCAGGCGCCGTCGGTGGTGCAGCGCCAGGGCGTCTCCGAGCCGCTGCAGACCGGCATCAAGGCGGTCGACTCGCAGACCCCGATCGGTCGCGGCCAGCGTCAGCTGATCATCGGCGACCGCAAGACGGGCAAGACCGCCGTCTGTGTGGACACCATCCTCAACCAGCGCCAGAACTGGGAGACCGGCGATCCCAACCAGCAGGTCCGCTGCGTGTACGTGGCCGTGGGCCAGAAGGGCACCACGATCGCCAGCGTCAAGCGCGCCCTCGAGGAGGGTGGCGCGATGGACTACACCACCATCGTCGCCGCGCCGGCCTCGGATTCCGCGGGCTTCAAGTGGCTGGCGCCCTACACCGGTTCGGCCATCGGCCAGCACTGGATGTACGACGGCAAGCACGTGCTGATCGTGTTCGACGACCTGTCCAAGCAGGCCGACGCCTACCGTGCGATCTCGCTGCTGCTGCGCCGCCCGCCGGGCCGCGAGGCATTCCCCGGCGACGTGTTCTACCTGCACTCCCGGTTGCTGGAGCGCTGCGCGAAGCTGTCCGACGAGCTCGGCGGCGGGTCGATGACGGGTCTGCCGATCATCGAGACCAAGGCCAACGACATCTCGGCGTTCATCCCCACCAACGTCATCTCGATCACCGACGGTCAGTGCTTCCTGGAGTCCGACCTGTTCAACCAGGGTGTGCGGCCGGCCATCAACGTCGGTGTGTCGGTGTCCCGCGTCGGCGGTGCCGCGCAGATCAAGGCCATGAAGGAGGTGGCCGGCAGCCTGCGCCTGGACCTGTCGCAATACCGCGAGCTGGAGGCCTTCGCCGCCTTCGCCTCCGACCTGGACGCGGCGTCGAAGGCCCAGCTGGATCGCGGTGCCCGGCTGGTCGAGCTGCTCAAGCAACCGCAGTACTCACCGATGCCCGTCGAGGACCAGGTCGTGGCGATCTTCCTGGGCACCAAGGGGCACCTGGACTCGGTGCCCGTCGAGGACGTCGCACGGTTCGAGGCGGAGTTCCTCGAGCACGTCAAGGCCAGCCACGACAGCATCCTCTCCGAGATCCGCGACTCCAAGAAGCTCTCCGAGCAGACCGAGGAGAAGCTGGTCGAGGTGATCAACGACTTCAAGAAGGGCTTCCTGGCCACCGACGGCAGCTCGGTGATCCCCGACGAGCACGCCGAGGCGATGGATCCCGGGGATGTCGAGAAGGAGTCGGTGAAGGTCAAGAAGCCGGCTCCGCCGAAGAAGAAGTAGCACCCAGTAGCACGAGGAAAACAGGCACGAGACAGACCGGAGAACCTGGATAACCGATGGCAGCAACACTTCGCGAGCTTCGCGGGCGCATCCGCTCCGCCGGGTCGATCAAGAAGATCACCAAGGCGCAGGAGCTGATCGCCACGTCGCGGATCGCCAAGGCGCAGGCCCGGGTCGAAGCGGCCCGGCCCTACTCCGCGGAGATCACGAACATGCTCACCAACCTCGCCTCGGCGAGTGCGCTCGACCATCCGCTGCTGGTCGAGCGGGCGGAGCCCAGGCGGGCCGGGATCCTGGTGGTCTCCTCCGACCGGGGTCTGTGCGGTGCCTACAACGCCAACGTGCTGCGCCGTGCCGAGGAGCTCTTCTCGCTGTTGCGTGAGGAGGGCAAGACGCCGGTGGTGTACGTCGTCGGCCGCAAGGCTCTGGGCTACTACAGCTTCCGGAACCGCAAGGTCGTCGAGTCGTGGACCGGGTTCTCCGAGCGGCCGACCTACGAGGACGCCAAGCAGATCGCCGACACCCTGGTGGAGGCGTTCCTGTCCGGTGCCGACGACGAGGGCGACGACCCGGGCGCCGACGGGATCCTCGGGGTCGACGAGCTGCACATCGTGTTCACCGAGTTCAAGTCGATGCTCTCGCAGACCGCCGAGGCGCGCCGGATCGCCCCGATGGTGGTCGAGTACGTCGGCGAGGAGCAGGCCGGGCCGCACACGCTGTTCTCGTTCGAGCCCGACGCCGAGACGCTCTTCGCGGAGCTGCTGCCGCGCTACGTGGCCACCCGCGTCTACGCGGCGCTGCTGGAGGCCGCCGCCTCGGAGTCGGCGTCGCGCCGACGTGCCATGAAGTCGGCCAGCGACAACGCCGACGACCTGATCAAAGCCCTGACCCTGATGGCCAACCGCGAGCGGCAGGCTCAGATCACCCAGGAAATCAGCGAGATCGTCGGTGGCGCCAACGCGCTGGCCGACTCGACGCGCTAGCCGAACCCACCACGACAAGCCCCGCCAGGAAAGCAGAGAAAGATATGACTGCCCCCGCAGAAGCCAAGAAGTCCGCCGAGAAGGACTCGGCCGGACGCGTCGTCCGCGTCACCGGCCCCGTCGTCGACGTCGAGTTCCCCCGCGGCGCGGTGCCCGAACTCTTCAACGCCCTGCACGCCGAGATCACCTACGGCGAGCTCGCCAAGACGCTCACGCTCGAGGTCGCCCAGCATCTCGGCGACAACCTGGTGCGCTGCATCTCCATGCAGCCCACCGACGGCCTGGTGCGCGGGGTGGAGGTCGCCGACACCGGCGCGTCGATCTCGGTGCCCGTCGGCGACGGCGTGAAGGGCCACGTGTTCAACGCGCTGGGCGACTGCCTCGACGATCCGGGCTACGGCAAGGACTTCGAGCACTGGTCGATCCACCGCAAGCCGCCGCCCTTCGCCGACCTGGAACCCCGCACCGAGATGCTGGAGACCGGCCTGAAGGTCGTCGACCTGCTCACCCCGTACGTGCGTGGCGGCAAGATCGCCCTCTTCGGCGGTGCCGGCGTGGGCAAGACGGTGCTCATCCAGGAGATGATCAACCGTATCGCCCGCAACTTCGGCGGTACCTCGGTGTTCGCCGGCGTCGGCGAGCGCACCCGTGAGGGTAACGACCTGTGGGTGGAGCTCGCAGACGCCAACGTGCTCAAGGACACCGCGCTGGTGTTCGGCCAGATGGACGAGCCGCCGGGCACCCGTATGCGCGTGGCGCTGTCGGCCCTGACCATGGCCGAGTTCTTCCGTGACGAACAGGGCCAGGACGTGCTGCTGTTCATCGACAACATCTTCCGGTTCACCCAGGCCGGCTCCGAGGTGTCGACGCTGCTGGGCCGCATGCCCTCGGCGGTGGGCTACCAGCCCACGCTGGCCGACGAGATGGGTGAGCTCCAGGAGCGCATCACCTCGACCCGTGGCCGCTCGATCACGTCGATGCAGGCCGTGTACGTGCCCGCCGACGACTACACCGACCCGGCGCCGGCGACGACCTTCGCCCACCTGGACGCCACCACCGAGCTTTCCCGGTCGGTGTTCTCCAAGGGCATCTTCCCGGCGGTGGACCCGCTGGCCTCCAGCTCGACGATCCTGCACCCGAGCGTGGTCGGCGACGAGCACTACCGGGTCGCCCAGGAGGTCATCCGCATCCTGCAGCGCTACAAGGACCTCCAGGACATCATCGCCATCCTCGGTATCGACGAACTCTCCGAGGAGGACAAGCTGCTGGTGTACCGGGCCCGCCGCATCGAGCGGTTCCTGAGCCAGAACATGATGGCCGCCGAGCAGTTCACCGGGCAGCCGGGGTCGACGGTTCCGCTGAAGGAGACCATCGAGGCGTTCGACAAGCTCACCAAGGGCGAGTTCGATCACCTGCCCGAGCAGGCGTTCTTCCTGATCGGCGGCCTGGACGATCTGGCCAAGAAGGCCGAGAGCCTCGGCGCCAAGCTGTGATGTCGGTTCAGACGCGGAAGGTGGTGTGTGGTGGCTGAACTGGACGTCGACATCGTCGCCGTCGAGCGCAAGATCTGGTCGGGTAAGGCCACGTTCCTGTTCACCCGCACCACCGCAGGCGAGATCGGGATCCTGCCGCGGCACATCCCGCTGGTGGCCCAGCTGGTCGATGACGCCATGGTGCGCGTCGAGCGTGAGGGCGACGACGATCTCCGGATCGCCGTCGACGGCGGTTTCCTGTCGGTGACCGAGGAGGGCGTGATCATCCTGGCCGAGTCGGCCGAGTTCGAATCGGAGATCGACGCCGACGCGGCCAAGACGGACTCCGAGTCCGATGATCCGGAGACGGCGGCCAGGGGGCGGGCGCGGCTACGCGCCCTGGGCCAGCTGGACTAGGACGGCGGGCTGATGCGCACGCCCATGATCGTCATGGTCGTGCTGGTGTGCGTGCTGCTGGTTCTGGTGCTCGCGTTGAGCTACCGGCTGTGGAAGCTGCGGCAGGGGGGGACCGCCGCGATACTGCGGGACATCCCGGCCGTCGGTGGGCACGGCTGGCGGCACGGCGTGATCCGCTACCGAGGCGGCGAGGCGGTGTTCTACCGGTTGTCCAGCGTGCGGCTGTGGCCGGACCGTCGGCTCAGCCGGCGGGGGATCGACATCGTGTCGCGCCGGGCGCCGCGCGGCGACGAATTCGACATCATGACCGAGCAGATCGTCATCCTGGAGTTGCGCGACGCCGGCCTGCCGCGGCCGGACCGGCGCTGCGGCTACGAGCTGGCCCTGGACCGCGGTGCGCTGACGGCGTTCCTGTCCTGGCTGGAATCGCGGCCGAATCCGCGGTCGCGGCGGCGCATCTAGCTCTCTGGCCGGTCGGCTTCGGGTCCGCCGGGCTGCCAGAGCACGTCGCCGCCGGGGTTGGCCACCCGCGACAGGATGAACAGCAGATCCGACAACCGGTTGAGATATTTGGCCGGCAGCACGCTGACCGAGCCGGGATGGGTCTCCAGGGCCAGCCACGCCGAGCGTTCGGCCCGGCGGGCCACGGTGCGCGCGACATGCAGCAGCGCCGACAGCGCGGTGCCCCCGGGCAGCACGAACGAGTTCAGCTTCGGAAGGTTCTCGTTGAACTCGTCACACCAGCGTTCCAGCCGGTCGATGTAGTCCTGACCGATTCGCAGCGGCGGATACTCGGGGTTCTCCACCACCGGTGTGGACAGGTCCGCGCCGGCATCGAACAGGTCGTTCTGGATCTGCAGCAGGACCGTGGCCAGCCGCTCGTCGGGTTGCCCCAGCGCGATGGCCGTTCCGATGGCCGCGTTGGCCTCGTCGCAGTCGGCGTAGGCGACCAGCCGCGCGTCGTTCTTGGGCACCCGGGAGAAGTCGCTCAACCCTGTGGTGCCGTCGTCGCCGGTTCGGGTGTAAATGCGTGTCAGGTGCACTGCCATGGTGAAACCGTACCCGGGTCCCAGGGACACAGATTCGGCGAGACTGCCCGGGAAACTGACACCGCCTGCCGCGCTCATTAAACTTGCGCGGGTGAGCGAGCGATTCCTGGTGACCGGCGGGAACCGGTTATCGGGCGAGGTTGCCGTCGGGGGCGCGAAGAACAGCGTGTTGAAGCTGATGGCCGCGAGTCTGCTTGCCGAGGGGACCACCACCATCACCAACTGTCCGGACATCCTCGATGTGCCGCTGATGGCCGAGGTGCTGCGTGGTCTGGGCGCCACGGTCGAGCTCGACGGCGACGTGGTGCGCATCACCTCCCCCGACGAGCCCAAGTACGACGCGGACTTCGCCGCGGTCCGGCAGTTCCGCGCCTCGGTGTGTGTGCTGGGGCCGTTGGTCGGACGGTGCCGCCGCGCCAAGGTGGCCCTGCCCGGTGGCGACGCGATCGGGTCACGGCCGCTGGACATGCACCAGTCGGGTCTGCGCCAGCTCGGTGCCACCTGCAACATCGAGCACGGGTGCGTGGTGGCGGAGGCGGATTCGCTGCACGGCGCCGAGATCCAATTGGAGTTCCCGTCGGTGGGTGCCACGGAGAACATCCTGATGGCCGCGGTACTGGCCGACGGGGTGACGGTCATCCACAACGCCGCGCGCGAGCCCGACGTGGTGGACCTGTGCACGATGCTCAACCAGATGGGCGCACAGGTCGAGGGCGGGGGCTCGTCGACGATGACCATCACCGGCGTGCCGCGGCTGTATCCGACCGAACACCGCGTGATCGGTGATCGGATCGTCGCCGCGACCTGGGGGATCGCCGCGGCGATGACGCGTGGCGACATCTCGGTCACCGGAGTGGATCCCGCCCACCTGCAGTTGGTCCTGCACAAACTGCACGACGTGGGAGCGACGGTGACCCAGACCGACGACGGTTTCCGGGTCGTGCAGTACGAGCGCCCGAAGGCGGTCAACGTCGCCACGTTGCCGTTCCCGGGATTTCCGACCGACCTGCAGCCGATGGCGATCGGGCTGGCGGCGATCGCCGACGGGACCTCGATGATCACCGAGAACGTCTTCGAGGCGCGGTTCCGCTTCGTCGAGGAGATGATCCGGCTGGGGGCCGATGCGCGGACCGACGGGCACCACGCCGTGGTGCGTGGGCTTCCGCAGCTTTCCAGCGCTCCGGTGTGGTCCTCGGACATCCGGGCCGGCGCGGGCCTGGTGCTCGCGGGTCTGGTCGCCGACGGAGAAACCGAGGTCCACGACGTTTTTCACATCGATCGGGGCTACCCGCTGTTCGTCGAGAACCTGGCGGTTTTGGGTGCGGCGATCGAGAGGGTAAGCTCGTAGCAACAGTCCTCCGGGACAACGGCCAGAGCCCGAAAATTGGCCGGAACCGGAGCTTGACTTCCCAGCCGGATGTGTATTAAGCTGGCAGGGTTGCCCCGAAACGGGCAAAAACACGATCAGTGCGTGTTGTTTGAGAACTCAATAGTGTGTTTGGTGGTTTTTGTTTGTTGTTTTTTTGCCATGCTCTGACTCCCCGTGTTGGGGTGTGGTTTTTTGATGCCAGTTTTTGGTGTCGTTTTTGTTAGGTC
>NZ_NVQF01000075.1 GCF_002592005.1 Mycolicibacterium palauense | reverse complement strand
GGCCCCGGCGTCGCCCCCGCCGCCGGCCGCCGGAACCGAGGCCTTCGGCTACGCGGTGCGCGTCGACCCGCCCGACGAGGGGGTGGGGCCCACGCTGACCGACCGCTCCGGTGTGCCCGCCCCGGCCGCCGACATCGCCGCGGCCGCATCGGCGGCTGCGCTGGCCCGGACCCGGGAGAAACGCAAGGCGCGGCGCCGCCGCGGTGCCGCGGCCACCGACCGCGGCTACCGCGACGAGTACATGACCCTCGACGACGATCCCGAACCCCCGCCGCAGGACGAGCCCCCGACCACGCAGGCGTCGTCGTCCGGGGCGGGGCCGCTGGGCCGCTCCGGGGGATTCACCGGCACCACCCCGAAGACCACGTCGAAGACCTCATCGACGTCCACGTCGACGTCCACCGCCGACGCGGCCGGCCTGACCACCCTGCCCGGCGACGGGTTCGGCGACGGTCCCAGAAGCCCGATGCTGCCGCGGACCTGGGAGGAGGACCCACCTGAGAATTCCCGCTAGTCCGCTCGACAACCGCTCTCCCACCCAGTGATTGGAGGATCACCGATGAGTCTTCTCGACGCACACATTCCGCAGATCGTCGCCTCGGAGTCGGCGTTCGGCGCCAAGGCCGCGTTGATGCGCAGCACCATCGCCTCGGCCGAGCAGGCCGCCCTGGGCGCGCAGGCCTTCCACATGGGCGAAAGCTCGGCCGCGTTCCAGGCCGCGCACGCCCGGTTCGTGGAGGCCGCCGCCAAGGTGAACTCGCTGCTGGACATCGCCCAGGCCAACCTCGGCGAGGCCGGCGCCACCTACGTGGCCGAGGATTCCGCCGCCGCGTCCACCTACGGAGGTTTCTGATGTCCCAGATCATGTACAACTACCCGGCGATGCTCGGGCACGCCTCGGATATGGCCGGCCACGCGGGCACCCTGCAGGCCGTCGGCGCGGACATCGCCACCGAGCAGTCGGCCCTGCAGAACGCCTGGCAGGGCGACACCGGCATGACCTACCAGGCCTGGCAGGCCCAGTGGAACACCGCCATGGAGGACCTGGTGCGCGCCTACCGGGCGATCTCGATGACCCACGAGTCCAACACCCTGTCGATGCAGGCCCGTGACGCGGCCCAGGGCGCCAAGTGGGGCTGAGCCGGTGCCCGCACCGAACGCCGGCCCGAACGCTGTCGAGCTGACCGTCGACGCGGCCTATCACCTGGCGGACCGGTTGGGGGCCGGCACCTTTCCCTGGGTGCTGGCCATCACCGCGCCCTACCGCGACGACGCCCAGCGCCGTGCCCACGACGCCCGGCAGAGCGAGGTGCTCACCGGGCTCGGCCTGCTCGACGGCGAGCGCGACCGGGTCGATCCCGCGGTGGCCGAGTGGATCCGGGTGGTCTGCTTCCCCGACCGCTGGCTGGAACTGCGGTTCGTCAACGGCGGTCCGGCGGGCCCCGAGCTGCTGCGCGGGGTGGTCGCCCGGCGCGGCGACACCACCGTGGTGGCACTGCGCAACGCGCAGCTGATCACCCTGACCGCCATGGACGTCGCCGAACCGCACGATCTGGTGCCGATCGTTACGGCCGGCCTGCGTGGGGCTGTACCCGCCCGGTTCGACGGGTTCGCCCTGCCGGCGCGGGCGGGCGCCCGCGCCGACGAGCGGCTGCGCGCCGGCGCCGACCTCGACGGGGTGCTCGACTACCTCGGGGTGCCCGAATCGGCACGGTCCGTGGTGCGTTCGGTGTTCGGGGGGCGGCGCTCCTACGTCGAGATCGTCGCCGGCGGGCGCCGCGACGGACGCCGGCACACCAGCGAGGTCGGCGTCGCGGTCGTCGACACCGACGCCGGCCGGGTACTGGTCAGCCCGTCGCGGGCCTTCGACGGCCAGTGGGTGTCGACGTTCGAGCCCGGGACCCCGTTCGCGGTCGCGCTGGCCCTGACGAACCTCACCGCAACCCTGCCGGGCGGGCAATGGTTCGCCAGCCCGGCCCGACAACACATCTGAGAGAGAAGCACACACAACCCATGACTGAGAACCATGACTGAGACACTGGGCACCCCGGTCCTGCCGATCGTGCGTGTCGCGGTCGTCGCCGAGGGCCGGATGACCGAGATGGCCCTGCCCGCCGAACTGCCGCTGCGCGAGATCCTGCCGGCGGTACGCCGGCTGGCCCGCAGCCAGGACGCCGACGACGAGCGGGCACCGCACCGGCTCAGCCTGGCCCCGGTCGGCGGCGCGCCGTTCAGCCTGGACGCCAGCCTGGACACCGTCGGCGTGGTCGACGGCGATCTGCTGGCCCTGCAACCCGTTCCGGCCGGACCGGCCGCCCCCGGCATCGTGGAGGACATCGCCGACGCGGCGGTGATCTTCTCCGAGGCACGGCGGCGACCGTGGGGTGTCGGCCAGGTGCGCCTCGGGGCGCGCGCCGCGGTGGTGACGGTGCTAGCCGCCGCCACCGGATTGGCCGTCTGGCACCGGGTGCGCACCGGCGACCCGGCCGGCCTGTACGCGGTGAGCGCGGTCGCGGTGCTGACGGTGGTGGCGGCGCTGTTGCTGCGGGCCCGCTCCGCGCGCGCGGCCGCCGAACTGTCGGTGCTGGCGTTGGCGCCGATCGCCGCGGCGTTCGGGCTGGCGGTGCCCGGTGGGTTCGGTGCCCCGCAGCTGCTGTTGGCCGCGGCGGGGGTGACGGCCTGGTCGCTGATCGTGATGATGCTGGGCCGGGGCGAATGGCCCTGGGAGTTGAGCGTTTTCACCGCCACCGCGGTGGTGGGCGGCGGGCTGCTGCTGGCCGCCGTGCTGGCCACCGTGTGGAGCCTGCCGCTGGTGACGCTGGGCTGTGTGCTGATCGTGGCGGCGCTGCTGGTGACGGTGCAGGCCGCGCAGCTCTCGGCGATGTGGGCGCGTTTCCCGCTGCCGGTGATCCCGGCGCCGGGCGACCCCGCCCCGTCGGCGCCCGACGCGCGGGTGCTGGCCGACCTGCCGCGGCGGGTGCGGCTCAGCGAGGCACACCAGAGCGGGTTCATCGCCGGTGCGGTGGTGCTGGCGACGCTGGGTGCGCTCGCTGTGGGCGCCGGGAACCCGGGCGGCTGGGGCTGGTACGTGGTGGTGGCGACCTCGGCGGCGGCGGTGCTGCGGGCGCGGGTGTGGGACACCTCGGCGTGCAAGGCCTGGCTGCTGGCCCAGCCCTACCTGGTCGGTCTGAGCCTGCTGGTGGTGTTCGGGGTGCAGCAGCGCGCGGTGGCCGCCCTGGTGGTGCTCGGGGTGCTCGCGGCGCTGACCGTCGTGTGGGTGGTCGTGGCGGCCAACCCGACCCTGGCCGAACCGGAGAGTTACTCACTGCCGATGCGCCGGGTGGTGGGCTTCCTGGCCACCGGGGTGGATGCCTCGCTGATCCCCGTGATGGCCTACCTGGTCGGGATCTTCACCTGGGTCCTCAATCGATGATCCGTCTGGTGGCGCGGGGTCTGGCGGCCGGCGTGGCGATCGGCCTGGTGGCCTCGTCGGCGCCGGCGGCCTGGGCGATCAGCCCGCCGGTGCTCGACCCCGCCGCGCAGCCCCCGGCCGGCAGCACCGGCCCGGCGGTGCCGATGGCGCAGCGAGGGGAATGCCTGACCACCGCGCTGATGCCGGACACCGACGTCGCGGCGGTGCCGGCGAATCAGCGGATGCTCGACCTGTCCGGGGCGTGGCGGTTCACCCGCGGTGAGGGGCAGATCGTCGCGGTCATCGACACCGGGGTCACCCCGGGGCCGCGGCTGCCCGAGGTGCGGCCCGGCGGCGACTACGTCGCCGACACCGGCGGGCTCGTCGACTGCGACGGACACGGCACGGCGATCGCGGGGATCATCGCCGGGCAGCCCGGCGACGACGGATTCTCCGGGGTGGCACCCGGCGCGCAACTGATCTCGCTCCGGCAGACCTCGGCGATGTACGCCCCGCGGACCCCCGGCGAGAACGGGGCCGACCAGCGCGCCGCCGTCGAGGTGGCCGCGCTGGCGCGCGCCGTCGTCCGCGCCGCCGACCTCGGCGCCCGCGTCATCAACATCTCGACGGTGACGTGCCTGCCCGCCGACAACACCGTCGACCAGACCGAGCTGGGCGCGGCGCTGCGCTACGCCGTCGAGGACAAGGACGTCGTCGTGGTGGCCGCCGCCGGCAACACCGGACCGGCGGGCCTGGCCGGCGGTGCTGCCTGCCAGTCGAATCCGCTCGGCACCCCGGGGGAGGACCCGCGCAACTGGGCGGGCGTGTCCTCGGTGTCGACACCCTCGTGGTGGCAGCCCTATGTGCTCTCGGTCGGGTCGCTGACCCCGACGGGGCAGCCGTCGTCGTTCAGCATGGCCGGGCCGTGGCTGGGGATCGCCGCCCCCGGGGAGCGGGTGCTGTCGGTGAGCAACGCCGGTGACGGCGCGCTGGCCGACGCGTTGCCCGCCGAGGTCGGCGGCCAGCGCAGGCTGATCTCGCTGGACGGCACCAGCTACGCCGCCGCCTACGTCTCCGGCGTTGCGGCCCTGGTACGCAGCCGGTTTCCCGAGCTGACGGCCCGGCAGGTGATCGAGCGGCTGACCGCGACCGCGCACTCCGGGGCCCAGGCGCCGTCGAACGTGGTGGGTGCCGGCACGCTGGATCCCGTCGCCGCGCTGACCTGGCGCCTGCCCCCGGCCGACGGGCCCGGTGATCCGGCGAGGATCGCCGCGCCGGATCCGAGTCCCCCGCGCGATCGCACCCCGCTGGTCGTCGCCGTGACGGGCACCGCGGTGCTGGTGCTGGCCGTCATCGCGGCGGCGTTCGCGGCGCACCGACGAAAGGAAACCTCCGAATGAGAGTCGTGTGGCCCGGCCCGGGCCGGATCACGCTGGTGCTGTTGGTGATCGTGCCCGCGGCCATGGCCTACCCGTGGCCCACCACCACCGGTCGGTGGGCGCTGGGCGTGGCGGCCGCGGTGACGGTGCTGGCCCTGGCGTGGTGGCGGGGCATGCATCTGAGCACCCTGGTGCGCCGGCGACTGGCCCTGCTGCGCCACCGCGAACCGCGGACGCAGGGAGGCGACGGTACCGGCACCGACGCCCGCGCCACCGCGGTGCTGCGGGTGGACACCGACGGCGCGGAACTGCCCGAGGACACGGTCGTGGCTTATCTGGACAGGTACGGAATCCGGTGTGACACAGTGCGGATCACCAGCAGGGTCACCCCGCAGCGCAGCACCACCTGGGTGAGCCTGACGGTCTCGGCGGCGCAGAATCTGGCGGCGTTGCGGGCACGCTCGGCGGCAATCCCGCTGCGCGAGACCACCGAGATCGCGCTGCGCCGGCTCGCCGACGAACTGCGCGAACAGGGCTGGTCGGTGAGCACGTCCGATCTGGACGTGCCGGATCTGCTGGGGCCGCAGGCCCGGCAGCGCTGGTCGACCGTCGCAGACGGGACCTCCGGTTTCGTCACCGCCTACCGTGCGGCCGGCGCGGTCCGACCCGCGGAGGTGTTGACCGAGGCGTCCGAAGAAGTGTGGACCGCAACCGAATTCAGCGGGCCGACGCGCGCACCGCGGGTGGCGGTGGCCTGCGCGGTGCGTTCGGCCGATGCGCCCGGGGCCGCGGTGCCGGCGCCCGGGCTGGTGGTGCAGCGGGGCCGGCAGGCCGAGGCGCTGGCGGTACTGGACCCGCGGTCGTCGGCCCGGCTCAGAACATGACCGGGCGCAGGAACCGGGTCATCCGCCGTAGGTATTCGGGCTGACTGACGTGCAGGATGTGGTTGCCCGGGAACCAGTGCAGCGCACAGCGGTCCCAGTGCTCCCACAGCGCGACCGCCTGCTCGGGCGGGGCCAGCCGGTCGCCGAGGCCGGTGATGATCAGCCGGCGGTCCTTGGGTACCCGTGGGGTGTAGTTCAGCGGTGAGTGGTACGCCGAGGCGGCGGCGGACTCCTCGGCGCTGATCCCGCCGGCCATCCGGCCCACCTTGACCAGTTTGTTGGCCGGGAACCACTCGTCGAACAGCGCCTCGGGCTGCACCACGGGCACGTTCGGGATGACCGCCTGCAGGCGGTGGTCGGCCGAGGCGATCAGCGCGGACGTGTAGCCGCCCAGCGACAGCCCCGTCAGCGCCATCCTGCGCACCCCGGTGTGCTCCAGATAGTCCAGCACGGAACGGAAGTCGTGGATGGCCTGGCCCATCGCCTCGGCGAAGCCGGCCATGCCGTAGGCGAAGATCCCGTACCCGCTGAACGGGGAGTACTTCTCGGCGCGGCGGCCGTGGAACGGCAGCGTGTAGAGCAGGATGTCGTAGCCGCTGCGGAAGAACCACGGCAGCGAGAAGAACAGCCCGTTGAACAGGTAGGCCGAGCCCAGGAACCCGTGGATGACGCACAGGGTGGGCCGCGGTCCGTCGTCGTGGCGCCAGTGCTGGGCGTGCACGGTGTTGTTGCGTTCCAGCCGCCGCCACAGCCCGCGCATGCCGGGGTTGACCGGGCGGAAGCTGCTGGAGAAGCTGATGTGCTCCACCGAGCCCTTGGCGATCCAGGTCGCCAGCGGGTCGGCCGGGCGGGTGGCCACCCGCGGCGGGACCGTCGGCGCGGGAAAGGACCGGTCGGCGTTGCGTTCGGAGGCCAGGTCGGCGTAGAAGGCCAGGTTGGTGCGTTCGCGGTGCAGGTCGCGGCCGCGGAAGATGCCGGTCAGCACCGGCGGCAGCATGGCCGCGCCGACCAGCGAGGCGATCGCGGTGCGCAGTCCGATGTCGGCGACCACCGAGGCGTCGACGATCGCCCGCTGCGCGGCGGTCAGCTCGGAGCGGCTCGGCAGCCCACGGGCCCCGGCGTCGGCGCCGGGAACGTCGGGTACCGGGATCGGGGGATCATACGGAGCGGTCACCGTCGCCGATGCTAACCGACCGGCTGTGCTCCAGACCGAACAATCGCGCGGCGTTGTCGTAGAAGACATTGCGCAGCCAGGCGTCGTTCGCCCCCTCGACGTCGGTCAGCGCGCGCATGGCCTCGGCGTAGCGGTAGGGGATGTTGGGGAAATCGCTGCCGAACAGGATGCGTTCACCCAGGTCGAGCAGCCGCGGCCGTTGGGCGGCCGGGAAGGGCATCGCCTCCTCGATGAACCCGGTCAGCGCCATCGTGGTGTCCAGTGCGACGTTCTCATGCGCCTCGGTCAGGTCGAGGAACTCGGTGTACTCGGGCATGCCGAGGTGGGCGATGATCAGTGTCAGGCGGGGGAAGCGGCGCAGCAGCCGTCGCACCGGGTCCGGTCCGGTGTGCGTGCCCGGCACCGGCCCGGAGCCGCAGTGGATGATCACCGGGACCCCGGCGGCCTCGAGGGCGCCCCACACCTCGTCGAGCAAGGGGTCGTTGGGGTCGTAGCCGCCGACCTGCAGGTGCGCCTTGAAGACGCGGGTGCCGCCGGCGATGGCGTCGGCGACGTAGCCGGGTGCCCCGGGTTCGGGGAAGAACGTGGCGGTGCGCAGGCAGTCGGGGGTGTAGACGGCGAACTGGGCGGCCCAGGCGTTGAGCCACTCGGCCATCTGCGGTTTGTGCGGATACACCAGCGACGTGAACGCCCGCACCCCGAAGCGGCGCAGTGTGTGCACGCGCTCCTGCTCGTCGGTGCGGTAGGTGATGGGCCAGTTGCGCCCGATCAGCGGCCCCTGGGAGTCGAAGTACTGCCACACCTTGTCCATGACTCGTTTGGGCATGAAGTGGGTGTGCACGTCGATGATGCCGGGTAGCTGCAGCTCCTGCCAGATCCGCCGGACCTGTTGTGTCGCGTCCATTGTCATAGAGGATGACAGCATGTGGAATCCGGACGTCTATCTGGCCTTCTCCGACCACCGCGGGCGGCCGTTCTTCGACCTGCTGGCGCGGGTCGGGGCGGACGCGCCGCGGCGGGTGGCCGACCTGGGGTGCGGGCCGGGAAACCTGACCGTGACGCTGGCGCAGCGCTGGCCCGGCGCGGTGATCGAGGCGGTGGACAGTTCCCCGGAGATGGTCGAGGCGGCGCGGGCCCGGGGGCTGGACGCGGCGGTGGGGGAGGTGGGCTCGTGGCGCCCGCGCCCGGACACCGACGTGGTGGTCACCAACGCGGTGTTGCAGTGGGTGCCCGGGCATCTGGAGCTGATGGTGCGCTGGGCGGGGGAGCTGCCCGCGGGTGCGTGGATCGCGATGCAGGTGCCGGGCAACTTCGATGCGCCGTCGCACCGGGCGGTGCGCGAGGTGGCCGGGCGCCCGGACTTCGCGGCGGCGCTGGCGGGGGTGCACATCCGCGGCGGGGAGGCCGTGCAGGCGCCGGTGCGCTACGCCGAGGCGCTGACCGCGGCCGGCTGCACGGTCGATGCCTGGGAGACCACCTACGTGCACGAGCTGCACGGCGAGGATCCGGTGCTGGACTGGATCACCGGCACCGCGCTGACCGAGATCGAGACGGCGCTGCCGGGGGAGCTGTGGCAGCGCTACCGTGCGGAGATCCGTCCGCTGCTGGCCGAGGCCTACCCGGCCGGTTCGGACGGCCGCACGTTCTTCCCGTTCCGGCGGATCTTCGTGGTGGCCCGGGTCGGTTCCTGAGCTACCGGTTCCGCCAGAGCAGCCGGTACCGGTAGTAGAGACCGCGGCGGATCGTCGCGCCGGGCAGGACGTCGCGGGCGATGCGGCGGATCCCGGCGAGATTCTCGACGGGGTCGGCCAGGGCGACGCCGATGTCCGGGGTCTCGCGGTGCAGCCGGGATCCGGCCAGCGCGGCGGGGGTGCAGGCCAGGGCCCAGGCCCAGTCCGCGACGGACCTGGTGGCGGACAGGCCGACGACGGCCAGTTCCCCGCCGGGCCGCAGGAGCGAGCGGGCGTGGGTCAGCGCGTCCCGCAGCGGCTGGTGGTGCAGGCTGGCCACGAAGGTGATGACGTCGAAGCTGTTGTCGGGGGCGGTGAATGCGTCGAAGGTGACCGGGTGTAGGTCGGCGTTCTCGATGGCGCGGCGCCGGGCCGCGTCGACGGCGGCACCGTCCGGGTCGATGCCGGTCACCGTCGCCGACACCGGTGCGAGCCGCTGCACCAGCAGACCGTCCCCGCAGCCGACGTCGAGGACGTCGCCGCGGTGCCGGGCGGCGATCCTGACCAGCCACGGGTGGTAGGCGGTGTTGTGGTTCCAGTAGGTGTCCACACCCAGATTCTGGCACCCGGTTTCGTCACCCGATTTTGTCTGATTTTGTCGGAGGCGGCACATAGAATCGCAATTATGTTCGAAGTGGATGACTTACCGACGGTCGAGGCGGTGATGTCGGGCTCGGATGCGGACCTGGTCGACGCCGTCTGCGCGGCCGCACGGTTCGAGTCGGCCACCATGGCGCGGAAACTGGCCGCGGTCAACGAGCTCTACTGTCGCCGGCTCGCACAGCAGCCACCCGACGAGGACGAGCTGCGCGGCCTGTGGCAGATCGACATCTGGGATCAGGTCGCCGCCGAACTCAGCGCGGCACTGCGGATCACCCGGGGCCGGGCCTCGGGACTGCTCCGGGTGGCCACCGCGCTGGCCGAGCGGCTGCCCCGGGTGGCGGCGGTGTTCGCCGCGGGGGACACCAGCTACCGGGTGGTGGACGCGATCGTCTCGCGCACCAACCTGATCGACTCCGATGAGGACGCCGCCCGGGTCGACGCGCTGCTGGCCAAGCGGGTGGGCCGGTGGAACAAGTACTCCGACGCCAAGCTCAACGACCACATCGACTACTGGGTCCTGACCGTCGACCGGCTCGCGAAGCGGGTTCCGAAGAAGGCCGCCCAGGAACGTTGCGTCGGCGTGGGCCGCGACCAGGACGGGCTGGCCGAGCTGTGGGGCACGCTGCGGGCACCCGACGCGCTGGCGATCGACGCCCGGCTCAACGAGCTCGCCGACACGGTGTGCCCCAACGATCCCCGTACCAAGGAGCAGCGCCGCGCGGACGCCACCGGTGCGCTGGCCGCGGGGTCCTCGCGGCTGGAGTGCGAGTGCGGGCAACCGGACTGTCCGGCCGCCGGTGACGACGCCGCCACGGGGACCAACGTGGTGATCCACCTGCTGGCCCAGG
Source organism: Mycolicibacterium palauense (assembly GCF_002592005.1). Taxonomy (GTDB): domain Bacteria; phylum Actinomycetota; class Actinomycetes; order Mycobacteriales; family Mycobacteriaceae; genus Mycobacterium; species Mycobacterium palauense. Next base: position 18,997 of record NZ_NVQF01000075.1, on the reverse strand, counting down.
CCGATGCGCAGGAGAAGGCGGTGGGGCCGGGTTACATCCCGGGCTTCGGTTTCCTCGACGAGGAGACGCTGCGCGACCTCACCCGCAAGGCCAGTACCCGGTTCCGCACGCTGACCCACCCCGGCGAGGTCGCTGCGGAGGCGGGTTACCGCCCGTCGGCGGCGCTGGCCGCGTTCGTCCGGTACCGGGACCTGACCTGCCGGTTCCCCGGCTGTGACGCCCCGGTCGACGTCTGCGACATCGACCACACCGCACCGTACCCGCTGGGCCCCACGCACGCGTCGAACTGCAAGCTGTACTGCCGTCACCATCACCTGCTGAAGACCTTCGTGGTCGGTCCGGGTGGGTGGCGTGACGAACAGCTGCCCGACGGGTCGATCCGGTGGACTGCCCCGACCGGGCACGTGTACACCACCGAACCGCTTGGTGCGCTGCTGTTTCCGCAGCTCGCCGCCCCGACGGGGAAGCTGGTGATCCCGAAGGCCGTACCCGTTGCGGCGGGGCGCGGGCTGATGATGCCCACCAGGCAGCGCACCCGCGAGCAGGACCGTGCGGCCCGCAAAGCCTACGAGCGCGGGATCAACTACCAGCTGCTGCTCGAGGAGCGGCGGCGCTACGACCCCGACCTGGATCCGCCGCCATTCTAGATCTGCGCCGGCAGGACGTGGTCGGCCACCTTGTCGGTGCTCAGGCACAGCGAGCAGACGAACGCATCGTGCGTCTGACACCTGAGCATGTCGGGTCGCTCGAAATCATGATGGCAGACATGGCATTTGAGGTGTTCGCCGGACGGGTTGCCCAGCTCGTCGTACATCGGCAGGTCGATGCCGTCGTCGGTGCGGCGCAGGTAGTACCTCCCCTTGGTGGCCACCGCGAGGATCGGCGGCAGCACCAGCCCCAGCACGATCGCCACCAGCGGGGAGTAGGGTCGGATCGCCGGGCCCAGCCCGCCGAAGAACGCCACGATGGACACCCCCGCCGCGATCAGCATGGACCCGAACCCGACCGGGTTGATGGCGTAGAGCATGCCGCGGCGGAACTCCGGCTTCATCGGCGAGATCTTCAGCAGGTACTTGTTGAACACGATGTCGGAGGCCACGACCACCACCCACGCCATACCGCAGTTGGCGTAGAAACCCAGGATGGTGTTGAGGAAGTCGAACATGTTGGCTTCCATCAGCGCCAGCGCGATCAGCAGGTTCACCCCCAGGAACACCAGCCGCCCCGGGTAGTGCTTGGTGATCCGGGTGTAGGAGTTCGTCCAGGCCAGCGAGCCGGAATAGGCGTTGGTGACGTTGATCTTGATCTGGCTGATCACCACCAGCACCACGGCCAGCGTCATCGCCAGCCAGGGCGGCAGGAAGTTCTGGTAGATCTCCAGGAACTGGTGCACCGGCTGGTTGGCGATGCCGGCCCCGTCGACCACGTTGGCGATCACGTACACAGCCAGGAACAGGCCGATGATCTGCTTGGCCGCGCCGAAGATCACCCAGCCGGGCCCGGCCAGGATCATCCACGTCCACCAGCTGCGCGAGTTCTCCGGCGTGCGGGGTGGCATGAAGCGCAGATAGTCGATCTGCTCGGCGATCTGGGCGATCAGCGACAGGCACACCCCGGCGGCCAGCAGGATCGAACCCAGGTTCGTCGCCCCGTTGCCCTGCTCGCCCTGGTAGGCGAAGAACGCGTTGACCGACTCCGGGTGGCTGATCACCAGGTAGGCGAACGGCAGCACCATCAGCACCAGCCACAGCGGCGTCGTCCACACCTGCAGCGTGGAGAGCACCTTCATGCCGTAGATGACCAGCGGGAAGATGATCAGTGTGGAGGCGGCGTAGCCGATCGGCAGCGGGATACCCAGGCCCAGCTGTAGGCCCTGGGCCATGATCGAGCCCTCGAGCGCGAAGAAGATGAAGGTGAACGTCGCGAAGATGACGTTGGTGACCACCGAGCCGTAGTAGCCGAAGCCGCTGCCGCGGGTGATCAGGTCCAGGTCGATGTTGTACCGGGCGGCGTAGTAGGCCAGCGGGAACCCGGTGGCGAAGATGACGACCGCGAAGATCGCGATGCCCCACAACGCATTCGTGGTGCCGTAGGCGATGCCGATGTTGGCGCCGATCGCGAAGTCGGCCAGGTAGGCGATGCCACCGAGCGCGGAGATGCCCACCACCCGGGTCGACCACTTGCGGTAGCTGCGCGGGGCGAAGCGCAGCGTGTAGTCCTCCAGCGTCTCCTTGGTGGCGGTCAGCGTGTCCAGATCCGCCTCGTCGAGGAGACGCTGGTCGGGCACCGAATCGTCGTTGACGTCCTGGGTCATGGCGCGAAGGTAGGTGTGGTGTGTTTCGCCACTGTCACAACGATGTTCCGGCCGAAAACCTGTGCGTTGACTGGAGAGTCAATAGCGGTGTGGTACCTGTGGTGGATGCCCCGGCGCGCCACTGTTCTCACGACCTTGGCGGTACTGGCCGTCGTGGTGTATGCGGCGATGTGGATCGGCTATGTGGCCAACTGGGCGTGGCTGAGCGCCGTCGACACCTGGTGGCTGAACTTCTTCGACAACCTGGCGGCGGGGTCGTCGGCCTGGGTGACGGGCTGGCATCTGTTCTGCACCGTGTTGGGCCCCATGGTGTTCCGGATCGTGGCGCTGGTGGTGATCGTCGTGCTGCTGGTGCGGCGGCGTCTGCAGCCGGCGCTGTTCCTGGTGATCAGCGTGGAGCTCAGCGGCCTGGTCACCGAGGTGGCCAAGCGGCTGGCCGACCGCCCGCGCCCGGCCACCGAGATGGTCTTCGCCTACGGGTCGTCGTTTCCGTCCGGGCACGCGCTGGGCGTGATGGTCAGCGTGCTGGCGCTGTTGACCGTGTTCCTGCCGATGGTGGGGCCACGCTGGCGGATACCGCTGATGATGCTGGGGGCGGTGGTGGTGCTGGCGATCGGGGTGGGGCGGGTCGCGCTCAACGTGCACCACCCGTCGGACGTGGTCGCCGGATGGGCTCTGGGCTACCTGTACTACCTGCTGTGCCTGCGGCTGGTTCCGCCGGTCCCGGCGGTCACGGACGAGGCCGGAACACCGGTAGCGCCCGGTACAGCGAGGTGAAGCTCACCGAGTCGAGTTCCTCGCCGACCTCGCCGTCACGGGCCACCGCGGTCGGGCCGTCGGGGACGGTGAAGGCGAACTGCGGTACCTGCAGCTCGTGATACAGCGGGCTGCGCTGCAGCCGGCCGAGCGCCAGCGACACCAGGATGCGGATGCGGGCGAACCTGCGGCCGAGTTCCAGGAAACGGACGTCGAGCTGTCCGTCGTCCATCCTGGTGCGCCGGGACGGCGCGAATCCGGTAGGCAGGTAGACCGAGTTGCCGAGGAAGAACAGCGAGGTCCGCACCGTCTTGTTGTCGTAGCGGATGCGCACCGGCTGGCCGCGGCGCAGGGTGTGCAGCATGGCGTAGAGGCCCGCCAGCGGCTTGCCGATACGGTGCTCGTACTTCTCCCGGGTCTGCACGAACATCGGGTAGGCGCCGATGCTGGCGGTGTTGATGATCATGTGCGTCTCGTTGAGGCGCACCAGGTCCACACAGGACACCTCGCCGTCGCGGATGGCGGCGACGGTCTTGGCGACGGTGTCGCAGCCGATGTCCTTGGCGAAGTGGTTGAAGGTGCCGCCCGGGAACACCGCCAGTGGCAGGCCCGCATCCACCGCCACCGCCGCGGCCGCCGAGACGGTGCCGTCGCCGCCGCCGACCGCCAGCACCTCGGCGCGCCCGGCGGCGTCACGCAGCTCGGCGCCCGGGTCGTCGTCGGGGCCGAGCTCGACGATCTCGGCGTCGGGAAGCGCGGCGTGGACCTCGTCGATCACCCGGGCGCCGGTGCCGCTGCCCGAGGCCGGATTGACCACCAGCACCACGCCGCGCCCGGTGGGTCGTTCGGGGGTGTCGACGACCAGCGGTTCGGTGGCCGGCAGGGTCGCCTCGACGACCGGGGGGACCAGGCGTCCGCCGAGCACGGCCATGCCCGCGCCGATGCCGAACCCGGCGATGACGTCACCCGGGTAGTGCGCGCCCGTCGCCACCCGGGACAGCCCCACCAGGCCGGCCAGCAGGGCCAGCCCGAAGCCCAGCGGCGGGCTCTCCAGGCCGACACCGACGGCGAACGCGGCGGCGCTGGCCGAGTGGCCCGAGGGCAGCGAGTTGGAGGTGGGGAAGCGGCGGATCTGGCGGGGCAGCGGCACCGAGGTGCGGTTGGGACGGGGGCGCCTCCAGATGCGTTTGGCCAGCTGGTTGGTGAGCAGGCTGGTGGCGGCCAGGGTGAGCACACCGCGGGCGGCGCCGCGGGTGGCCTTGGGGTTGCCCGAGGCGGCCAGCGCGGCGGCGAGGACGAACCACAGCTTGGAGTGGTCGGCGGCCCTGGTCAGCGGCGGCATCACCGTGTCCAGCAGCGGCGTGGGGGAATCGGCGACGGCCTCGAAGACCTCGCGGTCCAGCGTCCCCAGCCCCTGGGTGATCTGGTGGATGCCTTTGGTGCGTTGCCAGGGGAGGGTGCGCATGGGCTCCAACGTAGCGGGCGCGCGGGGCGTGCCGGGCCGGGGTGACTTGTCCGGGCGCGGGATCGCTGTAGGTTGCTGGCCAGGGAGTTCGTGTGGGCGCTGGGAGAGCTGAAATGGGGTTGAGCCTCGTCGACGTGCGAGAATGGGACCCGGGGTCGATTTCGGAGGTCTCCACAGCGGCCAGCGTCCGCGCGGCCGAGACTCGCTGGTCATCAAGGGCCCTTGGCGCGGAGCTCACAGCCGTGAATTGGCAGGGGCACGCAGCCGACGCGGCCAGGGCACGCATGACGTCCATTCGGTCAGACCTGGCCCGTCATGCCGCCGAATGTGAATTCGTCAGCAAGCTCACGGCTCAGTCCGCCGCAATGCTGACCCAGGTCAAGTTCAACCTCGCCAACGTCGCGTCCTACGCCGCGGCCAACGATCTGCACATCGACTATGGCAGCGGTGATGTCTGGTTTGACGAGAAGCCAGGCATGACACCGGCACAGACCACGCAGAAATTGCAGCAAGCACAGCTGGTGAGCAGAAAGCTCCGGGACGTACTCGAAGACGCGGACGCCATTGACGACCACCTGGCTCGCGGTCTGGACAACCCGATCGCGGGCGGACCCGAGGACGACGCGGACGGCACGGACGGCCCGCAATTCGTGACCGGTGGCGGCGACGAGCGCAAGCGTGCGTCGGCCGAGGCGTTCGAGGAGATGTTCGGACGGCCACCGAGCAGCGATATCGATTGGGCGACTGCCGATGCGTTGAACCCGGAGAGTTTCGACCCGATCTATCAGGGTGTCCCTCCGGAGATACGGGTTGTCCGGATTCGGCCGGTGCCGGGTCAAGGATTGGTTCGGGTGTCCCAGTTCATCGAACAGCGTGATGTCATCAGCGGTCCCTTCAAACGCGATTTCGGCAACAATCGAACGGCCGACCCAAACTTCGACCCCGAAAACACGAAGGTGACAACGTATATCGACTACGAGAACGGGATCGTGGTGATGCGGCAGAACCCCTCTGTGGAACTCAACCCCGAGGGCGGGCCTGGACAGGTCAAAGTGGGATCCCCCGAGGGACGGGTGTGGCAGGCGCCGGACGGATCGGTGCGCATCCAGTACGACGCTGCCAATCCGTTCGCGCCGGGGATCTCGAAGAATCCGCCTGGGCCGCTCGGCGACAACGCTTGGACGGTCAACGGCGACCTGGTTTTCACGCCGCAGGCCGGGGGTGTGCGCGTCGACGGGACGCGAACCGACTATCCGTCGATGGAGGTTTACCAGGACTATCCCGACGGCCATACCCGCACGGTCTTGATCGATCCCGCCCAATCCGGCCGCTCTTGGGGGCCGGCGGCGAATCTGCCGTTCCACCACGACATCGGACTTGGCGGTGAGGCCTTCCGGCCGTTCAACGAGCGGAACGATGAATACGATGTGCCCGGGCCGCCCAAGCCCTCGACGGAGTTCGGCTCGGTGTCGGAACCGCCAGTCGTCCCCGCCCCACCGACGTCAGGAACCCAGGTTTGAGTAGAGCAGCGATTCGGGGTGTGAGTAGCAGAGACGCCCGATTCTGGAACGCCGCAATGTGGTCCGCGCCGCTCGCCGTGCCGGTAGTGCTCGGCGTGATGCTGTTGGTGCTGTGGGTTCTTGGGAAGCTGGCGGTCTTCGACAGTCAGGAGAATGAAGCGATGCTGATCTTGGTATCAGCGCTGGCGGTCTGCCTCGGTTCGGCGGGCGTTGCGGAGGTGCTGATGCGCTCGGAAACGTCGCGTGTGGCCGGGCTCGGCATGGCCGTACTAGGCGGCGGTATGGTCGTGCTGGCCGGTGGCGTGGCGTTCGCGGCGCTGGCGTTGATCTGAGGGCGGGGTCTTTGTCTATCGACGATGCAGCGGTTTCGGCGCCGCTGGCGGGCGTGAAGGGCTTCGCGGCTGAGCTAGCCAATATTCTGCTGTTGCTGTTGGCGGTGACGATCCTCTTCGTCGGGACTTTCCGGTACTACGAATGGATTCTGGCCGTCCTGGTCAGCGACCTCGCCGTCGCGGTGTTCCTCCGGCGGCGTGGCTGTGCACTGGCCGAGATCGGCCGTGGTCTGCTGCTCGCCTGGTGGTCGATTCCATTGTCCGTGGCAGTAATTGGTGTGGGGATCGCAGTGGCTCACGCCATCGGACCGCTGTAGGTTCGGCTAGCCTGGCAACTACGAACACATGGTCTTCGGTCAGGCTGCGAACACACCTCTTCCGGAATGGGCTCACTAGTATCGCGAAGATGGCGGTGATGACGGCATCGCCGTGGATGTTGAGGTGACACCTGGGGTGACTTTGGGCGCTGCCGGAATCAGCCGATGAGGTTGGTGTCGGGCCAGCCGGGGTAGGGCGGCAATGTCGGGTAGTCCGAGCGGGGATGCACGCCGGCGCGTAGGAACCGGCGGCGGTCGGGTGGGTCGGGGGCGGCGTCGCTGCAGAGTTGGCCGTCGGCGATCTGGGTGGGCCATTCGTCGGGGTAGTCGAGCTTGCCGGTGCCTGCGTGGCTGGTCAGGAGTCCGACAATGTGCCATCCGTCGAAGACGTCGGTCTTCGGTGACCGTGCCGGCCCGGCTTGAGGTGGCAGCTCGGTGCCGCCCGGCACCTGCTGTAGGGCTATCCACAGAACGCGGACACCGTCGACGGGGTCGACCGGCTCGGTGTTGGGGTAACCGAAGTTGCCGTCGCCGAAATCGTAGGCGCTGGTGTACGAGCTGTAGTCACAGACGATGGCGGTGGTCTGACGGTTCGGCGGGTTTGAAACGGTGCGCAGAAGGTGGTAGCGCTGCGTGCCGACGATGGGATGGGGTGCCGGAGACGGGCTGAATGTTCTTCGCTGTTGAGTGCTCGTGGGTCCTGTCAGCGAGTCCGGCGGGACGGCAGCCTCGAAGCCGGGGTACGCGAAAGCGATGTCTGCATTGGCGTTGACGAGGAAGCGGGACTCCACGTAGGCGCGGACGGCGACCGCCGGCTGGCTGAGGAGGTCGATACCTGGCCCCGCGCTCCACACTGCGGAGTCTTGTGCCGCGAGGCCTGTCCACGGGATAGTCTCAACTGTCGTCGTTGGATTATCTTGTGGAGCTGGGCTATTGCTGCATGCCGAGACGGCAATAACTCCCGCGACGAATGCGCAGCGGCGGAACCCTATGTCTGCTGCTCTCACGTTGCTTGCTTTCTTCGGCGCCGGCTATTCCGGCCAGCCGGGAACCGCGGGCTCTACGGGTGGGGCGGTGGTAAGGACCGTCTTGCCGCGCATGTCGCGATCCGCAGCGTCGAGTGGATAGCGGTCGAGGCATTGCTGACGCAAGGCGTTCTCGGCGGCCTGAGCCTCTTTCAGAGATTGCGTCGAACCTGAACTCCCGCTTTGATCGCTGGCAAGGTCAGCGCTGTCCCAGCTGGCGAACTCCTCGGCTCCCGTCACAAACCAAGGGCCGAAGACGTCGGTGCGGGGTTCGGGTAGCGGACCTTCCTGTGGCTCTGCGGGGGAGGCGGGGTTGGTAGTCCCGCTACGGGGGTCGCGGTTACTGAAATCGATCCGCCGAACAGTCATGTTCTGTGCATCGCCGGGAGGTAGTCCTGGCTCGAACATGAGCGGAACGAAGTCTGTCGAGCCTTGTGCTTGCCGATAGACGTGGTAGGTAGCGTCGCAGACTATAGCCCGGAATCCTGCGGCAAGCGGATCCAGATGGAGTATATGCAGCTCCTCATTGCCGGAGATGCGTTGGCCTGGTTCGAAGTAACGTCGGGCAGCGCGAAGGCCTCGGATGTCGCGGATTTGGTATGGGATCTCCAACACGTCCGCGGCCCCAGCATCGACGGATGGAGGGGTGGCGCGGACATATCCAGGATAGGCCGCGTCGAGATTGTTGGTATACCGGACGAGCAGCCATGATTCCAGGTAGGCACGAACTGGTACCGGCTCTCCGGAAGTCAGGTTGATATCTGGTTCAGCAGACCACTGGAAACGGAAGTCGCTCAAAGCATCTGGCCATTTCTCCTGTGTCGTGGTTTGCTGGGCCGGCGAGGTCGGCTGCGGGGAGGGTGCGGAACTGCACGCCGCGATGAGAACTATCAGGGCAGCTGCAACCGACGTCACTCGGGTACCCGTACGACGCTGCATGGTAGGCGGTGTCATTTCGTTCGCCGCTCCGGTGGCTTGATCTGGTCGAACTCGCCCTCAGATACGTAGATCGAAGCCTGATAGGCGTTGGACCACTTCAAGTAGGGGAACTCGTTGTGGCCTGTGATCTCGGATAGATAGTTCTCGACATACCGCTGGTTGGGATCCCCAACGAGCTCGCCGTTCACTATGTCGTCACCTAGGAGGGTCAGGTCGCCGACCTTCTCGTGAACCAGATAGCTCGCGATCGTTTTCGTCATGTCGTCCATATCACGTAGCTGCATCGGTGTCATTGTGCCGGGAGTTGGAGGATCGCCAACAAACAAGTCACGCAGCGGATCACCGGGCAAGGCGTCATAGATATTGACGGCTTCCTGCAGTCGCGGTATCGCCTCGGCAGTGTCGTGGGCGGCGTCGAACCACTCAGCGTTCTTCTCCCACGCGGCATAAGACGCTTCGTACTTGTCCTTGCCGGAGTCGAGTTGATGAATGTACTCGCCCATGTCCATCGAGCCCTGTAGCTTGCCGGCGGCCTGGAGAGCTTCCCCGTTGGGGATCTCTCCGTGGGCAAGGCCTTGGGAGTAGTCGGCTACATACGCCTTGGCGACGTTGGCAGCAGCCTGGTTGAAGTGATCGCCCGCAGCCTCGTCGGAGTCGATGACGGCGAAGAGGCCACGCATGTTGTTGGCGTTCGCTCCGGTGTCGAGCGGATCAAAGCCGCTGGTGCCGTCGAGGTTGTAGCCGGCCATGTCGTCGATGTAGGGAACGTTTGCGGCTCCAAGCGCGTGCACCAGCTCGGGATTGACCTCGCCCAACGACTGGGTGCCCGCCATGTTGAGCAATTCTTGGTAGTGCTGGCCCGCGTAGGCGTCGAAGGCGTGCATCGTCTCACCGGCACGCACGGATGTGTCGGTGACGTTGGGGAAAAGCGAGCCGGCCGCGGTCCCGTCGTCGGCCCAGTCATGACGGTACAGATCGCTGATGAACTGGTTATTCGGTGGGTTGCCGTTGACGGCGGCGACTGCGTCGTGGACGGCAACCGGATCATTCGATGCGGTGACGAGGAGCTCTTGCAGCGTGGGGTCGAGGTTCTGGTGGCCCCAGTCATTGTCGTAGTTGGGCCACACGTCGCTCTGGAAGTCGCGCAGGAGTTCTTGCGATTCGGCCAGCATTCCAACGTTGAGCGCGCTGCCGCGTTGCAGGTCCGGATATCCGTATTGGGCGATCTTGGCGATGTCACGGTACTCGTCGAGGTATTTGTAGGGCTTGTTGTAGTCCGGCGGCATCCATGTGCGGGACCCATCGGGGTTGGTGATCCATTCGCCGCTGGGGTCATTGCGCAGGGGGGCGTCGAAGATGTCCTGAATGCTCTGCGGCAGGTTTTCCTTGCCGCCGGTCGCCGGCACGTAGCCGTGCTCCCCGGGCTTGATGTTCGGGTCGACGACGTCGGTGTGGATTCGGTCGCTGCCCACCAGGTGTAGGGCGTCGGAGACAGCGCGGGCTTCATTCGTCGGCAGCCGCTCCAGGATGGCCCGAATCTCGGCCGGTGACTTGTCGTCGAGGGAATGTGACAGTCCGGTGAGGTACGCCATGCGTTCGGGCGAGATGCCGAGATCCCCACTGTCGAGCGCCGCCTTCTCCTCGGGGCTCAGGTCGGTGGCTTCGGACAGGCGTTGTGATTCGTCCGCGTCAAGTTGGCCGTCGGACAGGGATTCGCCGTCGGCGGCGCCGACGGCCTCTGCCTGGTCTATGTCGTTCTTCTTCTTGTCGTCCTCGCTCTTGGCGGCTTCGTCATCGCCGAGCGCGCCCGCCGGGTCGTCGCCTTGGCTGTCGTCGGACCCACCGATCTTGTTGTCGAGTCCGTCGGCGAGGTAGTCGTCGACTTTTCCGGCGTCTTCGACCACTTCATCGAGCTTTTGGCTGACTTCGTGGGCCTGCTGGACCTTGCGATCGATTTCGGCCTGTGTCATGCCTGGGGGTGCGTCGAACGAGACTTCGCCGGTGGCGTAGTCGATGTGCAGGTCGTTGGCCGCGGCGTAGTCGGCGATGTTCTGCAGGTTGGACCGGACCTGGCGCAGCATGTCCGCGGAGTGCGCGGTGACTTGGCCGACGTGCTCACACTCGGCGGCGTGGCTGTTGAGGTCGTCGCGGATCGCCGACATCTTCTTGCGCGCTGCGTCGGCGGCGAAGCCCTCCCAGGTCACCGAGTCGATCTCGGTGCCCAAGGCGTCGGACACCGAACGGGTGTCGGAGGCGCGGCTGGTGGCGGCGTCGGATACTGCGGTGATTGAGGCAGGGTCCCACTCGCGCACGTCATTGAGGCTTAGCCCCACCCTGCACCTCCACGAAACCGGAACAGCTACCGAGATACTTGCTCACCGCGCGGACGGATACAAGTCACCCCGTGGCAGTTGCTGCGTCCCACTGGGCTCGTCGTCGGGCTGAACCCTAGAGGAGGCCGAGGGTGATGCCGGGGAGGATCAACAGCGAGCACAGCATCCCGTAGGCGAAGGGACGAATCCTCGGGATGAGCATCAGCAGCCCGGCGACGGCGGCGTAGAGGACGATGCCGACGACGAAGGCATACGCGGCGAAGATTGCCGGGACAACACCGGCCATCAGGCCCAGCGTCTGCCAAAGCCAGTCCGGCCGGTAGCTGGTCATACCGCCGCCCCGCTGACTAGGCCCCACACTGCCGCGACCGCGCTGACGGTCGTGAACGACGTCGCCAGCACAGGTCGCCAGAGCCGAGGTTCGCCGCCTCTGCGGCGCATGGTCGCGAAAACGATGAGCCCGCAGACGAACAGCACGGCGATAGCGGGCCACACGAACTCCCAACCGACGGCGGCCAACGCGGCGAGTAGCCCGCCCAGGATTCCAGATGGGGCTGCGACAGACGGGGCGAAGCGATAGTCAGTAGTGGTCATGGCGCTCTCAGTCTTGTGCCCAACGCTTCGGATACCTCGGTGATCGAGGCAGGTTCCCACTCGCGCACGTCATTGAGGCTTAGCTCCCACCCTGCACCTCCACGAACCCCGACCAGCTAAACGAGATACTCGCTCACCGCACGGATGGATACAAGTCACCGTGGCGGCGCATTCACCAACCTGACAGGACGTGCTGTTTCCCCGCGACACCACAAATGTCGACGGGGCGCCGATGCAGATTCTGTTGGGCAAGATTGCACTGGTCACGCTCCTGATCGTCGGTGTCTCGCTAGTCGTCATCACCTCCAGGAGTGGGTTCACAGGGATCGCGCGGATGGCGGTGACGGCGGTGATTGTGGAGGGAATCGAAATCAGCAGTCAGGTAGGACAAGCAGTGTCCAATGCCTCAAGTTCGTCGCGGAAAGATTGGTCAATTCTTGCGTAGTCCGCGACCCAATCTGGTTGTTTGCCTGGGCTCGGAGGGCTTTCAGCGAGGCTGCGACTCGCAATCGCCGACGCCTGATGTGCGAGGTCCGCTGCGCGATGAGCGTGATCGGATAGTGCTGGCTGAGTGATGGCCTCTGCGAGTTGGCCGAGGTGGTCCGCCCACTCCGCGTAGTCGTCGCCGGCGGGTGGGTCGGGATTGTCAAAGCCGGTTGCGGTGGCCATCCGGTGGTTGAACTCGTTGTTGTAGTCGATCATCGCGCGAGCACTCCGACACGAGTCATCTGCCCCTCTGGCAAGGACCAGCAATACTATTGCGCTCGCTGTGATCAGTACCGCCACAGTGGCGGTGATGATCATGAACGACTTTCGCCTCATCGCGGCGGGTGATGGCCGACCGAACTCGGTGGTTCGGAGCCGCCGTAGCTGACGGCCTGGGTGGCACCGGAATAGCATCCGGCGGGGGTACACACCTCAGGTTCCCGACTTGTCGGGCCCATCCGACTTCGGCCCCGGCACGATGATCCGCCGTGTGGCGATGGGCTTCACCTCATCGTCGGTCTTGTTCTCGTTCTTGGTGACAGGGGGAGTCGGAGGCACGGTGAGGCGCCCCTGGATCGGCGCGCCGTTCCTCACAGTCGGTGGGACGACGCGTTTCGTGTCGGTCTTGGCGTCCTTGCCTTCTCCACCGCCCTGACCGGCCAGGCCGTGCATCATGCCGGGGGGAATCATGCCCATGCCGCCACCGCCCATCATGGGGGCGGTGGTCTGAGCCGCTGCGGCCGGCGCGACCGCCAGCGCCGCGGCGCGGCCCGCCGTCGGCACAGTGCCCCCGATCGGAGTGGCGGGTGGGCCGAGCATCGCGCTCGGTGAAGTGCCGCCACCCCCACCGCCGGCGGATCCGCCACCACCCCCGGCGCCTTCACCTAAATCGGCTCCGTAAGGGTCCAATCCGGCGGCATCAAGTGCTGCCTGGTCGATCGGTTCGGCCGCCAGCGTGCCGCCCATCTGCTGCATGGCGCCCATGCCCGTCTGCATGAGCCCCTGCGCTGCCTGTCCCAACTGCTGCGGGATCTGCATCAACGGTTGCATGGCGCCGCCGAGGGCTCCGGCGATGCCGCCCGCGAGTCCGGAGATCATCTGCGGAATCTGTTGGGCCATCTGCGAAGCCTGGTCGGCGCCCTGCTGGGCAACCTGCTGTCCGCCTTCGCCGGCGACCTGGCCAAGCTGGGCTGCCGACTGTTCTTCGTTGGCAGCGAACCCGGCGGCGGCACCGCTGAGACCGGCGCTGCGTTCTGCCTGCTGAGTGGTGGCGGTGGTGTTGTCCTGCGGATCGCTTGCATTGGCGGCAAGGTTCAAAATGGCCAATGCCTGTTCGAGCGGGCTGGTTCCTGTGATGACCATGTCGGAGGAGATCATGGGCGCAGAGACATTCTGGCCTATGGCTTGAAGATAGTGCTGGATCTCTGCAATCAGCACGCTGATGTCGCTCATGGGGCCTCCGCGCCTTGGCTTGTGAGGGTTAGGGCTTCGAACCAGGCGAAATGATAATGTGCGTTCGTCTTTTCGCCTGCTGCAAGGGCGCTAATCGTTGCTAGGAGTTGCCAGTTACCAACACGGCCGGCATCGACTTCATCGGGGTATGTGTCGAGCACGTCGTCTGCGGCTGACTGAAGGAGTCCACGCAATTGCTCCTTCTCAACTTCAAGGATCCCGCTACCGGCCAAAGCGGCTTTGGCGAGGGTATGAGCGATTCGTGGGAGCCCGTCCCGCCAGTTGGTCGCTTGAGCCAGCTCCCATCTGAGATCGCCTACTTCGTCGGTGTCGCGGGCGCGAATGGAAGTGGTCACTTCGCCGAGCCCATCGGCATCGGGGATGTAGTGGACCGGTTCATAGGCCGCCATTGCGCTAGTCTCGCCGAGCAACGTAAGGATGTCGTTGCGGCGGTCGGCCGGGGGCAAGAGGTTGACGCCAGTAGGGATATCGACGTGGGGCGGAATCCAGCCGGATGCAAGGTCAGTTACCAGTAACGTCGTGCCATCCGTCTTATCCCCGATCGCCCAGTTGAGGTTGGGCTCCTGGATGGCGACGAAATCCAGGAGTAGCTTGAGGCGTTCTTGGGCAACAGCTTGAGCCGAGAGGGCGCCCGCAACCGCGCCCGCGGTAGTCGCTGTTAGAGCACCGCTTCCGGTTCCGGTTGCTGAGGCCGGCTGCCCCGGAATAGGGCCACCTGTCGATCTGACGAGGGGTGTTTGCGCAGCGGGGTTTCCTGGCTGCGATCCTGCGGGGTTCGTGGGTGGCGGGGCCGACGATGGTGCGGAACTGGCGGGCCCCGGTGCGGCCGGTGAGGTTGCGGTCGGCGGGCGGAGGTCGGCACCGTAGGCGGGGAGTGGTCCCTGGCTCGTGGGCCCAGCCGACAGCGCACTCCCGGTGGGGCCTGGAGTTGTGGTTGGCGTAGCCGATGTCGGCGAAGCGGTCGGCGCTGACGAAGTCGGTGTTGTCGGCGCTGGCTGAGTTGACGAGTGGGCCATGTCCGCCACGGTTCCAGCTCCGCTGGAAGGCGCCGTAGATCCTCCTGAATAGGGCGCAGTCAATGGGTTGGTTCCCGGCGTGTACGTCTGAGGCGCGTTGGTGACGCCGCCGGGATTAGCGAATGGTGCGCCAGAATCCATGCCCCGATTGAAGTTCTCAGCTAGGCCCTTCGGGGTTAGCGCTTCCGGAGGTAATGAGGGGCCCTGGGACGACGGTGTGGGTGTGCCCTGGATTCCGGGTGGAATCGGAGGTCCCGCCGCCGAGCTTGTGGCGGTAGCCGAGGCCCCAGCGTTTGCAGGGACGCCCCCAGGTCCAGTGGGGGTGACGGAGCCGGGGACGCCACCGTTGCCGACCGCAGGCGCCCCGACAGTTCCTGCCGGGGTTGGCTTAGCCGGTGGCGGTGTAGCGCTCGTAACCGTTGTTGGGCCGATGGGGCCGGCACTGCCCTCTGGCTGGGTGGCTGGTGGCCCTGTGCTGCCAGGGGTGCCAGAAAGCACACCGACCGGCTCTGCGCCCGTTTCAGGTGTCTCGACATCTGGTGGTTCCGGTGTCGTTGTTCCAGCTATTGAGCCGGCGGGTGACGGGGCCGGGTCGCCTGGTGCAGCGATGGGTTGTTCCGACGGAACGGACGTACCGCCTGTTGAATCAGTCGCTTGGAGCATTGAATCTACTTGTGCGTTAACATTCTCGCGGCTCTGTGTAACCTGCGCAGACGGAAAACTCTTGCCGTTCGAAGACGCGAATTCGGTAGCAGATGCATCAATCCCCGAAGCGTGTAGAACCTTTTGTATTTCGCCACGAACGTTTTCGATCTGGGTCGCCATCGCCGAGTTTGCCTGTGATTGAGCGTCAAGAATAGCAGTCGTGATCATCGCAGCCTTGACCGCGTTGGCCTTGTTGGACGCCAGAATATCGTGGATCTTCTGGTTCCCGTTGTTCGATATGTGAGTTAGCTGCTCCCGAAGGCTGTTCGTATGATTCACCGAGTTGGAATACGAAGTGCCTTTTGTCTCGTTTTTGGCGGCGAACTCGTTTGCGACCTTTTCACCCAGCGTGAAGGCTTCTCGCGCCGCGTCGGCCGTTGCGCCAGATAGTTCGGCCAATGGTCCATTTCGAATTGACTGGAGAATTCTGGAGTATTCGTCGAATCCGGTATAAATCGCTTTTCGGTTACTGCTCGCACCGCGCAGTGCCTCGACCGACGTGAGGCTGGGCCACTGTGGTCCTACGAGCAGAAACGACCACTCTCCGGGTGGAAGATCCACGATCAACAACCGTCCAGTATCGGTTTCCAGATATCTTTGGTCTGGTCGAAACTCTTGTTGATATCCTCTAGAGGGGTATCTGCAATCTGGTCAAGAACAATATTCATCCACATTGATGCTAGCCGACGTGTTCCTTCGGCCATGTCCTTTGAGGTGGCGGGATTCTGATCGAGTACAAAGAGTAGGTAGTCCGCGCCGGTGAGTAAGAGTATTCGAGAGTTCAGGCCAACTATTAGATAGTTCGGATCTCCGGGAGGGTATGCCGCAGCGCGTTTATCGTTTATTGCGAATGTATCTGACACCTTTTTATGTGCGTCACACATCTCTTGGTTTGCATTTTCAATTTGATCGGCGCTATACGTCAATAAATCGGTGTTGGGCGAAGGCGACGGCCGGAAAAGCGCGACGACTGCGATGGCCAACGCCAGAACCGCGAGCGCGCCGACCACGGAGACTGGCCATCTTGAGGTTCCGCGCGATGTCAGCGAACTCGGTTGCGCCCAGGGCTGTTGTCCGGGCGGCACCATGCCGTACGGATGATTCGACATATGCCGATGGTATCTTCCGTTCGCCATTGCGCTATTCACCCGAGGCGACCGGTCGAACTCGCAAGTCCTAGGTCGTCGCAGTCAGGGCAGGCTAAGCACTTGTTGTACAACCGCAGCATCTCGTAGCCGCAGAGATCGTGTCCAAACCTTGACTTGACCGTCGGCGAGGCTCCTCAGACCATTGGGTGATGCGCCGACTCGTGAGCATGGTGGTCCTTGCTGCCTGCTCGGCGGTGCTCACCCTTGTCTTGGCCGTACCCAGCAGCGCCGAGAATGTCCCCTGGTTCGCCAACCGTGTCGGTAACGCCACCCAGGTGATCTCAGTCGTGGGTACCGGTGGTTCGGACGCCAAGATGGACGTCTGGCAGCGCACGACGTCGGGCTGGCAGCCGGTCGGCTCCGGGATCCCGGCGAAGATCGGCGCCAAGGGCATGTCCCCGAATCACTACGACGGCTCGATGATGACCCCGATGGGGATCTACACCCTCGACTTCGCCTTCGGCACGCAACCCAACCCCGGCAGCGGACTGCAGTATGTCCAGGTGACGCCGGATCACTGGTGGGACGGCGACATGAAGAGCCCGACCTACAACACCATGCAGGTGTGCAAGAAGAACGAATGCCCGTTCAGCACGTCCCTGTCCGACGGCACCGAGAACCTCGACATCCCGCAGTACGCCCACGCTGTCGTGATGGGAGTCAACAAAGAGCGCATCCCCGGCAAGGGCGGGGCCTTCTTCGTACACACGACCGACGGTGGTGCCACGGCCGGCTGTGTGGCCATCGACGACGCCACGCTGGTGAAGATCATGCAGTGGCTGCGGCCGGGGGCGCTGATCGCGATTGCGAAGTAGCTGGCCTTTCCTAACGCAGGGCGGCAACTTACTTGTAGTCGTCTAGAAGTGGATTCCACAGGTCCGCGGTATCCTTGATCTTTCGATCGATTTGACTGGTCGGCAATTCGCCAATTTGATCGATGACGATCTGTGTCCAGGCCGATGCAATCCGCATGGTCGGATCGGCGATGCCTTTGGGCGCGGCGGGATTTTCGGATAGTGCGAGTTGGAGGCGTTCTGCACTTGTCGAAAAAAGAATCCTCGAATTCAATAGAATTGATGGATATATATCGGGTCGCTGGGTGGGTACATATCCCGGCGTTTGTCCTGAAGCGCGAAGGCATTCGCGATGCTGAGGTGCACCTCGCAAAGTTCACGCTTCGCATTGCTGACTTGTTTCGGCGTGTAGTGGGCGGCAGTCTCAGACTGACTGTCCTGGGCCCCCGACTCACCGGTTGAATTCGAACCTGAGCGCGCGAACCCCAGTGCCCCAAACGCTAAGCCCGCCACGCCAACGACAGTCGCCACCGCCACAACTGCCAGCAGCCAGTGCGGTACCCGAGGCCCAGGCGGCGGACCGTAGGGAGGCCAGGGCGCTGACGGTGGTGGACTATGCGGCTGGTTCGTCATGGGCGAATGCTATCCATGGTGGTGCACGGCGAACGGAATGCGCGTCATTTGCAGGCGTCCGCGATCTCTTTCCACAACCTTGTGGACTCGTCATATGCGGCATCCAGCTTCGCGTCATCGGCGTTGGCGATCTGTTCAATGGTGACAAGGTGCCAGAGATTCGATAGCTGTTTGATCTTCATTGCGATGTCAGTCGGTGTTGGCGGGTTGTCGTCCAGCGTCGACCGGACGTAGTTCGACGCGACTTCGAGTCCAAGTCGCGTATTGACTCGCACTGGCAGGTTCTCGGGTGTCCCGGGGGGAAAATTCGCGGCACGCCCTTTGTCGACCGAGATCATATTGGTGGCAGCCGCGAAGGCATCGCAGACCGCGCTCTTCGCGGCCGCTACTTCCGTTGTCGAATACTGCTGCTCGCCACCTGAACTCGAACCTGAGCGGGCGAACCCCAATACGCCGAACACCAATCCCGCGACACCGGCAAGGGTCGAAATTGCGACGACTACGAGCAGCCAGCGCGGTGCCCGAGGTCCCGGTGGCGGACCATAGGGCGGCCAGGGCGCGGAGGACGGTGAGCCATAAGGCTGGTTCGACATGTGTCGAATGTTATCCGGGTGCCACCCAGCCGCTAGTCACTCCGGAGAAATGCGGAGATGTGACCGAAGAGGTAGTCGTGTTACCGAAATCGGGCGCGTGTGTTGTGCTCTGAACTACGGAGCCGCAATCACTTGCACGTCGTCTGGATTGAGTCCCATAGGCCTGACGAACCATTGAGTTCCTCCCGCAGCTTCCCCTGCTGGTCGTCGGATACCTGGCGGAGAGTAATCCGCGGCCAGAGGGTGGTCAGGTCCTGAATCTCGCTGGCCAATGCGGAGGGTCTCGCGGGTTCTTGTCTAGGGCGTGTCTGCTTAATGTGAATGGTGTTGTGCTTGATGCTGTTCAGGTGATCCGGGCTGATGTGATTTCTGATGATTTGTGGTCGTTGATCGAGCCGTTGATGCCCTCGGGGCGGCGGCGCGGTCGTCCCTGGAATGATCATCGGCGCACGTTGGAAGGCATTATCTGGCGTTATCGCACCGGATCTCCGTGGCGTGATCTGCCCGAGCAGTTCGGTGCTTGGCAGTCGGTGGCCGAACGGCATCTGCGCTGG
>NZ_NVQF01000074.1 GCF_002592005.1 Mycolicibacterium palauense | reverse complement strand
TGGTGTGCGTAGAGTAGTCTGGTTGTGTTTTTTTGATGTTGGACGGCGCCAACCGGGTGCTTCAAAGGGCGTATCGTCGACAGGGTCAGATGTGTATAAGGGACCGGATGGGTCCTGGCGGCATGATGGGGCCCCGGCACCCGTAGCCGGTAGCCGGTGCAGCGGTCCGGTTCTACGGCGTGGGCTCCACGGCGTGTCGGTCCGCGCCGCCGGCAAGGCCCCGGATCCGCGGCGCGAGCTGCACGATCTCGGGTACGACGCTGGGATTCGCGTAGGCCATGGTGACCAGCGAGACCAGGGTGTTGGCGACATCGCCGAGCTCCGACATCTGGGCGGGAAGCTGCCCGTGTTCGACCCAGGACCGGAAGAGCTGGGCGAGCAGGTCGCGGTCGGCGCCCCGCAGGATCTCGGTGTCCTTGGTGGGCCCGATCCCCACGCGCAGCACGCACAGGTCGGGGTGCTCACTGCGCCAGGAGTGCAGCAGTTCGTCGAGGGCGGCCTTGCTGGCGCCGTAGGCGGCCACGCCCGCACGCGGCCGGCCGACGTCGTGGCTGGACGCGATGAGCACCACGCCGTCGGCCGACAGGTGCGGCAGCGCGGCCCGCAGCACGTTGTTGGCGCCGATGGTGTTCACCGAGAAGGCGTGCAGCCAGGTTGCGAGGTCGGTGTCCTCGATGTGGGCGAACGGCACGACGGTGCTGGTGAACACCACCGCGTCGAGCCCGCCGAGCGCCCCGGCGGCGGCATCCACCACCCGCTCGATGGTGGCGGCGTTCTCGACGTCGAGTTCGAAGGCGTGCCCGCCGATTTCCTCGGCGAGCTCGGTCAGCAGGTCGATGCGGCGTGCGGCGACGGCGACGTCGGCCCCGCGCCGGGCGGCGCAGACGGCCACCGCGTGACCGATTCCCGAGGAGGCCCCGACGACCAGGACGCGAAGCCCGGTGGCGTCGGTGGGTTGGCTGCTCATGAGTGGTGTGCTCCAGTTCCGACGGTGCGCTGTGATGTTAGGGCATCCTATGTTGCCCAGGTCGCCGGGACGCACGGGGCCCGTGCCTGGGCTCGGGGGAGCGATCTCGGGGGAGTGATCTCAGGGAGTGATGATGTAGACGGTGTTGCCGACCACCGCGCGTACGCGGTTGGCCGGATCATCGACGCCGACGTCGGTGTAGTCGGTGTGATCGGCGGTCATGCCCAGGATCAGCCGGGCACGCGCCCGCCGGCTGGGGCCATCGGGGTAGTTGTCCCAGTTCGCCCAGCCGTCCCAGCGTCGGGCGAGGTCGAAGACCCGGTACTGGGTGTCGTCGGGCGTGGGGAGCAGCCGGTCGCCGGTGACCGATCGGCGTGCCCTGCCGCCGATGCGGCGCTGCGGGTTGCCGGTCAGGATGAACCAGAGCCGGGCCGGCGGCGGCGCCCCCGGGGCGCCGGCGTGGGCCCGCAGCCACTCCGAGGCGACCTGGGCGCCCTGCGAGTGCGCCAGGACGACCTTGTCGCCGGGGACGTCGGCGATCTGTCGCGCCAGCGCGTCGACACCCCTGGGGATCGATGACCGCGACAGCGTCGCGGGATAGTCGATCGGCGTGTGCCGGTGCCCGGGCCGGGTGGCGAACCCCCGCAGCAGTTTCGCCATCCGGTTGCCGACCCCGAAGTCCAGGGGCTCGACCGTCAGCACGGTGAGCATGGTCTGCGAATCACTGGCGGGTCCCTCCGGGTCGGCACCGCTGGTGATCGTGAGGGTAGTCCGGCACCGGGGCGGGGCAGGGTGGCTGCACAGTCGGGTCATACCGGCGAAACATCGGTATGGGCACTATGGGGTCATGCGCAGAGAAGAGCTCACCGAACAGATCGTCCTCGCCCGGCTGTCCAAGGGGCTGACCTGGCAGCAGCTCGCCGACGCCGTGGACCGCCCCGTCGTGTGGACCACCTCGGCCCTCCTGGGGCAGCAGCCGATCCCGGCCGAACAGGCCGCGGTGTTGGTGGAGATGCTCGGGCTCGAGCCCGAAGCGGCCGCGGTGCTGGCCGCCGTGCCGATGCGGGGCGGCCTGCCCTCCGCGGTGCCCACCGACCCGACGATCTACCGTTTCTACGAGGCGCTGCAGGTCTACGGAGGCGCGATCAAGGAGCTGATCCACGAAGAGTTCGGCGACGGAATCATGAGCGCGATCAACTTCAGCGTCGACGTCGCCAGGAAGCCCCATCCGGCCGGCGACCGGGTGGTGGTCACCTTCGACGGGAAGTTCCTGCCCTACGACTGGACCGCCGCGCAGTCCTGAGCGCAGGCCCTGGGCTGCGAGGTGTCAGCCGGCCGAGGGGAGGTCGGGCCCCGGACTTCCATCGTTCCGGGAGCTCTGATCCCCCTGCCGGCGTTGCAGTTTCAGGTCGTCCTTGAGCTCCCGGAACGCGGCGACGCGGGCATTGATGGCCTCGGCCGTCGGTGACGGCGGGGCGGCGGGGGTGGCCTCGGTGCCGTAGAGCAGCGAACTCAGCCGGCTGCGGACGTCGTCGCGGCGCGCGGCCAGCCGGTCGCGCTCCTGTTCGGCGGCCAGCATGCCGTCGAGCTGCTGGGCCTGGATCGCGCAGTCACCGAGCGCCTGGATCCGCTCGGTGACCTCGTCGCGCAACCGGGCGACGGCGCGCTCGGCGTCGTGTTGCAGCCGCAGATCGTCGGCGCTGGCGTGCGGCAGCGCCGCGGACTCGTCGATCACGCGCTGCAGACTTCGGGCCCGTTGCAGGTGACCGGCGATCATGTCGAGGTCACCGGTGAAATCCAGCTCGGCTCGGTCACCGAGCCAGCCGTCATCGGCGGCCCGGGTGCCGCGGATGGCCTCCACGCAGGCGCGGGCATGCACGAGCTGCTGCGCCCCGTCGGGGCCGAACTCCTCCTCCAGGCGCCCGAACTGCTCGGCCTCGGATTCCCGGACCGGGGCCGTGTTGCGCAGAAGCGCGAACGCGGCCAGCCACACCAGGACCGGGGCGACGGCGGCGCCCCAGCCGAACTGGTCGACGACCCAGGCGGCGGCTGCCACGGCCATCACCGCCAGGACCACCAGCGCGATGCGTTGCCGGGCCGTGAGCCCGGCCCGGTGCGGCGCCATCACCAGCCGGGTGGCGCCCAGAAGTGCAAAGGCCACGGCGAACACCGCACCCACCAGCACAACAACGAAGACCCAGAGCACGGTGGCCCCTTCCTGTCCCTCCCTCGGCGAAGGTTGCCTCTGAGTCCGATGGTAGGCGTCTGTCCGGGTGCTGTGGGTGTGTCAGCGTGCCGCGGCGGGGCGGGTGAGCTCGGCGTATCGGCTCAGGTGGTGGGCGGTGGAGCCGAACTCGTACTGGATTGCGGTGAGCCGCTTGAAGTAGTGGCCGATCGCGAGTTCCTCGGTCATGCCCATTCCGCCGTGCAGCTGCACCGCGTTCTGGCCGACGAAGCGAACCGCTCGGCCCGCCGTCGCCTTGGCGGCCGAGACCGCGCGTGCGCGCACGTCCGGGTCGGCGTCCAGGTTCAGCACGGCGAGGTAGGCCGCCGCGACCGCCTGCTCCACCTCCATGTACATGTCCACCATGCGGTGCTGCAGCACCTGGAAACTGCCGATCGGCGTACCGAACTGCTGACGCTGCTTGCTGTATTCGACGGTGTCGGACAAGACCTTGCGCATCGCGCCGACGGCCTCGGAGCAGATCGCCGCGGTGCCCTCGTCGCGGGCCCGGGTCAGCGACGGCAACGCCTGTCCGGCCTCGCCGAGAAGCGCGTCGGCGGGCAGCCGCAGGCCGGTGAACTCCAGGTCGGCGGCGCGCCGATCGTCGATGGTGCGGTAGCCGTGGGCCACCATCCCGGCGGGCGGAGCCGCCGAATCACACTCCATCACGAACAGGGAGATGCCCTCATCGGTGGCCGCGGTGATGATCAGGTGGGTGGCCAGCGGGGCGGCCGGCACGGCGATCTTCGCCCCGTCGAGCACCCAGTCCTGCCCGTCGCGCCGGGCCGTGGTGGTCACCTCGGTGATGTTGTCGCCCGAATCGGGTTCCATCGAGGCCAGCGCGACCACCGCCGTCCCGGCGGCGATCTGCTCGAGCAGCGCGGTGGCCCGTTCGCCGCCGGCGCGCGCGAGCAGACCGCCACAGATGACCACGGTGTCGACGTAGGGCTCGATGACCAGCGCGTGGCCCAGAGCCTCGGCGATCACCATGACCTCGACGGGCCCGCCGCCGAGGCCGCCGGCGCTTTCGGGCAGCGTGGCCCCGAGAATGCCCAGCTCGTCGGCGAAGGAGCGCCAGATGTCGGGCTGCCAGCCCGCGCCGGTCTTGGCCGCGGTGCGGCTCTTGCCCAGCTCGTAGCGGGTGGCGAGGAACTTGGTCAGCCCGTCGCGCAGCAGCTCTTGTTCGCCGGTGAGTGTGAAGTCCATTCAGAGCCCCAATGCTGCTTTGGCCAGGATGTTGCGCTGGATCTCGTTGCTGCCGGCATAGATCGAGCCGGCCCGGTCGTTGAAGTAGCGCAGCGGCGCCACCGCCTGCCAGGGCTGCCCGGAGAGGTAGCCATCGGGTGGCGGATCGAATTCGGCCACCGGACCGCCGGGGCGGGTGGCGTGCGGCTGGTAGGCCCGGCCCCGGGGGCCGGCGGCCTCCAGCGCGAGTTCGGTGATCGTCTGGCTCAGTTCGGTGGAGAGCACCTTGAGCATCGACGACGCCGGTCCGGGATTGCGGCCCTCGGCGACGATGGCCAGGGTGCGGAACTCGAGGATCTCCAGCACCTCGGTGCGGATTCGGGCGTCGGCCAGCCGGTGGGCGAAGCCGGGGTCGTCGATGAGGCGGCCGCCCGCCGGGCCCGGCTGCCCTACGGCCGCCTCGGCGATCTCGTCGGCCATCACCTGCAGGGCAGGGGCCGTGGCCCCGCCGCCGCGCTCGAATTCCAGCAGGTACTTGGCCACGGTCCACCCGTCGTCGATCTCACCGATGACGTTGCTCTTGGGCACCCGGACGTTGTCGAAGAACACCTGGTTCTGCACCTCTTCCCCGGAGGTCATCACCAGCGGGTGGATCTCGATGCCGGGGGTGGACATGTCGATGAGCACGAAGGTGATGCCCTGTTGCTTGCGCGGACCGCGCGAGGTGCGCACGAGGGCGAACATCCAGTTGGCCTCGGTGGCATGGGTGGTCCAGATCTTGCTGCCGGTGCAGACGAGGTCTTCGCCGTCGTCGAGCGCGGCCATCTGCAGGGAGGCCAGATCGGAGCCCGACTCCGGTTCGGAGTAGCCCTGACAGAAGAACACCTCACCGGTCAGAATCCGCGGCAGGAAGAAATCCCTCTGCTCCTGGGTGCCGTAGCGGATGATCGCGTGGGCGACCATCCTGATGCCCATCGGCGACAGTGACGGCGCCCCGGCCAGCTGCGATTCCCGGCTGAAGATGTAGTGCTGGGTCAGCGTCCAATCCGTGCCGCCGTACTCGACCGGCCAGGCCGGCGCGGCCCATCCGCGCTCGTGCAGGATGGCCTGCCAGGCCATGCTGGCGTCGTGCTCGGCGTAGACGCTGGTCATCAGCTTCCCCGCCTGTCGCAGGTCCGCGGTCAGCTTCTCGTCCAGAAACGCCCGTACCTCGTCGCGGAACGCCGAATCGGCATCCGACCAGCTCAGGTCCATACGTGGTGTCCTCGGATCGTCGGGAGTGCGGGGTCCGTACCGGCACCCCACAACTGGTTGGTCGACTCGGTGTGAGGCTACGCCAAGATTTGATCAAATCTGAAATTTTGACGATCGGGTGCGTTGGCGATGTCGAGATCTGTCTGGGGTGGCGCCCACTCGGCCTGGAGGGCGGCCGCACGAGCCGAGCTGGCTCAGCCGCTTGGCGAGCCGCGGGTGCGCGTCAGGCGCGCGCGCCGAGCGTGGCGTCGATGGCCTCGGCGCCCAGGATGGTGTCGAGGACCAGCGCCGCGCTGCCGAGCACCGCCGAGCGGTCGCCGTCGGTGGCCGGGACGACCTGCAGTGCCCTGGTCGCCAGCGCGCTGGCATTGCGATACAGCGCCTCCCGCAGGCCGGCCACCAGGATGTCGTAGGCCTGCGCGGTGTCGCCGCCCACGATGATCATCGCCGGGTTGAGCAGGTTCACGGCGGCGGCGATCACCTCACCGATGTGGCGTCCGCTCTCCCGGATGAGGCGGCGGGCCTCGGCGTCGCCGTGGTTGGCCAGTTCCACCACGTCGCGCACGTGCCCGACGTCGCGGCCCTGCTCCCGCAGGGAGCGCACCAGGGCCCACCCTCCGGCGACCGCCTCCAGGCAGCCGACGTCACCGCACCGGCACGTCAGCCCGGTGGCGGTCGGGGTCTTGTTGTGGCCGAACTCGCCGGCCGCGCCCATCGCACCGCGCTGCAGCGCCCCGCCGGCGATGATTCCGGCGCCCAGGCCGGTGGAGACCTTGAGCAGAAGGAGATCGTCGACGCCGCGGAACTGGCCGTGGCGTTCGGCGAGGGCCATCACATTGGCGTCGTTGTCGACGAGAACGGGGGCGGTGGTGATGTCGCGGAAGTAGGGCCCGAGCGCGACGCCGTCCCAACCGGACATCACCGGCGAGTCCAGGCTGGCTCCGCGGGCGACGTCCACGGTGCCGGGCAGGCTGACCCCGACGCCGAGCACCGGTGCGCTGTCGTGGCCGCTCTCCTCGGCCAGTGCCTCCAGCTGTTTGGCCAGATGCGGCATCAGGTCGTCGGGCCCGGCCGCGACGCTCTGGTCGAGATCGACGTGGGCATGCACCTGGCCGGCCAGATTGCACACCGCGAGGTGGGTGCGGCTGCGGCCGATCGCGGCGGCCAGCACGACGCCCGCCTCGGCGTTGAACCGCAGCACCGCGGGGGGTCTGCCGCCGGTGGACATGCCCTCCTCGCGCTCCACCACCAGCCCGTGATCGGCCAGCGCCGCCACCCGCGCGGCCACCGCCGTGCGCGACAGGCCGGTGACCCGGCGCAGTTCGGAGCGGGTGGTCGCGACCCCGTGGCGGATCAGACCGAACACCTCGCCGGCCGTGGCGGGCGGCGAGGGTGGCTTGGATCCCCGGATGACGGGCATCTTTTCATTGAAACAAGCCCAGGTCAGGTCAGGCAACAGCTGTAAGGCTTCTCACTTTTGTCGGAAAAAGACCTAAGTAGGTTGGATGGGTGCCCAAAGCCTCGCTAGGCTCTGGTTTGACGGGTGACTGCAGCGCGGCAGGTCCTGATCGAAGCCAGGTGGTCCCGGTGTCGGGGTGGACCCGCACAATCGACGGCGGTGTTGATCCGAGGGACACCCAGGAGCACCCCGGGACACCCGGGATTCACCACAGCATTCAGAACAGCATTCAGAACAGCGGCCGCCGCGGCGGCCGCACAACCGAAAGCCGACCCCCGTGACTTCCACCGCCGCGCGCGCGAATGAAACGGCCACGCCGTTGGCCATGGTGGCGCTGCACCCGGCCGCCATCCGGCTGGCCATCCTCGGTCTCGCGCTCGGCGGGTTCGGGATCGGCACCAACGAGTTCGTGGCGATGGGGCTGCTGCCCCAGATCGCGGCCGGGCTGCACGTCTCCGAGCCGATCGCCGGTCACGTGATCTCCGCCTACGCACTCGGGGTCGTCATCGGGGCACCGTCGATCGCGGCCCTGACCGCCCGGTGGCCGCGCAAGGCCCTGTTGCTGGCGCTGATGGCCCTGTTCACGCTGGGTAATGTCGCCACCGTGCTGGCCCCGACCTACGGGTCGTTGCTGGCGGCCCGCTTCCTGGCGGGCCTGCCGCACGGGGCGTATTTCGGCGTCGCCGCGCTGGTCGCCGCGCGGCTGCTGGGCCCGGGCAACCGGGCCCGGGCGGTCGCGCAGGTGATGACCGGTCTCACGGTGGCCACCGTGCTCGGGGTGCCGTTGGCGTCCTGGCTGGGCCAGGGACTGGGCTGGCGTGCCGCCTTCATCCTGGTGGTCCTCATCGGTGCGGCCACCGTGGCCGCGATCGCGGTGTGGCTGCCGCCGCTGAGCGCGTTGCACGCCAGCAGCCCGCTGACCGAGCTGGGCGCGCTGCGGCGCCCCCAGGTCTGGCTGGCCCTCGGCGTCGGCATGGTCGGTTTCGGCGGCATGTTCGCCGTGTACACCTACGTGTCCACCACGCTGACCGACGTCGCCGGGCTGTCGGTGGCGATGGTGCCGGTGGCCCTGATGCTCTTCGGCCTGGGCATGGTGGTGGGCAACCTGGTCGGCGGCCGGTTGGCCGACTGGTCGGTGCTGCGCGGGCTCTATCTCTCGCTCGGGACCCTCGCCGTGGTGCTGGTGGCCTTCGTCGTGGGCTCCCACCATCCGGTCTCGGCCCTGGTGCTGCTGTTCGCGATCGGCGCCGGCGGTGCGGCCATTGCTCCGGCCCTGCAGACCAGGCTGATGGATGTGGCCGCCGACGCGCAGACCCTGGCCGCCGCGTTGAACCACTCGGCACTGAACATCGCCAACGCCTCCGGCGCATGGATCGGGGGCCTGGTGATCGCCGCCGGATTCGGCTACACCGCCCCGGCCGCGGCCGGCGCGGCCCTCGCCGTCGCCGGTCTGGCGATTCTCACGCTGTCAGTTCTGCTGCAGCCCAAGGAGGTATCCCACCGATGAAACGTGCGTCCCAACGGGTCCGCACCCGGGTGGAGTTGTACCTGCCCGCCGGTCGCCGCGTCACCCTGACGGTGCGCGGCCGCGGACTTCACCTGCTGGCCCGATCACCTCATGGACGGCCCCGGACACGGTCCCAGGAATGGTCCCAGGAGCGGCCGGGTGGCCCTCGCCAGTTCCGATAGCCACCCCGCATCAGGAAGAACCACATCAGGCAGGACGAAAGGAGTCCGGTCGTCATGACGAGTACCGAGAACATCGTCTTCCGCTATGACCCCCAGCAGAGCCCCGCCGTCGGCTACCGCGCGCTGCCCAGCGGGTGCACGGGAGCCGCGGCCACCCTCGACGAGGCCCGCTCGTCGTATCGCGCGCAGCTCTGCGCCCGGCTGGGAGTCGACCGACACGGGCTGCCGCCGGTGGTCGAATACGTCGAGGCGCGGGTGAACGGCATGTGGGTCCGCGAACAGATCGGCACGGTGCATCGCGACCTCGGCGCCGACCGGATGCTGCTGCAGACGATCCTGGCCCCGGGCGCCGTCCAGGCCGAGTTCCGCGGAGTCGTCGAACGGGCCAGCGAGCAAGCCGGCGAGCAGGCAGGGGAGTCCGGCGTCGAACCCGTGGTGCTGTTGGTCGACCCCGACCAGCCCGTGGGGGCCGTGCTCGATCAGATGGGTGCCCGCGACACCGTGGTGGTCGTCTTCGCCGACGCCGCACGCGCGCTGGGGTGGACCGTGATCCACGGTCCGCACGCCCGGGGAGCCGGCGCGGCCTCCTGGCTGCCCGACGGTGCGCAGATTCGAGACCTCCCGGTGCACCGCTTCGCGATCAACCACCCGTGCGGCCGGGTTCCGCGATTGCACGACGCCGTGCTGGAGCAGGCCAGCTAGCCTGCCCCGGCCCGCGGGCGTCGGGTCGCGAGCTCCCGGACCACGCGCCGCGGACCCGGAACCTCCACGCAGTACGGGCCGAACCACAGGTCGCGGGTCTGCACGACCCAGAACCAGGCGAACTCGCCGATCAGGAGCGACTCGGCGCCGAGCACCCAGTGATTCCAGGTCGGCAGGCTCCAGTGCAGGACCGCGATCGCGAGCAGGGTCACCACCATCACCGCGGCGATCACGCCGTAGCGCCGCGCGGCCCCGCGCCGATCGGCGCCGCAGCGGCAGCGGTGAACGGTGGCATAGCAGGCGTAGAGGACGACCACCGCGATGATCGCGACGAACATCGCCACGGCC
Source organism: Mycolicibacterium palauense (assembly GCF_002592005.1). GTDB lineage: Bacteria > Actinomycetota > Actinomycetes > Mycobacteriales > Mycobacteriaceae > Mycobacterium > Mycobacterium palauense. The sequence continues at coordinate 20,464 of NZ_NVQF01000074.1, read as the reverse complement.
GCGTAGTTGTGGGCGTCGGCGATGAACGACGACCGGTCGACCACGAACCAGATCACCGCGCCGACCGCGAGGCCCGCCGCCAGCGCGGGTGCGAACAGCTGCGCCGCCATCAACGTCAGGCGTGCCGCCGCCGCGACCCCGCCGGTGGCGGCGGGCGGTGCCGACGGGGGTGCGGGCTCGGCCAATTCCTCGGCCGGGGCGCGCAGCGCCCGGCGGCGCACGATCAGCAGCACCAGGACCGCCGAACCCGCCGCGGTGAGCAGCGCGACGACATTGTTCGGGATCGCCGTGGCGGTGTCGTGCTGAGTGGGCGACCACAGGCCGCAGACCGGCTGCGCCACGTTGGCACTGTCGGCCGGGCTGACGGTCGGCACCAAGGCCACCACCACCGCCAGCAGGCCGGAGACGTTCAGCAGGATGTCCTCGGCCGCCGTGGTGCCCTTGTAGGCGATCAGGCAGATTCCCGCCGCACACAGCGCGCCGACGAAAACGGCGTGGGTGGTGGTGAAGTAGAACGCGCTGATCGAGGTCTGCCAGCACGGCGGCCGCGCCGCCAGCGCCGTCATCAGCACCGAGGCGAACAGGCCGGCGACCACGGCGACCAGACCCACCCGCACGTAGCGGTAGGTGGCCAGCGGGATCGCGCGTTCGCCCGGCGGCGCGCCGGCAGCGGCGTCGTGCTGGGTTGCCGGCCCGCCGTCGGGCCCCGGTGCGGCTGCGTGACTCGCCACGACATCCCCCTCCGTGCCCTCTTCGTGCCCCCACCGTGCCGACCATGCCCGCCACCGTGCCGGTCGGCGCCTCCGGGTCCGATCCTGTCACCGCCGCGGTGGCCGGTTGCGGCAAAACCCGCAGCGACTCCGGGATTTCGTGCGATCCTGCGGCATGCCGGTGTGGAGACTGCGCGACTTTTCCGACGACGACCTCGACCAGGCGATCCAGGTGTGGGACCAGAGCCGCAGCCCCGGTACACCGGAACCGGTGTTCGCCGTCGCCGAGGTGATGGCGGCGGCGCGGACGGGTCAGCCGGCCGTGGTGGCCGAGGTCGGCGACGAGCTCGTCGGCATGGCGATCGCGCGGACCGACGGGGAGCGGGCCTGGGTGCTGCTGGTCGCGTTGGCCGCACGCTGGCGCCATCGCGGGATCGGCAGCGCCCTGCTGGCCGACCTGGAACGCCGGCTGCGCAACGTGGGTGTACGCCGGATCTGCGCCCTCGTGGGAGAGAACGCCACCGGCTCGGCGGCGTTCGAGAACTCCGGGTACAGCAGGCGCGACGGGCTGGTCTACTACGAACTCTTCGAGCACCTTCGGCCCGATCAGGCCAACCTGCTGGCCGAACTCGGGGGCCGGCTGCTGCCCCCCGGGCTCTGGTCGGAACTGGCCGGCATGGAGGTCGAGAAGCAGATCATCGAACGCAGGATCATCGACCCGCTCGCGCACCCCGATGTCGCCGAACGCCACGGTGTCCGCCCGCCCAAGGCGGTGATCCTGTTCGGTCCACCGGGAACCGGCAAGACCAGTTTCGCCAAGGGGATCTCGTCGCGGCTGGGGTGGCCGTTCGTGGAGCTCTTCCCGTCGCGGCTGGCGGCCGCCTCGCCCGGTGGGCTCGCGGCCTCGTTGCGGGAGGCCTTCGCCGAGATCAACGAGCTCGAGGAACTGGTGCTGTTCATCGACGAGGTCGAGGAGATCGCGGCGGCCCGCGCCGGGGCCAGCATCACCGAGACCGGTGTCACCAACGAGCTGCTGAAACTGATCCCGACGTTCCGCGAACACGACAAGCGGCTGCTGGTGTGCGCCACCAATTCCGTGCACGCGCTGGATTCGGCGTTCCTGCGGCCGGGCCGGTTCGACTACGTGATCCCGGTGGGGCCGCCGGATCCGCCCGCGCGTGCCGCGGTGTGGCGCCGTTACCTCGGTGCGGTCGCCGACGCCGTCGACGAGCACCAGCTCGTCGCCGCCTCGGAACTGTTCACCCCCGCCGATATCGAGTTCGCGGCCCGCAAGGGGGCCCAGGCGGCCTTCGAACGCGAAGTCGTGCACGGCGGTGCCGGCCGCGCCACCACCGAGGACTACCTGCGCGCCATCGGGGAGGTCCGGCCGACACTGACCGCGGCGATGCTCGCCGAGTTCAGCGAGGACAAGGAGCACTACGCGCGCCTGTGAGCCCGGCCCGTCCTGCCCGCGCGGCCGTTTCAGCGATCGAAGAACGCCCGCACCGTCTCGACGGTGTCGGCCTCCGCGGCCGGCTTGTCGTCGCGGTAGCGCAGCACCCGGGCGAAGCGCAGTGCCATCCCGGCGGGATAGCGTGACGAGGCCTGCACGCCGTCGAACGCGATCTCGACGACCTGTTCGGGGCGCACCCGCACCACGTAGCCGTCGGTCGGTCCCTCGGCCAGCTCCAGGAAGCGGGCGGTCTGCCAGTCCAGCATGGCGTCGGTCATGCCCTTGAACGTCTTACCCAACATGACGAATCCGCCACCGCCGTCGCGGGCACCCAGGTGGATGTTCGACAGCTTCCCGGTGCGCCGTCCCGAACCCCACTCGACGGCGAGCACCACCAGGTCCAGGGTGTGCACCGGTTTGACCTTCAGCCACCCGGCGCCCCGACGGCCCGCCTCGTAGGAAGCGGTGGGGGACTTGGCCATCACCCCCTCGTGGCCGGCGGCCAGCGTGTCCTCCAGGAACCGCTGCGCGGCCTCCGGGTCGCCGGTGCGCAGCCGGTCCACGCGCGCGGCCGCGGGAACGACGGCGTCGAGCGCCTCGTGGCGCACCGCGGTGGGTTCGTCGAGCAGATCGACGCCGTCGAGGTGCAGCAGGTCGAAGAAGAACACCGACAGGGGCGACGAGGCCGGCGACGAGGATTCGGACTCCTCGGCACGCACCGCGGGTGACTCGCGGCCCGAGCCCCGGCCGAACCGCGAGGCCGTCACCTGGAAGCGGTGCGGCCGGCCGTCCCCGCGCAGGGCGATGGCCTCGCCGTCGGCGATGAAATCGCGTACCGGCAGCGCCAGCGCGGCCGCCACGACCTCGGGCAGCCGGGCGGTGACGTCGTCGAGGCTGCGGGTGTAGACCGCGACACTGTCGCCGCTGCGGTGGACCTGCACCCGCGCGCCGTCCAACTTGGCCTCGAAGACCGCCTCTCCGCCCAGCCTGTCCAGCGCCTCGCCCACCCCGCCCGCGGTCTGGGCCAGCATCGGGCCGACGGGCCGCCCCACCCGCAGGGTGAAGGACTGCAGGGCATCCACCCCACCGCCGAGCGCCGCCGCGGCGACGGCGGGCAGAGCGCCGCCGAGCATCGCCGCGCGCCGGACGGCGGCCGCCGGAACGTCGGCGGCCCTGGCCACCGCGTCGGCCATCACCCCGGTCAGCGCGCCCTGGCGCAGCTCACCGGCGAGCAGACGGCGCAGGAAGGTCTGTTCGGTGGCGGTGGCCGCGGAGAACAACGCCGCGACCAGCTCCGCCCGCCGGGCCTGCGACCCCTTCCCGGAGGTGCCGCCGATCACCGTGAAGGCCGCGTCCACCGCGCCGACGGTCAGCGTGGCGTTTGCGGCCGGCGGCGGCAACGACCGCAGCGCGGCCCAGCCGACACCGATCTGGCGCTGGACCAGCTCACCGGAGAGCCAGGCCACCACGACCCCGACCTGATCGGGCCCGCCCCCGGCCGCCTCGGCGAGAACCTCGGCCAGGCGCGCGACCTTGGCCAGCCGAGCCGAGGTCGCGCCGACGTCGGCGGAGGCGGCGGCCACCGCGGCGAGCAACATATCGCCAGCGTGGCACGCCGCACCGACAGACGGGGCCCAACCGGCGGTCGGGGTGGGGTCGGGTCCTCCGGCCGGCCGTCTCAGGTGACCGTGAAGCCGACCTCGTCCCAGCCGGTGGCGCCGTCCGGCGGCGGAGGAACGTAGTCCGGGGTCTGGGTGTAGCCGGTGTTGTCGGTGGCGCGCACCGTGATGGTGTGCCGGCCCGGGGTGGTGGCCCGCCACGGCAGGCTCCACAGCCGCCAGGTGTCGTTCGAGTAGCCGGCGCCCAGCTCCGCGGGCTGCCAGACACCCTGCCCGCCGGGCGGATCGATGCGCACCTCGACAGCGCGGATCCCGCGGTCCTGGGCCCACGCCACGCCGCCGAACGTCACCGGGCCGACCGGGACCTCCTGCCCGCCGCGGGGGACGTCGATGCGCGACTCGGTCTTGATCGGGCCGCGGGCCGACCATCCGTGCCTGGTCCAGTAGGCCTGGGCCCGGTCGAATCGCGTGAGTTCCAGGTCGACCACCCACTTGGTCGCCGAGACGTAGCCGTAGAGGCCGGGCACGACGAGCCGGGCGGGATACCCGTGCTCGACCGGCAGGGGCGTGCCGTTCATGCCCACCGCCAACAGCGAGTCCCGGCCGTCGGTCAGCGCCTCCACGGGCGTGCCCGCGGTGAAGCCGTCGGTGGAGGTCGACAGCACCATGTCCGCGTCGGGATGCACGCCGGCGGCCTCGAGCAGGTCACGCACCCGGTATCCGGTCCACACGGCGTTGGAGATCAGGTCGCCGCCAACAGGGTTGGACACACAGCACAGCGTCACCACCTTCTCGACGACCTCGAAGCCCGCCAGGTCGTCGAAGCCGTACGTCAGCTCCCTGTCGACCATTCCGTGGATACGCAGCCGCCAATCCTGGTGCGCGAGCTGCGGAACCGTCAGCGCGGTGTCGATCCGGTAGAAGTCGGCGTTGGAGGTCACGAAGCTGGGCAGCTGCACCCCTTCGGGCTGGACCTGCGGCGGTATCGGCGGGGCCGGCACGTCGGGCGCGGGCACCCCGAACGCCCGCCGGTTACCGGCCACCGAATGCAGCCGCCTCGACCAGACCGTCGCCCCCACCCCGGCCAGCGCGCCGGCGGTGAGCAGCCCGAGGGTGGCCAGGGAGCGCCGGCGGCCCCCGTCGGTCCCGTCGGATCCACCGCGCTCGGGTATCCGGTCGGAGACGAGCAGCCGCAGCGCCACGACCCCGCACACCGTGCCGACAACGACCGGGACGACGTCGACGAGTCCGGCGTCGGCGCGTGTCAGCACGGCGACGCCGCCCAGAACACCGGCCGCGGTGAACATCAGGCTGCCGACCGGTCGGGTCCTGGTCTCCAGCAGGCCCGCCGTGGCGGCCAGCACCCCGATGACCACCAGCACCGCGATGCCCAGGAACAGCTTGTCGGAGGTCCCGAAGGTCTGAATCGCCCATTCCTTGGCGGGGGCCGGCGTCAGGTCGACCACCGCCGATCCCACGGCGACGCGCGCGTCGGCGCCGGCGCCCAGCGGAACGGCCGCCAGCGCCGTCACCCCGAGGGCCACCGCCGCCGCGGCGACACCGGCCGCCATCCGCTGCCCGGATGCGGATTCAGCCATGGGCTCAACCTACCGCCGGGACGCCCGCAGAAGGTCTTACGAAGTGATGACGGCATACATAGGGTTCACTCAATTGGGTGAGAGCGCTATTCTCCGTGGCGGGCAATCCCGCACTCGGCAGATGGGCCGGGGGGAGCACAGTGAGCAGCACGCACGGACTCAGGAGGAGCTAGTGGATATCAACGGCAAGAAGGTCATCGTCATCGGCGGCGCGTCCGGCATGGGCCGCGCGTCGGCCGAGCTGCTGGCGGACAAGGGTGCCGACGTCGCCATCCTGGACCGCGAGGGTTCCGACGGCAAGGCCGTCGCCGAGGCGGTGAAGGGCAAGTTCTATCCGGTCGACGTCACCGACTTCGCCGGCACCGAGGCGACCATCGACGAGGCGGTCAAGGACCTCGGTGGCCTGCACGTGGTGATCACCACCGCCGGCGGCGGTATCGGTGAACGCACGCTGGGCAAGCAGGGGCCGCACGACCTGGACAACTTCCGCAAGGTGGTCGATCTCAATCTCATTGCCTCCTTTAACATCAGCCGACTGGCCGCGGCGCACATGGCCAAGAACGAGCCCGAGGACGACGAGACCGGCGAGCGCGGCGTGATCATCAACACCGCCTCCATCGCGGCCTTCGAGGGCCAGATCGGCCAGGTCGCCTACACCGCGGCCAAGGCCGGGATCGCCGGCATGTGCCTGACCATGGCGCGCGACCTGGGATCGCTGGGCATCCGGGCCCTGGCGATCGCCCCGAGCCTGTTCGCGACCGGCCTGACCAAGGGCATTCCCGACGAGTTCGCCTCGGCGCTGACCAAGGACGCCGCCTTCCCGAAGCGGCTGGGCAAGCCCGAGGAGTACGCCAAGTTGGCGGCGGCGATCATCGACAACCCGATGCTCAACGGCCAGTGCCTGCGGCTGGACGCGGGCCAGCGGTTCGCGCCCAAGTGACCGATTAAGGTCACTCTTTATCCACCACGCAGGACGCCCGGCACCGAGGAGGCCCCATGGGTATCGCACTGACCGACGACCACCGCGAGCTCGCCGAGGTCGCCAGGGGCTTCCTCACCGCCCAGAAGGCCCGAGCGGCGGCGCGGGATCTGCTCGACGCCACCGAGCAGACCCGACCGCCCTTCTGGGCAGACCTGGCCGCCCTGGGCTGGCTCGGGCTGCACGTCGGCGAGGAGCACGGAGGCTCCGGGTTCGGGCTGCCCGAGCTGGTGGTCGTCATCGAGGAACTCGGCCGCGCGGTGGCGCCGGGCCCGTTCGTACCGACCGTCACGGCCTCGGCGGCGATCGCCGCGGCCGGCACCGAGGAGCAGAAGGCGCGGCTGCTTCCCGGCCTGCTCGACGGAACCGTCACCGCCGCGGTCGGCTTCGGCGGTGACGTCGCGGTCGTCGACGGCGTCGCGCGGGGAACCGCGGGGGTGGTGCTCGGTGCCGCGCTGGCCGACCTGCTGCTGCTGAGCGCCGGCGAGGACGTCGTGATCGTCGAGCGTGACCGGGCCGGCGTCGAGGTGCAGGTGCCCGACAACCTCGACCCCACCCGGCGCTCCGGACGGGTGAATCTCGACGGCGTCGCCGTCACCGACGCCGACGTCCTGGCCGGTGCCCGCGACGCGGCGCTGGCGCGGGGACGGGTGCTGTTCGCCGCCGAGGCCGTCGGTGGCGCCGGCGACTGCGTGGACACCGCCGTCGAATATGCCAAGGTACGTGAGCAGTTCGGCCGCACCATCGCCACGTTCCAGGCGGTCAAACACCATTGCGCCAACATGGCCGTGGCCTCCGAGTCGGCGGTGGCCCTGGTGTGGGATGCGGCCCGCGCCGAAGCCGACGCCGAGGACCAGTTCCGCCTGATGGCCGCGGCCGCCGCGGCCCAGGCACTGCCCGCCTATGTCCGCAACGCCGAACTGAACATCCAGGTGCACGGCGGCATCGGCTTCACCTGGGAACACGACGCGCATCTGCATTTGCGGCGGTCGATGGCGGTGCGCGCGGTGCTCGGGGGCGACGCGCCGGCCGCCGACGTGTTCGCCGCGACGGCCGCCGGCGTGGTGCGGGCCAACAGCCTGGACCTGCCGCCCGAGGCCGAGGAGATGCGCGGCGCGGTGCGCGCCGACGCCGACGCGATCGCCGCGCTGGAAGGGCCGCAACAGCTCGACAGGCTGATCGAGACCGGCTACGTCATGCCGCACTGGCCCAGGCCGTGGGGCCGGGCCGCGGATGCGGTGGCCCAACTGGTGATCGAGCAGGAATTCAAGGCCGCCGGCGTCAAACGCCCCGACTACTCCATCACCGGGTGGGTCATCCTCACCCTCATCCAGCATGGAACCCCCTCGCAGATTGAACGATTCGTCGACAAGGCGCTGCGCCGCGAAGAGATCTGGTGCCAGTTGTTCTCCGAGCCCGCCGCGGGCTCGGACGCGGCTGGGATCAAGACCCGGGCGACCCGCGTCGACGGCGGCTGGACGATCAACGGGCAGAAGGTGTGGACCAGTGGGGCGCACTACTGCCGGCGCGGCCTGGCCACGGTGCGCACCGACCCCGACGTGCCCAAGCACGCCGGCATCACGACGGTCATCGTCGACATGAAGGCCCCCGGCGTCGAGGTCAGGCCGTTGCGGATGATCTCCGGGGGCTCGGAGTTCAACGAGGTCTTCTTCAACGACGTCTTCGTACCCGACGAGGACGTGGTGGGCGAGCCCAACACCGGCTGGACCGTCGCGCGCGCGACGCTGGGCAACGAGCGGGTCAGCATCGGCGGCGGGTCGGGAGTGGCCGGCGTGTCCGCGGCCTCGCTGGTACCGCTGGCACGCGAGCACGCCGGCGTGCTGGCCGGCGCCTCCGAGCGGATCGGCATGCTGCTCGCCGACGAGCATGCCGTGCGGCTGCTGAACCTGCGTCGCGCGGTGCGCAGCATCGAGGGCGCCGGACCGGGACCGGAAGGCAACATCACCAAACTCAAACTGGCCGAACACCTCAACGAGTACGGGGCGATCTCGGTGGCGTTGCTGGGGCCGGACAGCGCCCTGATGGACGGACCGGCGGCACTGGCCCTGCAGGTGGCGATGGGCGCCCGCGGAATGGCCATCGCCGGGGGCACCTCGGAGGTCACCCGCAACCAGATCGCCGAGCGCATCCTGGGCATGCCCCGTGACCCGCTGATCAAGTAGGTGCCCACCCCCTCCGCCGGGACAGGGACCCGGGCCGCGCGGATCGCCCGCCGCATCGAGGCGGAGATCATCCGTCGCGGCTGGCCCATCGGTACCTCACTGGGCTCCGAACAGCTGCTTCAACAGCGCTACCGGGTGAGCCGTCCGGTGCTTCGGGAGGCCGTCCGGCTGGTCGAACACCACCAGGTGGCCCGCATGCGCCGCGGCCCGCACGGCGGACTGTTCGTCACCGAACCCGACGCCGGGCCCGCCACCCGCGCGATGGTCATCTACCTCGAGCACGTGGGGACCTCGATCGGCGAACTGCTCGAAGCCCGGCTGCTGCTGGAGCCGCTGGCCTCGGCGCTGGCCGCCGACCGCGTCGACGAGGCCGGGATCGTGCGGCTGCGCGGCCTGCTGGACTCCGACCGCCCGCGCCCGGCCCGGGACGAGCTGCACGTGGTGCTCGCCGAGCTGACCGGAAACCCGGTGCTGGCACTGTTCGTCGACGTGTTGACCAGGTTGACGGCCCGGTATGCCGCCGGGGCCGAGGCGCAGCCCCCGCAGCGGATCGCCGCGGCGACCGAGCGGTTGGCCGACGATCACACCGCCATCGTGGCCGCGGTGGCGGCCGGAGACACCGCACGGGCGATGACGCTGACCCGCGGGCACGTCGAGATCGTCTCCGAGTGGCTGGAGCGCTACTGCCGTCCCGGCGGTGCGGACCGGGCCGGGCCCGTCGCCGACGGGGCGCCCACGCCCCACACCAAGCGTGCGGAGGCGCTGGCAGCGGCCATCCACGCCGAGATCGCCTCCGCCGGCTGGTGTTCGGGCACCGTGTTCGGCACCGAGGCCGAGCTGCTGGAACGTTACGGCGTGAGCCGATCGGTGCTGCGGGAGGCGGTTCGGCTGCTGGAATATCACACCGTGGCCCGGATGCGCCGCGGCCCGGGCGGCGGTCTGGTGGTCACCGAGCCGTCACCGGATGCCAGCGTGGACACGATCGCGCTGTACCTGCAGTACCGCCGGCCCAGCCGTGCGGATCTGCGGCTGGTCCGCGACGCCATCGAGATCGCCAACGTCGAACGGCTGGTCAGCCGACGCGGGGAGCACCGGGTCGCGGCGTTCCTGGACGAGCATCGACACCCCAGCGGCACCGGGGAGGAGGCCGGTGGTGCCGACCGGGCCGGGCAGGCCGAGATCGCCTTCCACCACGAGATGGCCGCCCTGGCGGGCAATACGGTCCTGGACGTCTTCCTGCGCATCATCTCCGAACTGCACGGCCGGCAATGGGATCCGGGGGCCCGCCCCCCGCCGGGCGCCGACGACGTCGAGGCCATGCTGCACGCGCACTCCCGCATCGCGGAGGCGATCAGCGACGGGGATCTGAGCATGGCGCAGCACCGGTCCCGCCGTCATCTGGCGGCTCTGTCGACCTGGTGGTGAGCGGGCGGGGAATCGCCGCCGAGGTGCTCTGGCCGATCCAGTCCGGGACGCGGCGTCGGGCCGCCGCAGGGCCCGTGATCGTCACCGATCCGTCGAGTAGACAACCAGCCCAGTTCAGGTCGCCGCGCCAGATGGCGGTCAGCGTCCGCAGACTGGATTCGACACTGGCGGTGATGTCGTATCCGGGATCGATGTCGCAGACGTCGGCGTGACCGTCGGCGACGACCAGCCACCATGTTGTGGCCCTCGCTGCCACCCCGGACAGCCGGAAATGCACGACGGTGCGGTTGCGCGGCCATGCTTCGACGGGGACGGTGCGGCGCATGTCCCACATCAACAGGTGCGGATCGAGATCGTCGTCGCCGAGGTCGCCGATCCAGCGGATGCCCCAGGCGCCGAGGGCCTCGACCACCGGTGCGAGTTCCCGGCCGCACTGGGTCAGCGAATAGGTGGTGCGCCCACCCACCTCCCGGCGGGCCACCACGCCCGCGCGGGTCAGCGATTTCAGTCGCTTGGACAGCAGGGCCGGTGACATCTTCGGCACCCCGCGGCGAAGATCGTTGAAATGGGCACTGCCCAGCAGCAGTTCGCGGACCACCAGCAACGTCCACCGCTCGTCGAGAACCTCCATGGCCTTGGCCATCGGGCAGAACTGCCCGTACCTGGACGGGGCCGCCGCCTGCTCCGTTGTCGACATGTCTGACCTCCCCGTGATGCACATCCAGTAGACCGCGCGCGGGACCGGACCGGCTAGTACAGATGTTGTACCTGCTCCGGTACAGATCCGGCACTGGATCGGGTGCGCTTGCGGGCCCAGGATCAGGGCATGAACACCATCACACCGCCCGGCATGGACCGGGCAACCGAGGACAAACACCGGGCACTGTGGGGCCTGGGCGACTACGGCGTCATCGCCGGGGTGGTAGAGCCGCTGGGCGAGCGGTTGGTGCGCGCCGCCGGGGTCGGGGCGCACGACCGGGTGCTCGACGTGGCGGCGGGCACCGGCAACGCCGCGATCGCCGCGGCGCGGACCGGCGCTGCCGTGGTCGCCACCGATCTGGTCCCCGCACTGCTCGAGCAGGGGCGCCACCGTGCGGCGACTGTGGGCGTCGACCTCGGCTGGCAGGTGGCCAACGCCGAGGAACTGCCCTTCGGCGACGGTGAATTCGACATCGTGCTGTCCTGCATCGGCGCGATGTTCGCACCGCACCATCAGCGCACCGCCGACGAACTGTTGCGGGTGTGCCGGCCCGGCGGCACCGTGGCAATGCTCAACTGGACACCCGAGGGCTTCGTCGGCAGGCTCTTCGCCACGATGCGCCCCTTCGTCCCCGCGCCGCCGGCGGGAGCGTCGCCGCCACCCCGGTGGGGCGCCGAGGAGCACGTGCGTGCGTTACTGGGCGACCGCGCCGCCGACATCGCGGTGCGGCGGGAGGTGCTGCACGTGGACTGCTTCGCGGACGGGGTGACCTTCCGGGACTGCTTCAAGACCTACTACGGGCCCACGATCGCGGCCTACCGGGCGATCGGCACCGACCCCGCGCGGGTCGACGCCCTCGACTGCGCGCTGGCCGAACTCGGACAGCGGGCCCTGGACTCGACCGGCGGAATGGACTGGGAATACCTGGTGGTGCGGGCGCGCAGGCGCTAGGCGGGCAGGCTTGGCGGGCGGGCTAGGCGGGCGGCGTTGACCAGGTCGAGGGTGGCGTGGGTGGCCTCGGCGAGCGCCCGGCGCTCATCGAGATCGAGTGGCCCGCAGATCCAGTCCCAGTGCGCGGCGACGGTCTGGCCGGGCCGTGGGCGCGGCGCCAGCGAGGTGCCGTCCCGGCTCCAGCGCACCCGCTCGGGCGTCGGCGCCCCCAGGCGCAGGGTGCCGTCGGTGAACAGCAGCGGGGCCGCGCAGATGGTGGCATGAGTCGCGTCGACGGAATCGACCGTTCCCCAACGTATCCGGCAGCTCTGCAGGATCCGCAGCGGCGTCGCCGGGTCCGCGTCGAGGAACCGCACCCACGGATAGACGGCCAGGACGTGAAAACTGTGGTGGGCCGGGATCTCCGTAGAGTCGGCGAGGGTGTCGAGCAGACCGGTGGGCTGGCCGGGCAGACCGGCGTGCAGGCGGCGCACCAGGCGAGCGCGGTCGGTCCGCCGCAGCAGCGGGCCACCCACCCAGTAGTTGCGGACCACATCGAGGTCGAGGGCATCGGCGTGACCGGCCGCGGCGGCCAGCTCCTGCAGGTACGGCCAGGCCCCCTCGAATCCGCGGGCGTGGCGCGCTACCGCGGACCCGCCGCCGCGCCCGGGCAGCAGCACCGAGGCATCCGGCGGCCCGCAGTAGCCCAGTTCATTGGGCGGGAACGCGTACCGGGCGAACATCTCCCAGCCGCTAGCCGAACTCATCGCGTCCCGATCGCAGCAGTTCCAGGCCGGCCAGCGCCTCCCGGGCGCCGGATTCGTCGGTCTTCTCCACGACGAATCCCATGTGGATGAGCACCCAGTCGCCGGGCTGGAAGCTTTCCTCGGGCAGCATGCCGATGTTCACCCTGCGGGACTCGCCGGCGACGTCGACGACCGCGACCTGACCGTGGTAGCCCTCGGGAATCTCGATCACCCGTCCGGGGATGCCCAGACACATCGGCTCAGCCCTCCCTCCCGACCTTCCGCCCGACGATGCCCGCCTCGTTGCGCAACATCGTCACCGCCGACTCGACGGCGGCCACCGCGGCGGGCACGGCCGCCGCGACCGGCCCGCTCAACCCGATTCCGTCGGTGATGTCACCGACCTGGCACCCCACCACGATGGTGCGCGGCAGCGTGCCACCCAGGGCGCGCAGGCTGCCGAACACCGCGGCGGGGTCCATGCCGTGTGCGTCCAGACCCGCGGTGCCCGACAGCGTGTCGTGATCGGCCTCGAACGTGCGCACCTCCCCGGGTGATCCGCGGTCGGGGAGCGCGTCGACCAGCACCAGGGCGTCCCAGTCGTCGAGCAGGTCATAGGACAGGTGCATTCCGCCGATGCCGTAGTCCACCACCCGGGTGTCGGCGTCCTCGAGGGCCGTTCCGGCGCACCGGATCACCTCGGGGCCGAAACCGTCGTCCCCGAGGAAGATGTTGCCGATGCCGGCGACCAGGATGCGGGCTGTCACTGTCGTTGGCCCCGCGTCTACATCTGCCTCATCTTGAGGTAGCGCTGCACATCGGGGATGGACTTGATGCCGATCACCACCCCGGCGACGATCACCCCCGCCACGACGATCGTGGCGATCCAACCGACTACGTCCATGTCGGGTTCCTTTCTGTGCTGAACTCTGTGCTGAACTCCCCGGTGTCGAGGGGCTCGATCTCCTCGGGCGAGAAATACAGGTAGCGGCCGTACCACTCGTGCAGGTCGGCGGCCGGGTCGTCGTCGACCACGACGGCGACGTGGCGGCGGCCGTCGACGTCCTCGTGCACCGCGGCCACCCGCGCGGTGCGGCCGGCGACGAACATGTCCTGGGCGTCGGCGCGCCGCCGCGGCTGCAGCCGCACACGGCACCCCCGGGCCACCCGAACGCCGTTGACCAGCACGGCGTCGCAGTCCGGCCGCACCGCCGCGTCGGCCTCGGGCGACCACCAGTCGACGTCGTCGGGCAGTTCCGGGATCGCCGGCGGTTCGGGTCCGGCGTGCGGATCGCGCAGCACGCCGTGCAGATTCAGCATCTCCTCGGCCGACATGCCGTCACACTGTTCGATGATCCGGGCGGCCAGCGGGTCGGTGGCCCGGGCCTGGGCCTTCTCCTCGTCGGTCATCGTCATCACGCGCAGGGTCAGGATCTCGTCGATCTCGGTCGAGTCGTAGAGCGCGCCGCGGCTCTGCTCGGCGATCTCGGGGTGGTCGTAGAGGATGATCGGCGAGATCAGCAGCAGGTCGTCGGTGTGGCCTGGGTCGCCGGAGGCGCCGGTTCGGCCTGGGTCGCCGGAGGCGCCGGCCGGCCCGGCCAGGACTGGGAAGCAGCGGTGCTGACGGCAGCGCTGCGCGGCGTCGCGAAACCTCGCGGGCGGTTCCAGCAGGGACACGAAGTCACCGTCGACCGCCTGGGCGATCACGTGGGCGCCGATCAACGACCGGCAGATCGCGTCCCGGTGGTCGCGGGCGTTCGCACCGGTGTTGGCGAGGGTGAGCGTGACGCGGTCGAGTTCGCCGTCGGCCCGTACGCTCACCGACACCGCCGCGTGCACGCCCTGACGTTCCCGCACGAGCCGGCCGCCGTCGAGGTTCTCCTCCTCGCGGGAGGCCTGCGCGTGCAGCGGAAGCGTCCAGGGCTGCGCCCGGTTCCCGAGGTCCAGTGGGCCCAGGGAGAACTCGGTCTCGGCCGCCTCGTCCCACGTCAGCCACGACCCGTCCGGGGTCGGCAGTTCGTCGACGGGGGTGTAGCCCTGGTCGGTCGCGCGTTCGGCACGCCGGTGCACCAGGTGCAGGAAGCGGACCACCAGCCGCAGACCGGTGGCGCCGCGGACCAGGAACTCCGCCGAGAGGGAGTCGTCCTCGCCCAGGCCGGCGGCCGCGGCTCCCGGGGGGCCCAGCACGCCGAACTGCCAGCGGGACCGGTTCTTCGCCGACGTCGCGCGGTACGGGTAGAGCAGGTAACCCTCGTAGAGGACCGCGTCGGCGATCGCCTTGGCTCGCTCCCAGTCGGCCATCAGGACCCCACCCCCTGGCGGGTATTGCCGAGCAGGGCCGTCACGGCGTCGTCGAGATCGAGCAGCCCGCGCTCGGACCTGTAGGTGGCCAGGGCGGCGATCGAGTCGTGGCGCAGGCGTACCCACCCGGAGTCCGGATACTGCTGCGCCACCAGATCCGTCCACACCGTCACCGGCATGTCGAAGCGGTCGTCGCAGTCCCACGCGACCTGCTGGACCGAGAAGCCGCGCTCGCCGCGGTGAAAGATGGTGCCGTTGAACAGGAACTGCAGCGGTACCGTCCCGTCGCGCAGCGCGTGCAGATACTTGGCCGCGGCGACCTCGAAGTCGTAGGTGCACACCAGCGGCACGGTGGTCTCGGTGGTCTCGGTGAATCCCGGCACCATCGTGGACGCGTGCTGCCACAGGAAACTGCGCTGCGTCTGGCCCCACTGCTCGCGCCGGCCGAAGAGGTCGAGCAGTCCGTCGGCCTCGTCGTCGCGGTAGCGCCGGCGGGACGGTTCGATGCGGACCTGGCAGCGCAACGCGATCGCGTGCACCGGATCGCCGCCGGTGTTGGTGACCCGGATGCGCGCCGAGAGGACCGGGGTCAGCGCATACGGTTCCGGGGCGATGTCGAGGACCCGGAACCGGGCCGCGGTGGGGGTGCTCATCGCGGGACCCTTCGGGCCCGGGCGCGGACCTCGTCGAAGTAGGCCTCGACGAACGCGTCGGCGTCCTGCCCGCCGTCGAAACCGCGCCACCGCATGCGCAGGCCCCCGACGAACTCGTAGCAGGTGTCGATCGGAACCAGATAGCACTCGGGCGGGCCCGTCTCGGGCAGCCGGACCAGCAGCGCCTCGACGTCGTCGCACAGCAACCCGATCCTCGGATCGGCGGCCGTGATCGCCTGCCAGGCCGCCAGATCCAGCTCGGACTCGGTGGCTCCGGCGGGCCCGGGATAGAACGCGACCGTCTTGCCCAGCGCGGAGTTGTGGAAGAAGAACGCCAGTCCGACGGGGATCTGCAGGGCATCCCAGGCCTGCGGGTCCAGGCCCTCCAGCGCCAGATACCGGTCGGGTACCGCACGGTAGCGCAATTCGGCCGTGCTGTCGGTGAACAGCAGATAGCAGCCCCGGCACACGCACATCAGCGAGCGGCCGGCCACGTTGACCACGTGTTGGTGCTGGCCGGCGATGGGCTCCGAGCACATCTCGCAGCGTTCGCCCGCCGGTTCGGGCCTGCGCCGGGTGGTGATCCTCGACAACACGTCATAGGGACTGGTCATGCCGGCACTCCCGCCGGTTCGGCCGGAACCGCCAGGCTCAGCACCCCGTCGCGTTCGAGCAGCGGCATCGGGGTGAGGGTGGCCGGGAGCCGGCCGTGCGCGTCGCCGCGGCCGTCGAGCGCGGTGCCGGCGCGGGTCACGTCGTAGGGGGTCTGGCACAGCGGGCAGGCCAGCACCACCGCACCGTTCCGCTGCGCCAGCGCCGCCCCGGCCAGGGATCCGAGACAGAACGGACAGTGGTCGCGGTAGGCGAACAGCTCCTCGCCGACCCGGCAGGCCAGGAAGTCCACGGGCCCGACCCGGAAACCGGCCACCTCGCCGGGAGCCAGCGTCGCCAGGTCCGGTACCGGGTGCCAGTCGATGGGCGCGCCGGTCCGCACCCGCGACATCAGGCTCTCCGCGGCGATCAGCGGAGCCTGCCCCGCCTCGGTTTCCGGTTCCGGCGCGGCGAGGACCTCGATGGCCTCGACCTCGGGGGCGGCCGCGCGCACCGCGTCGGCCACGGCCAGCTCCAGCGTCGCCGCCGAGGACGGGCAGCTTCGGCAACTGCCGGCGAACCGCAGCCGCACCACCGCGCCGCCCGTGGCCTCGGACACCACCTCGAGCAGTTCCACGTCGCCGCCGTGGGAGCCCAGGTAGGGCCGCACCGAGTCCAGGGCGTCGGAGACCCGGCGCGCCAGGGGATGTGGATGCAGTCCGTGCACCAGCAGCAGGCTGGCCACCAGGTCGTCGGCGGCGAGCCGCTCGCTCAGGCCCGAATCGCCGGCCAGTGCCACGATGCGTTCCAGACCGGCGCCGTAGAGCGAGACCACCTCGCCCACCAGGGCCTCGGCGCGCTCGCGGGCGGTGTCGGTGCCCATCCCGGGCACGCTGACGGCGTCCAACAGCGTCTCGATGCGCTCGCCGGCGGCCCGCCACCGGGCGTCGTCGGGCGGGCCCGACGGATCCCGGCGGGCCGGGTCAGCTCCGTCCGGCATGGGTCACTCCCCGGCGGCGGTCTGGGTGGGTGAGTGCAGCCGGTCGAGGGTCTTGCCGTCGCCGAGGTACATGTGGACCCCGCACGGCAGGCACGGGTCGAAACTGCGGACCGTGCGCATGATGTCGATGCCCTTGAAGTTCTCCCGGTCGTTCTCCTCGAAGATCGGCTGACCCTGCACCGCGTCCTCGTACGGGCCCGGCGTGCCGTAGCTGTCACGCGGGTTGGCGTTCCAGGGTGTCGGGGGATAGGGGTGGTAGTTGGCGATCTTGCCGTCGCGGATCACCATGTGGTGGGACAACACCCCCCGCACCGCCTCGGTGAAGCCGCAGCCGATGCCCTCGTCGGGCACCTCGAAGCGTTCCCAGGTCTTGGTGTGTCCGGCCCGGATCTCGGCCAGTGCCTGCTCGGCGAAGTGCAGGGCCGCCGCGGCGGCGTAGGCCTGGAAGTAGGTGCGGGCCCGGTTGCGCTCCAGTGTGTTGCTGCCGTGGACGGGGATC
Source organism: Mycolicibacterium palauense (assembly GCF_002592005.1). Classification (GTDB taxonomy): domain Bacteria; phylum Actinomycetota; class Actinomycetes; order Mycobacteriales; family Mycobacteriaceae; genus Mycobacterium; species Mycobacterium palauense. Next base: position 3,077 of record NZ_NVQF01000074.1, on the reverse strand, counting down.
TTCCACTCCAGCTCCACCGGGCCCTTCAGGGCGGTCTTGGGCAGGTTGATCTGCACGCTGTGCCCGGTGGCCTTGACGTAGCCGATGTCGACCAGGCCGGCCAGCGCGGTGGACCACAACCGCGCCAGCGGTCCGCCGCCGGTGTCCAGGGCGAGGTGGTCCTTGCCGTCGAACCACCGCGGCGACATCACCCAGCTGTACTTGTCGTCCATGTCGCGCTTCTGGGGGCGGGGGTTGGTGTGCTGGTTCCAGGGGTGCCGACGATCCACCGGGTTGCCCAGCGGATCGGTCTTGACGAACATCTCCTGGTCGGTCCAGTCGTCGTAATACGAACTGCCGAGCAGGATCCGGATGCCGAGGTTGATGTCGACCAGCGAGTGGGTGACGAGCTTGCCGTCGACGACCACGCCGGGCGTGACGAACATGGCGTCACCCCAGCGCTGCATGTCCTTGTAGGCGAAGTTGCAGACCTCGGGGTCCTGGAAGGAGCCCCAGCAGCCCAGCAGGGTGCGGCGCAGCCCCACCTTCTCGTAGCCGGGCAGGGCCTCGTAGAAGAAGTCGAACAGGTCGTCGTGCATCGGCACGACCTTCTTCATGAACTCGACGTAGCGCATCAGCCGGGTCATGTAGTCGGTCATCAGCTGAATGGTGGCCGTCGTGCCGATGCCGCCCGGGTACAGCGTCGACGGGTGGACGTGGCGGCCCTCCATCAGGCAGAACATCTCGCGGGTGTACCTGCTGACCTGCAGGGCCTCCCGGTAGAACTCCCCGGTGAACGGGTTGAGCGCCCGCATGATCTCGGCGATGGTGCGGTAGCCGTGCGCCTCGGCGTGCGGTGCCTCGGTCTTCTCGGCGCGCGCCAGCACCCCCGGGTTGGTCTCGGACACCATCTTCTCGCAGAAGTCGACGCCGACCAGGTTCTCCTGAAAGATGTTGTGGTCGAACATGTATTCCGCGGCTTCGCCGAGATTGATCAGCCACTCGCCGAGGTGCGGCGGCTTGACCCCGTAGGCCATGTTCTGGGCGTAGCACGAGCAGGTGGCGTGGTTGTCGCCGCAGATCCCGCAGATGCGACTGGTGATGAAGTGGGCGTCGCGCGGGTCCTTTCCCTTCATGAAGATCGAGTAGCCACGAAAGATCGACGAAGTGCTGTGGCACTCAACGACTTCCTGATTCTCGAAGTCGATCTTGGTGTAGATGCCGAGGCTGCCGACGATCCGCGTGATGGGGTCCCAGGCCATTTCGACGAGGGAGCCGGGGTCACGCTTGGCCTGTGACGGCTCCGGGATGATCGTTGTCATCTTCAGGTTCGCTTTCTTCAGTGATGGCGTGGGTGGCGTTGCCCGGGGGTTCCCGGTCGCTCGCGCGGAACCCGGGAGCGCGCCGCACTCACCAGGTGCGCCGCGCTCCCGTGGTCAGTTCGCGGCCCTTGTGGCGCCACTTGGGCTCCTTGTCGACCGTGTGGGTGGTGATGTGACGCAGATTCCGGATGACCGAGCCGTACAGCCCGGAGGCCGTCGTGGACAGCTTCCCGCCCGGTGGTTCGTCCATGAACGGCATGAACTTGTCCGGGAACCCGGGCATGGTGCAGCCGATGCAGATCCCGCCGACGTTCGGGCACCCGCCGATGCCGTTGATCCAACCACGTTTGGGGACATTGCATTTGACGACGGGACCCCAGCATCCGAGCTTGACGATGCATTTCTGTGAGCCGTATTCCTCGGCGAAGTCTCCCTGCTCGTAGTAGCCGGCCCGGTCGCACCCCTCGTGCACGGTGTTGCCGAACAGCCAGGTCGGTCGCAGGGCTTCGTCCAGCGGGATCATCGGCGCCTGGCCGGTGGCCATGTACAGCAGGTAGGTCAGCGTCTCGGACAGGTTGTCGGGGTGGGTCGGACATCCGGGCACGCACACAATCGGTATGCCCGCCTTGCTCTTCCAGTCCCAGCCGAGGTAGTCGGGAACGCCCATGGCGCCGGTCGGGTTGCCGGCCATGGCGTGGATGCCGCCGTAGGTGGCACACGTCCCCGCCGCGACGATGGCGGTGGCCTTGGGTGCCAGCCGGTCGAGCCACTCGCTGGTGGTCATGGGTTGACCGGTGGCGGGATCGTTGCCGAATCCGCACCAGTAGCCCTCGTTGTGTAACTGCTCGTTGGGAATCGAGCCCTCGACGACGAGGACGAAGGGCTCCAGTTCTCCGCGGTCCGCCCGGAAGAACCACTCCAGGAAGTCGTCGGCGCCCCCGGTGGGGCCGCACTCGAAGTCGATCAATGGCCAGTGCACGGCGATCTGCGGCAGGCCGGGCAACGCCCCGAGGGCGATCTCCTCGACCGTCGGCTGGGTGGCGGCAGTCAACGCCACCGAATCACCGTCACAACTGAGACCCGCGTTGATCCACAGCACGTGGATCAGCGTCTCTTCTGCTTTGACTGCTGCTTCTGTTGGCATGCTGCAGCTTTCCGGGGCGGGCTGAGAGCCCCTACACCGCCGGAGTCGACCGTCGGCCCACTTGCGCGGCGCTAGTTCCGGCTTACTCCTCGGGTCATGGTGATGTCAATCACATGGAGCGAACCCGCACCGGTTCGCCAGCGGGTCGCGAGCGAAGAGTTCGGCGCGCCGGGGCCGGATCGCGTGCAGGTCTCCCGGGTCAGGCCTGGGTCGGGCCTGGGTCGGGCCTGGGTAAGGCCAAGGTAATGGCTAGGCGAGGGCTAAGTTAGGTAGACCTCACTTTTTCGCCGGTGTGGGGCATCCTGGGGGCATGTCCTTCGACTCCGGCCGGCCCCGCCCACCGACGCGGGTGCGTCCCGACAGCTCGGCCGACGACGCGCACTGCGTGGAGACCGTCGTGGTCGCCGAGCGTGGTCAGTGGGCGGTGGACATCGTCGTCGTGTTCGACGACGGCGTGGTCCGCAAACGCATCACCACCTACCGCACCCGCGGGCGGGCCTCCCTTGCTTCTCTCCTTCTCATCCGTTCCCCCGTCCCTCACCTCCCCTGCTCCTTCCCGCTCCCTTCTCTTCTTCAGCTCTGACTTTCCCACCTTTCCCCCCTCTCTCTATCTCCCTTTGCATCCACTCTCT
>NZ_NVQF01000073.1 GCF_002592005.1 Mycolicibacterium palauense | reverse complement strand
ATCCCGAACCCGGAAGCTAAGCCTGTCAGCGCCGATGATACTACCCAACCCGGGTGGAAAAGTAGGACACCGCCGAACACACAAATAGAAACACCCCCCACACCGTGGGGGGCGTTTCTATTTGCGGCGGGTGTCGATGGCGGCTCCACGCCGGCAGCGGTCGGTAATTCGAATTTTCATGCTTTCCGGTGAGAATTCTCAACCGGATGTTTCGGCCGGACATTGAGCCGGACATTGAATTGCCGCTGGGCACCAAATTGTCGGTCATTCGGCGAGCGCCGTATCCTGTCGTGAGGCTCTACGGGAAAGGCAGACGTGGTCGACAGCAGCAATGGCGGCGAGGGAGGCCGCACGCCCCGGGCGAATCGGGGTGATCGCTCGCGCGGCCGCGGTGACGGACCGCGCGATTCGCGCCGCGGCGGTCCACCGGTGCGCTCGGGACCCGACCGGGCCCGGCGCTCCCAGCCGGACTCCAGCGGCACCGACGACGCCCGGGCGGATCGTCAGGGGCCCCGGATTCCGGCCACCGTCGAGGCGCGGCAGCTGGCCCCCGAGATTCGGCGCGAACTGAGCACGCTGGACCGTACGACCGCCGACACCATCGCCCGTCACCTCGTGGCCGCCGGGGAACTGCTCGACGAGGATCCCGAAGCGGCGTTGGCCCACGCCCGCGCGGCGCGGCAGCGATCGGGCCGCATCGCGGCCATCCGCGAGGCGGTCGGCATCGCCGCCTACCACTGCGGCGACTGGGCGCAGGCGCTGGCCGAGCTGCGTGCCGCCCGCCGCATGGGCAGCAAGTCTCCGCTGCTGCCGCTGATCGCCGACTGCGAACGCGGCGTCGGCCGCCCCGAACGGGCCGTCGAGCTCGGCAACTCCGCGGAGGCCGCCGAGCTGTCCGGCGACGACGCCGACGAACTGCGGATCGTGATGGCCGGTGCCCGCGCGGACATGGGCCAGCTGGAGCAGGCCCTGGCGGTGCTCTCCTCGCCCCCGCTGGACCCCGCCCGCACCGGTCAGACCGCCGCCCGGCTGTTCTACGCCTACGCCGAGGCCCTGCTGGCCGCCGGCCGCGAAGAGGAGGCGCTGCGGTGGTTCCTCAACGCCGCCTCCGCCGACATCGACGGGGTGACCGACGCCGAGGACCGCGTCGGCGAGCTCACCTGACATGACGGCGTTCGTGCAGGGATTCGACTGTCTGCTGCTGGATCTCGACGGAACGGTGTTCCGGGGGCACGAGCCCACCGAGGGCGCGGTCGACGCGCTCCGGGGCACCGACGTGCCCCGGTTCTTCGTCACCAACAACGCCTCCCGCGGCGCCGGCGAGGTGGCCACCCACCTCAGTGAGTTGGGTTTCACCGCCACCGCCGCCGACGTCGTCACGAGCGCGCAGAGCGCCGCGCGCATCCTGGCGCAGCGGCTGCCCGACGCGGCGCGGGTGCTGATCGTGGGTACCGAGGCCCTGGCCGCCGAGATCAGCGCGGTCGGGCTGACCCCGGTCCGGGTGTTCGACGACGATCCCGCGGCCGTCGTCCAGGGACACTCCACCGAGACCTGCTGGTCGATCCTGGCCGAGGCGGCGCTGGCGATCCGCGCCGGGGCGCTGTGGGTGGCCACGAACGTCGACAAGACCCTGCCCTCGGAGCGTGGCCTGCTGCCCGGCAACGGCTCCATGGTCACCGCGCTGCGGGTGGCCACCGACACCGAGCCGCTGGTGGCCGGCAAGCCGGGGCCCGCGGTGATGCAGGACGCGCTGGCCCGCGGACACTTCCGGGCACCGCTGGTGGTGGGCGACCGGCTCGACACCGACATCGCCGGCGCCAACGCCGCCGGGCTGCCCAGCCTGATGGTGCTGTGCGGCGTGAGCACCGCCGCGGAGGTGGTGCGGGCGGACGGGCCCCTGCGCCCCACCTATATCGCCGAGGATCTGCGCGCCCTGCACACCGACGCCGAGGCCACCCGGGTCGCCGCGCACCCGGGCTGGTCGGTGGACGTCGACGCCGGTGCCGACGGTCACGCCACCGTCACCGTGCACGCGACCGGCGCCGATCCGGGCGAGGACGGATTGTCGGTGCTTCGGGCCACCGCCCGCGCCGTCTGGGACGCCGGAGTGCCCGGCGGCGGGCTCAGCATCGTCGCCGGTGACGAGCAGGCACGCGCCGCGCTGCAGCGCTGGTCATTGCTGTCGCCCGCCGATCAGCTAGCGTGAGAAGCGCCATGACTGCCGAACCCGCCCAGATCCGCGCGCACATCGACGCGCTGCTCGCCGAGGTACCCGCCACCGCCGACGGCTTCGCCGCCGCGGACATCGAGGTGGTCGCCGCCCGGCTGGACGAGGCGCACGACGTGCTGGTGCAGGCCCTGGAATCGGTGGAGAAGGGCTGAGCGCAGCGTGACGCGGCGGAGCAGAGTCGACGCCGAGCTGGTCCGGCGCGGGCTGGCGCGGTCCCGCCAGCAGGCGGCCACGCTGATCGCCGCCGGCCGGGTGCGCATCGACGGGATGCCGGCGGCCAAACCGGCCACCGCCGTCGCCGTGACCGCCAACCTGACCGTCGACCCCGACGGTGAGCGGTCCTGGGTCTCGCGGGGGGCCCACAAGCTGATCGGTGCGCTGGACTTCTTCGGGATCGACGTGGACGGACGGCGCTGCCTGGACGCCGGCGCCTCCACCGGGGGTTTCACCGAGGTGCTGCTGGACCGCGGTGCGCGCGAGGTGGTCGCCGTGGACGTGGGCTACGGGCAGCTGGCCTGGTCGCTGCGTTCGGACCCGCGGGTGACCGTCGTGGAACGCACCAACGTGCGTGACCTGCGACCCGAGGCGATCGGCGGGCCCGTCGACGTGGTGGTCGCCGATCTGTCGTTCATCTCGCTGGGTACCGTGTTGCCCGCGCTGGCCGCCTGCGCGTCACCGCACGCCGATATCGTGCCCATGGTGAAACCCCAGTTCGAGGTCGGCAAGGGGCTGGTCGGCGCCGGTGGAGTGGTGCAGGATCCCGCCCTGCGGGTCTCGGCGGTGCTGTCGGTGGCCGACCGTGCCGCCGAGCTGGACTGGCACACCGTCGGGGTGACGGCCAGCCCGCTGCCGGGACCGTCCGGCAACGTCGAGTACTTCCTGTGGCTGCGCGCCGAGGCCGACGGCGCGTTCACCGGGGAGAAGCTGCGCGCCGAGGTCACCCGCGCGGTCGAGGAGGGGCCCCGATGAGCGCTGAGCGCACCATTCTGCTCGTCGTGCACACCGGCCGCGAGGAGGCCACCGAGGTGGCGCGCCGGGTCGAGAAGGTGCTGGGGGACAACGAGATCGGGCTGAGGGTGCTGACCGCCGAGGCGGTCGACCGGGGCACGCTGCGGCTGGCGCCGGACGAGATGCGGGCCCTGGGCGTCCAGATCGAGGTGGTCGATCCCGACGGCACCGCCGCCGACGGCTGCGAACTGGTACTGGTGCTCGGGGGCGACGGTACCTTCCTGCGCGCGGCCGAACTGGCCCGCAACGCCGACATCCCGGTGCTCGGCGTCAACCTCGGCCGGATCGGCTTTCTGGCCGAATCCGAGGCCGACGCGATCGACGTGGTGCTCGACCATGTGGTCCGCCGCGACTATCGGGTGGAGACCAGGATGACCCTCGACGTCGCGGTGCGGGTGCGCGGCGAGGTCGTGGGCCGCGGCTGGGCGCTCAACGAGGCCAGCCTCGAGAAGGGCGCGCGGCTGGGGGTGCTGGGCGCGATCGTCGAGATCGACGGCAGGCCGGTGTCGTCCTTCGGCTGTGACGGCATGTTGATCTCGACACCGACCGGGTCGACGGCCTACGCGTTCTCCGCGGGCGGGCCGGTGGTGTGGCCGGACCTGGAGGCCATTCTGGTGGTGCCCAACAACGCCCACGCACTCTTCGCCCGCCCCATGGTCACCAGCCCCGACGCCACCATCGCGGTGGAGATCGAGGCCTCCGGTCACGATGCGGTGGTGTTCTGCGACGGCCGCCGTGAGATGGTGGTGCCCGCCGGGGCGCGCCTGGAGGTCACCCGGTGCTCCACCCCGGTGAAGTGGGTGCGCCTGGACAGCGCTCCGTTCACCGACCGCCTGGTGCGCAAGTTCCGGCTGCCGGTCACCGGGTGGCGCGGGCAGTAGACCGGACAACCGACCGATAGCAGGAAGCAGTGCTGGCCGAAATCCGCATCGAATCCCTGGGCGCGATCAGCGCGGCCAACGCCGAGTTCGACCGCGGCCTGACCGTGTTGACCGGTGAGACCGGCACCGGCAAGACGATGGTGGTCACCGGCCTGCACCTGCTCGGCGGGGCGCGTGCCGACGCCAACCGGGTGCGCTCGGGCGCCGACCGTGCCGTGGTGGAGGGCCGGTTCACCACGGACGAGGTCCTCGACACCGTCGCCGGCCGCGTCGAGGAGATCCTCGAGGCCTCCGGGGCCGACCGCGACGACGACGGCAGCGTGATCGCGCTGCGCTCGGTGACCCGTGACGGCCCGTCGCGGGCCTATCTGGGCGGGCGCAGCGTGCCCGCGAAGTCGTTGAGCTCGTTCACCACCGAGCTGTTGACCCTGCACGGCCAGAACGACCAGCTGCGCCTGATGCGGCCCGACGAACAGCGCGCCGCGCTGGACCGGTTCGCCGACGTGGCCGACCGGCTGCGGCGCTACCGCGCGGTGCGCGAGGAGTGGCTGCAGGGCCGCCGCGATCTGACCGACCGCACCGAGCGGGCCCGCGAGCTGGCCCAGGAGGCCGACCGGCTCAAGTTCGCGCTCACCGAGATCGACGCGGTCGATCCGCACCCGGGCGAGGACGAGGCCCTGGTGGCCGATATCCGGCGGCTCTCGGAACTGGACGCGGTGCGTGAGGCGGCCACGACCGCCCGCGCCGCGCTGACCGGCGCGCTCGACGACGCCGACGGCGGGGACGCCGGCGGCTCGGCCGCCGACACCCTGGGCACCGCGACGACGGCGCTGCAGTCCACCGACGACACCGTGTTGCTCGGGCTCAGCCGTCAGCTGACCGAGGCGCTGACCGTGGTCGGGGACGTGGCCCGCGAGATCGGCGGGTTCCTGGCCGACCTGCCCACCGACGCCTCCACCCTGGAGACCAAGCTGGCCCGCCAGGCCGAGCTGCGCACCCTGACCCGCAAGTACGCCGCCGACGTCGACGGCGTACTGGGCTGGGCCGCCGAGGCACGCCGGCGGCTCTCGGCGCTCGACGTCTCCGAGGAGGCCCTCACCCAGCTGGCCCAGCGCGTCGACGAGCTCGCGGCGCGGGTGGCCGCCACGGCCGGCGAGCTGAGCAAGGCCCGCGGCAGGGCCGCCAAGGGACTGGCCAAGGCGGTCACGGCCGAGCTGGCCGGGCTGGCCATGACCAACGCCGACTTCACGATCACGGTGAGCACCCAGGCCGCCGCGGCCGAGGACTCCGCCCCGCTGAGCCTGCCCAGCGGCGAACGGGTCCATGCCGGACCCGACGGTGTCGACCAGGTCGAGTTCGGGTTCACCGCCCACCGCGGCGCGACGGTGCTGCCGCTGGCCAAGAGTGCCTCCGGCGGCGAGCTCTCGAGGGTGATGCTGGCGCTGGAAGTGGTGTTGGCGAGCTCGGCGGAGGGCACCACCATGGTGTTCGACGAGGTCGACGCCGGCGTGGGCGGCCGCGCGGCGGTACAGATCGGGCGCCGGCTGGCCCGGTTGGCCCGCACCCACCAGGTCATCGTCGTCACCCACCTGCCGCAGGTCGCCGCCTACGCCGACACCCACCTGGTGGTCGATGCCGGCGGCCGCAACGGCTCCAGCGGGGTGCGTCGCCTCGAGGGCGACGAACGGGTCGCCGAGCTGGCCCGGATGCTGGCCGGGCTGGGTGAGTCCGACACCGGGCGTGCGCACGCCCGGGAACTGCTGGAGGCCGCCCAGCAGGACCGGCAGGCGGTCTCCTGACCGAGTGCGTTGAGCCGGGCACGGGCCGGATGTGGCCGGCCCGCCCGGTCGGTGGTGCGGCGGCGCACCACCGTCGGTCGTCGGCCTCGTCTCACCGCCGGGTATCGCGTGCCGGCTGCACCCTGGGACAAGACGTCGACTCGAATTTGACATGGTGCCGACTTAAAGTTGACACCGCGCCGACTTAAAGTTGACACTATGTCAGTCCCTGCTCGTGCATCCGAACGGAGGCGGTCATGCGCACGATATTCATCACCGGAGTGAGCTCCGGGCTGGGGCGGGCGTTCGCCACGGCCGCGCTGGAGGCCGGTGAGCGCGTCGTCGGCACGCTGCGGAAACCCGACGACGTCGCACCCTTCGAGGCGTTGGCACCGGGCCGGGCGCATGCGCGGTTGCTCGACGTGACCGATGACGCGGCCGTGTTTCGCACCGTGGCCGAGGTCGAGTCGACGGTGGGTCCGATCGACGTCGTCATCGCCAACGCGGGCTACGGCGTCGAGGGGATCTTCGAGGAGACGGCGCTGTCGGAGCTGCGCGCGCAGTTCGCCACCAACGTGTTCGGCGTCGCCGCGACGCTGCAGGCCGCGCTGCCCGCCATGCGGGAGCGTCGGGCCGGCCACCTCATGGCGGTGACCTCGATGGGCGGCCTGATGGCGGTCCCCGGGATGTCCGCCTACTGTGCGAGCAAGTTCGCGGTGGAGGGCCTGCTGGAAAGCGTCCGAAAGGAGGTCGCGGCGTTCGGTATTCACGTCACCGCGATCGAACCGGGATCGTTTCGCACCGAGTGGGCCGGTCGCTCGATGACGCGCGCCGAGCGCACCGTCGCCGACTACGACGAACTGTTCGACCCGATCCGCCAGGCCCGGATCAACGCCAGCGGCAACCAGCTGGGCGACCCGGCCAAGGCGGCGCAGGCCGTCCTGTCGATCCTCGACCTCGACGAGCCGCCCGCACACCTGGTGCTGGGCTCCGACGCCCTGCGGCTGATCTCCGCCGCCCGCGACGCGGTCGACGACGACATTCGGCGCTGGGAAACCCTCTCCCGCAGCACCGATTTCGCCGACGGCGCCCAACTGGCGGCCAACTAGGCCCCTTGGGGCCGGGGTGCGACGATGAGCAGGACGAGTAAGGCGACGAGTAAGGTCCGGTCTTCCCGGCGCGGCGCACCGCCCGCGGTGCGCAAGGGTGATCTCCGCGAGCAGCAGATCCTCGACGCCGCCGAAGTGCTGCTCGGGACCCGCGGCTACGTGCACATGACCGTCGGCGACATCGCCGAGGGCGCCGGAATGACGCGCAGTGCTCTGTACTTCTACTTCGCCTCCAAGCAGGACGTCCTGGTCGCGCTGGTGGCCCGGACGGTCGAGGTTCTGCAGCAGAGTTCGGTGGAGGCGCTCGCCGGCGCCGGGCCCGTCGGGCAGGTCGTCACCTCGGCTTTGGAGTGCACCGCTCGGCAGTGGCTCGAGCACGGTGTGGTGATGCGCGCCGCGGTGGACTTCAGCTCGACGGTGCCCGAGGTCGACCGGCTGTGGACCGACGCCGCGTACGCGATCGCCGAGGCCGTCACCGCGCTGCTGGTCCGCGGCGGGGTGCCGTCCGGCGACGGACCCGACGATGCCCCCGCGCTGGCCCGCGCCCTGTGCTGGATGGTCGAGCGCAGTTTCTACCAGGCGTCGAAGTTCTCGACGCACGACCTCGAGCAGGCCATGCGGACCTGCCGGATGATCTGGCTGCGCCTGGTGGACGTGGGCTGAGGTCGGGGACCGCCGCCGGAACACGGGGATCCGCCCGCGTGGCCGCGCCCGCGCCACGACACCGAACCGTGTTGCAGATGTGACGCAATATGACTTATGGGGCTGTTGTTACGGCGCGCCTCCCGGGTCGGGCGGCCAATGCCCGACAGAATCACCGCCATGAGGATGTCAGCGCTTCTCTCCCGCAACAGCAGCTCGCGGCCCGGTGTCACCGGTACCGCCCGCGTCGACCGTGACATCGACCGCCTCCTGCGGCGAGTCGAACCCGGCGACATCGTGGTGCTCGACATCCTCGACCTCGACCGGGTGACCGCCGACGCGTTGGTCGACGCCAACATCGCCGGGGTGGTCAACGCCTCGGCGTCGATCTCCGGGCGTTATCCCAACCTCGGTCCGGAGGTTCTGGTCACCAGCGGCATCGCCCTGATCGACGAGACCGGCCCCGAGGTCTTCAAGAAGGTCAAGGACGGCGCCAAGATCCGGTTGCACAACGGCGGCGTCTACTCCGGTGACCGCCGGCTGGTGCTGGGCACCGAGCGCAGCGAGCACGAGATCAACGAGATGATGCACGACGCCAAGAGCGGTCTGGTGGCGCAGCTGGAGGCCTTCGCGGGCAACACCATCGAGTTCATCCGCAGCGAGAGCCCGCTGCTGATCGACGGCATCGGCATCCCCGACATCGACGTCGACATGCACCGCCGCCACGTCGTCGTGGTCGCCGAGGAGGAGGACGCCGCCGCCGACCTGAAGTCGCTCAAGCCGTTCATCAAGGAGTACCAGCCGGTGCTCGTCGGCGTGGGCGCCGGCGCCGACCTGCTACGCAAGGCCGGCTACCGCCCGCAGCTGATCGTCGGCGACCCCGACCAGATGAGCGCCGACGTGCTCAAGTCGGGTGCGCAGGTGGTGCTGCCCGCCGACGCCGACGGCCACGCCGCGGGCCTGGAACGCATCCAAGACCTCGGTGTGGGGGCGATGACGTTCCCGGCCGCGGGCTCGGCCGCCGACCTGGCGCTGCTGCTGGCCGATCATCACGGTGCGTCGCTGATCGTCACGGCGGGGCACACCGCCAACATCGAGGAATTCTTCGACCGCGAACGCCAGCAGAGCAACCCGTCGACCTTCCTGACCCGGCTCAAGGTGGGCGAGAAGCTCGTCGACGCCAAGGCGGTCGCGACGCTGTACCGCAGCCGGATCTCCGGCGGTGCGGTGGCGATGCTGATCCTGGCCGTGCTCATCGCGATCATCGCCGCCCTGTGGGTCTCGCGCACCGACACCGTCGTCATCGACTGGGTCGTGCACTACTGGAACCAGTTCACCCTGTGGATTCAGGGCTGGGTGACCTAGATCCTGGCCGGCTGGTTTCGACGTTCGGGGAGTAGACCGTGATTTCTCTTCGCTCACATGCGATCTCACTGGCAGCGGTGTTCCTGGCCCTGGCCGTGGGGGTGGTGCTCGGTTCCGGGGTGCTGTCGGACACCCTGCTGTCGGGGTTGCGCGACGACAAGCGCGACCTCCAGTCGCAGATCAACGAACTCAACGACGAGAAGAACGTCCTGAACGAGAAGCTCGCCGCGGCCAACGATTTCGACATGCAGATCGCGGGCCGGGTGGTGCGCGACGCGCTGGCCGACAAGTCGGTGGTGGTGTTCCGCACCCCCGACGCCGCCGACGACGACGTAGCCGCCGTGACGCGGATCATCGGCCAGGCCGGCGGCACGGTCACCGGGACCCTGGGGCTCACCCAGGAGTTCGTCGAGGCCAACTCCGCGGAGAAACTGCGCTCGGTGGTCAACTCCTCACCCCTGCCGGCGGGCGCCCAGCTGAACGCCACCCTGGTCGATCAAGGCTCACAGGCCGGCGACCTGATCGGGGCCTTCCTGTTGAAGGGCCGCACCCCCGAGGCGCCCGTGGCCGACGACACCGCGCGCCAGACCGTGCTGGCCGCGCTGCGCGAGACCGGCTTCCTGGACCTGGGCACCGGCACGGACAACCTGGGTCCGGCCGACACCGCGGTCGTCGTCACCGGCGGCGCGCTCGGCGACGACGCCGGCAACCAGGGATCGACCGTCGCGCGGTTCGCCGCCGCGCTGGCCCCCCACGGAGCCGGGACGGTGGTGGCCGGCCGCGACGGCTCGGCCGGCGGGACGGCCGCGGTGGCCGTCGTCCGCGCCGACCCGGCGATGTCCTCGGCGGTCACCACGGTCGACGACATCGGCGTCGAGTCCGGCCGGATCACGACGGTGCTGGGCCTGCAGGAACTGATCAACGGCGGCCGGCCCGGCCAGTACGGCGACGGCCAGGGCGCCACCGGGGTCACCATCGCGCAGTGACCCCGCCCGGCGCGTCAGCGACAGCTTGTCGGGGTCGGTGTTAAGGTGAACTTCCGTGGGTCGGCAGGCCCCTCACCAGGCTCAGGCCCGGGCTGAAGCCCAGACTGAAGCCCTCAGAAGACAGCCCTGCCCCAGTGCCACGGAGGTTGTTCTTTGCCATCGTTACGCAAGCACCCGCAGACCGCGACCAAGCATATTTTCGTCAGCGGCGGCGTGGTGTCCTCGCTCGGCAAGGGCTTGACCGCCAGCAGCCTGGGCCAGCTGCTGACCGCCCGCGGCCTGCAGGTCACCATGCAGAAGCTCGACCCGTACCTCAACGTCGACCCGGGCACCATGAACCCGTTCCAGCACGGTGAGGTGTTCGTCACCGAGGACGGCGCCGAAACCGACCTCGACGTCGGGCACTACGAGCGCTTCCTGGACCGCAACCTGTCCGGGTCGGCCAATGTCACCACCGGGCAGGTGTATTCGGCGGTGATCGCCAAGGAGCGCCGCGGCGAGTACCTGGGCGACACGGTGCAGGTCATCCCGCACATCACCGACGAGATCAAGAACCGGGTCCTGGCGATGGCCGAGCCCGGCGCCTCCAGGCACCGCCCGGACGTGGTGATCACCGAGATCGGGGGCACGGTCGGCGACATCGAGTCGCTGCCGTTCCTGGAGGCCGCCCGCCAGGTCCGCCACGAGGTCGGCCGGGAGAACTGCTTCTTCCTGCACGTGTCGCTGGTGCCGTTCCTCAAGCCGTCGGGGGAGCTGAAGACCAAGCCCACCCAGCATTCGGTGGCCGCGCTGCGCAACATCGGCATCACCCCCGACGCGCTGATCCTGCGCTGCGACCGGGACGTGCCCGAGGGGCTGAAGAACAAGATCGCCCTGATGTGCGACGTCGACATCGACGGGGTGATCTCCACCCCCGACGCCCCCTCGATCTACGACATCCCGAAGGTGCTGCACCGCGAGGAGCTGGACGCCTACGTGGTCCGCAAGCTCAACCTGCCGTTCCGCGACGTCGACTGGACGGAATGGGACGACCTGCTGCGGCGCGTCCACGAACCCCGCGAAACGGTCCGGATCGCGTTGGTGGGCAAGTACATCGACCTCTCCGACGCCTACCTGTCGGTCGCCGAGGCGCTGCGGGCCGGCGGTTTCGCCCACCGCACCCGCGTCGAGATGCGCTGGGTGGCCTCCGATGACTGCGAGGTCGACAGCAGCGCGGCCGCGGCCCTGTCCGACGTGGACGGCGTGCTGATCCCGGGCGGGTTCGGCATCCGCGGTATCGAGGGCAAGATCGGGGCGATCCGGTATGCCCGCAACCGGGGGATCCCGGTGCTGGGGCTGTGCCTGGGGCTGCAGTGCATCGTCATCGAGGCGGCCCGATCGGTCGGGCTGGCCGAGGCCAGCTCCTCGGAGTTCGATCCCGACACCCCCGATCCGGTGATCTCCACGATGTCCGACCAGGAGCACATCGTCGCCGGTGAGGCCGATCTCGGCGGCACCATGCGGCTGGGCGCCTATCCCGCCGTGCTGGAGCCGGATTCGATTGTGGCGCAGGCCTATCAGAACACCGAGGTGTCCGAGCGGCACCGCCACCGCTACGAGGTCAACAACTCCTACCGCGAGAAGATCGCCGAGAGCGGTCTGCGGTTCAGCGGCACCTCACCCGACGGTCACCTCGTCGAGTTCGTCGAATACCGCCCGGAGGTCCATCCCTTCCTGGTGGGCACACAGGCGCACCCCGAGCTCAAGAGCCGGCCGACCCGACCACACCCGCTGTTCGTCGCGTTCGTCGGCGCCGCGATGCAGTACAAGGCCGCCGAGCGGCTGCCGCTGGAGGATCTGGAGGCCGAGGAGCGGGCCAACGGCACCGAATACGTCAGCGAACCCGCGGCCCGTGGCTGACCCCGGCCCCCGGCACGAGTTCGAGGTCGTCGGCAGCGACACGCTCTACACCGGCAAGATCTTCGCGCTGCGGGCCGACGAGGTGGCGATGCCCGGCGGCGGCACCGCCCGCCGCGAGGTGGTCGAACACTACGGCGCCGTCGCGGTGGTCGCCCTCGACGAGGGCGGCAACGTCGCGATGGTCTACCAGTACCGCCACCCGCTGGGCCGGCGGTTCTGGGAACTGCCCGCCGGGCTGCTCGACGTCGACGGCGAGGAGCCCAGCGTCACCGCGGCGCGCGAGCTGCGGGAGGAGGCGGGCCTGGCCGCCCGCGACTGGGGGGTGCTCATCGACGTGGTCGCCGCCCCCGGGTTCAGCGACGAGAGCGTGCGGGTGTACCTGGCCACCGGGCTCAGCGAGGTCGGCCGGGCGCACGCCACCGACGAGGAAGCCGACATGACGATGCGGTGGTTCCCGCTGGCCGAGGCGGTCGCGATGGTGTTCCGCGGCGAGATCGTCAACTCGCTGGCAGTCTCGGGCCTGCTGGCGGCCCGGGCCGTCACCGAGGGCACGGCCGCCGCGCGCCCCGTCGGCACCCCCTGGCCGGACCGCTCCACCCGGTTCGCCGCCCGGTTGCGCAGCTCTGGGGCGGCCCGGTGACCACCGTCAAGCCCGCGGGGGTGGCGCGGCTCGACGAACAGCTGCAGGGCTACCTCGACCACCTGAGCATCGAGCGGGGGGTCGCCGCCAACACCTTGAGCTCCTACCGTCGCGACCTGCGCCGCTACTCCGAACACCTGCGTGCCCGCGGCATCGAGGACCTGGGCGCGGTCACCGAGACCGACGTCAGCGACTTTTTGGTGGCGCTGCGGCGCGGGGACCCCGACACCGGCGTCGCGGCGCTGTCGGCGGTCTCGGCCGCGCGGGCGCTGATCGCCGTGCGCGGGCTGCACCGCTTCGCCGCCGCCGAGGGACTCACCGTCGTCGACGTGGCCCGGGCGGTCAAACCACCGACACCCGGGCGGCGGCTGCCCAAGAGCCTGACCGTCGACGAGGTGCTGGCCCTGCTGGAGGGCGCCGGCGGGGACGGACCCGCCGACGGGCCGCTCACGCTGCGCAACCGGGCGCTGCTGGAACTGCTCTACTCGACCGGCGCGCGGATCTCCGAGGCCGTCGGCCTCGACGTCGACGACGTCGACACCGAGGCCCGCTCGGTGCTGCTGCGCGGCAAGGGCGGCAAGCAGCGGCTGGTGCCGGTGGGCCGCCCCGCGGTGGCCGCCGTGCAGGCCTACCTGGTGCGCGGCCGCCCCGAGCTGGCGCGGCGGGGCCGCGGCAGTGCGGCGATCTTCCTCAACGCCCGCGGCGGGCGGTTGTCGCGGCAGAGCGCCTGGCAGGTGTTGCAGGACGCCGCCGAGCGGGCCGGGATCGCCGCGGCGGTGTCACCGCACACGCTGCGGCACTCGTTCGCCACCCACCTGCTCGAGGGCGGCGCCGACGTCCGGGTGGTCCAGGAGCTGCTCGGGCACGCCTCGGTCACCACCACCCAGATCTACACGATGGTCACTGTGCACGCGTTGCGCGAGGTGTGGGCCGGCGCGCATCCGCGGGCCCGCTGAGCGCGCTCCGCCGCCGGCTCAATGGCCCAGGTAGCGCGACTCGAGCACCAGGTCGGGGATCAGTGTCTGGTACTCGGCGTGGGTCTTGTGCTCGACGGTGTCGAACCGCACCCCCTGCTGCTCGCGCATGTACTCCCGGTATCCGGGGGCGCCGGGCATCCCGACGTTGTCGGCGACGACGATCGCCCCGGCCCGAAGCCACCCGCGGTCGAGCACGCTGAGCAGGTCGGACAGGTAGGCGTTCTTGTCGTGGTCGAGGAACAGCAGGCCCACCGCGCCCGGGCCGAACCCGTGCTCGCCGGCCAGGGCGTCCAGCGTCGCTCCGCCGTCCCCGACGGTGCCGACAACGCAGGTCAGGCGGTCGGACACCCCGGCGTGGGCCCAGATCCGGCGGGCGTTGGCGGCGTTGGCCGCCGAGAGCTCCACCGAGACCACCCGCGCCCGCGGCGCCGCACGGGCGATGCGCAGCGCGCTGTATCCGCAGTAGGCGCCCAGCTCGAGGGCCAGATCGGGGTCGGCGCGGCGCACCGCGGCGTCGAGCAGCGCGCCCTTCTCGTCGCCCACGTTGATCAGGAACGACTTCTCGTAGGCGAACCGGTCGATACCGGCCAGCACGTCGTCGATGTCGCCGGCGCGGGTGTTGGCCAGCACGTACTCCACGGCCGCGGCCTCCCGGCCGTCGCCGACCTGGCCGGTGGTGGCGATGCTGCGCACACCCAGCGCCATCCGTAGAAACGACCAGCGCAGAACCGGGAGACGCCGCTTGAGATCCATGTCGCCCGAGCCTAGCGCCGGCCGATCCCGGCACCCCGTGACCTGGGCTGCGACCTGGGCTGCGACGTTGCCCGCGGGTCTGCCGGTGCGGGCCCCGTCAGCCGCTAGACTTTCCCGGATGTCCGCGCCACCAGTTCGACCACTCGGGGGAGGTCGGCGTGACCGACGACGCTGATGACAGCCCGGAAGTCGGCCTCACCGGCCGGCCGCACCGGACGATTCCCGAACCGCGGCCGCTGACGTCGCACGGGCCGGCCAAGGTCATCGCGATGTGCAATCAGAAGGGCGGCGTCGGCAAGACCACCTCGACGATCAACCTGGGCGCCGCGCTGGCCGAGTACGGCCGCCGGGTCCTGCTGGTCGACCTGGACCCGCAGGGGGCGCTCTCGGCCGGCCTGGGGGTGCCGCACTACGACCTCGAGCACACGGTGCACAACCTGCTCGTCGAGCCCCGGGTGTCGATGGACGAGGTGCTGATCAAGACCCGGGTGCCGGGCATGGACCTGGTGCCCAGCAACATCGACCTCTCGGCCGCCGAGATCCAGCTGGTCAACGAGGTGGGGCGGGAGCAGACCCTGGGCCGCGCCCTGCACCCGGTGCTCGACCGCTACGACTACGTGCTCATCGACTGCCAGCCCTCGCTGGGGCTGCTCACCGTCAACGGGCTGGCCTGCGCCGACGGGGTGATCATCCCGACCGAGTGCGAGTACTTCTCGCTGCGCGGGCTGGCCCTGCTGACCGACACCGTCGAGAAGGTGCACGACCGTCTCAATCCCCGGTTGTCCATCAGCGGCATCCTGATCACCCGCTACGACGCGCGCACCGTCAACGCCCGCGAGGTGATGGCGCGCGTGCTGGAGCGGTTCGGCGATCTGGTGTTCGACACCGTGATCACCCGCACCGTCCGCTTCCCCGAGACCAGCGTGGCCGGCGAGCCGATCACCTCCTGGGCACCCAAATCCGCTGGTGCGCAGGCCTATCGGTCACTGGCTCGTGAGGTCATCGATCGATTCGGAACGTGAGCGCCGCGCCCACGCCGAACGGAGCCGAGCCTGCCGAAGCCGTCCCCACCGGCTTCCAGGTGCGGCTGAGCAACTTCGAGGGTCCCTTCGACCTGCTGCTGCAGCTGATCTTCGCCCACCGCCTCGACGTCACCGAGGTGGCCCTGCACCAGGTCACCGACGACTTCATCGCCTACACCCGCGAGATCGGCCGCCGGCTCGAGCTCGAGGAGACCACGACGTTCCTGGTGGTCGCCGCCACCCTGCTGGATCTCAAGGCGGCGCGGCTGCTGCCGGCCGGCGAGGTCGACGACGAGGAGGACCTGGCGCTGCTGGAGGTGCGCGACCTGCTGTTCGCCCGGCTGCTGCAGTACCGGGCGTTCAAACACGTCGCACAGATGTTCGCCGAGCTGGAGGCCGCGGCGCTGCGCAGCTACCCGCGTTCGGTGGCCCTGGAGGACCGCTTCGCCGACCTGCTGCCGGAGGTGATGCTCGGTGTGGACGCCGAGGCGTTCGCCCAGATCGCGGCCGCCGCGTTCACCCCGCGACCGGTGCCCACGGTGTCCACCGACCACCTGCACGCGTCGCGCGTTTCGGTCCCCGAACAGGCCGAACACCTGCTGGCGATGCTGGCGCGGCGCGGGCCCGGGCAATGGGCGTCGTTCACCGAACTGGTGGCCGACTGCCAGGTGCCGATCGAGATCGTCGGGCGCTTCCTGGCGCTCCTCGAGCTCTACCGGGCCAGGGCGGTAGCATTCGAGCAGTCAGAACCGCTTGGTGTGCTCCAGGTTTCGTGGACCGGAGAAAGTCCGACGGAACAGCAGTTGCACGAAGACCAGGACGACATGGAAGCGGAGTCAGAGGAAATGCAGGGTCGATCGTGACCGGGGACGACGCGGGCCTTGGGCACGGCGGCGAGCCCACCGCCGGCCCCGCACCCGGCCCGGACACCGGCATGGATGCCGGCCCGGTTCTCGACCTGGACATCGAGGTCGAGGCCACACCGGAACTCCCGGAGGAGGAACTGGGCCGGGTGCTGGAGGCGATGCTGCTGGTGGTCGACACCCCGGTGCCGGTGGAGACGCTGGCCACCGTGACCGAACAGCCGCGGCTGGCCATCGCCGAGAAGCTGCGCGCGATGGCCGACGAGTTCACCGAGCGGGACAGCGGCATCGAGCTGCGCGAGGCCGCCGGCGGCTGGCGGCTCTACACCCGGGCCCGGTTCGCCCCCTACGTGGAGCGGTTGCTGCTCGACGGGGCCCGCTCCAAACTCACCCGCGCCGCGCTGGAGACGCTGGCCGTGGTGGCCTACCGGCAGCCGGTCACCCGGGCCCGGGTCAGCGCGGTCCGCGGCGTCAACGTCGACGCGGTGATGCGCACGCTGCTGGCGCGGGGGCTGATCACCGAGGCCGGCACCGACGCCGACAGCGGCGCGGTGACGTTCGCGACCACCGAGCTGTTCCTGGAGCGACTGGGCCTGTCCTCGCTGGCCGATCTGCCCGACATCGCCCCGCTGCTGCCCGATGTCGACGTCATCGAGGACCTCAGCGAATCCCTGGACTCCGAACCGCGTTTCATGAAGCTCAACCCCGACGCGGGCCCCGCGGCCGACGTGCCGTCATTCGATGCGGACGACGAGTGATGGCGCCGCAACCGGAGGGCGTGCGCCTGCAGAAGGTCCTGTCGCAGGCCGGGATCGCATCCCGGCGGGTGGCCGAGCGGATGATCATCGACGGCCGCGTGGAGGTGGACGGGCGGATCGTCACCGAGCTGGGTACCCGGGTGGATCCGGACACGGCGGTGATCCGCGTCGACGGTGCCCGGGTGGTCCTCGACGCCGAGCAGGTGTACCTGGCGCTGAACAAGCCGCTGGGCATGCTCTCGACGATGTCGGACGACCTGGGCCGGCCGTGCATCGGCGATCTTGTCGAGCACCGGGTGCGCGGCAACAAGAACCTGTTCCACGTGGGCCGGCTGGACGCCGACACCGAGGGCCTGATCCTGCTGACCAACGACGGCGAGCTCGGCCACCGGCTGATGCACCCGTCCTACGAGATTCCCAAGACCTATCTGGCCACGGTGACCGGGCATGTGCCCCGCGGCCTGGGCAGGCAGCTGCGCGAGGGTGTCGAGCTCGAGGACGGCCCCGCCCGCGTCGACGACTTCGCGGTGGTCGACGCCGTCCCGGGCCGGTCCCTGGTCCGGGTCACCCTGCACGAGGGCCGCAACCGGATCGTGCGCCGGATGCTGGCCGAGGTCGGGTTTCCGGTGGAGGCCCTGGTACGCACCGACATCGGCGGGGTCTCGCTGGGCGAACAGCGTCCCGGCAGCCTCAGGGCGTTGACGCGCAAGGAGATCGGCGAGTTGTACAAGGCGGTCGGGCTGTGAGTACCGGCACCAACACTGTGGTGAACACCGTTGTCGCCGTGGACGGTCCGGCCGGGACCGGCAAGTCCTCGGTGTCGCGCGGCCTGGCCCGCGCCCTGGGTGCACGCTATCTGGACACCGGGGCGATGTACCGGATCGTCACCCTGGGAGTGCTGCGGGCCGGTGTGCCGCTGGATGATCCGGCGGCCATCGCCGCGGTGCAGGTACCGCTGTCGGTGGGCCACGACCCCGACGAGGACCGGGCGTACCTGGGCGCCGAGGACGTCTCGGCGGAGATCCGCGGTGCGGCGGTCACCCGGGCGGTCTCGGCGGTCTCGGCGGTGCCGGCGGTGCGGGCCCGGCTGGTGGACCTCCAGCGTGAACTGGCCCACGCCCCGGGCAATGTGGTGGTCGAGGGCCGCGACATCGGCACCGTGGTGCTGCCCGAGGCCGACGTCAAGATCTTCCTGACCGCCTCGGCGGAGACCCGGGCCCGCCGCCGCGACGACCAGAACGTGGCCGCCGGGCTGCCCGGTGACTACGAGGCGGTGCTCGCCGATGTGCGCCGGCGCGATCACCTCGACTCCACCCGGGCCGTCTCACCGTTGCGCGCCGCCGAGGACGCGCTGGTGGTGGACACCGGCGAGATGACCGAGCAGGAAGTCGTCGCGCATCTGCTCGAGCTGGTGCGCCGGCACAGCGGGGTGAAGCCATGACCGAATCCGATACCGGGGCCGACGGTACCTGGAGCGATGAAAGCGATTGGGAGGTCGACGAATCCGGGTTCGCCGACGAGCTCGAGGAGTTCGCCGGGCCGCCGCCTGTCATCGCCGTGGTGGGCCGCCCCAACGTCGGGAAGTCCACGCTGGTCAACCGGATCCTGGGCCGGCGTGAGGCGGTGGTGCAGGATCTGCCGGGGGTGACCCGCGACCGGGTGTCCTACGACGCGATCTGGGGGGACCGGCGCCTGGTCGTGCAGGACACCGGCGGTTGGGAACCCGACGCCAAGGGACTGCAGCAGCTGGTGGCCGAACAGGCCTCGGTGGCGATGCGCACCGCCG
Source organism: Mycolicibacterium palauense (assembly GCF_002592005.1). Classification (GTDB taxonomy): domain Bacteria; phylum Actinomycetota; class Actinomycetes; order Mycobacteriales; family Mycobacteriaceae; genus Mycobacterium; species Mycobacterium palauense. The sequence goes on along the minus strand of NZ_NVQF01000073.1, from coordinate 11,857 downwards.
ACGCCATCATCCTGGTGGTCGACGCCGTGGTGGGCGCCACCGCGGGCGACGAGGCCGCCGCCAAGATCCTGCGCCGCTCCGGCAAGCCGGTCTTCCTGGCGGCCAACAAGGTCGACGGGGAGCGCCAGGAGGCCGACGCGGCCGCGCTGTGGTCGCTGGGGCTCGGTGAACCCCACCCGATCAGCGCGATGCACGGCCGCGGCGTGGCCGACCTGCTCGACGAGGTGGTCGCGGTGCTGCCCGAGGTCTCCGAGCTGGGCGCCGGGGGCGCTGGCGGCCCGCGGCGCGTCGCCCTGGTGGGCAAGCCCAACGTCGGCAAGAGCTCGCTGCTGAACCGGTTGGCCCACGAGGAACGCTCGGTGGTCCACGATGTCGCGGGAACCACCGTCGACCCGGTGGACTCGCTGATCGAACTGGGCGGGCGGACTTGGCGTTTCGTCGACACCGCCGGCCTGCGCCGCAAGGTGGGGCAGGCCAGCGGCCACGAGTTCTACGCCTCGGTGCGCACGCACGGCGCGATCGACGCCGCCGAGGTGGTGATCGTGCTGATCGACGCCTCACAGCCGTTGACCGAGCAGGACCAGAGGATCCTGTCGATGGTCGTCGAGGCCGGCCGCGCTCTGGTACTGGCGTTCAACAAATGGGATCTCGTCGACGAGGACCGACGCTACCTGCTGGAGCGCGAGATCGACCGGGAACTCTTCCAGCTGCAGTGGGCGCCACGGGTGAACATCTCGGCGATGACCGGGCGCGCGGTGCAGAAACTGGTTCCGGCGCTGGAGACCGCGCTGGAGTCCTGGGACACCCGCATCGGCACCGGCCGGCTCAACACCTTCCTCAAGGAGATCGTCGCGGCCACCCCGCCGCCGGTGCGCGGCGGCAAGCAGCCGCGCATCCTGTTCGCCACCCAGGCGGCCTCCCGGCCGCCGACGTTCGTGTTGTTCACCACCGGGTTCCTGGAGGCCGGTTACCGCCGATTCCTGGAGCGGCGGCTGCGCGAGACCTTCGGCTTCGAGGGCAGCCCGATCCGGGTCAACGTGCGCGTCCGGGAGAAGCGCGGCAACAGGTCCCGGTGATTTCGGTGCACTGCGTCCCGCCCAGCGGGACTGCGCGCACCGAAATCGCGCGGGGGTAGGGTCTGCCGGGTGTCGGTCACCCACATGGTCCTCATCGCCCTGGCCGGTGTCGGTGCCGGTGCGATCAACGCCCTCGTCGGGTCGGGCACGCTGATCACGTTCCCCACGCTGGTGACGCTCGGTTTCCCGCCGGTGACCGCGACGATGTCCAACGCGGTGGGCCTGGTGGCCGGGGGAGTGTCGGGCACCTGGGGGTACCGCCGCGAGCTGCGCGGCCAGATGAACCGGCTGCGCTGGCAGGTGCCGGCGTCGCTGCTCGGCGCCGGAGTGGGCGCCTGGCTGCTGCTGCACCTGCCCGAGAAGGTGTTCATCCAGGTGGTTCCGGTGCTGCTGGTCGGCGCGCTGGCCCTGGTGGTGCTGGGCCCGCGGATCCAGGCCTTCGCCCGGGCCCGCGCCGAGAAGGCGGGACGGTCCGCCGAGCACGTCTCGACGGGCCGGATGGTGGCGCTGGTGGCGGGAACGTTCGCGGTCGGGGTCTACGGCGGCTACTTCACCGCGGCGCAGGGGATTCTGCTGATCGGGGTGATGGGGGCACTGCTGCCCGAGTCGGTGCAGCGGATGAACGCCGCCAAGAACCTGCTCTCGCTGCTGGTGAACATCGTCGCCGCGGTGGCCTACACGCTGGTGGCCTTCGACCGGATCAGCTGGGCCGCGGCGGGGTTGATCGCCCTCGGCTCGTTGATCGGCGGTTTTTTAGGCGCCCACTACGGGCGGCGGCTGTCGCCCAACGCCCTGCGCGCGGTCATCGTCGTGGTCGGCCTGATCGGGCTCTACCGGTTGCTCAGCCTGGGTTAGCGGTGTGCTGCCAGCCGCAGCGTGTATTGTCTGCGAAGGCTCCTCGCACGAGGGGCCCGATGCCGACAGGGGACCATCGATGACCGACCGCACGCTTGCCAGCGCGCCGTCGGATCTTGCTGCCCTGGAGCCGTTCTGGCCGTCTCGGCGTCTCATGGCTTTCGACGAATGGTGTTGTCCGCGCCCCTGACGCGTACCCCTCCATTCTTCCCGGTCGCCCTCGAAGGTGACCGCCTGATCGAAAGCAGCCGAACCCATGCGTTCGCTTCTCATTTTCACCCTCGTCGGCGTCGGCGCTCAGCTGGTCGACGGGGCGCTCGGGATGGCCTTCGGCGTCACCGCCACGACCCTGCTGGTGCTCAGCGGGGTCGGTGCCGCGCAGGCCAGCGCCGCGGTGCACCTGGCCGAGGTGGGCACCACCCTGGCATCCGGGGTCTCACACTGGCGGTTCCGCAACATCGACTGGCCGATGGTGGCCAAGCTGGGGCTGCCCGGCGCGGTAGGGGCCTTCGCGGGTGCGACGGTGCTCTCGTCGTTGTCCACCGAGGCGGCGGCGCCGTTGATGGCGGCCATCCTGATGGCCATCGGCGCCTACGTGCTGCTGCGGTTCTCGCTGCGCACCCCGCTGCACCTCGGTTCGCACGGCAGTAGCCACTCCACGAAGTTCCTGGCCCCGTTGGGTCTGTTCGGCGGGTTCATCGACGCCTCCGGCGGTGGCGGCTGGGGTCCGGTGACCACCTCCACGCTGCTCTCGCGCGGCAAGACCGCACCGCGCACGGTCATCGGGTCGGTCAGCGCCTCGGAGTTCCTGGTATCGGCCTCGGCGTCGCTGGGCTTCCTGATCGGGCTGCGCCAGCAGTTCCTGGACAACTGGCCGGTGGTGCTGGGGCTGATGATCGGCGGCGTGATCGCCGCGCCGTTCGCGGCCTGGCTGGTCAGCCGGATCAGCCCCGCGCTGCTGGGCACCGCCGTGGGTGGGCTGATCGTGCTGACCAACAGCCAGAAGCTGGTGCACTTCTTCGGCATCACCTGGCCGTGGTCCTCGGTCCTCTACGGGGTCATCGTCGTCGTGTGGCTCTCCCTGGTGGCCTACGCCTGGCGGGCGTCGCGGGCCCCGCAGTTCGCCCCCGGCGCGCCGCTCGGCGAGGCGTCGGGGGACAGTGTCTGCGAGGATCCGCAGCGGTGAGCGCGACGCGCGGCGACCGGATTGGGGTGAGCGGGGACCTCTGAGGTAGGCTTTCGACCGCCGCCGGCGATCCCGGCAGCACCGCGGGCTGTGGCGCAGCTTGGTAGCGCACTTGACTGGGGGTCAAGTGGTCGCAGGTTCAAATCCTGTCAGCCCGACCAAGGAAGTAGCAGGTCAGAGGCGGTTTCGGAGGTCCCCGAGGCCGCCTCTTCGCATACCGCAGAGGGGTATGTACAGCAACCGCTACAGCAACCCGCGCCGTCACAGCCCGAGCACCTTGCTCAAGCCCTCGACAGCCGCCCGGGCGGTGTCATCGGACGTGTGGCCATAGACATCGCCAGTGATGGCGATCGACGAGTGCCCAAGCAGGTCGGCCACCGCCTTGATGTGCACGCCCGCCTCCAACCAAGCCACTGCCGCGGAATGCCGCAGCGTATGCACGCCGACGCCCTCGACGCCGGCCGCTCTGGCGGCGACCTCGATCACACGCAGGAGGTTGCGCGGGTCGACCGGCCCGCCGACCTCTGTGGTGAAAACCAGCCCCGAGTTCTGCCACTGATTGGCCGCCTGCAGCCGCTCGGCCGCCTGGGTGGCCTTGTGCTTGCGGAGCAGCGCCACGACGGCGGGGGATAGCGGTACTGTGCGCCTTGACCGCGCCGTCTTGGGCTCGGTCATCACCAGCCGGTCGTTGATACGGCCGAGCGTGGCCGCGACCTTGAGCGTGCCGGCGTCGAGATCGACCCGTTCCCACGTCAGGCCGAGTGCCTCGCCTTTCCGAAGTCCGGTCGACGCGATCAGTAGCAGTGCCGAGTGATAGCGCGAGGCCTCTGCGGCACGCAGGACAGCGGTCACGGCGTCACCGTCGAGGTGGCGCGCCTCCTGCCGCTCAACGCCTGGACGGCGCACCTGCGCCGCGGGATTCCGCGCGAGCAGGGCATCGCGGACAGCGTCATCGAGTGCGGCCCGCAGCACGGTGTAGGTCTGCCGGATCGTCGAATCGGACAGCGCGCGCACCGGCTCGGCGCCCTCACCCTTGCCGGGTTTGGTCCGAGCTCGCAGGGAGAGCACCAGGCCGTCGATGTCCGACGGCCGCAACCTGTCCAGCCGGATCGCCCCGAACGGTGCTGGCTCCAGATGGCGGCGACTCAGGTTCGCGTACAGAGCGCGGGTCGACTCCTTGCGGTCAGAGGCCGCCAGCGCGGTCACGCGCCACTGCGCGAGCCAATCGGCGACCGTTCGGGACGCATCCTTGACTGGAGCACCGGCCTCCAGCCGGTCGCGCGCCGTCTTAAGCTTGTCACGGACATCGGCGCGCGTACGGCCGTAGACCGTGTGGCGCTTGGTGCGGCCGCCGTCATCGCTGTAAGTAATGGCGCCCTCGTAGCGGACTACCTTGCCGTCCTTGATCCGCTTCCAGATCGATCCTTCACCGTTCGCGTTCTTCCCCATCCGTCATGCCTTCTTTCGGCCGGATTCTGTTGCAGGGAGATAGCCCGCCTTGCGCGCCTGCACGACATAGCGTCCAGCAGTGGCATGGGATACGCCGAAGTGCTCTGCGATCGCCGCCCAAGGTTTGCCGTCGATGTTCTCTGTGTAGAGCGATGCAACCTTGCGGAGATGGTTAGACGTGATCTTGCGTCGCTTCGGCTTCTTGCTGAGGGAGCGATAGGCCGTTTTGGCCTCGTCGTCGGCGACCATTCCTCGCGCCAGGCGGCCGGATTCGTCGATCCGTTCAAACTGCATCACGCGAGTGACGGCCGCACGTGTCCACTCGCCAAGCTGACGTCGAATGATCTCCAGATCAGATGAGTTGATCTCGCGCCCATCAGGTTTCGTGTCAAGGTGGACACCCCCGCAGAAAACCTGGGAGTCTCGGACCACGTACTCGATTCGTAGCGAGGGCTGGTCGCTGCTGCCAGGAAACCGTAGGTAGAACTGTTCGGGGATGAGCACACCGTCCACTTCGGACTCGGGGCCGAACATGTCCCACATCACCCAGCCGATCACGCCGACGTCCGCTATCTCTATGTCGATCCTGGCTGTGACCCCGGAGCCCACTGTCGGTCTGCCTTTCACTAACACGCCCAGATAATGCAATGCCAACGCTATGGAACCGTAGCACTAATCTTGGCACGCTTGTCAACACACGCTGAGACATCAGCGGAGACAAGCGAACGAAAGCAGGAGTCCGATGGAGAACGTAGCCAAGCGATTGGTGTCGATCCCCGACGCGCGCGCAGTGCTCGGTGGCATCGGCCACACAACCATCTACGACCTGATCAAGCGCGGTGAGATCGTCAAGGTCAACATTGGACGGCGCGGATTCATCACCTCGGAATCCCTTGCCGCATACGTCGATCGGCTGAGTGAGGCTGCGTCGGCATGACCGGACGAGAGAGCCGCTCCGACAGTGTCGAAGCGGCCACCCAGCTCGCCAAAGCTACACCGAGTCTAGGTCAAGTCCTGCCCATCGGATCCCATCCACGCGTCGACGTGCTCCTCGTCGGAGCGGCGCTGTGGGCGTCCCAACGCGACCCAGGCCTCCTGCACCTCGCGCTGGTCAAAGACGAGGACATAGAAAACCCCGCACTGGCCAGAGTTTTGGCCACCACGCGAGCGCTGGCCTACGCGCGGCAACCCCACGGCCCTCAACTGGTGCTTGACGAACTCAGACGCTCAGCCTCGCTCACTCCAGCCGTCGCCGAACAACTGCAGACCTCGACCACCAGCGGCGCCGACCCCCTCGCTATCCGCGAGTACGCCGCTGCGGTCGTCGCCGACGCCCTGCGCCGGCGCACTTCTGCGGCCGGCGCAGCACTATCCGCCATCGCCGACCAAGCCGCCGAAGCCGACATCGCTCCGATGGTCGAACGCGCCGCGGCCTCCGTACGCGACTGCGCCGACCGACTTGCAGCCCTACGAGGCGAAGCCTGATGGGCAGCATGTTCGATGGACGTGAGTTCAACTCGTCGCCCATCCTTGAGGAACCGCCGTGGCCACCCGAGGACCCCGGCCCACCCGAACCGCGACCTGACGACGAACCGATCGGTGAGTCAAGCACGTGGGAACCCTTCGACCTGGGCCCGTACCTGCGCGGCGAAGTCACCCCGCTCACACCGGTCGTTGGCGTCCGCCGTACAGACGGCCAACAGCTGCTCTACCCGGGCCTCGAACACGCCGTCATCGCGCACACCGCCGCCGGCAAGACGTGGTTCGCGCTGGCCAGCGTCACAGCCGAACTGCTCGCCGGGAACCGCGTGGTGTACCTGCACTTCGAGGAGTCAACGCCGGCCTCGACCATCGAGCGCCTACAGCGGATCGGCTTGCCGGCCCCAACCATCGAGTGTGGATTGCGATTCGTGGCGCCCACGAGGCCAGCGCGCAGCCTCGACGCGCTGCTCGCCGTCAGCCCGACCTTGGTCGTGGTTGACGGCGTCAATGAGGCGATGGTCCTGCACGGCGTCAAGATCGACCTTGAGGGCTGGTCGGTAGTACGGCGCCGCCTGGTCGAACCGTTCAAAGCTGCTGGGGCCGCCGTTCTTGAATGCGACCACCTGCCGCTGAGCGCCGACCCGTTGCGCGGCGACGCCTACGGCACCGTCCATAAAGGTGCCGTGATCGACGGAACTCGATTCGCGCTCGTCCGCAAGGAACGATTCGGCCGCGGCCGCCGAGGACGCTCGCTGGTGTATTCCACCAAGGACCGACCGGGGCAGGTCGAGCTGCATGGCCGCGACGGCGACGGCAGCGCGGTATTTCTCGGGACGCTGATCGTCGACGACACCAACACCACCCCGGACTTCCTCACGCTCTACGCACCGAAAAGCAGCGCAGACGGTCCCGACGAACACGACACCGGTCTGGCCGAGACCGTGTGCGCCACCATCGCCGCGCTGCCTGGGCACACCGTGACCTCGACGCGACTGCTACTGGCCGAACTCCGCAAGACGGGCGACGAGTTCGCGGACGCCGCGGTCCGAGATGCGGTCGACGATCTGATCGTTGCTGGCCGGATCGTTGAAGTACCCGGAAGGCGTGGCGCGCGTGGGTACCGGGCTGTAGTCGACACCACCATCACCACTTCGGAGCCCGTTCGCACCACTGCGTCGGACTGCGTCCCACCGCGTCCGACGCAGTCGGGCGAACCGCTGTCCGCGACTGCGTCGGACTGCGTCCCACCTGCCGTAGGCAGGGACGCCGACGCGGTCGCGCGACGCAGTCATCGACCGAGTCCAGCGAGGTCCGCCGAATGATCGACCACTTCGGCGAGATGGTCGGTCAACTCGGTGCCGTCCCTGAGCTTCCCGGCGCCCGTTGCCGAGGCCGCCACGAACTGTTCGACGCCACCGTCGTCGGCGTCCGCGGCGAACCGCCCGACAACCTCGAATACGCCCGCCAGACAGCGGCACGCCTCTGCGCCACCTGTCCCGCCCTCCACCAGTGCACCGCCTGGCTCGACAGCCTGCCCGCCGACCAGCGCCCCCTCGGCATCACCGCCGGCCGACTCATCACCACCGACCGGCCAGCACCCGGCCGGGCAACCGAGCGCACCCACCGCGCCCAGCGGTTCGCCGCGCTGCGGCGCACCGGCATGAGTCTGCGGGCCATCGCCGCGGCGACTGGAGCCAGCGAGCCCACCGTGCGCCGGGCCCTGACGGCCATCCCGCCGGGCCCCGGGGTAAGGGGGTCGACATTTCAAGAGCTGCCCTGACTGGACACCGCTGCGGTAGGCGCGCGCACACCGTCTCAACTCCACGACCAAAAACCCCAACCCGAAAGAGGACCCCCGGATGACACAACTCGACATCGAGATCGAACCGGCCCACCAGGCCGTCGCGGCCCGTCTGGGCTTGGCCCTGGTCGACGGCGACGCCGATCGCGTCGATGCCGCGCTGACCGAGGCCGCTACCGCCGGCCTGGAGCCCACGTTGGCGATGCTGGCCGTGCAGTCCCGCAATCTCGTGGCGGCGCTGATGCTGCTGCAGGGCCTGGAGGACACGCGGGCGGTGTTCCAGCGGACCATCCTGGACGCGAAGCTGGCCGCCGATGAGTGACGCCCGCTTCGAAGACATGGCCCGCGCTGCTCGACTGGTCTCGGCGCTGGCCTCCCAAGACCATCCCGGCGTCGGGGCGGTGCTGCGCGAGGCCAAGGCCGATGGCCGGCTGGTGCAGCTGGCCCTGGCGTTGGCGTTGCGCCACATTCAGGTCTGCTCGGAGTACTACGACGTCGATACCCAGCAGATCCTCGACGAGCTCGCCTTCGATGCGAACGCGATGGCCTTCCGGGAGCGTCATGGCGACCAGTGAGCCCGAGGACCAGGACGACAGTGCGACACCGAAGCGGGTGCGTGTGCCGATTCGGCGCGCCGACAGCATCTTCAGTTTCGACGAGCACGCCGACGTCGAGGTTGAGAACGCGGGCCAGTGGGATGCGCGGTTGTGGCACGACAGGCCGCCGCGGTGACCGCGGGTTGTCGCCGCCCGGTGCTACCGTGGCGGTTGGAGAGTCAGCCAGCGCGGCGGCCGGGTCCGAATTGGACCCCGCCAGCCAGCCCGCAAGACGATCCAGCGAACACCGCCAGCATTTGCGGCCGTGATTCGTTGTTGATCCCTCCACATCTCATGTCCGAGAGGACGATTCATGCAACGTAAGTCAGTTGCGTTGTCGATCAAGACCGCTGATGACCAGACCGGCACGTTTACCGGGCTGGCGTCGGTGTTCGACAACGTCGACGCCCACGGCGACATCGTTCGCCGCGGCGCATTCACCAAATCACTGGCCGGCGGCCAGCCCGTACCGCTGCTGTGGGAACACGGGGCGGCCGATCCGCGGAATTACGTCGGCGACGTCGTCACCGCGGCCGAAACCGCCGAAGGGCTGGCGATCACCGGGAAGTTCGACCTCGACACCGAGCACGGCGCTGCGGCGTATCGCAACGTCAAGGGCCGCCGCGTCGGTGGGCTGAGCATCGGCTACCGGGTGAAGAACAGCACCAAGACCGCGGCCGGCAACGAGCTGACCGATCTGGACCTCGTCGAGATCTCGGTCGTGGCCCGCGGTGCCAACGACCGCGCCCTCATCGGCGCGGTCAAGTCCGCCGGCCGACCCACCGGACCGATCCGCGCGGCGCTCGCCCGCGCAGCAGTCAAGCGCTACCACGACACCCCGAAGGATGTACCACGCATGTTCGAAGACCGACTGTCCAGACTCACGAAGGACCGCGACAGCCAGCTCGCAGTCGTCAAGCACCTGATCGACACCGCCGACGAGCTGGAGCGCGACCTCACCGCCGACGAGGCCGAACAGGTCGAGGCCGCCACCGAAGAGGCCAAGGGCCTCGACGCTGCCATCGCGAAGACGAAGAGCGACATCGCGTTCGTGGCCGAAGTCCGCAAAACCGGCGAGATCGTCGGGGCACTCGACGACATGGCCCGCGGCGCCAGCGGCGAGCAGGACGGGGGGCACCTGGCGCTGACCGGCAAGCACGTCAAGGCGATGGCGCAGCGTGTCATCAAGGCGATGCCGCGCGATGGCAGCGGGACGAAGGCGCTTGCTGCCGGTCAGCAGACCACTTCGACGATTCTGCAGGCCGAGATCGTCGAAACTGGCCGGCCCGCTGTGTCGGTGCTCGATCTGCTGCCGACCCGCGCTGTCACACCGTCCTACTCGTTCCTGCGCCAGTCGGCGAGATCCCTGCAGGCGGCCCCAGTCGCCGCCGGCGGCACCAAGCCGACGTCGACGGTGTCAGTGGTCGCGGTCGAGAACCGGCTCCGCGTCGTCGCGCACGTCTCCGAAGCCATCGACCACTACCTGCTCGGCGACAACGTCAACCTGGAGCGGTTCGTTTCCGACGAGCTGCTCTACGGCCTGCGCGTCGCTGTCGAGGCGCAGGTGCTGGCCGGGTCGGGCTCCGGCGAGAGCATGACCGGCGTGCTCAACACGTCCGGCGTGGTCGTGCAGGCGTTCGCCACCGACGTGCTGACCACCGTCCGCAAGAGCATCACGACGTTGGAAGCCAACGGCTACATGCCCGGCATGATCGTGCTGCACGCCACCGACTGGGAAGCCATCGAGCTTCTGTCCGTGACGTCAGGCGCCACCGACGTGCGCGGTGTGCCGATCGACCCAGTCGCGCGCCGGCTGTGGGGCGTGCCCGTCGTCCTCAACCAGGGCCTGGGCGCCGATACCGGTCTTGTGATCGGCGACGGCGCGGTCACCGTCGACCACGACGGCCAGGTCGAGGTGAAGTGGTCCGACGCGGTGAACGACGACTTCAGCAAGAACCAGGTCCGCTGCCGTGTGGAGGGCCGCTTCGGCGTCTCGGTGAACCAGCCCGGCGCCGTGGTGAAGGTGGCGACCGCGTCTGAGTAGACCGGGTGCGGCTGGCTGCCGGTGCACCTCGTCATCGGCACGCCGGCAGCCACCGCACCCCCCTGGGGGTAAGGGGTTCGAATCCCCAGATCCCCGCCCGGCCGGCCGACCGCCGCGGTGGGCGTCCTCTCCCCCCCGCGCGGAAAAGCGGCAAATTTCGGAACAGGAGGTGATCGGGTGCCTACCGCCCCGCCCCGAACATGTTCCCGCTGCCACCAACCCGCCCCACGCGGGCGTGCATGCCCGTGCCGGCCGGCGTTCGAGGGCGCCGCAGCCCGAGCCGGGGGCCGGCGGTGGCGACAGATCCGCGACACCCAACTGCGCGAGCACCCGTACTGCCAGCACCCCGACTGCCGGCGCCTGGCCGCCGAGGTCGACCACGTCGTCCCGCTCGCTGAGGGCGGCACCGACGCCTGGGCCAACCTGGCCTCACTGTGCCCGCGACATCACCGCGAGAAAACGGCCCGCGATAGCCGCCGCGGCAAGACGAGAGCGAGATAGCCCCTGATGGCCGCACCGACCAAACGCCCCGCCGCGCTGCTGCTGCTCAACGGCCGCAGCGAAGGCCGCGACTCCGGCGGCCGCATCGTCGAACCACCGCCGCCGTTCAAGCGGTCAGCACCGGCCCCGCCGACCTGGCTGTCCCGGGAGGCCAAGGCCGAATGGCGGCGCGTGATCCCCGAGCTGCAGCGCCTCGACGTCATCAAGCCCGAAGACCGCGCCTCCTTGGCCGCCTACTGCGAGACCTGGGCCCGCTACGTCACCGCGGTCCGCCAGTACCGCGCTGAGGGGATCACGCTGGTCAACCCTGAGAGCGGGCGCGTGCACCGGCATCCGGCCGTGGCGATCGCCGAGACCGCCGGCACCCAGCTCCGCGCGTTCGCCGCCGAGTTCGGGCTCACCCCCGCCTCCGAACGCAACGTCACCAAACGCGACGACAGCCGCGACGACAACGAAACCAACCCATTCAGCGGATGAGAACCGATCGCAAGACTGTAGGGTCCGCGGAATGAATACGGGGTGGTTAACAGCTGTCGCAGCCGCAATTCCTCCATTGGCCGGTGTTGCCGCAAAGATCTACCTCGCGTCGTCCGATTCCCGGCTCGTTCACAAGATCGAGCAGGACATCGCCTTGCACGACATCGCCCCAGAGCGCTCGAAGGACATCCTGGAGAAATTGGTGTTTGCGGAGACCCTCGCACATGCCCAGCGACGTCTAAACAAGGCGAACCGCAAGATCATGAATCGCCCTGGTTCTGCCGGAGGCTCGATCTATTGGATTGCGACCAGCGGTTGGTCGCTCCGTTGAGCATCGTAGAACGCGGCCTCGAACTCGGTGGGCGGAATGTCGTGGAGGTAGCTGTGCAG
>NZ_NVQF01000072.1 GCF_002592005.1 Mycolicibacterium palauense | reverse complement strand
CAGATCCAGGCCGCACCGATGCCCGGCGCGCAGGCCGAGCCCAGCGACGTGGCCCCGCCGCCCGCACCGAATCCGATGGACGTTCTCGGCGCACTGCCCTGACGGGGGTCGCCACGCGTGCGGGCCGCTCCGTCTGTGACAGTGGCGTTCGAGCCGCCTTTCACGCGCCGGACCCCCTTCGGGCGGACTCCCCGCGCGGCGGGCACGGCCACGACGTCCTCGATACGGAGAATCCATGACACAGCCCCGGCCGGCACCGCCGCCCCGGTGACCGCCAACTGGTTCACCGGCGACCGATCCGGCCTGCGCCTGCCCGCCGACACGACCGCCCTGCGCGACGGCGGCCCCGCCCTACTCACCCGGGCCCTTCGCGAATTCGGTGTCCTGGGCGAGGACAACGCCGTCACGCGGATCGACCGCGTGCAGGAGGTCACGGGCGGGAGCACCGGGCGCAAGGCCCTCCTGGACCTGACCTATGCGGCCCCTCGGCCCGGGCTGTGCGGCGCGCTGTTCGTCAAGTTCTCCCGCGACTTCACCGACCCGCAGCGTGATCGGGGCCGAACCCAGATGGGTTCGGAGGTCCGCTTCGCCGCCCTGTCGGTGGCCTCGGGCTTCCCGATCGCGGTCCCCCGCGCCCATTTCGCCGACTACCAGGGCGAAACCGGCAGCGCCATCCTCATCAGTGAGCGAATCACCTACGGAGAAAACGGGATCGAACCGCACTATCCGAAGTGCCTGGACTACGAGATGCCCGGCCCGGTCGAGCACTACCGATCGATCATCACCGCGCTCGCGCGCCTGGCCGGCGCCCACCGTGGTGGGCGGCTGCCGACGGCACTCACCGGGCAGTTCCCGGTCGATCTGCAGAGCGCGACCGTCGGGGAGGCGCCGGTGCTCACCCCGGAGCGCCTCGAGCGGAAACTGGTTCGGCTCGCCGAGTTCGCCGAGGCCCATCCCGGGCTGCTGCCCGCCCAGGTCCGTGCGCCGGGGTTCCTCGCGCGACTTCGCCGGGAGGCCCCCCGTGTGCTGCGGCACCGGCAGGCGATCTGGGATCACCTCGCCGCGGCCGAGGAGTACATCGCGCTGAGCCACTGGAACGCCAACGTCGACAACGCATGGTTCTGGACCGACGAGGCCGGCGCCCTGCGGTGCGGTTTGATGGACTGGGGCTGCGTCAGTCAGATGAATGTGGCGATGGCGCTCTGGGGCGCGATGTGTGCGGCCGAGAACGCGCTGTGGGAACGCCATTTCGGCGAGCTGGTCACGGTGTTCTGCACCCAGGCCGCCGCCGCCGGCGGCCCGACGCTGGACCCCGCGGCGCTGGCGCGGCAGGTGCTGCTCTACGCGTCGCTGATGGGAACCACCTGGCTGCTGGATGTGCCGTCGAGGGTGCGGGCCGCCGTCCCCGATGCGGGGACACACACCGACCGGAAGGACCCCCGCATCAGGGGCGACGAAGGCGTGCGCGCGCCGCTGCAGATGTTGACCAATCTGCTCTGTCTGTGGGAGTCCGCGGATCTCGGGGCGGCGCTGGCCGGGCTGGGCGACTGACCCGGTGCATCGATCCGGTCGGGGTGCCGCTAGGCCGGGGCCGGCGTCCGCCGAGCCGCCCGCACCAGCAGCAGTGCCGCCGCCACCCAGGCGGTGACGGGCAGCCAGGTCAGAGCCGGCGCCGAGCCCTGGCCGAGATCGCCGGTTACAACCGCGATGCGGGCCACGGCCGCCGCGGCCATCACCGAGTACATGGCGCCGACGGTTCTGCCCTCGCTGCCGGCGTGCCCGAGCCGCAGGGCCGTGGCGACCGCGCTCATCGTCACCGCGCCCCATGCGGCCCCGCACACGAACTGGGCCGCGACCAGGGTGACGATGCCGGCGGCCAATTCGGCGACCCCCGCCGCTGCGGCGGCGAGCACCGCTCCGGCGGCCATCACGGCGACACCGCCGAACCGCTTCGTCAGCAGCGACGCCGGCAGCATCGCCACCGAAAAGCCCATCCAGAACAGCGCCACCAGGTCCTCGACCCGGTCGGGCGGTGCGAAACGGCCGAACAGCGGTCCGGAGTTGATGAAGAAATGCACCTGATAGGCCAGCGCGAGCAGCAGGATCGCGCCGAGGAACGACAGGAACGGCGCCACCCGAAGCCTGGCCGCGGGTGGGCGCTCGGTGGGCGCGGAGCGCGCGAGCGTCTTCTCCGCCCACACGATCGAGGCCGTCACCACCACGACCGACACGGCCGAGGCGGCGAACATGATGCGCGGGTCGACGCCGGTGACCCAGCCGGCCAGGAAGGGCGCCAGCGCCGTCGAGATGCCGATACCGAGCAGGAACAACGAGGCGACACGGGGCTGCCCGTCGGGCGGGGTGTACCGGCCGAGCAGCTTCAGCGGCGGCGCGCGCAGGGCCGACGACGTCACCGCCCAGATCATCGTCAGCGTCAGGAACACCCCCGGGCCCGCGGTGGTGACGAACGGCAGCAACAGAAACGCCAGCGCGGACAGGGCGGTGATTCCCGCGACGATCGTCCCCAGCTTGCCGAGCACCTCGGCGACACGGTCGGAGGCCAGGCCGGCGGCCCAGTCGCAGACGACGAAGACCACCTGGTCCATCAACAGAATCCACGGCACCGCGCCGGTGCCGATGCCGGCCTGGGCCGCCAGCTGCGGCAGGAAGATGACGTAGATGACCCAACTGAGGTTGAAAAACAGTTGCAGTACACCGAAATACAGCCCGACTCGGGTCGAGGTCGTGCGCGGCGTCGGTTCGTCCTCGACGCGATGAGGCCCGCCGTCGTTCGTCACGTCAGGTCCAACCGCCCGCTCCTTCTCGGAGTCCACCCGGTCCCGCGGCGCGGTCTCGGCGCCTGCGTGGATTCTAGGTGGGTTTGACCGGGGGCGCGGCTGCTCGCGACGGGCACGATCGCCGCCCGCATTCGGTCGACATTCAGTAGAGCAGCGGTATGGCCGCCAGGTAGATGGCGAGCAGGGCGCCGCCTTCCCACTGGCTCAGCCGCTGCCCGTTGACGGCCAGTAGCCACGCCAGGCCGGTGACGGCGATCGCCAGCACGGCGGCCAGGACGGTGACCGTGGACAGCACGACCGGAGTGGTGGCGACGAGTGCGGTGATGCCACCCACGGCCAGGAAGTTGAAGACGTTGCTGCCGAACAGGTTGCCGGCCACGAGGTCGGCCTCGTTGCGGCGGGCCGCCTGCAGGACCGTGATGAGCTCCGGGATCGAGGTGCCCAGTGCGACCAGGGTGAGCCCGGAGAACTCCGCGGGAATCCCCAGGGAGTCCGCGACGCCCAGGGCGCCGACCAACAACAGCTGGGCCCCGCCGACCGTCCCGGCCAGGCCGAGCACCGTGCGCGGGACCTCGAAGCTCAATCGGTGGGTCCGGCCGCCTTCGAACACCTCGGCCACATCCGGTACGACCGTATCGTCGGGGGTGGTGATCGCGCGCCAGGCGAACAGGACGACACCCACCAGCAGCGCGACGCCGGTCACGGGGCCCAGACCGAGATACAGCGCACCGAGAAAGGCGCCGGCGGCCACGATCGCCAGCGGCGCCTCCCGGCGGAGCACCCGCCTGTTGACCCGCAGCGGCCGGTACAGACAAACCGCGCCGAGCACCAGCGTCAGGTTGGCGATGCTCGAGCCCAGGATGTTGCCGATCGCCACGTCGGGTTCGCCGCCGGCGGCCGCCAATCCGGAGGTCATCATCTCCGGGGCGCTGGTGCCGAATCCGAGGACCAGCACACCCACGGCGACGGGCGCCATCCGCGCCACGATCGCCAGCCGGCTCGCCCCGATCACGAGCTGATCCGACGCGACGGCCAGCACCACCGCGCCGGCCACGATGAAGAGAACGTCGAATGCCATCCGGTCTTCGAGGCTACGGGCGCGGCGCAGGGCGTGCTCGGGAAGGGCTGGTCACCGCGGGCCGCTCCGGAGGTTCACGGGCACACCCGACGACGAATAACAGCGGCGAATTTCGGGACGGCAGGAAACCGCGGTGGTGTGCGGTGGTGTGCGGTGGTGTGCTTTGTCGGCGTCGCCGGTCCGGCGCCGTTACTGGGGTCGCGCGGGTTGCAGAACGCTCTGGTTGATTCTGCACCGACGTTGGTCCGGGTCATTGTTGGGCATCCGGAAGTTCGGATTGCCCTCCCGAATGGTGAGCGCCTCCTGATACAACTCGATGCACGGCTTGGGTGCCGTGGGTTCGGGCGTATCGGGCGAAACAGTCTGAATGGCCCACACCGAAATCAGGGGTGCCACCAAAGCGAGAACAAGGGGCGCGACTATCCACTTCAGGTACCGCGAGAGCTCGCCGCGGTCACCGTGTGTGGCCGTGTCATTTGTGGCCGTGTCGGATGCGTCCTGGGCCCTGTTCACCTCGGCGGCGGGCAGGACAAACGCATACAGGATCAGGAATATCCCGATCAACAGACTCATCGTGACCAGGGACAGCGCAACGGCGCCGTCCCACCTGGCACTCCACAGGAACCTCCAGAACCGCAGCAACAGATAGAGGTTCAGAAGGCAGACAAGTGCACCGAGCAGCAGGGGAAACAATGCCAAGGGGTGGAGCCCGGGGCGTTTTTTCTCCACAACCGCCTCGTCGGGTGCCCCCGTTTCCCCCTCGGTGTTTCCACCAGCATTCAGGTCATCGGGAACGTCGTTGCCTGTATAGCTGTGGTCCGACACGCGCCGATCATTTCACTCAGTCCGGCGCATGTCAGCGGAATCGCCGAGCCCGGGCCGGTGCGTCATTTCCTCGGTCCGGCCGAATATGCGGCGTATTTGTGGGATCGAAATGGTGATTCAATGCGGGCCGCTCGAATTCATCGGATTTCTAGGAGACCCGGGTCCAGGGTTGGCAGTTCGCCGTCCTGAACGCGACGACCGTCGCCGGGACGGTGGCATAGACGGGCCCCAGCGAGGAGTTGGCGTCGACGAGGTCGCCGTCGCCGGCCGCCGGTGTGCTGTGGGTCGACCACGAGCAGAACGAGATCGGTGACACGTCGCCGAACACCAGGATGAGTGGGGTGGACGGGCCCTGCGAGCGGTAGGTGCCGGGTTCGATGTCGACGCCCACGCGAAAAACCCCGTTGCCGGGGATCTGGGCGGCCGGTTCCGCGCGGACGGGTGCGGCCAGCGCGGTCGCCGCTACGGCGGCGATCACCACCGCCGGGACGTGCGGGCCGATTCTTGGACGCATGTCGTGCCTCCGCGGCAATCCCAATCAGTGACAAAGCCAGTCACAAAGCCAGTCACTAAGCCAGTCACTAAGCCAGTCACGAAGCCAGTCACGAAGCCAGTCACGAAGCCAGTCACGAAGCCAGTCACGAAGCCAGTCACGAAGCCAGAGACAAAGCTTATGCCTCCGCCCGTCCGGGCACGCCGAGACGGCCGAAGCCGCCACCCGGTTCGCCGAGGCAACGAGCCCGTCCGGCGCAGTCAGCGGGTGGCGATCACCGTCACCGTGTTGTCCTCACCGTTGGCGACGAAGACGGTATGGCTGCCCGGATCGACCGCCACCCCACGCGAGGTGCGGCCGATGTCGACGATGGCGGTGACCGCGAGGGTGACACCGTCCATGACGTCGACGCTGACGTCACCCTGGCTGGCGACGTAGACGGTGTGGGTGCCCGGATCCACCGCGACCCGGGCCCCGTAACTGCCGATGTCGACGATGGTGGAGACCATGTTCGTCGCCGCGTCGATCACCGACATCCGCAGGTCCACGCCGTCGGTGACGTAGATGCGGCGAGAGCCCGGATCCACCGCCACGTCCAGCGGATTCCTGTTCGCGCCGACGTCCACCACCGCGGTGACCGCCCGGGCGGAAGTGTCGATCGCCGAGACGGTGTTGTCGTTGTGGTTGGTGACGTAGACGGTGTGGGTCTCGGGGTCCACGGCCACACCGGTCGGGGCCGCACCCACGTCGACGGTCGCCGACACCGTGGGGGTGGAGGCATCGCCGGCCGCGTCGATGACCGAGACGGTGTTGTCGTCGTGATTGGTGACGTAGACGGTGCGGGCCTCGGGGTCCACGGCCACACCGGTCGGGGCCGCACCCACGTCGACGGTCGCCGACACCGTCGGGGTGGAGGCATCGCCGGCCGCGTCGATGACCGAGACGGTGTTGTCGTCGTGATTGGTGACGTAGACGGTGCGGGCCTCGGGGTCCACGGCCACACCGGTCGGGCCCGCACCCACGTTCACCGTCGCCGACACCCGGAATGACCCCGAGCCCGGCCGGTCGTCGCGGATGAAGACCGTCGCCGATACCGCGGCGACGGCGACCGCGGCCACCCCTGCCACCACGACCGCCGCAACCAGCAGCGCTGGAGCGCGCCGCCCACCGCGTGGTGTCTGGCCCGGCTCGTGGTCCGCGATTCGCCCGGCACCCCCGGTGTCCACGGCCGGGCTCGAGGCGGTGGTGACCGGTGTGGTGGTCGACGTCGCCAGGCGGTGAATACTCCGGTCGCCAGGGCGGCGGCCAACGCCAGCCACAACAGCGCCGAGATGACCGCGAAGAAGTACATCAGCCAGTTGCTGATCTGCACCACGCCGGGAACCCAGCCGGCAAGGCGGGTCAGAATCGAGTAGAGGTGTTCGGTGTCGCGGTGGACGTCGCAGTCCTCGGAGTAGCAGTCGAGTACCGTCGCTCCGAGAAGTCCGGCCGACGACCAGAACAGCACGTGCAGCCACGCCTGAAGCGTGCTCAGGCGGGGCCGCCGGGAATCCTGCAACCGAGCCTGGAACAGGGCCAACGCAGTGGTGACGGCCACTCCCACGTAGAGCACCGGCAGGGCCGCCGTCAGGCTCACCGCCATCCAGCCCAACGGCAGGCCGAACGCCATCCGGCCCGCCAACACCCACACCGGCATCACGATGCTCATCGGCACGATGAGCGCGTAGACCCCGTTGCGAAACGACGTCACGGTCGAGAACGCCCGGCGCTGGCGTGCATCTGTGGTCCACCGTGCGGGGCGGGCATCAGCAAACCACGAGCGCCACAGGGGTTCTCATCCGCGCCTGCCCGGGCCCGCCGGCGCCGCTAGGGCGTCCAGATCAGCAGATCCTGCATGCCGTTGTTCATGGTCACCGTCGTCGGCGGTGGACCCGTGACATCGAAGTGGATCTTGCCCGTGGACTGGGCACCCTCGGGGATGGTCGCGCCGCTGATGTTGACGGGGCTGGCGACCTCCCACAGCACCCGGTAGGCGGCCTCATTGGGTGCGACGGCGTTGAACTGGGATATCGCGGGGGTGACGCTGCCCCGGATCGCGTTGACGGTGGCGGTGGCCTCCCAGAGCTGGCCCGCCACGGGGTAACCGGGCATCACATCCGAGCTGGGTTGGAGGTCGCTGACCGTCCAGCCGAGGACGACCTGACCGACGCTGTCGGTCATCGTCAATTCACTGCCGAGCCTGCCCAGGATCGGATACGTCGCCGACGCGATCGGCGCACTGGCGACGCCGAGGCCCAGCACGATCAGTGTTGCCAGTACCGTACGAATGGTGGTGGTGATCTTCATCGCTGTCCCCCTGCCCCGCGCGGAACGGCCCGCGGAATCTCTGATCTCTTCTCGATACGTTGCAGGAGTCGACAACATAAGTCACCTAGGGCCCGAGCTGCGATGACCTAAGTCCCGGACCGGGTCGGCCGACCGGGCGCTCAGGTTGCGGTCCGGATGACGAACGAGTCCGTGCTCTCGTCGTACTCCACCGTTTCGTCCACGAACAGCTCTCCGAGCAGGTGGCCGTCGTCGGCCACCGCGACGAAGGTGGCCTCCTCCTCGTCGTAGCTCACCGCCCCCTGGACGAACATCGCCGCGATCTCGCGCCCGTCGGCCGCGAAGACGACGAGCTTCAGGCCACCGGCGTCCTTGACAGCCTGCGCCACTTCCCCACGAGTCATGATCATCGTCGGGATTCCTCTCCTCCGGTCCCCTGAACTTCAGGAGAGCACCCCCAGGGGCGGTCGTCAAATGGGTTGACCCGGAACTCCTTGGACGCTCATGCCGCGATCGGGCCCGCCGGGAACGGCGAATCCAAGGCCCAGACCCGCTCGGTCGCGCGCAGTAGGGTCGGCGACATGTCTTCGCGGACTGTGCCGGCCGTTCGGTGCCGGCGGTGACGGTGACCCACGGGCTGGGCCGGGCGATCCGCCGGGCCGCGGACCCGGTCGCCGCCGCCTACCGCCGGACGGGGGCCGACGTGCCGTTCGGCGACCCGTTGCCGTCGCACGGCTGCGAGATGGAGGGGTGGTTCTGGCGCGTCACCGATCCGGCCTCCGGACGTGTGGTGGTGCTGCTCTGCGGTGTGAACCGCCATCCCGCCGGGGACTGGTCCACGGTTGCCGTGGCCCTGCATCCCGGTGGCACGGTGCGGTCCGCCGCGCTGGACGGGGCCCGGGCGGACCGGACCGAGTTCTCCGTCACCGCCGGATCGGGGTCGGATGTCTTCGAGGCCACCGCGGACCGGGTGCGGCTGGAGCTCGGCGACGTCCGGGTCCGGTTGCGGTTCAGCGAGCCCTACCACTGGCCCAAGGCGTTGGGCGGCGGCGGCCTCTTCTCGTCGGTGCCGTTCCTCAACCAGTACTGGCATCCCTACCGGCTGAGCGGAAAGGCCACCGGCTCAGTCAGTTTCGGCACCGAGAGCTGGCCCTTCGGCGAGGGTCGCCTCTACGCGGAGCGCAACTGGGGTGCCGGATTCCCCGAGCGCTGGTGGTGGGGCCAGGCCCATGACTTCGACGCTGCCGAGGTGGCTGCCGATGTGGCTGCTGATGTGGCGGCCGATGTGTCGGTGGCGTTCTCCGGCGGGACCCTGCGGCTCGGGCCGCTCGGGCGCGATGTCTGCGGGGTGGTGGCGCGGGTCGGTGACCGGGTGATCCGCGTCGCGCCGCCGGCGAGGGTGCGCGCGACGGTGGGCCAGGGACGGTGGCGCATCCACGCCCGGTCGCTGCGCTACCGGATCGACCTGGACGGCGACGGCGCCGGGCTGGAACCGCACGTACTGCCGGTGCCGCTGCCGTCCGAGCGCCGTAACGTCGACACCGATTTCGAACATCTGGCCGGCCGCCTGCACTGTGTCGTCCGGGAGTTCGGCCGGGTCGTGTTCGACGGCACCTCCGCGATGGCCGGCCTGGAGGTCGGGAGCCTGCCCGGTCGGACGTAGCGCGGCCGGGCGGCGGGGCGCGGGCCGCTACTCGGCGTCGCTCATCGCCTCGAGCCGTTGGCTCACCCGGGCCAGCGCCTCATCGAGGACCTGCACCTTCTCGCCGCGTTTCTCGTTGGCCGGCTGCGCGGTCCCGCGGGCGCCCTCGGCCTCGACTCGGGCGGCGCCCTGGCGCCGCAAAAGGCTGAAGTTCTTCTCGCGGGCCTGACGCAGCCGGGTCTGTAGGTCCTTGAGCTGCTTGGCGTCCATGCGAGCCAGGGCCTCGGGATGGCTCTCGCCGATCAAGGAGTCTTCTTGGTTCGTCAGGTTCACATGGTGGTTGCTCACCGTTGATTCATAGCCTGTGCGCGGCGTACAGGTGCGACGAATCGCCGGATGCCCTTCCGAGCCGTCACCTGCGGGCCACACCACGTTCATTCCTGGCGGGGCGCGGCGCCTCCCGCTCGAATGGGTGCCGGCAACACGGGTCGACCCGAAATGCCGGGGCGCGAGCGGCCCGCGACGAGCCACTGACTGAGCGTTTTCAGCAAACTCATTCATGCCACTCGTCATGGACAAATCGGCCGCACAGTGCAATCAAGGATACGGGAGCCTACGGTCGACGCCCCTCGAGGGATGGCTCGCGGAGGCCCCGCTGGACGGCTACGCCCATCCCGGGGATCTCCACGCGCCCGAACCGGGACTTCCATCGCCCGTGAATACGAATGTTCATCTTGTGCAGCGATATTAATGCCTGACAACACGGGTGGAAGGTGATCGGTATGCGTCCTCAAGCCGAACGAACTCTCATGATCTGCTGAATAGAAAGGCTGAAATCGGCGCGGGTCCGGCCGGGCTGATAGAAGTGGACACCTGCGGCCCGGCAGTTCGGCGCCGGGCGCTCGGGTCGGAGGAATTCATGAAATCAGCAAAGCTCTCGTCGCGCGCTGCCGCCGCGACCGTCGTGGTGGGGCTAGGGGTGGCGCTGGCCAGCGCACCGATTGCCGCGGCCGATGCCACCGGGACCGGTTCGTCGTCGGCGAACTCGACGTCTGGTGCGCCGGGAACGTCGAAGGCAGCCGCGTCGGATTCCGCCCCGACCCGGTCCGGGGGCTCCGCCAAGACCACAGCGGCGAGCGCGAGTTCGGCCGAGGGGTCACCCGATGGCGACGCACGGGAGACCGACGCACACGGGCCGGCATCCCGCGTCGCCGACTCCGCGGGGGACGAAGCCGCATCGGCCGACACCGACGCCGACGCCGACACCGACGCGAGCGCCGACGCCCGGAACGACGCCGAGGACGCGGATACGACCGGCCAGGCTGACGAGGCGGACGGGTCCGACACCGACGAGACCACCACGGCGAGCACCGAAGACACCTCCGAGAGCGAAGCCGGCCACGCCGACGAGAACGCCGACGGGAACGCCGACGGGAACGCCGACGGGGACGCTGAGGAGCAGGCCGCCGCACCCGCGACGACGGAACCCGACACGTCCGCGTCCGTCGACGCGACACCCGACGCCGCGGGCAGCGGATCGGCGGAACCTGCCGACACCTCGACCGACACAACCTCTGCCGGCGCCGCACCGCATGCAGCCGGGCATGCGTCGGGCACGGATACCCCGGCAGCTTCGGACGCCACTGGCGTGATCGACGTCGCCAGCGCCCCCGCCACACTCGATGAGCAGAGCGGCCCCGCCCCGGAGGTGGTCGCCACCGTGGTCACACCCAGCGTTCAGGTCGCCGCGCACACCGGCGCACCGCACGCCGACGCCGCGGTGGTCGCGACCCCGGCCCAGCCGCCGGCCGACCGGCCGGCCCCCGGTGGCCTCCTGCGCGCCGCCACCGGCCTGCTCACCTCGGTGCTGTCAGCGTTGAGCACGCCGCTGACCAACACCTCGCCGCTGACCAACACGGTCGGGTCGCCGATGGAATGGCTACTGGCGGCCGCGGCGCGCCGCGAGGTGGGCGGTGCTCTCACCGGTGACGAGCCTCCCACGCGGTTCAGCGTCGCCGCGGCGCCGGTCACCTCCACCAGCCTGGTCGCGACGACCGCCACCCCGCTTCGCGACCTGATCAGACTGACCGTGACGACGCTGCTGAGCCCGGTGCGGACCCTGCTGGTGGATCTCGGCGTGCTCCCCGCCAGCCGCGAGGACAATTTCCCCGGCTCGTGCGTGGATTCGGTGTGCACCTCCAGCTCGGACATTCCCGTGCCGCAGCCCCAGGTCCAGACCACTTTCGTCAACCTGACCGGCAGGACGCTCACGCTGACCGACCTCTCGACCTATGACCCGCTGGCCTTCGGACCGCAGAACGGCTACGTCCTGCAGAGTGGGCGCCAGGTCGAGATGGGGTTCTACAAGAACAACGACGACGACACCTCCAGCCGGGCCACCATGACGTGGTCGGACGGCACCACGTCGTTCGACGTGTACGTGAACTTCCAGGGCGCCTACATCACGCCGTCCAACAACAACCTGCAGGCCGATGTGTTCAGCACGCCGACTCCGGTCACCGGCTCACCCACGGCCGAGGTGTCCCAGACCGTCGTCTTCCTGCCGAAGGCCGGTACCACCATCACCATCGACCCCAGCGACGCCGTCGGGCAGGCGATCGCCGCCATGACCATGTGCGGCAACCGCGGCACCTGCACGCAGGAGGCCGTCGGCGAGAAGATCGTCTATACCGACTTCACGAACGTCGGCAACACCGTCTTCAACTACGGAACGGTGAACTCGACCAACACCTACGAGGTCATCCACGAGGCGGTCAAGACCAACGGGATCGAGCAGAACCTGAAACTGGCCGCCGGCGGCTCCCTGAAGTTCACCCTGGGTCCGCTGAACTTCGAGACCGAGATCAGTGCGGTCCTGCAGGGCAAGTACGGGCACAGCTGGAGCAGCGGCGTCATCACCAAGCAGGGTGCGACCGTGACGGTGGCGCCGGGCAAGTACGGCCAGATCCAGCTGTCCTACGCCGAGTATCACGACACGGTCGACATGACGCTGACCGACAGGGACGTGACCATCGTGATTCCCGACATCACCTACGTCAGCCCGGTTCCCGAGGACGCCAAGAACCCCGACGGTTCGCCGGTGGCCCCGCCGATCTGGAAGACCGTCGACTACGACATCGGCACCGGTCCGGATCCCTACCCCAACTCGACCTCCAATCCGGCGACGCCGGTGAACACCTCACCGCCGGTGAGCAACCCGACACCGCCCGACATCGAGGCGCCCACGCCGGCAGCGGATCCCACGCCCCGCAAGCTCGGCCGGATCCTCGGGGACTTCGTGGTCAACGAGACGCGGGCGATCCTGAGCCTGCCCGTCGTGCTGCTCAGCGGTGATTCCTCGCGGCAGCTGTCCACCCGTGGTTTCGAGGTCGTCAACCTCACCCCGTACCCGCAGAAGCTCATCGCGATCGGCGGCGAGATCGAGGAGGACGAATCCCCGACCGAGGGCTATGTCCTGCAGCCCTACCAGATGGTGCGCATCGAGGTCGACTACGCCGCCTACGGCGGCCAGGAGGCCGAGGTGCAGTGGCAGCGCGACGGCGACACCTCGGCGACAGTGAGCAAGGCGATCCTGAAGAACTTCCCCGACGGCGGTTCGGCCGTGCAGTGCAAGACCGCGGCGTGCATGGACGGCGGTGAGGACCAGCCGAATTCCGCGGAGGTCATGTACATCATCCAGCCCAGCGTCAGCACGTTCGATCTGAGCTCGGACCCGAATCTGGCCTCGGCGGCCGTCGATGCGGCCTGCTACTACGACTCGGCGGGGCGCACCCCGGGCTCGTGCAGCGCCAACGTCACCGGCCAGAGCTACTACACCGAGCCGGTGGTCGCGCCCAGCGCCTACAACTACAACGCCTCCTCGCAGGAGTCCTCGTTCTACTACACCCTGATCACCTACAAGTCGCAGAAGGACAGCTGGACTGCCGGCGGCGGCATCAAGATCAAGGAGAAGTCGAGCCTGTTCGTGGGTCAGCAGATCGAGTTCGAGGCGACCACCCTCTACAGCGGTTCGGTGCAGGAGAAGGACTCCGAATCGACCACGGTCAAGCAGAACGTGCCCCCGGACTCCACCGGCACGATGTCCAAGGGCGACGCCTTGCTGCGCACCTACGGCGACTTCATCGTCAACCTGCCCAACAGCACGCTGATCGTCCGCGACCAGTGGCTGGAGAACCCGTCCGGGCTGGCGGCGCTGGGGCCGGTGGTGAGCCTGACCGACTACCCGGGTCCGCCCCAGCTCGGGTGAACCAACCTGCGGACCGACCCGTCGTCCCCGCCGTCCCCGCCGTCGTAGTGGGGGCGACGACATCCGCAACATGGCCGTTCTGCCGCTAGTGGAAATCGTGTCCGCGGATTCGGTCCCGTGCTTAACATTCGACGATGAACACCACCCGTTGCCGCTGGGCCGGGAGCCTCACGCTGGTCGCACTGGCGGTGATCGGCGTTGCGGCTGCGCCGGCTGGCCTTGCCCAGGACGACCCGTGCGCGTGGAACGTCGCCTCCATGGAATGCATGATGTCGCAGTCCGGCGGGTTCCCGGGCTCAGGGTTCCCGAGCGGGCCAGCCCAGCAGGGCTACCAACCCGGTGATCTCGTGATCCCGGCGACCGGTGGACCACCGCAGGTTGCCGTTGCCCCGGCGCCTCCCGGCGGCCCGGTGGTCACGGCGGGAGGCGGTCCCCCCGTCATTCCCGCCGGACCGCCGATCGGTTAGTCCTCGCGCGGGACGGCACCCGTAACACGATCGGGCTGGTTTGTGGACGAGGATTTTTCCTCCTGAAACACCGGTACATCTTCCGGAAACCTGAATCTTATTCACTTTCTCCATTGGTGTGGATACGGCCCAAGTAGGAGGAGATGAGAGATGACCGAGAAGTATCACTTGCCCAACACCGCGACGATGGAGCAGATCACGGCGGCCCTACGCGAAGACGGGTTCGTCATCGTCGACAACCTGGTGCCGCCGGAGCTGATGGACCAGATCACCGAGGAACTCGACGATTACATCGACGACACCCCCAACGGTCGTGATGACTTCGTCGGCCGGCTCACCCGCCGCACCGGCGCACTGATCGCCCGCTCGCCGGCCTCGCGCGAACTGGTGATGCACCCGCTGGTCCTGGCCGTGGTCGGCGAAATGCTCAAAAAGGCCACCGCCTACCAACTGCACCTGACCCAGGTCATCAGCGTCTACCCCGGCGAGACGGCCCAGCCACTGCACCGCGACGAACTGGCCTGGGACTTCTTCCCCTTCCCCGAAGACTACGACGTGCAGTGCAACACCATCTGGGCGATGACCGACTTCACCGTCGACAACGGTGCCACCCGAGTAGTCCCCGGCTCGCACAAGGTGTTCGACAAACAAGGCAAGGACTACACCGAGGCCGACGAGGTACGTGCGGCCATGCCCAAAGGCTCGGTGTTCTTCTACACCGGCAAGGTCTACCACTCCGCGGCACCCAACATCTCCGAGACGGTCCGCCAGGGCATCAACATCACCTACGCCGTCGGCTGGGTCCGCCAGGAAGAAAACCAATACCTGTCCACCCCGTTGGAGATCGCCAAAACCCTCGACGACGACATCCTCAAAGTCATGGGCTACCAAATGGGCGGCCTGGCGATGGGATACCTGAGCGATTTCCTGGATCCCCTCGCCGCAGTGCGACCCGAACTCGGCAAGCAGCAGTACGATTTCGCCGCCCTGGCCCAAACCGCCGACCATGTCGACCGAGACGGGCAGGCCAGCTTCTACGACGACATGGTCAATGCCGACACCCCCAGCCCCGCAAAGGAATCAGTGTGATGACGATTTCCTACAGCAACCCCGACGTCGGCTACCTGGACCAGACCGCGTTCAAGAACTTGGGTTTCACCCAGAATGTGTGGGCCGACGACACCCTCTATCTCTCCGGCATCGCACCGTTCACCGGTGGTGACCCGGAATTCGTCGTACACGGCATCGGCTCGATGAAAGAGCAGACCGTCTTCATCCTCGACGTTCTCAAAAAGCTGCTCGAGGCCGAAGACCTGACCTATGCAAACCTGGTGGCGCTGACGATCTATGCCACGAGTGCCAAAGAGTACTTCGAGGTCGTGCCGCTGATTGTCGAGGCGTTCGGGGACCAGGCCCCGAGCCAGACACTCGTCGGCGTCACCGAACTGGCACACCCGGAGCAGCGCATCGAGATCACTGCGATCGCCGTGCGGTCCTGACGTTGAGCCACCCCCATTCACCGTCGACTGGATCCGCTAGGAAGGAAACCAATACCCGCCCACCCCGCTGGAGATCGCCAAGACCCGCGACGACGACATCCTCAAAGTCATGGGCTACCAAATGGGCGGGGCCGCCGGTGGCTCCGTCAGCGACTTCCTCGACCCGCTCTCGGTGGTTCTCCTGAACTCGGTGCTCAGCAGTACGACTTCGACGGGCGAAGCACCTTCAGGATCACGTCAACCCGCAACTGCGCGACGCAATAGACAGCGAAACGCTCATGCCAAGACCGCCGAGAGCGTCTCGGTGTAGGCGATGTAGTCGCATACCCACGGTGTTTGCGCCGGCGGGCCCACAGCACACGGGTGGGTCCGCCGGTTTCCTCCCACTGCGCGCGAGAGATTCCGTCGGTAAAATTGACCTGCGGCACAGAAAATGGGCCCGGAGAAATTTCAAGCGCAAGGGGGCGTCCGGAGCACCATGGTCGGAGCTGTCCGTCACCTCAACACCGGAGGCCGCACTCGCGGCTCCGCCCTTCTCACGCGTCCCCGCACGTCAGGCCGCCTGCGTGACCTCATGCTGCCGATCGCGCAGGAGGCCGGCGCCTCGCGCCAGGCAACCCAGGCCCGCAGCCAGGAAAAGATGGATCGTGTGCTTGCCGCCACCAACGATCTGTTGGTTACCGCGGGCCCCAGTGCCATCACCACCACCTCGGTCGCCGCTCACGCCGGGGTTTCCGTCGGCTGGCTGTACAACTTCTTCGACGACCGTGAGGCCCTCCTGGAAGAGGTGCTGATCCAGGGGCTTGTCGATCTGGACCAGCGGTTCGACGAGGCCGGATTCAGCCTGGCCGGACCGGACTGGCGCACGACCGCGGCCGCGGGCATCGATGCGCTCATCGACTTCGTTCTCACCGGGACGAGGATGGCGGGGTTTCGGGTGCTGTGGTTCTCCAGCGAGTTCTCCGGCCGGATGGTTCAGGTGAACCGGGCGCACGACGACGCGCTCGCGGCCTACCTGTGCGACGGTGTCACCGCACTGCGCCCGGATGCCCCGGACATTCCGCTCTATCTGATGGCGCAGTCCTTCATCGGGGTGCTCGACAAGGGCTTCGACATCGCATTCCGCACCGACCCCGACGGCGACGAGGCCGCGCTCGCCGAGTTGCGCCGTGCCGCACTGGCATACCTGGAGGCCTTCCTCCTGTAGCCAGCGCGGCACGGCGTCACGTTCTTCGCAGCCTGCGGATTCGGCAGGCTTGATGACCAGCTCCGTTCGCACGCCTCGACGACGGCCGGTTCAGCCGGCTTCCAACGCGGCGTCGGGCTCGACCCGCGCTGCGTGGGGGTGCGGGTGAGCATGCACCAGGTCTTGCCGCGCGATCGCGTCCTCTCCCGTGTGGCCGTGGTCAGAGAGAGCCTTCAGCGCTTCGGGCTTCTTGACCAGCAGGTAGCCCATGATCGCGAACGCAAGGAGGTAGACCCCCAAAGAAATCGGCGCGGCCAGGTTGATCGGCCAGCTCAATGGAGCCACGAAACTGAAGACCTCGATACCCGCGCCGACGAAGAACCCCGGGACGAGGAACAGCACTCCCAGCACCGGGACAATCAGGTGCACAACGACGTTGAACTCACTGCGCCGGTACCTCAAGTAGTAGACGGGGCACGATAGTGCCGCCAGCATGTGCACCGGCAGCGCGATGACCGCGATGATCGTTCCATAGAGCCCCAGCGAGGCGATCGGCCCCCAGAGCAGGCCCCCGACCAGAGCCGCGAGGCCGCCCACACCGAACACGAAGTAGATGGCCGCCACCGGCGACTTCCACCGGCGGTGGGTCCTGGCGAAGATCTTCGGGATGGTCCCGGCATGCGCCATCGCCCAGATGTGGCGGGTACCGCCCATGGAGGCGCCGTTGGCGCAGGCCACCGAGCTGTTGAGCAGCGCGAGGAGCAGGATGATCCAGCCCGCGCCCCAGAGATGCTTGGCCATTCCGATCCAGCCGTCGCCCTGGTTGAAGTTCATGAAGTCGAACAGCTTGTCGGCACCGAAGTACGTCGTCGCCGCATAGCTGCCGAGGATGTAGAAGCCGCCGACGATGACCGCTGACCAGACGATGGCCCGGGGGACGTTGCGCTTGGGGTTCTTCGTCTCGGCGGCCAACGGCGCACCGGCCTCGAAGCCGATGAAGGCCAAGAATCCGTACACCGACGCAGCGATGACACCGGACATGCCCTGGAATCCTTCGGCGTTCGCGTGCGCAGTGGTGAAGACCGACAGGGAATTATGGCTGCCCGACGCGACGATCATGTGCACGCTCAGGCCGAGCAGGACCAGAATCTCCAAGGTGCCGAGGATGACACCGGCCTTGGTGCTGAACGCGGCGCCGAAGTAGTTGAGCGCACCCGAAAACAGCAGGCACCCCAATCCTGCGACGATCCACGTCGTCTTGTAGGCCGCGCCACCGTCGGGAAACAGCGCCGCGGCAACCAGATTCCCGAAGACCAGCATCAGATACGGCAGGGCTGCGAGGTAGAACATCGGTGCGCAGAACGCGATGACAAAGCCCAGAGCGGGGTGGAAGGCGCGGCCGACGAACGAACCCAGGCCGCCCGCGGTGGAGATGTGCTTGGCCATCTGGGCGATGCCGACTGCCACCAGCACACAGCCTATCGTCGCGCCGACAACCGCCAGGGGCAGTGCGCCGCCGGCGAACAGGGATCCGGTCATGATCGCGTAGGCCAGACCGGCGCCGGGAGCCATGGTCGCGATGGACACGAACAGCACGCCGGACAGCGAGATGCTGCCCCGGGCCAGGCCCTCTTCGCCTTCGCCGACATCGACTGGGGCGTCGGTGGTTTCCAATGAAGTTGTCATGGGTATCTCCTCGGGTCGAGACACGCTGGCGCAGGGCCGACGCAGGATGTGGTCCGAGCAGCACGCCACAATGCGCGCATCGAGCTGGGTCAGTTCCGAGGCTGACCGTTTCGGTTTGTGCGAGATCGCACTCGGGGCATTGGCACGACCCGCAAGCTAAAGTGAATAAGTTTCATGTTGCTCATCCGCATCTGCGGGGTAAACAGCTGATTTCATCAGCAGCGCTGCACGGCCTCCGGCGACCTGAGCCGGTAACAGGGATCGGGAGCCTGAAACACGTTGGAAATCCATGAGGTTCTGCGCTCCGGATCGAGCGTCGCGGGGATGTTCCGACAACCCGACGTCGGCCAGAGGGCTCTGTCCCGCCGAACTCCTCTGCTCACAACGTGGGCCGGAGGACTGTCATGTCCACAGTTCAACCGGGCCTGGCTGAAACAACAGAGTCACGCGTGCGGGATGGGTTGGTCGTCGTCGCGCCGTCCGAAGAATCCGATGCGCTCGATGACCTGCTCGTGTGCCGAAGGTGTCCAGTCCCATTCCGCGATCTGGCGCTGGGAACGACGGCTGTAGGCGGCACGCAACGGTTCGTAGCCGTCGGCGCGCAGCAGCGTCGTCGGCTCGCCCGATCCGCAAATCCACTGCTGACCGTTCTCATCCCGGATCAGGACAGTCGGGCTGTCCCGGAGCTGATTCCGCAGATGCAGCATCATCACCTCGAGAAACGATTGCCAGTGCTCGCGATCGACCCGGGAAAGTCCCATTGCCTCGTGCAGGTCTGCTTCGTGGCAGATCAGATCGGCGGCCATGTTGGGACCGAAGATCTGGTCCTCGCTCAGGGTGGACTCCGCCGCCGGGCCCACACGGTCCCACTCGAGTAGAAGGCCACCGACCGAGCGGTGTCGTCGCTCGGCGACATGTCGTTCGGTCCACTCTTCGCCCGGGGCCCCGTCCACCCGTGCGTTGGCCGCATCGCTGGCGCAGCCGACCAGATGCGCCAGGAGTTCGTGTGCCGTCCATTGTGGTGTGGCCGGCACGGGTGAATGTAGCTGATCGTCGCTGAGTGTGGCGGCGAGACCGGCGACGCGGGCGCGGGCGTGGCGGTAGATGGTGTCGAGCATGGTGCCGTCCTGTCTTATGCGTGGGACTGCCGGAACGTCAGCGCGCCCAGCAGTCTTTCGGTGAACCGGTGGTGTGTGGTGTGCTGCGAGGCGGCCAGCCGCCAGCCGTCGACGGTGCGTACGGCGATGCTGTTATTGATCCGCTCACGGTGTCGAATCCACCGGCCACCACCTGGCTTACCGACGCCTGCCTGTGCCTGGATCAGTGCCACATCGGGCGCCAGGTAGCGCAGTTGGGTGATCTGTGTGCGCAGTCGCGTTCCGCGGAGCCTGGTGAACAGCGGCGCATAGGACGAGGCGATCGCGGCTCGCCCCTTGTGTCGGCCGCCCAGGAAGGTGACGTAGTCCGCGTCGACGACGGCCCCGGCCGCCCCGAGCTCGTCGAGGATTCCGGGGAACAGCTCGGCGATCAGTTTGGGTGCCCCGGCTGAGGAAAGTGTGCAGATGACGCCCCCTGCGGCACCGCTCGCCGTTGATCTGGTCGCTCGGGCAACCGGTCTCGCTCGACCACCGTGACCGACCCGTAGAACTCCGACAGCACCCACGCGGCCAGGAGTCCCGCCACACCGGCCCCGAAGACCACAGCCCGCGAATCTCGATCGGCCATCGCGGCCCCTCCCCTCACCAGCGCGGATGCACTCGTCCCGCGGTCCAGAGAACCGACCGTACACCGAAAATAAGAAAAATAAGAGAAACTTGTGGTAACACTAAGACGTGTGACCCGTGCGTGTTCGCCTCGGCGACAAGCACGCGAGCCCCGCACCCGGCTGCCTGGCGGCCGCCTGGTGGTGAGCGCCTCCCGCGCGGCGCGGGTCAACCCGTCGACATCTCGGCGAGCACGTGGCGGCGCTCATTTTCGAACGTAGATTCAGCAACGTTTCCCGACCCGTATGGGCTCCCTACTTGAGCAGAACGTCGGATTGCTGCGCTGCAAGGCAACGCTCGACACACCCATCGACCGCTGTTCCCGACCCCGCCACCCGCGACCGCTGTGCACATTTTCTAGGGATGATTCGGGGCGTGTCGACGCGCGTCGATAACTCTTGACCGGCGTCGGTGACTCGGATACGTTGGACATGCCGCACATCACAGGCAGTACACGATGCGGCCCATATCACAATCAGTGAAACTGAGGATTTGCCATGCCGCGAGGAATCGGTCGCATCAGTGCCGACAGGGTGCAGTTAATCCACCAGTCCACCAACACTTTCGAGTTCGTCGGACCACTCGATCAGGGGCCGAGTGCGAAGACCTTGGCCAGCATGCGGCGCCGAGGCGGCAGCACGCAGGTGGGTTTCGGCTTCGGCACACATGAATGGCCGGGGCCACCTGACTGCTGGCGTATGGCGCCTACATCGGGAACGACGGTTTGACCAGCGGCAAGAACCTCAAGGTGTGGGACCCCTTCACTGAGCTGCTCATCACGGGTGCAGGGGTGGAAACCAAGGCGACCCCGAACCAACGCCCCTCGCACAGCCAGAGCCCGAAAGGAACATCATGACCTCCTCATACGCCAAACCGCGCACCGCCATCATCGGTGCCGGTATCAGTGGGTTGACTTCAGGAAAGATCCTGTCGGACTATGGCGTTCCGTACGACTGCTTCGAAACCTCAGATCGCATCGGAGGCAACTGGGCGTTCGGCAATCCCAACGGTCATTCCAGCGCATACCGGTCGCTGCACATCGACACGTCGAAAGACATGCTGTCCTTCAAGGACTTTCCGATTCCCAAGCACTTCCCTGACTTTCCCCACCACACTCAGATCAAGGACTACCTGGAACAGTATGCGGCCACATTCGGCCTCAAGAAGCACATCCACTTCAACAACGGCGTCACCCACGCCTCACGGCACACCGGTGGTGGCTGGACCGTCGACACTCAGGACGGCCAAAGCCGCGAATACGACTTCCTGGTAGTGGCCAACGGACATCACTGGGATCCTCGCTACCCGAATTTCCCGGGTGAGTTCACCGGGCAGAGCATCCACTCGCATCACTACATCGACCCGTCGACGCCGTTGGACTTCACGAACAAACGCATCTTGGTGGTCGGTATCGGCAACAGCGCCGCCGACGTTGTCAGCGAACTGTCGCAGAAGTCCTACGGGAACACGGTTTTCCTCTCGACGCGCTCCGGCGCCTGGGTGGTACCGAAGTACATCTTCGGGATGCCGGGCGACCGGTTGGCGGTCACCATTCCCGGGATACCCCTCAAATGGCAGCGCCGGCTCGTGCGCAAGCTGCCCACGATTCTGTCCGGCCCTCCGGAGAAGTACGGGCTGCCGCGGCCGAACCACAACTTCCTCGAAGCCCACCCCACCCAGTCGAGTGAACTGTTGCTGCGCCTGGGGTCCGGTGACGCCACGGCCAAACCGAACGTGGACCTCCTCGACGGCGAGACGGTGCACTTCGTCGACGGCACCAGCGAGCAGGTCGACATCATCATCTACGCCACGGGGTACAACATCACCTTTCCGTTCTTCGATGAAGACTTCATCAGCGCGCCGGAGAATCGTATTCCGCTGTTCAAGCGCATCCTCAAGCCGGGAATCGACGATCTTGCCTTCATCGGGTTCGCGCAGTCCCTACCCACCCTGTTTCCGTTCGTCGAGTGCCAGTCACGCCTGCTGGGTGCTTATCTCGCCGGTACCTACCGCCCACCTACCCGCGACGAGATGGAGCAGGTCATCAAGGAGGACGAGCGCCTGTACATCGGGCACTTCGCCGACCGTCCCCGGCACACACAACAGGTCGACTTCTTCACCTATGCGCGCAACATGGAGAAGACCGAACTGCCCAAGGGGGCGCGGCGGGCCGAACGCCTCGGTCCGGTCACTCTGAACCGGGGAGTGCCCGCATGACCGGCACCGACAGTCCCCACGAGCCGGCGCTCACCCGCCCGACACAACGGGTGAGCTTTGAGGTCGAAGTGGACTCGCGGGTCGTGCGCGGCTGGCATTACACCGGCCTCGGCGAGCGCTTCGCCACCGCGCGGGGCAACGCCGCAGTCGTCATGGCCCACGGTATCGGTGCCACCATGGACAGCGCGCTACCGGAGTTCGCCACAGCGCTCAGTGCCACAGGACTCGATGTCGTGGCGTTCGACTACCGGAACTTCGGAGCAAGCGACGGCGAGCACCGTCAGGTCGCATCCCCGACGGCACAGTTGACCGACTACCGGGCCGCGATCACCGCGACGCGGCGGATTCCCCGTGTTGATCCCGAGCGAATCCTGGTGTGGGGCGTCTCGTTCTCGGGCGGGCACGTGTTCGCGCTGGCGGGCACCGACCCCCGCATTGCTGGCGTGATCGCTCTGACACCGGCCCCCGACGGAGCCGCGTCGGCGGCTAACATCCTGCGGCGAAACGGCTTACGGCACGTCCTGCGCTGTACTTGGGCGGGGTTGAAGGACCAGTTCGGCGCTCTTCTGGGTCGCCGACCACTGATGGTTCCCATCGTGGGCCGCCCGGGCACGCTCGCCGCGCTCAATTCGGACGACGCGCTGGAGAAGCACCTGCAGATGGCCGGCCCCACCTGGCGGAACGAACTGGCTGCCAGGATATTCCTGCGGATTGCCGCCTATGACCCCATAGCGATGGCGGGCAGGATCGGCGTTCCGGTCCTCGTGCAGGTTGCCGACTTCGACCAAAGCGCTCCGCCGGCGGCCGCCATGCGCGCGGCGCATCTTAGCGGCGCCGAGGTCCGCCACTACCCTTGTGATCACTTCGATGTCTATCCGGGGCAGCAATGGCACGAGGCGGTCGTCGCGCATCAAATCGATTTTGTGACCAGGCACTTCGCGGCATCACGATGAGGCCGCCAACGACGATCGACTAGTCTGTGCGCGGCGGCAACACCACGTGAACTCGCAGGGACCCGCGGTGGTGTCCGCCCAAGCCGACCCGTGGTGGCGTCGTAGCATGCAGCCAGTACCGATGACGGGAGTGCTTGCCGTGACGTCCCGACCGCAGCCGCCGCGCGTAGCTGAACGCCGAAAGCCCTATCGCGGCGAGGAGCGGCGCGCGGCCATTCTGCGCGCCCTTGAGGACCTACTCCAGCAGCGCTCCCTCGAAGAGATCGGCGTCGCCGATATCAGTGAAGCAGCCGGCGTCAAACGAAATACGTTTTACTTCTACTTCGCCAACAAGGCCGTCGCCGTCGCGGCGTTGCTCTCGGAGCTATTCGGTGAGATGTTCGCCGGCGCGATCCCGTTCGTCGAGCACGACAGTGATCCCGCCGACAGTGTGCGTATCGCCATCGACAACACGGTGGCGGCATGGCACAAGCACCACCTGCTCTACCACGCCGTTCTGGACGCGAGCCACTCCGATGCCGCGGTTCGCGAGTTCTGGAACAAGTGGTTGTCGCAGTTCATCGAGCCGGTTGCAGCCACCATCGATAGTGAGCGGAAGGCGGGTCGAGCCCGTCCGGGGCCGAATTCGCTGTCCCTCGCCTCAGCGCTGATCAGCATGAACGTCACATTCCTCGACAGCGTCGGGCGCAGCGGATTCACCGCAGAGGCCGCCGAAGAAGCACGCCAGACCCTGTTCCACGTCTGGTTCTCAGCACTGTATTCCTAGATCAGCGGGCCTGCGGTGAGTCAGCGGCGCACCGCGCCGAACTTCAGCCTCCGCGACGACACCCAGCGCCATCACCGGCGACGTCTATGGCCACACGTCAGATGACACGGCGCGGGCAGCCGTCGACGTATTGGCCGGAAGACTCGGACTAGTCAGCTCTTGAGTCGATAACCGGAGGGGCTTCGGCCCAGCCCGTTGGGCTAGTCACGTGGTGTGGCTTTGGACGCCCCTCCGGGAACCACTCAGAAAAATGGAGCATGTCTACCACCTCCTTTCCGTCTTGCGCGAAAGGACGCTTTCAATGTATCCGCCGAAGGTAGACGGACGTCCGCGAACACCACCCGGTTGGGGTACGCGTTGGGGTACGGAACGCAAGAGGCACCTTCCGAAACCTCCGGAAAGTGCCTCTCACCTGCGTCGGGCTGACAACGGGATTTGAATCTGCGACCACTTGACCCCCAGCACGTAGCGCTCGCGCGTTTTCCCAGGTCGCTGGCAGTCTTCGCTGCCACGGCGTTGGTGTATGACGTCCCTGACGTGCAGGTCGTTCAGCATCGCGCATGACGTCTGGCCCCTGGGTGGTCCCCAGCCCTGGCCGCAACCGTCACTGGCGGTGTACGTACATTCACCGTACAATGAAGAGGTCGACAGTTGCGAGCAAGAGATCACCGAGGGAAAGGAGAAGTCGCTGTGGCAGTCAAGACGAAGCGCATCGAGCTTCGCGCGGAGCAAGCGACCTTGGACCGCATCCAGCGCGCCGCCAACCTTGTCCATGAGCAGACGTCGGAATTTGTGCGGAAAGCTGCGATGCAACGAGCCGAAGACATCCTGCGTCAGGAGTTGGTAACGGCAATGGAGCCCGAACAGTTCGACAAACTGATGTCCTCGCTCGATGCCGCTGACGACGCGCCGCGGCTGGCGGCAGCCGCACGCAAACCAGCGGTCTTTACAAGGCGCTGAATAATGTTCGAGTCCGCGCGACTCACTGACGCCCACGCGTTGGAAGGATTCGACTGCGGGAAG
This sequence comes from Mycolicibacterium palauense, assembly GCF_002592005.1. GTDB lineage: Bacteria > Actinomycetota > Actinomycetes > Mycobacteriales > Mycobacteriaceae > Mycobacterium > Mycobacterium palauense. The sequence continues at coordinate 5,650 of NZ_NVQF01000072.1, read as the reverse complement.
GAATCGCTGAATACCTGGCTCATCGCACATGCCCGACGCGCGGACAGCAGCGGAGTCGCGCACGTCTACGTGTGGACCCCGCTCGGCGAACAGAAAGTCAGCGCCTATTTCGCCATCTGTCCCACCGAGGTAGTACGCAACGACGACGGCCTCTCGGGATCCATGGCCGGCGGCTATTCCCGCATACCCGGATATTTGATTGCCCGCCTGGCGATCGACACATCGCTTCGGGGTCAGGGATATGGCGAGCAGCTGCTTCTCGATGCCCTAGGCAAAGCCGTCGCCGCATCGGAAATCGGCGGCGGCCGGCTCGTCGTCGTTGATGCCATAGACGACGAGGCACAATCCTTCTACGAGCACTACCACTTCACTCCCGTCAGGAATCGCGAGCGTCGTCTGGTCATGAAGGTGTCCACGGCGGCGAAAGCGCTCGGGGAACGCTGGCGGGACTAAACCCTTCCGCCGAATAATGTGATGCTCAAGGAGAAGTAACCGTTAGCGGCATGGAGAGTTTCCCCGGCGAGTTGGACACGTTGCGTGCCGACAACGCGCGTTTGCGTCACCTTCTCCGGCTGAGCGAGGAACAGGCACGCGCAGCCGCCAGTGACCAGGCGACACTGACGGGAACACCGGCCTCACCGGTGACCATGGGCTCCAACTCCGCTGATAAGGTGCGGTTCTTCTTCGACTTGTTCCGTTCTCGCACCGATGTTTACGCGCTTCGCTGGGAAAATCCTCGGGATGGCCGTTCGGGTTGGATGCCGGCGATCAAGGGCTATTGGCGCAAGGGCATGAACCGGGCCGACGCACCTTACCTTCCGCTGACTCCAGAGGTCATTGACGCCCACCTGCGGGGCGAGGCACACATCGGCCTGTACCCGCTCAGCGATGACGACACTTGCTGGTGGATAGCGGCCGATTTCGACAAAGAAGCCGCGATGCTCGATGCACTCGCGTACATGAAAGCGGCTCGCTCCTATGGAGTTCCGGCTGCACTAGAGGTGTCACAATCCGGACGAGGAGCTCACGTCTGGATCTTCTTCGCTCATGCGATCTCGGCATCGGTCGCACGCAGCATCGCCACGAGTCTGCTGGGTGAGGCATTTCGGCTTCGTGGCAGCATGCATCTGAATAGCTACGACCGCTTGTTCCCGTCTCAGGATGTGCACACCGGGCGTGGGGTGGGCAATCTCATCGCGGCGCCGTTGAACGGCAGGCGTCGTCAACACGGCACCACCGTCTTCCTCGATCCCGCTACCCTTGAGCCATACGAGGATCAGTGGGCATACCTGTCAAGCATCGCCAGATTGTCCACCAAAGACGTGATCGCGTTGGCGCGTCAACTTCCCGACCCGCAGATCGGACACAACGTCCGACGTTTGCAGCTGCCGACGTCGTCGCGCATCATTCCGCGGCCTGCGGCAATCATCCGCGCAGAGTTCACATCCCGACTCACCCTGACCGCCAACGATCTTGGCCCAGCCATGATCTCGGCGGTCAAACACGCCGCATCGATACGCAACCCTGAGTTCGATGCGCGCCAACGCGCTCGCCGCAGCACTTGGGACACACCGCGGTTCCTCTACAGCTACGACGAAACCGCTAAGGGTGATCTCGTCCTGCCCCGCGGACTCCATGCGCTGCTGACCGAACTCGTCGAATCGGCCGACAGCGCACTACGCGTAGATGATAAGCGCATCACCGGCCAACACCACGAGTTCAGCTGCAGGACGCCGTTACGCCCCGTGCAGACCAACGCACTGCGCCAACTCCTTGAACACGACACCAGCGTCCTTGTCGCATCACCAGGTATGGGAAAGACGGTGATCGCCTGCGCAGCAATCGAATCACGGTCCACATCCACTCTGGTCCTTATCGATCGCAAGGCCCTGGCCGACCAATGGCGCGACCGAATCAGCAGCCACCTCGGTTTCAAGTGCGGTCAAATCGGCGGTGGGCGATCGAAAACCACAGGCGTTCTCGACATCGCCTTACTGCCAACACTTGCCCGCCGCGACAACGTCGAAGACATCACCGCCAACTACGGATTCGTCATCGTGGACGAATGCCACCACGTCGCTGCCAGCGCATTCTTCGGGGTGCTGAGCCGCATAGCCGCGCGCTACTGGCTCGGCCTGACCGCGACTCCGGAGCGCCGTGACGGGCTCGAAGACCTGATCTATCATCAACTCGGATCACACCAGGTAGCGATCGACCAGCCCAGTATCGGACAACTCCCGGTCGACAGCTCCGACCTACTGACGCCCCACCCGGTTCTGCACCTGCACCCGACCGAATTCCAATACCGCGGCGACGCCGATCCCACCGCACCCGGTGGAATGGCCGAAATCTATCGCGCCCTCGTCGCCGATCACGCACGACTCGACCAAATCGTGGCCGATATTCTGACCGCCGCCGAAACCGGCGCCAACATCCTGGTGCTCACCACATGGGTCGATCACCTTAACGCGATCACCGACCGGCTACAGACCGCAGGAAAGACCGTCACCGTCCTCAGCGGCGGTATGAAGGCTCGTGAACGCCGCCAAATTACCGACCAGCTTGCCAACCACACGCCCGACGCGGATCCACTCTTGATCGTAGGCACCAGCTCATTCATCGGGGAAGGCTTCGACTGCCCAGCCCTCGACACCCTATTTCTGGCCGCGCCGATCACCTTCAAAAACCGGCTCGTCCAATACATCGGCCGCGTCACCCGGCCCGCCCCCTCTAAGACAACCGCAACCGTGCACGATTACCACGACGAGCGCACACCTGTTATCGCCTCATCGCTGAAGAAACGAGCGCCCGGCTACATCAAGATGGGCTTCCCCGACCCGCGCAAGTTGATCCGATAGAATTGCGCGCCACCCCACTTGACCAGCGGTCATTTCCGGCACCAGGACATTACCCTCGCTGAGCCGCACAACGTGCACAGACGCGCATGGCGTGCATAGCATGTGGTCGAACAGGCAGAAGCTCCCCTGCACCAGTCCATCGAACCCGCCGCCGGCACCGCGTGTGGTCCCAGGGCATTTGCACCTCACGCAACCGTCACGGCCGAAAATCAACATCACCGCAGGTCAAGACCACCTCTCTCGTCGGGCTGACATCGTCGGGCTGACATCGTCGGGCTGACAGTGTCGGGCTGACAGTGTCGGGCTGACAGTGTCGGGCTGACAGGATTTGAACCTGCGACCACTTGACCCCCAGGGAGCTCAAGGGTGTGATCTACCATCCAGCGGCGTCGCATAAGTACTGGTAGGAACGTTTCGTGCGTCTCAGCCCTGCCACGTCGTCTACGTCGTTTGGACGTGTCTTGGGACACTGGGGGGACACTGACCCAAGCCGCTTTGGCCGAAGTTGCGCGTCTAGCGGACCAGCAATATTGCTGCCCAACTCGCCACGCCAGAATATTGCCCGACGGTGTCACCCCGATTAGCCACATTGCTTGGTTGTCAGTCCAGCAAACACCGGCATGCGCGGGCACGTCGGACGCGGCTGCGCCACCCGCGAACCTGACCTTTTTGAGGTCAGTACACCTAGCGAGCCACCGGCACTCCAGAGTGAACTGCCCTGCACGGTCGCTGTTGCCGCATATCGGCCAATCGCCTAGCTACTTCGAGGTTCCCATCCAGCTAATACCACGACAGTAGAAGCGAGCATTTCTTCATCGGAGCGCCACAGCCGGCCTTCTTGCGCCATGTCGATGAGGCCGGCATGCCCGGCCCTCAGGCGTGTCGCCCCGCAGTTGTCGCACCAACGCAATAGCGTCAGATCGTGACGACTGACCGATTAGTCGAGCACCCTCCTGGGCGAAGAAAGTTTGGGCATCGAGGCGAAAGATGACTGGCAAGTTTCCCGTCGAGCCAAACACGACGCTGGGTCAATTTTGGCTGCCAGGCGCCGAGGATCGTGCCGTAACCGGACTGCTACAGGTCGACGACGCCGACGTGCGCGTCGAAGTCAGTCCGGGGTTGACCCCGATGTTCGCTTTCGAAATCACAGGCCCGGGTCGAGGGACCCAGAAGCTGGCAGAAGATCCACTCGACATGGTCGTCCTGGGATCGATTCCGGTTCAGCCTAACCGCGTGTCGATATGGGATGCATTTACGACCAATCAGCGCACTCTTCTGAACTCGCCCTTTACCGCAGATCAACCCAGCGTCCAAGAGCTACGCGCGACATGGTGCTTACTCGGCGAGCACCTCCCAGACCCTGAGACGCGATTCTGTGCAATCCGTCTAGACGTTACGAATCTTAGCGAATGGGCCTGGATTCCGGCACTCGCGACAACGATCTATCCAGACAATCGGCTGAAGCTCGACTGGCACTTGGACCTCGCGGGGAAATCGCTCGACGCGGAGCTTCTCGACGGAACTGGATATATCACCCTTGGCCCAGGCGCGACCCATCGCCCACCGGGCATCCGAGGCTTCAACGTAAACACCTACAGCCAGTTCGAAATCGAACTGTTCGACGGGTGGACAGGTCCGGAGCTGGTTGAACGGGCACTCATCCCGATGTCCGATCTGATGACGCTGCTGTCTGGAGCCGAATGCCTAGTTCGATCGCTAGAAGTCTGGTCAAGCGAGCGATGGTGTTCGGTGTACGGCTATCACGTGTCGCCGGGCGCTGCACAATCGGCTGGCGAGGTCTTTCTTCACCAGCCGCACGTTGGCTTCGATTTCCTGGCCAGATGGCTCGATCTTCACTTCCGCCTGACACCAGTGCCTCAAATCCTGGCGGCGTTTACTCGCAGAGAGTTCCCAACCGTCGAAGCCGAGGCGCTATCTTTGGTGACAGCCGTCGAAGCTCTCCACCGCACGCTCTACCCGGACGCGCGTAGGTTTACTACCGACCAGATCGATAAATCTCTCGACGCTGTCGCCGGCTCTGAGATTCCGGAGCCCGTCGCTGTGACGATGACATCGGCACTGAGGCAGTACTGGCACGAGTACAGCTATCCGCAGCGAGTGAGAGCACTCGCAGAACCGGTCTCGAATGCCGTGCCCACCTGCATTGGCAGACTCGGACGATGGAAGAATGCCGTTGTTGAACAGCGCATCTCGCTGGCGCACGGGCTTACGCAGAGGCGGATGCCCGCAGAACAGATCCTGAAGATGAGCGCCCTAAACCGTTCCGTCTACTGGATGCTCGTGTTTCGCCTCCTCCTCGAAGCAGGTATACCTCCAGCCTTACTGGCTGAAAAGTCCGACGAATACCAACGTTTCAGAAACGACCGCGACCAGTGGCGCCGACATCTGCCCGATGTCTTCTCCTGATTGCATGCAGAGCCTGCTCCCATCCATCCCCAAGCGGTCATGATGCAAGTCACCGGGTGTCGTGGTCGCGAGCACGTTCTGCGTCAGCGCAACGGGTCTGCTCCGGGGCTAGGGCGTGTCTGCTTAGTGTGAATGGTGTTGTGCTTGATGCTGTTCAGGTGGTCCGGGCTGATGTGATTTCTGATGATTTGTGGTCGTTGATCGAGCCGTTGATGCCCTCGGGGCGGCGGCGCGGTCGTCCCTGGAATGATCATCGGCGCACGTTGGAAGGCATTATCTGGCGTTATCGCACCGGATCTCCGTGGCGTGATCTGCCCGAGCAGTTCGGTGCTTGGCAGTCGGTGGCCGAACGGCATCTGCGCTGG
>NZ_NVQF01000071.1 GCF_002592005.1 Mycolicibacterium palauense | reverse complement strand
GTTGCGGGGGCTGGGGGATGCTCAGGCGTCGAGGTCCCGCACGGCGCTGTCCGGGAACGCCAGCGCCACCGGGGTGCCGTGCCGCAGCGCGTCGGGGGCCTGCGCGCTGAGCAGCGTCGCGGTCAGGGAGAGACCATCGGGGATCCCGCCGCTGATCTCGCTGCCGACCCCGCTGCTGACCTGGGTGGTGACTTCGGTGGTGACCTCGGTGGTGACGCGGGTGACCGGCCCGGCGTAGACCACCTCGGCCACCGTCGCCTCCAGGCGGCGCATACCGGCCGGCGCGGCGGCGGCGGGGTCGAGAACCAGCACCCGCTCCGGGCGGACGGCGAAGACGCCGCTGCGCCCGAGCACCGCCTCGGCGGCGGGCCCGTCGAGGACGTTGGAGGTGCCGACGAAGTCGGCGACGAACCGGTTGGCCGGGTGTTCGTAGACGTCGCGGGCGCGGCCGACCTGCTCGATGCGCCCCTGGTTGAAGACGGCCAGCCGGTCGCACAGCGTCAGCGCCTCGTCCTGGTCGTGGGTGACGATCACGAAGGTGATGCCGAGCTCACGCTGGATCCCCTTGAGCTCGAGCTGCATCTGCTCGCGCAGCTTGAGGTCCAGCGCGCCGAGCGGCTCGTCGAGCAGCAGCACCTTGGGCCGCCCGACCAGTGCCCGCGCCAGGGCCACCCGCTGCTGCTGACCGCCGGAGAGCTGCATGGGTTTGCGGGTGGCGTGGCCGGCCAGCCGCACCAGCTCCAGCGCCTCGCCGGCGCGCCGTCGGCGCTCGCGCTTGTCCACACCGCGCACCTTCAGCCCGTACTCCACGTTCGCGGCCACGGTCATGTGGGGGAACAGCGCGTACTGCTGGAAGACGGTGTTGGTGTCGCGCCGTGCCGGCGGCAGGGCGGTGACGTCGTCGCCGCCGAGGCGGATGACGCCGGCGGTGGGCTGCTCGAATCCGGCGATCATCCGCAGCACCGTGGTCTTCCCCGAACCCGAGGGGCCCAGGATGGCGAACAGCTCGCCGACGCCCACCGTCAGGGTCGCGTCCTCGACGGCGACCACCGTGTGCCGGCCGTCGGCGAACTCCTTGCGGACACCGACCAGCTCGACCTGGGGAGCGCCCGGGTCGGGAGCCGACGCGGGGCCGCGCTCCGGGGCGGAGGTACCAGACGGCATGCAGGGATCCTATGGATACCGTTGTCAGATCGCAGCGCCATCACGGATCACGCGGCCGAATGCGGTTTCCATCACCGAAAACCGCTGCACCGGCCCGGCTGGGCGCATGCTGAGACGGATGCGATTTTTGATGTGTCCGTGACCTGCGGCGTTGGCGTGAACAATGAGGTGGTTGTCGTACCCTGGGGCTCGTGTCGATGTCCCGCCGCGACCTGCTCCGATGCGCGGCCGTGACGCCGGCCGCGGTGGGGCTGGGCGCCGGGGCCACCGGGCTGACCACCGCGCTGTCCACCGTGCTGACCACGGTGATCGATCCGCCCCGAGCCGGGGCCGCACCACCGGCCGCGCCACCGGGGATGTCACCCGGGGCGTCACTGGGGATTCTGCTGGACTACGCGGCGGGCGTGATCCCGGCCGCCGACATCCGGGCCGCCGGCGCCGCCGGAGCTATCCGCTATGTCTCCGACCGCAGGCCGGGTGGGCAGTGGATGCTGGGCAAGCCCATCCAGCTGCCCGAGGCACGCGATCTCTACCGGAACGGGCTGAAGATCGTGTCCTGCTACCAGTACGGCAAGCAGGACACCGCCGACTGGCTGGGGGGCCGGGCCGCCGGGGTGCGGCATGCGCGCCGGGGGTGGCAGCTGCATGTGGACGCCGGCGGCTCCTACGGGGCGCCGATCTACGCCTCCATCGATGACGATCCCACCCATGAGCAGTACAAACAGCAGGTCGCGCCCTATCTGCGGGCCTGGGAGAGCGTCCTGGGGCACCAGCGCGTCGGTGTCTACGCCAACTCCAAGACCATCGAGTGGGCGCTGCAGGACGGGCTGGGCTCCTATTTCTGGCAGCACAACTGGGGTTCTCCCGGGGGCCGCGCGCACCCGGCCGCCCACCTGCACCAGGTGGAGATCGACAAGCGCAGCGTCGGCGGTGTCGGGGTTGACGTCAACCACATTCTCCAGCCCCGTTTCGGGCAGTGGGACTAACCAAAGTTACCCATCAGTAAGATTGTTCAGCAAACTCCTGTGCAGCGGCTGTACGAAGATTTCCTTGACGTGCGTCCCGTCGTGTGCCGTACGCCACGGCCGCCGCGCCGGCCGATCGGCGTAACTTTTAACATAACGATTACATAACAATACCGCCTTGATCAGCGCAGTTATAGTTACTCCACCGTAACCACCCGCCAGCAGGACGTTTGTCCTCCATGCGCGCGGCGCGCGTTCAGCGGCTCGTTACTCAACCTGCGGTTACTAGTGCGTAGAACTCGCCAGTAACCATCGAAGCCGCGAAAATTGCCTAGGTTCTTATGCCACTCTTAGTGCAGTCGGTGAACGCCCCCCGACGCCCGACGAAGAGAGTGACAGGGATCGACACGCCGGTGGAGCATTGCCTCACATCCGCCCGGGCCACGGGGCCGTACCGCGACGACGCGGGTCCGGTCGCCCATCTGATGGGCAGAACCTCCGATCGACACCTCCGCAGGGCAGCGCAGGTCTGAAACGGGCCGCCCAGACGCGCCCGCCCGGGGACAACACGACATTCGACATGACACTCGACATGACAGCGGACACAAGACAGTGGACAGGGAGACAATCAAGGTGACGATCTTCGAGCAGGACAGAGTGCCCAACAACAATGGCAGCGCTGCCGAGCCCGTGACCACCACCGCAGCTTCCCAGGCCCTCGTGGACCGTCTCACCGCCGGTGAGCCCTACGCCGTCGCCTTCGGCGGCCAGGGCAGCGCCTGGCTGGACACCCTGGAGGAGCTGGTCTCCTCGGCCGGAATCGAGCCCGAGATCGCGACGCTGGCCGGGGAGGCCGAGCTGCTGCTGGAGCCCGTCGCCCGCGAGCTCGTCGTTGTCCGTCCGATCGGATTCGAACCCCTGCGCTGGGTGCGGGCGCTGGCCGCCGAGGAGCCGGTGCCCTCCGACAAGCAGCTGACCTCCGCCGCGGTGTCGGTGCCCGGCGTGCTGCTGACCCAGATCGCCGCGGTGCGGGCGCTGGCCCGCCAGGGCATGGATCTGGCCGCCACACCGCCGGTCGCCGTGGCCGGACACTCCCAGGGCGTGCTGGGCGTCGAGGCGCTGGCGGCCGGCGGGTCCCGGGACGTCGAGCTGCTCGCGCTGGCCCAGCTGATCGGCGCGGCGGGCACCCTGGTCGCCCGGCGCCGCGGGATCGCCGTGCTCGGCGACCGTCCCCCGATGGTCTCGGTGACCAACGCCGACCCCGAGCGCATCTACGAACTTCTGGAGGAGTTCAGCCAGGACGTGCGCACCGTGCTCCCGCCGGTGCTGTCCATCCGCAACGGCCGCCGGTCGGTGGTCATCACCGGCACCCCCGAGCAGCTGTCCCGGTTCGAGCTGTACTGCCAGCAGATCTCGGAGAAAGAGGAAGCCGAGCGCAAGAACAAGCTGCGCGGCGGCGCGGTGTTCGCCCCGGTCTTCGACCCGGTGCAGGTCGAGGTCGGCTTCCACACCCCGCGGCTGTCCGACGCCGTGGACATCGTCACGGGCTGGGCCGAGGCCATCGGCATCGACGTCGACCTCGCGGGCCGGATGACCAAGGCCATCCTGATCGACCAGGTCGACTGGGTCGACGAGATCTCGGCGCTGTCCGAGGCCGGTGCGCGCTGGATCCTGGACCTCGGGCCCGGTGACATCCTGACCCGGCTGACCGCCCCGGTCATCCGGGGACTGGGCATCGGCATCGTGCCGGCGGCCACCCGCGGCGGCCAGCGCAACCTGTTCACCATCGGTGCGGTGCCCGAGGTGGCCAGGCCGTGGTCGAGCTACGCGCCGCAGCTGGTCACCCTGCCCGACGGCACCGTCAAGCTCGACACCAAGTTCACCCGGCTGACCGGTCGGTCGCCGATCCTGCTGGCGGGCATGACCCCCACCACGGTGGACGCCAAGATCGTCGCCGCGGCGGCCAATGCCGGGCACTGGGCCGAACTGGCCGGCGGTGGGCAGGTCACCGAGCAGATCTTCGAGGACCGCGTCGCCGAACTGCAGACGCTGCTCGAGCCCGGCCGGGCCGTGCAGTTCAACTCCCTGTTCCTCGACCCCTACCTGTGGAAGCTGCAGGTGGGGGGCAAGCGGCTGGTCCAGAAGGCCCGCCAGTCCGGGGCCCCGATCGACGGCCTGGTGGTCACCGCCGGCATCCCGGAGCTCGGAGAGGCCGTCGAGCTGATCGGTGAGCTCAACGACGTCGGCATCAGCCACGTGGTGTTCAAGCCCGGCACCGTCGAGCAGATCCGCTCGGTGATCCGGATCGCCGCCGAGGTCCCCACCAAGCCGGTGATCGCCCACATCGAGGGCGGCCGTGCCGGTGGTCACCATTCCTGGGAGGACCTCGACGACCTGCTGCTGGCCACCTACTCGGAGCTGCGCGGCCGCTCCAACATCACCGTCTGCGTGGGTGGTGGGATCGGCACCCCGGAGCGGGCCGCCGAATACCTGTCCGGGAGCTGGTCGGAGTCCTACGGCTTCCCGCCGATGCCGGTCGACGGCATCCTGGTCGGCACCGCGGCGATGGCCACCCTGGAGGCCACCACCTCGCCGGCGGTCAAGCAGATGCTGGTCGACACCCACGGCACCGACCAGTGGGTCGGCGCCGGCAAGGCCCAGGGCGGCATGGCCTCGGGCCGCAGCCAGCTGGGCGCGGACATCCACGAGATCGACAACACCGCCTCGCGGTGCGGGCGCCTGCTCGACGAGGTCGCCGGCGACGCCGACGCGGTGGCCGCGCGCCGCGACGAGATCATCGCCGCGATGGCCGACACCGCCAAGCCGTACTTCGGCGACGTCGCCGAGATGACCTACGAGCAGTGGTTGCGCCGCTACGTCGAGCTGGCCATCGGTGACGGCGACTCGACCGCGGACACCAGGCGTGTCGATTCGCCGTGGCTGGACATCACCTGGCGCGACCGGTTCGCCGAGATGCTGCAGCGCGCCGAGGCCCGCCTCGACGCCCTCGACTCGGGCCGCATCGACACGCTGTTCACCGCCACCGAGGCGGGCGAACGGCTGCTGGAGACGCCCGAGGAGGCGATCGCGGCGCTGCTGGCCCGCTACCCCGACGCGGCCACGGTGCAGCTGCACCCCGCCGACGTCCCGTTCTTCATCCAGCTGTGCAAGACGCTGGGCAAGCCGGTCAACTTCGTGCCCGTCATCGACAAGGACGTGCGCCGGTGGTGGCGCAGCGACTCGCTGTGGCAGGCCCACGACGCCCGCTATCCGGCCGACCAGGTGTGCATCATCCCCGGTACCGCCTCGGTGGCCGGCATCACCCGCGTCGACGAGCCGGTCGGCGAGCTGCTCGACCGCTTCGAGCAGGCCGCGATTGACGAGGCGGTGGCCCGGCTGGGCCAGGCCGGCGCGGAGCCGACCCCGGTGCTGTCGCGGCTGCGCGGCGGCACCGCCGCCACCGGCCCGCTGGCCCTGGTGCTCGACGCCCCCGACGTGCTGTGGGCCGGCCGCACCGCCACCAACCCGGTGCACCGCATCGCCGCGCCCGCCGATTGGCAGGTCCACGACGCGCGCTCGGCCACCGAACACTCCACCGGTGCGCGCCTGGAGGTGCTCACCGACGGTGATCCCGGGGCCCCGGCCTCGGTGGTGCTGAGCGTGCCGCTGTCGGACACCTGGATCGAGATCAAGTACACGCTGCCGGCCACCACGGTCGACGGCGGCGCCCCGGTGGTCTCCACCGACGACGCCGCGGCGGCCATGCGCGCCGTGCTGGCCATCGCCGCCGGCGTCGACGGGCCCGACGCGCTGCCGGTCCCGCAGGACGGCACCACCACCGTCACCGTCGGCTGGGACCCCGAGCGGGTCGCCGATCACACCGGCGTCACCGCCACCTTCGGCGCCCCGCTGGCCCCGACGCTGTCCACGGTGCCCGACGCCCTGGTGGGCCGCTGCTGGCCGGCGGTGTTCGCCGCGATCGGTTCGGCCTTCACCGACACCGGGATTCCCGTGGTCGAGGGCCTGCTGAGCCTGGTTCATCTCGACCACGCCGCGCACCTGCTGGCGCCGCTGCCCACCGAGCGCACCGAGCTGACCGTGCGGGCCACCGCCGGGTCGGCCTACGACACCGAGGTGGGCCGGGTCGTGCCCGTATCGGTGAGCGTCAGCGACGCCTCCGGGGCCGTGCTGGCCACGCTGGAGGAGCGCTTCGCCATCCGCGGGCGCACCGGCGCGGCCGAGCTGGCCGATCCGGCGCGCGCCGGCGGTGCGGTCTCGGCCAACGCCACCGACACCCCGCGGCGCCGCCGCCGCGACATCACCCTGACCGCCCCGCAGGACATGCGGCCGTTCGCGGTGGTCTCCGGCGACCACAACCCGATCCACACCGACCGCGCCGCGGCGCTGCTGGCCGGCCTGGAATCGCCCATCGTGCACGGCATGTGGCTCTCGGCGGCCGCCCAGCACGTGGTCACCGCCACCGACGGCAAGCCCGCCCCGCCGGCCAAGCTGGTCGGCTGGACCGCCCGCTTCCTGGGCATGGTGCTGCCCGGCGACGAGGTCGACTTCCGCGTCGACCGGGTCGGGGTCGACCTGGGCGCGGAGGTGCTGGAGATCTCGGCGCGCGTGGGTTCGGACCTGAAGATGGCGGCCACCGCGCGGTTGGCGGCCCCCAAGACCGTCTACGCCTTCCCCGGCCAGGGCATCCAGCACAAGGGCATGGGCATGGAGGTGCGCGCCCGCTCGAAGGCCGCCCGCAAGGTCTGGGACATCGCCGACAAGTTCACCCGCGAGACGCTGGGCTTCTCGGTGCTGCACGTGGTGCGCGACAACCCGACCAGCCTGATCGCCTCCGGTGTGCACTACCAGCACCCCGAGGGCGTGCTGTACCTGACGCAGTTCACCCAGGTCGCGATGGCCACCGTGGCCGCCGCCCAGGTGTCCGAGATGCGCGAACAGGGCGCCTTCGTCGAGGGCGCGATCGCCTGCGGGCACTCGGTGGGTGAGTACACCGCGCTGGCGTGCGTGTCCGGTGTCTACGAGCTCGAGGGGCTGCTGGAGGCGGTGTTCCATCGCGGCTCGAAGATGCACGACATCGTGCCGCGCGACGCGATGGGCCGGTCCAACTACCGGATGGCCGCCATCCGGCCGTCGCAGATCGACCTCGACGACGCCGACGTCAAGGACTTCATCGCCGAGATCTCGGCGAGCACCGGGGAGTTCCTGGAGATCGTCAACTTCAACCTGCGGGGCTCGCAGTACGCCATCGCCGGCACGGTGCGCGGCCTGGAGGCCCTGGAGGAGGAGGTCGAGCGGCGCCGCGAGATCAGCGGCGGCAAGCGCTCGTTCATCCTGGTTCCCGGCATCGACGTGCCGTTCCACTCCACCGTGCTGCGTGTCGGGGTCAACGACTTCCGCCGCGCCCTGGAGCGGGTCATGCCCGAGGGCACGGACCCCGCCCTGGTGGTGGGCCGCTACATCCCCAACCTGGTACCGCGCCCGTTCACCCTGGACCGCGACTTCATCCAGGAGATCCGCGACCTGGTGCCCGCCGAGCCGCTCGACGAGATCCTGGCCGACTACGACACGTGGCGTAGCGAGCGTCCCGAGGAGCTGTGCCGCAAGATCGTCATCGAGCTACTGGCCTGGCAGTTCGCCAGCCCGGTGCGCTGGATCGAGACCCAGGACCTGCTGTTCATCGAGGAGGCCGCCGGAGGTCTCGGGGTGGAGCGCTTCGTCGAGATCGGCGTGAAGTCCGCGCCGACGGTCGCCGGCCTGGCCACCAACACGCTCAAGCTGCCCGAGTACGCCCACAGCACGGTGGAGGTGCTCAACGCCGAGCGCGACGCGGCGGTGCTGTTCGCCACCGACGAGGATCCCGTCGCCGACCCCGAGCTCGAGGACGTCCCGGCGGCACCGGCGGCCGAGGCGGCTCCCGCGGCGGCCGAGGCCGCTCCCGCGGCACCCGCGGCCCCGGCCGCACCGGCCGGCGGACCCCGGCCCGACGACATCGGGTTCGACGCCGCCGACGCCACCACCGCGCTGATCGCGCTGTCGGCCAAGATGCGGCTGGACCAGATCGAGGCGCTGGACTCCATCGAGTCGATCACCGACGGTGCGTCCTCGCGGCGCAACCAGCTGCTGGTCGATCTGGGATCGGAGCTGAACCTCGGTGCCATCGACGGCGCCGCCGAGGCGGACCTGGGTGCGCTCAAGGGGCAGGTGACCAAGCTGGCCCGCACCTACAAGCCGTTCGGCCCGGTGCTCTCCGACGCGATCAACGATCAGCTGCGCACGGTGCTCGGACCGTCCGGCAAGCGCCCGGCCTACATCGCCGAGCGGGTCGCCAAGACCTGGGAACTGGGGCCCGGCTGGGCCAAGCACGTCACCGTCGAGGTGGCGCTGGGCACCCGCGAGGGCTCCAGCGTGCGCGGCGGCAGCCTGGGCGGCCTGCACGAGGGTGCACTGGGCGACGCGGCCTCGGTGGACAAGGCCATCGACAGCGCCGTCGCGGCGGTCGCCGCCCGCAAGGGTGTCGCGGTGTCGCTGCCGTCGGCCGGCGGTGGCGGTGGCGGGGTCGTGGACTCCGCGGCGCTGGGCGAGTTCGCCGAGAAGGTCACCGGTCCCGACGGTGTGCTGGCCTCGGCGGCGCGCATGGTGCTGGGTCAGCTGGGGCTGGACGCCCCGGTGTCGACCCCGGCCGCGGTGTCCGACGCCGAGCTGATCGACCTGGTCTCCACCGAACTGGGATCGGACTGGCCGCGGCTGGTGGCTCCGGCGTTCGACGCCAGGAAGGCCGTCGTGCTCGACGACCGCTGGGCCAGTGCCCGCGAGGACCTGGTCAGGCTGTGGCTCGCCGATGAGGACGACGTCGACGCCGACTGGGACCGCCTCTCGCAGCGTTTCGAGGGTGCCGGGCATATCGTTGCGACACAGGCGAATTGGTGGCAGGGCAAGGCTCTGGCGGCGGGCCGTACCGTGCATGCCACGCTGTTCGGCCGGATCGCCGCGGGTGCGGAGAACCCCGACAAGGGTCGCTACGCCGACGAGGTCGCCGTCGTCACCGGCGCCTCCAAGGGGTCGATCGCCGCATCGGTGGTGGGCCAGCTGCTCGAGGGCGGGGCCACCGTCATCGCCACCACCTCCAGGCTCGACGACGCCCGGCTGGCGTTCTACAAGAACCTGTACCGCGACTACGCGCGCTACGGCGCGACGCTGTGGGTGGTGCCGGCGAACATGGCCTCCTACAGCGACATCGACGCGCTCGTGGAGTGGATCGGCAGCGATCAGGCCGAGAGCCTGGGGCCCAAGTCGATTCACATCAAGGACGCCCAGACCCCGACGCTGCTGTTCCCGTTCGCCGCGCCGCGCGTGGCCGGGGACATGTCGGAGGCCGGTTCGCGCTCCGAGATGGAGATGAAGGTGCTGCTGTGGGCCGTCGAGCGGCTCATCGGCGGGCTCTCGACCATTGGCGCCGAGCGCGACATCGCCTCGCGGCTGCACGTGGTGCTGCCCGGTTCGCCCAACCGCGGCATGTTCGGCGGTGACGGCGCCTACGGCGAGTCGAAGTCGGCGCTGGACGCGGTCGTCAGCCGGTGGAACGCGGAATCGTCGTGGGCGCAGCGGGTCAGCCTGGCCCACGCGCTGATCGGCTGGACCAAGGGCACCGGGCTGATG
Source organism: Mycolicibacterium palauense (assembly GCF_002592005.1). GTDB lineage: Bacteria > Actinomycetota > Actinomycetes > Mycobacteriales > Mycobacteriaceae > Mycobacterium > Mycobacterium palauense. The sequence goes on along the minus strand of NZ_NVQF01000071.1, from coordinate 22,021 downwards.
GGTCACAACGACGCGATCGTCGGTGCCGTCGAGAAGGCCGGCGTCACCACCTACACGACCGCCGAGATGGCCGCGATGCTGCTGAACCTGTGCACGGTGGAGGCCAAGGTGGCCGCCGCCGAGTCGCCGGTGAAGGTGGATCTGACCGGCGGCCTGGGCGAGGTCGAGCTGGACATGGCCGAGCTGGCCGCCCAGGCCCGCGAGGAGATGGCCCAGGAGTCCGGGGCCGCAGCGGATCCCGACGACGAGCTGGGCGGCACCATCGCCGCGCTGCCGTCACCGCCGCGCGGTTACAGCCCGGCCCCGCCGCCGGTGTGGGAGGACCTCGACGTCGACCCCGCCGATCTGGTGGTCATCGTCGGCGGTGCCGAACTCGGGCCGTACGGCTCGTCGCGCACCCGCTTCGAGATGGAGGTCGACAACGAACTGTCGGCGGCCGGCGTGCTGGAGCTGGCCTGGACCACCGGGCTGATCGCCTGGGAGGACGACCCCAAGCCCGGCTGGTACGACGTCGAATCCGGCGAGCTGGTGCCCGAATCCGAGCTGGTGGAGCGCTACCACGACGCGGTGGTGGAACGCTGCGGCATCCGTGAGTTCGTCGACGACGGCGCGATCGACCCCGATCACGCCTCGCCGCTTCTGGTCAGCGTGTTCCTGGACCGCGACTTCCGGTTCGTGGTCTCCAGCGAGGCCGACGCGCGGGCATTCGTGTCCTTCGATCCCGAACACACCGTGGCCCGCCCGGTGCCCGATTCCGGTGACTGGGAGGTGATCCGCAAGGCGGGCACCGAGATCCGTGTGCCGCGCAAGACCAAGCTGTCGCGGACCGTCGGCGCTCAGATCCCGACCGGCTTCGATCCGACGGTGTGGGGCATCAGCCAGGACATGGCCAATTCGATCGACCGGGTGGCGCTGTGGAACATCGTGGCCACCGTCGACGCGTTCCTGTCGTCGGGCTTCACCCCCACCGAGCTGATGCGCTGGGTGCACCCGAGCCTGGTGGCCTCCACGCAGGGCACCGGCATGGGCGGCATGACCTCCATGCAGACCATGTACCACGGCAACCTGCTGGGGCGGGCCAAGCCGAACGACATCCTGCAGGAGGTGCTGCCGAACGTCGTTGCCGCCCATGTGATGCAGTCCTACGTCGGCGGCTACGGCGCGATGATCCACCCGGTCGGTGCGTGCGCCACCGCGGCGGTCTCGGTCGAGGAGGGTGTCGACAAGATCCGGCTCGGCAAGGCCGAACTGGTGGTGGCCGGCGGCTTCGACGACCTGACGCTGGAGGCGATCATCGGATTCGGTGACATGGCGGCCACCGCCGACACCGAGATGATGCGGGCCAAGGGGATCAGCGACTCGAAGTTCTCCCGCGCCAACGACCGGCGCCGGCTGGGCTTCCTGGAAGCTCAGGGCGGCGGCACCATCCTGCTGGCCCGGGGCGACCTGGCCGCCAAGATGGGCCTGCCGGTCCTGGCCGTCGTCGGGTACGCACAGAGCTTCGCCGACGGGGTGCACACCTCGATCCCCGCTCCGGGGCTGGGCGCGCTGGGCGCCGGCCGCGGCGGCAAGGAGTCGATGCTGTCCCGCTCGCTGGCCAAGCTCGGTGTGGGAGCCGACGACATCGCGGTGATCTCCAAACACGACACCTCGACGCTGGCCAACGATCCCAACGAGACCGAGCTGCACGAGCGGCTCGCCGACTCGATGGGCCGCTCCGACGGGGCGCCGCTGTTCGTCGTCAGCCAGAAGACGCTGACCGGGCACGCCAAGGGCGGTGCGGCGGTGTTCCAGATCATGGGCCTGTGCCAGATCCTGCGCGACGGCGTCATCCCGCCGAACCGCAGCCTGGACTGCGTCGACGACGAGCTGGCCACCTCCGGTCACTTCGTGTGGGTGCGCGAGGCCCTGCGGCTGGGCCAGAAGTTCCCGCTGAAGGCCGGTCTGGTGACCAGCCTGGGCTTCGGCCACGTGTCGGGTCTGGTGGCGCTGGTGCATCCGCAGGCGTTCCTGGCCGCGTTGGGTGCCGAGGAGCGGGCGGACTACCTGGAGCGGGCGCAGCAGCGTGTGCTGGCCGGCCAGCGCCGGCTGGCCTCGGCCATCGCCGGTGGCCGTCCGATGTACGAGCGTCCCGCCGACCGTCGCTTCGACCACGAGGCGCCGGAGAAGAAGCAGGAAGCGGCCATGCTGCTCAACGCGGCCTCGCGGCTCGGGGATGGCGACGTCTACATCTCGTGACCGTCAGCTAGGGTTCTCGCCGTGGCGATAGTCGGAGTCGGGATCGACGTGGTTTCCATCCCCGATTTCGCCGAGCAGGTCGACCAGCCCGGGACGGTGTTCGCCGAGACGTTCACCCCCGGGGAGCGCCGCGACGCCGCCGACAAGAGTTCGGTGGCGGCGCGGCACCTGGCGGCCCGCTGGGCGGCGAAGGAAGCGGTCATCAAGGCGTGGTCGGGTTCGCGCTTCGCGCAGCGGCCCGTGCTGCCCGAGGGCATCCACCGCGATATCGAGGTGGTGACCGACATGTGGGGCAGGCCCAAGGTGCGGCTCACCGGCGATATCGCCACGCACCTGGCCGAGGTGACGATCCACGTGTCGCTGACCCACGAGGGTGACACCGCCGCCGCGGTGGCCATCCTGGAGTCCTGAGCTCGCGCCCACTGCTCTCACGCCCCACTTCTCGCGCGAGCGCACTCACCCCCACTCCTCGCGCGAGCGCTCGTTCAGGTACGGAAACCGCCCCGTTTCGCGTACCTGGTTGAGCGCTCGCGGTCTCTCGGCACGGCGCCGGGGGCGCCAATCTCGGTACGGCGCCGGGGGCACCAATCTCGGTGCGGCGCCCGGGGGCGCTAACCTCGGCGGTGTGACTGATCCCGGCGAGCTGGTGGCCCGTGTCGAGGACGTGCTGCCCTCGGTGCGCCAAGACCTCGAAGACCTGGTCCGTATCCAGTCGGTGTGGGCCGATCCCGAGCGGCGCCAGGAAGTGCAGCGCAGCGCGGCGGCCGTCGCCGAACTGTTCACCGGCGTCGGCTTCGAGGACGTGCGCATCGTCAGCGAGGGCGGCGCCCCGGCGGTCATCGCCCGTCACCCCGCGCCGCCGGGCGCACCCACAGTGCTGCTCTACGCCCATCACGACGTGCAGCCCGAGGGCGATCCGGCGCAGTGGCACAGCGCGCCCTTCGAACCCACCGAACGCGACGGCCGGCTCTACGGGCGCGGCAGCGCCGACGACAAGGCCGGAATCGCCACCCATCTGGCGGCGCTGCGCGCGTTCGCCGGGGATCCGCCCGTCGGCGTGACGGTGTTCGTCGAGGGGGAGGAGGAGTCCGGTTCGCCGTCGCTGCCGAGGCTGCTGGCCGCGCATCGGGATCTGCTGCGCGCCGACGTCATCGTCATCGCCGACTCCGACAACTGGAGCACCACCACCCCGGCGCTGACCGTGTCGCTGCGCGGCCTGGCCGACTGCGTCGTCGAGGTCGCCACCTTGGACCACGGTCTGCATTCGGGGCTGTGGGGCGGGGTGGTGCCCGACGCGCTCAGCGTGCTGGTGCGGCTGCTGGCCAGCCTGCACGACGACGACGGCAACGTGGCCGTGGCCGGCCTGCACGAGGCCACCGCGGCGGAGGTGACCTATCCCGACGAGCGGGTCCGGAAGGAGTCGGGTCTGCTCGACGGCGTCGGCGAGATCGGCACCGGGTCGGTGGTGCAGCGGATGTGGGCCAAGCCGGCGATCACCGTCATCGGCATCGACACCACCCCCGTGGCCAAGGCGTCCAACACCCTGATCCCGCGGGCGCGCGCCAAGGTCAGCATGCGGGTGGCGCCCGGCGGTGACGCCGCCGCCCATCTCGACGCGTTGCGCGCCCACCTGGAAAGCCACGCCCCGTGGGGCGCTCGGGTCACCGTGACGCCGGGCGATATCGGCCAGCCCTATCAGATCGACGCCAGCGGCCCCGTCTACGAGGCGGCCCGCCGGGCGTTCCGGACGGCGTGGGGCCAGGACCCGATCGACATGGGCATGGGGGGCTCGATCCCCTTCATCGCCGAGTTCGCCACGGCGTTCCCGGACGCGACGATCCTGGTCACCGGGGTGGAGGATCCTGGGACCCAGGCGCACAGCATCAACGAGAGCCTGGATCTGGGGGTGCTGCGCAAGGCCGCGACGGCCGAGGCGCTGCTGCTGGCGGCCCTGGCCGGCTGAGGGGCTCGATCAGACCGACAGGTCGCGGCGCAGCTTGGCGACGTGACCGGTGGCCCTGACGTTGTACTGGGCCTCGGCGATCTTGCCCCCTTCGTCGACGACGAAGGTGGATCGGATCACGCCCTGCACGGTCTTGCCGTACATCTTCTTCTCCCCGAAGGCGCCCCAGGCGGTCAGCACCGTCTTCTCTGGATCCGACAGCAGCGGGAAGGTCAGGCCCTCCTTGTCGCGGAACTTGGCCAGCTTCTCCGGTTTGTCCGGGGAGATGCCGACCACGTCGAGGCCCGCGTCGTTGAGTTCGGCCAGGTTGTCGCGGAAGTCGCAGGCCTGCTTGGTGCAGCCCGGTGTGGATGCCGCCGGGTAGAAGTAGACGATGACCTTGCGGCCCTTGAAGTCCGACAATGCCACGGTGTTGCCGTTGGCGTCGGGAAGGCTGAACGCCGGGGCGTTGTCACCCACCTGGAGTCGCGCTGTCTCGGTCAACCGAATCTCCTTCCGGATCCTCAACCCGTCCACCGGAGCGACGAGGCGCGCACCGACTGCTCTAGGGTAGTAGGCCGACGACGCGCACCACATGGAGGCAACACCGTGGCGGACCGGGATCCCGACACCATCAAGCAGGACATCGACGCTGCCCGCGACCGTCTGGCGGCGACGGTGGACACCCTGGCCGAGCGCGCCAACCCGCAGCGGATCGCCGAGGACCTCAAGACCCGCGCGGTCAACTTCCTCACACAGCCCGCCGTGATCGCCGCGCTGGCCGGCGTGAGTGTGGTGACGGTGGTCGTGGTGATCCGGCGCGCCCGGCGCTGAGTGGGTAGCGCCGGGGGACCGGTCAGCGGCGACGGAACCAGCCGCGCAGCTTGAACTGGAAGCCGGGGGGATTGGCCTGCAGGCCCAGCCGGTTGCAGCTGTAGATCAGCACCGGCGAGGAAGATTGCGCAGCAACTGCGCCGTCCGGCGCCGAACCCCCGGCTACGGGTAGGTCATCAGGCTCGACCATGCCCATGGGCTTGGACCTCAATTCACTGCATGGCACCGTATCGGTACCACCTCCGACGTTGACAGCTAATCGCAGACTAGCAGCACGATGCCCTGTTTGTGCAGCGGAGTGCGCATATTTCTTCCCCAGACCGGCGGTATCGGTTACCAAAGTCCCTCACCTGGAGCGATAGGGGCTCGGTGTCGGCCGAGTGCCTGCCGGGGGCGGCCGTCGAGCCACCCGATGTGACCTGACCGATCCCGCGGGCCGATTTCCGGCAACGTCACTGAACTTGCCAGATCCGCAGTCGCGGTGCCGCGGCCCGCGGGGGCGGCGGCGTTGGCGCGATCCGTTACACACGGCCGGCCGCGGCGGGCGGCCCGCCCGTGTGTAACGGATCGAGCCGACGCGCACACCACAAGGCGGACCAACCACCCGAAAGGACTCAAACCATGCGATCCGTGACGATCAAAGCGCTCGTGGCCGCGGCGATGACCGTCGGCGCCCTCGGCTCGGCCGGCGTCGCCGGCGCGGCCCCCTCCGACTCGCAGGACCAGATGATGCAGGGCGAGGACGCGATGATGATGATGACCAGGGCCATGTACGAGTGCATGCACACCCAGGGCGTGCCGCGTGCGGTCTCCAACGACCGCGGCGTCATGTTCACCTGCGACCGGTTCTGACGCCGACCCGAGCCCGCCCGCCGCGGCGGGTCCCCCGGGCCGATGCGCCCGGGGGCACCCGCGGTTACCGTTGTGGTCGTGGTGGGGGAATCGATGCGGCGGGGCCGGCTGGTGCTCGCGGCGCTCGTGATCGTCGGCGGGGCGGGGGGATGCTCGAACGACGGGCCACCTCCGGTGGATGCCACCGCGCCGCCACCCACCTCATCGAGCCCGTCGCCGGTTCCGCACCCGCTCGTGGTACCCGACCTGGTGTGCACCTATTGGACCGACGCGGAGCCCCGCCTGCGCGAGCTGGGCTGGACGGGCGTGCTGGTCAAGGGCCCCGACGTGACGGACTCCGAATGTCTACGTCATCAGGCCGCTGTCCAGGACCCACCGCCGGGGCAGACGATCCTCTCCGACGCATCCATCACGCTGCGATTCGCCGCGTGAACCCCCGCGCCATCCCCGCGTAGACCCTTGAGCCGTGGCTCCCCGGGGCCGGCCGGCCTTGGTCAGCAAATCGGCGTGGCGGGCGTTCGGCGCTCGATATAGTCCCGATGGTGAACACCGAAGAACTGGCGCATGAGCTCGTCGCCGGCTTCTCCAGCGTTCCCGTTCCCCGGCATTCTCCCTTTTGGCAGTCCGATCATCCGGTGCTGTGGCTGGCCGCCCACGACCTGGTGAGAAACCCGGAGACCTACTACCGGGATCTGGCCGAGGCATTCGGCATGGAATTCACCAGCGAACTGCCGGTGATGATGGACGATTCGGCGTCCGTGGCGAATATCGTCGGCCCGTCGGTGCTGACCAGGCTCTCGTTCTTTCTCTATCGCGAAGGGGAGGAGGTGGTCGTCGCCTGCGCCGATCCCTTCCTGGCCGCCGAGATCGAGGCGACCTGCCGCGCGTGCGTCGGTGAGGACGCCACCCTCCGTTTCGTGATGGCCTCCCTGGCCAGCATCCGCCAGGCGATCGCCCACAGCACATACCTCACCACCCGGGCCAGGGCGGAGACCGGCCTGAGCTTCGGCGCCCCGGAGTACTCCAGCCGCGGCATCATCAGCAATGCCTTCCGGCTCAGGCTGCTGGTGATCGTCGCGGCGAACATCGGGCTGCTGATCTGGCAACCGGTGATCTGGCTCGTGGTGTTCTTCATCCTGACCAACGCGCTGTATTTCCTGCTCACACCGTTTCGCCTGGCAGTGTGCCTGCGCGCCGTGCGGTTCAACCTGCCCGCGGCGGAGTGGTCGGGGGGACTGCCGGACGCGCTGTGTCCGACCTACACCGTGCTGGTCCCCGGGTATGACGAGGCGGCGATCGCGCCGAGCCTGATCCGCGCGCTCAGGGACATCGACTATCCCGCGGACAAGCTCGACATCAAGATGATCGTCGAGGTCGCCGACCGCGCGACGATCGACGCCTATGCCCGCGAAGGCGTCGACGAATCCGATCTCGCCGACGCGACGCACACCATCTTTCATCTGGTCAAGGTGCCCAACGGAGAGCTCTCGACCAAACCCCGCGCGTGCAACTACGCGCTGGAGTTCGCGCGCGGCAGCATGACGGTGATCTACGACGCCGAGGACCGGCCCGATCCACAACAGCTGCGCAAGGCCTTTCTGGCCATCGTCGACGAGCCCCTCAATACGCTGTGTCTGCAGGCCAAGCTCAATTTCTACAACCCGAACGACAACCTGTTGACGCGGTTCTTCGCTCTCGAGTACGGGTTCTGGTACGACTTCATGCTGCCGGGCCTGCGGGCCTGGGACATTCCCATTCCGCTGGGCGGCACCAGCAACCACTTTCTGACCGAGACGCTGCGCAAGATCGGCGGTTGGGACGCCTACAACGTCACCGAGGACGCCGATCTGGGCTGGCGGTTGTCCCAGCTGGGATACCGCACCGCCATGCTCGACTCCTACACCTACGAGGAGGCCAACAGCCAGCTGTGGAATTGGATCACCCAGCGGACCCGCTGGCAGAAGGGCTTCCTGATCACCACGCTGGTGCATCTGCGCAACCCGCTCCAGGTGGCCCGACGGCTCGGGTTCTACGGCTTCGTCTCCTCCTCCGCGGTGTTCTTGACCAACTTCCTTCTGCCGCTGATCAACCCGATCCTGTGGATGCTGTTCGCGCTGTGGTACGTCCCCCCGTTGTTCGACATGGCCCCGATCGGGCTCGGGCTCTCCGACACACTGGAACTCGTCGGGCTGGTCAACCTGATCCTGGGCAACGGGGTGTTCATGATCAGCTACCTCATCTCGGCGTTCTCGCGGCGACAGTGGTCGGAGCTGCTGCTGGCGCCGCTGATGCCGTTGTACTGGTTGCTGATCAGCGTGGCCGCGTACCGCTCGCTGTACCAGGTGGTGACCAGCCCCTACCGGTGGGAGAAGACCAGGCACGGCCTCAGCGCTACAGGCACCGCTTAGCGGCGGCCAGGATGTCGTTGATCTTCGCTTCGCTCTTGACGAAGTAATCCTTGGCGCCCAGGGATAGCGCTTCGCCGACGATGTCGCGCTGGCCCAGATTCGAGGCGACGATGACCGGAATGTCGCGGGTCTGGGGGTCGGCGCGCATCTCCTTGAGGATCTCGATCCCGGACTTCTTGGGCATCAGCAGATCGAGCACGACGACGTCGGGGCGGGCTTCCTTGATCCGCGAGATGGCCGAGCCCCCGTCGGGAAAGGTGATCGCGTTCCACTCCTTGTTGGCCGACAACTTGAGCTGGTAGGCGTCCAGCAGAAACGCGTCGTCCTCGAAAATCACGATGGTTCGGGCCATGTCAGCACTCCTTGCTCGCGGGGCCGGGTGGCCGCTGGTCATCTCGCACGTCGGTGGTCATTCGGCGGGGGCCATCCCGAAGCTGACCTCGCCCTCGCGGGCGGGGCTGCCGGACAGCGGCAAGGTGAAGCTGAAGGCGGTGCCGTGATCCTCGGCGGAGTCGAACCAGATACGCCCACCGGACATTTCGACCAGCGACTTCACCAGATACAGTCCCAGGCCGTTGCCGTCGGTCTGGCGGTGCAGGATGTTCTCCCCCCGGAAGAACTTCGAGAACACCTGGGCGCGTTGCCGGATCGGAATGCCGTAGCCGTGGTCGCGCACCGTGTAGGTGAGGTGGTCACCCCGCAGCTCGATGGACACCTCGATCAATGACCCGTCGGGGGAGTACTTGGCGGCGTTGACGAGAAGATTGATGATCACCTGCCGGATCAGGACCGGGTCCACACTGACTCGCGGCAGCGGCGGGGCGGTGACCGTCACGCGGTGGCCCCTCGGTTCGAGCTCGACCCGGACCTCCTCCAACACGCTGTCGGTCAGTTCCACGAGGTCGGTCGGCACGGGCGCCACCGTGAGCCGGCCGGATTCGATGCGGGACACGTTGAGCAGGGCGGTGACCAGTTCGGCGAGCCGCGCGTTGCTCTTCGCCAGTTTCTGCACGATCTCGGACTGCTGGTCGGTCAGCGGACCGACGGTCTCGCCGTCGCCGAGGATGTCGAGCAACCAGCTCTGGGCGGTGATCGGCGTCCGCAGCTGATGGGAGGCCACGGAGACGAACTCGTCCTTGGCCCGGTCGAGTTCGCGTTCCTCGGAGATGTCCCGGAACACCTCGATGGCGCCGTGGAGCTCGTCGTTGTGGATCAGCGGTGCCACGCTCAACAACGCGGGGAACGTCGTACCGTCGCTGCGGCGGTAGTAGACGACGGCGTTGACGATCTTGTGGCGGCTCCCCAGCGCCACCGCGGCCGGCCGGTCGTGCAGCGGAATCGGTTGGTCGTGATCGTCGTAGGCGACCAGGGCCTCCGAATAGTGCTTTCCCAGCAGCTCGGACTCGTCGCGGCCGAGCATCGCCTCGGCGGCGGCGTTGATGCGTTCGATCCTGCCGTTGCGGTCGAACACGACCATCGCCTCGATGATGCCGTCCAGCAGCATCTCGTCCTTCTGCTGTTCGAGCACCGCGGCGTCGCGTTCGTTGGCGAGGTCCTCGGTGAGGGTGCCGGCGATCGAGACGGCGCGCTGGCGTGACGAGGCCAGGAAGTAGGTCGCCAACGCCAGCGCCACGCTGACCAGCAGGCCGGCGTAGAGCACCAGCTGCGGGCGTGATCTGGTCTCCTGGATCGTGGCGTAGGCCGGTGTCGCGGTGAACCGCAGGAGCCAGGAGTGGCCCCCGGTGGTGAGGACCTGTGTGGCGGTGGGTGTCGAATCCGGTGCGGCCGGCGGCGGGGTGCCGTACATCAGGTTTTCCGGGCGCAGGGCGTTCGGGTCGGCCGGATCCTGGTCGTAGACCTCGAAGTTGATGTTGAAGGTCTGATCACCCAGCGAGGCGTTGATGAAGTCCTTCATCCGGAAGGGGCTGTAGACGTAGCCCTCGATGGCCGCGACGCGCTCGGCGGTGTCGCCGGTGGGGCTGCCCCGCCGGTACACCGGTTCGTAGATCAGGAAACCTTTCTGCTTGTCGCCCTCGCCCTCCTGCAGCAGGATCACCTGGCGCGTCATGGCGGGTTGGCCGGTGTCGCGCGCCCGGGCCATGGCGTCGTGACGGACCGGCTCGGAGAACATGTCGAACCCGAACGCGCGCTGGTTCCGCGCGTCGAAGGGCAACAGGTAGATGATCGTCGTGTAGACGGCGCGGGGCGGCGCCAGCGGGAAGATGGTGAAGTCGGGAAACCCCTCTGCGCGTACGGCGTTCTCCACCGCGGTGACCTGATCCGCGGGCACCACCTGGGCGTATCCGAATCCCTGAACGCCGGGGTAGTCCTGTTCGAGATTGAGGCCGTCGACGTAGGCCTTCCAGCTGGCGCGGTCGACGTCCTCCGAGGCCGCGAACAGGCTTGAGCCGCCCTTGAGCGCCTTGATGTCGCCGTTGAGGTGCGATTCGACAAGGCGGCGCATCGTGGAGACGTCGGACTGAAAGCGGGTGGCGAGCTGAAGTTTCGCGTCCGACTGGGCGATCTGCCACATCAGTCCCGTCAGGGTGAGAAGGACGAAGAGGACGCCGAAGAACAGGCCCGCACCCCAACCCATGCGCCGCACCACCCGGTGGATGGCCCAGTGCTTCTCGGCCACCACGATCGCGACGGTGAGCAGCGTGATGCTCAGTGCGGCGGGCACGCGAACCCTGCGCAGCATGAGGAAGGGGTCGATGAGGTCCTCGCCGTAGGCGTAGACGATGATCGAACTGACCCCGATCAGGAACGCGCACAGCACGCAGATCTCGGCGGCGATCCGCAGAGCGGTGTTGGTGCCGGCCATCTTGAGCAGCAGCGCCACGGATATCAGGGTCACCCCGAAGGCCGCGAGCGAGGCGATCAGCGGGGCCGGCCCGCCGGGGAAGTCGATGGCGTCCAGTGCGGTGACCGCATCGAGGGGACCCAGCCAGACGGCCGTCGCCGAAACGGTCACCGCCACCAGGGCGGCGATGGTGAGCGGGCGGGCCCACCGCCCCGGGGGACGCAGATAGATCGCCCACACGGCCAGGGCGTTGACGGCCAGTGCGGCGGCCGCACCCACGTACTCGGGCACCAGGGGTGCCGGTGCCGAGGCGAGCGTGCCGCCCAGTGGCCAGAACGCCGCGCTGACCACCGCGATGAACAGCACGGCGCCCACGATGAGCCGGATGACCTCCGCGCTCGATTCCCGTCGCGGTGGCCCCGGGGCGCCGTCGGCACCCGCGGGCGGGGCCGCCGAGAGGGGGTTGTCCAGGCGCTTCATCTGTGCGGATTCCCCCTCGGCCAAACCCGCTCCGGTTCGGGCGCCCGGCCATGTAGCTCTGCATGGTAGTTCGGGGTTTGCCCGGCGACCGGCGATCGGCCAGATCCGGGGCACGGGCCATGCTGCGGTTTCCTGCGGGCCGTGCGCGGTCGTGCGACCGTGTAGGGGCCGACCGACCGATCGAGGAGGACGCGTCGATGCCGAACGGTGCCGGTGATCGCCACCAACGAAAGAGGTTGCTCGACGACGAGATCAGAGCCTGCAGGCGTTGCGAGGGCATGAACAAGAAGGGTGTGACGCAGGCGGCGCCGGGCTGGGGCTCGATCGACTCGCCGGTCGCGATCGTGGGGCAGAGCCTGTGCGAACAGTGCATGAAACCGCAGGAGCCGTTTTATGAGGGCAGCGGGAGCCTGCTCAATACGAGCTTCGAGCGTGCCGGCTGCCGCAAGGCCGACCTCTTCATCACCAATGCCGTGCACTGCCACCCCCGCAAGAACCGCGGGTCACACGACCACGAGATCGTGAACTGCTCGCCGTATCTGCTTCGCGAGCTCGAGATCGTTCGGCCGCGGTTGGTCATCGGGCTCGGCGAGGACGCCGAACGCGTGTTGTCGTTCATCTACCCGACCGCGCGCACGGTGCCCTGGCCCTTCAGCGCGCCCAGATATGTCCGGTCGAAGACGGTGCCGTGCCTGCATTTCGCGAAGCATCCGTCCTGGGTGAAAAGGCAACACGACGATGCCCTCGAGGCGACGTACGCGGCCAGCATGGCCGAGGCGCTGAAGTGGGCCATCGGGAAGGGGGCCCTGCGGAGTTAGCGAGTCCGATCGGCGCGCCCGCGTGCGGGGCCGGCATCGGCCCTCGAGTGTCGTCACCTGGCTGGTCGGTAGCCACGAAAGTAATGCGTGATATCCCGCGGCTTTGCGACGGATTTCGGTTTTTCCTCTCTGCATTCGGCGGTGAGCTCACCTGTCCAGTGAATTCGTCGTGGATCACAGCCCGCCGAGCGAGCGCAAATCATCGAGACGGATCGAGTCTTCTCCCGGATTCTCAGCAGATTGGTTGTCCAGGGTTTCACTTGCACGGACATGGCCGACTCTGCGGTGCAAGAAATCGAGAACGGCGGGATCTCGTCGCGAAGTCGAACGCCGTTCTGCGACACCGGCATGTCGGTGTGGTCGAGCGACACCGGCCTCGTTTCTGAGGTTCTGCGTCTGCTCACGCGCTGGCACGACGGGCTCGCAAAACCGTCGGCGCATGTGTCTCACATGCTGTTCCGCAAAGATTCATAGAACGGGCGCATGATAGATGCGGAATAGGCGCACGATTAACGTTGCGCGTGGTTGGAGATAGGCGCACCTATGAGTAACGGTCAGGAATTGCCCCCGATCCCAGCTGACTTCGCGCAGTTCACTCCCCGCACCGCCTACGCGCTTATCCGCGGGGGCTACCGCAATCTCGGCGACGTACGGGCGGCCAGTGACGCCGAACTCCTGGAGCTGCGCAACTTTGGGATTCTCAGTCTCGCCGAAGTGCGGGCTGTGGGCCGATGACCAGTGCTCGCCTCGCGAGGCGAGTCGTGGCGCCCGGCGACAGCGGGGCTTGCCTGTTGGCCGACCGAGAGCATGGGACGCCAAAAAGACGTCAGCGGGAGCTCTTGGATTGACTTCTGACGCTTCAGTCACGGCCAGCAAGCGCCCGGAACCAGAAAAACCCCGCCTGAGCAGGGTTTTTCGGGTGGTGCGCCGTCAGGGTTTCGAACCCCGGACCCGCTGATTAAGAGTCAGCTGCTCTACCAACTGAGCTAACGGCGCGTACTGCGTGTGAGACAATAACAGGCAAGGCCGCGCAGGGCGAAATTCCGCCGGTGGCAGCGGCAGCGTGCAGCGTGACGCCGAGGTCGCGCCGGGGCCGAAAATGCCCTTAGACTATTGCCAAGAAAGTCCCAGTCGGTTCGGTTGCGAGGTGGAGCAAGTTATGTGGCAGGTCCGTTCAGCGACCCGTCCGCGCGGCAATCGGCCCTGGCTGGCGGCACTGGTCATGATCCCCGCGGTGGTGCTCACCGTCAGTGCGTGCAGCGGCAACTCCGCCGCGCCGCCGGTGCAGACCATCGACGAGAAGGGCACCCCCTACGACGACCTGCTGGTGCCGAAGCTGTCCGCGTCGGTGACCGACGGCGCCGTCGGGGTGGCCGTCGACCAGCCCGTGACCGTCACCGCCGAGAACGGGGTGCTCGGCGCGGTGACGATGACCAATGAGGCCGGTGAGACCGTCGAGGGTGAGCTCAGCGACGACGGGCTGACTTGGTCGACCGCCAAGCCGCTCGGCTACAACAAGCACTACGTGCTCAACGCCCGCTCCCTGGGGCTCAGCGGCGTCACCAGCGAGCGGATGGCCTTCGAGACCCACTCGCCGGACAACCTCACGATGCCCTACGTCCTGCCCAACGAGGGGGAGACGGTCGGCATCGGCCAGCCGGTGGCCATCCGGTTCGACGAGAACATCCCCGACCGCGCGGCAGCCGAGAAGGCCATCACGATCACCACCGAACCGCCGGTCGAGGGCGCGTTCTACTGGCTGAGCAACCGCGAGGTCCGCTGGCGGCCCGAGAACTACTGGGAGCCCGGCACCAAGGTCGACGTCGCGGTCAACACCTACGGCGTCGACCTCGGCGACGGCCTGTTCGGCCAGGACAACGTCAACACCCACTTCACCATCGGCGACAAGGTCGTGGCCACCGCCGACGACAGCACCAAGACGCTGACGGTCCGGGTCAACGGCGAGGTCGTCAAGACCATGCCCATCTCGATGGGCAAGAACAGCACACCCACCAACAACGGGACCTACATCATCGGTGACCGCTACCGGGACCTGGTGATGGATTCGTCGACCTACGGCGTCGCGGTCAACTCGCCCAACGGGTATCGCACCGAGGTCGAATACGCCACCCAGATGTCCTACAGCGGCATCTACGTGCATGCCGCACCGTGGTCGGTGGGCAGCCAGGGCTACTCCAACGTCAGCCACGGGTGCCTGAACGTCAGCACCGGCAACGCGCAGTGGTTCTACAACAACACCAAGCGCGGCGACCTCGTGGAGGTCGTCAACACCGTGGGCTCCGTGCTGCCGGGCACCGACGGGCTCGGCGACTGGAACATCCCGTGGGAGCAGTGGAAGAGCGGCAACGCCGACACCTGATCGGGCCCCCCTATCCCGGCTCGCCGGGCAGCAGCGTGAGCGCCAGCCTCGGGCACCGCGACATCGCCGCCCGCGCCGCCGGCATCGTGTTCTTGGGGATCGCCGGCTCGCGCGACCCGTCACGCGCGGCGGGGTAGCCCCACTCGTCGCGGCCCAGGACCTCGGGCAACAACTCGGTGCACAGCCCGCGGCCGTCACAGCGGGTCCAATCGATGTGCAGGCGTTCGGGCATCAGCGGACCTCGGCTTCGCAGCGGCCGCCGATGTGCGCCGCCACATCGCCGGCGAAGGCGCGCAGCGCGCTGCCGACCATCCGGGCGCTGCCGTCGGGGTGGCGGCAGGCCCCGCGGCCCACGACCAGTCCGGCGATGCGCTCGATCTCGCCGACCACGTCCCAGGAGGCCGAACCGTGCGCGAGGTCCTCCCACAACCCGGCCAGCCGCGGCAGACCGTTGGCGCAGGGGCCGCACTGGCCGGCGGACTCGCGCGCCAGGTAGGCCACGATGTCGGCCGTGCGGGCCAGGCCGCACTCGGCCCCGCCGAGCCCATGGATGATGCCGGCCCCTGGCGTGGCGCCCCACCGCGACAACGAATTTCGCGACAGGTACGCATCCTGGATGTCGCGGGCGGTGAGCCAGGCCCCGTGGTAGCCGCCGACGAGCACCGCACGCAGGCCGCGCGGATCGGTACGCCCGTACCATCCGATGAGGTCGGCCAGCGGCACACCGGTCGCCACCTCGGTGACGCCGCGGGCGACGAGCGCGCCGGACAGCGTCACCAGCATGGTGCCGGGCTGGGCGGGGTCGCCGACCGAGCGGAACCAGCGCGGCCCGAACCGGGCGATGAGTCCCACCTGCGCCAACGTCTCGACGTTGTTGACCAGCGTCGGCCGGCCCCGCAGACCCGACTGCGCGACCACCGCCACCCGGTCCCGGGGCAGCGCGGGTCCGCCCTCGAGTCGCCGGATGACGGCGGTCTCCTCGCCGGCGATGAAGGCGTCCGGAGCCTCGACCACCGACACCGCGGCGGTCTCCCAGCCCGCCGCGCGCCGCTCGGCCAACGCGGACTCGATCGGCGCCAAGGCGCGTTCGGGCAGGTAGAGGTAGGCGCTCTCGGCGTCCACCGCGTTGCACAGGACGGTGAGCCCGTCGAGAACCAGGTGCGGTGCCCGGCTCAGCAGCACGGCGTCCTTGTCGCTGAGCGGTTCGCCCTCGGCGCCGTTGCCGATGACGACGGCGCCCCGCGCGCCCGCGGCCGTGGACACCTTGCGGGCGGTGGGGAAGCCCGCGCCGCCGCGACCGGTCAGACCGGCGTCGGTCAGCACCGCCGACAGCTGGGGTACACGGCCGGGCGCGGCGCCGAAACACTGTCGATGCGAGCCGAGTTCGGGCCCCGCGGCGGCCAGCAGGCGCGCGCGAGCGGGTGCCCGGGACGCCGCGTGGGTGGTGCCCCTCACGACCGGACCGCCACTCGCGTCGCCGCATACTCGGCGAAGTCGGCCCGGACCCGCCACGCCAGCGCGGTGGCGACCGTGACCGCGCACAGGCCGGCGAACAGCAGGAACCAGGGCCGCCCGGCGTCGGTGCCGTTACCCAGCGCGTGGACGAACGCCACCGGCCACAACGCGTAGGCCGCCCAGTGCACCACCCGGAATGCGCGCAGCCCGAGCCGGTGCCGCAGCAGGCTGGTGATGACCACCGCGATCGTCAGATCCACCGCCAGCGTGCCCAGGCCCTGCCACACCGGCCGGTAGTGGCCCAGAAACGGCACCACCACGTCGACGAGGCGCAGCTGCGCGTAGGGGTCGGCCAGCAGCGCCGTCACGTGCAGGCCGACCAGGACGACGGCGAACAGGGCGGCGAACCGGTGCACGTCGACGACGGCGAAACGCGGGAGCCGGCCCAGGCGGCGCCCGGAACGCGTCACCACACCCAGCGCGATCGACAGGGTGAAGAACGCCAGCGCCACCATGCCAGTCCCGCGGCCCAGGGCCCACATCGCCTCGTCCATCACGGCCTCCCCCCACCGGCGTCGCGGGGCCAGCCGCCCACGGTGTGCACCGCCCGGTCCTGGTCCACCAGTCGGGCCGGAACATTCAGTGCGGCAAGCCAGTCCAGTGCCCGCCGGCCGCGCACCACCGCGGCGGTGCTCATCGTGTTCGCCTCGGCGCAACTGGGCGCGCAGACCGACACCGTGCGCCAGACCGGGTCCGCGCAGCGTCGCGTCCGCGGGTCGAGGATGTGGTGGCGCCGCTCGCCGTCCCGGGACCAGCGGCGGTGCAGGGTGCTGGAGGTGGCCAGGCCCACCCCGGCGCCGAACGTCACCGCGCAGGCGGGCTCGTCCCCGCCGTCGCGGACGCCGACGTGCCACCCGCCGGCGGGCGGCGGGCCCGCGGTGGCGATGTCGCCGCCCAGGCTCACCAGCACGCCGCACCCACAGGTCCGGAAGGCCCGCTGCGCGGCGCGGTCGGCGGCGACGGCCTTGGCGGTGGCGCCGAGGTCGAGCAGCACCCCGGGCGGCAGGGTCACGGCGCGGTCGTGCAACCGCACCATCGTCCAGTCGGCCGGGACGGTCACCGACGCGAGCCGGTGCCCGGACTCACCCCCGGACTCACCGGCGGATTCACCGTTGTAGCCGAGGGCGATCAGCGCCGCGCCCAGGGTCGGGTCGACGTCGCCGTCGGTGCGCCGGGCCGCGGTCAGGGCCGCGCCGATCAGCTCCGCCAGCAGCTCGCTGACCTCCGTCGGCCGCCCCGCCGCGGTCACCAGCCGCGACACCTCCGAGTCCGGCCGGAACCGCGACGCCGCGAGCTCCACGGCGTCGAGCTCGGCGTCGACCTCGCGCCGCGCCGCGCCGAGCCGGCCGGGGTCGGTGACCACCAGCTGCATCGTGGTGGTCCATCGCGACCAGGTGCTCTCGGCGGTGGCGGCCGGCGCGAGGGTGGGCGGACTCATGAGCCGAAGGACCTCGCGTGGATCCGGGGTGCGTAACTCTGCGACACCGACGTCGAGGTGGGGGTCTGCGGGCGCGATATCGGCGCGTCGTCGAGCAGCGTGACCGCCGAACCCTGGTCGACCTCCAGATCCGAGCTCTGCGAGGTGCCGAGGTAGGCGAGCAGGGACGCCCCGAGCGTCCCCGCCACGCCGACGCCGACGAGCGCCCACGAGGTGGCGGCGGCGTGGCGGAAACCGGGATGTCGTCCTGTCATGCGGCCATCGTCACCGCCGATTCTTTGAGCCCTATAAGAACCGCCATGGCAAGCTCTTTGCATGCGCGGGGGAACCGAGGCGCCCAGGCTGTTGATCGTCGAGGACGACCGGCGGCTGGCCTCGATGCTGGCCGAGCTGTTCGCCGACGAGGGCTATGCCGCCGACGTCGCCCACGACGGCCAGCAGGGGCTGCACCGGGGACTGACCGGTGACTACGACGCCGCGATCGTCGACCGCGGACTTCCGGTGCTCGACGGTGCCGAACTGATCGCCGTGCTGCGGGGCCGCGGAATCTCCACGCCGGCCCTGCTTCTCACCGCGCGCGGCACCCTCGACGACCGTGTCGAGGGTCTGGACGCCGGGGCCGAGGACTATCTGGTGAAGCCCTTCGAGGTGCCCGAACTGCTGGCACGGGTCCGCGCCTTGCTGCGCCGCCACGACGGCGGGACTCTGCTGTCGGCGGGCGGGCTTCGCCTGGATCGGCTGTCGCGCACGGTATTCGACGAGGCGGAGCCGATCGGGATCGAACTGTCCCAGCGCGAGTCGGATCTGCTCGCGGTGCTGATGGCCGCACCCCGGCGGGTGTTCACCCGGGGCCAGTTGCTGCAGTCGGTGTTCGGTGGGGCCGAATCGGCCGGCGCGGTCGACACCTACGTGCACTACCTGCGGCGCAAGCTGGGAAAGGATGTGGTGCGCACCGTGCACGGCAGCGGCTACCGGTTCGGCCGCTCGTGACGGCCGGGCCCGCACGCGACAAGACCGTCGTGCACAAGGCGGGACGTACCGCCGCACTGCAGGCCTCGCTGGCGCTGGCGGCGGTGTTGGTGATCGTCGGCGCCGTCGTCTTCGGGGTGGACGTGCGTGTGCAGAACCAGCAGATCCGGTCGCAGCTCGTCTCGGTGGCCGCCTCGGCCGACGACGTCACCGATCCGCCGCCCGGCATGATCCTGGCGCTGCGCGACGTGCGGGGGCAGGAGGCGATCGGCGCCCATCCCGAGGTGATGCAGCCCCTGCTCGACGGGCCCGCCGGGTTCTTCGACGTCACGGTGGACGACATTCCCTACCGCGCGTATGTGACCGACGAGCCCGACGGGCGGGTGGTGGCCGCGCTGGATCTGGCGCCCTACCTGGCCAACCGGAGCCGGCTCCTGCTGGCTCTGGGCGTCGCCGAGCTGGCCGGGATTCTGGCGTCGATCGCGGTGGTGGTGCTGCTGACCCGGCGATCCATCCGCCCGCTGGCCGAGGCGCTGGCATTGCAGCGCCGGTTCGTCGCCGACGCCTCCCACGAGTTGCGCGCCCCGCTGACCGTGCTGGCCACCCGGGCGCAACTGCTGGCGCGCCGCGCACCGCCCGGCCAGCAGGAACAGTTCGACGCGTTGGTCGAGGACGCCCGCGCGCTCGGTGACGTGATCGAGGACCTGCTGGCCTCGGCGGCGATGAGCGCGGCCTCGACGCCACGCGCCGACGTCGACATGGGGGAGCTCAGCACCGAGGTCTGCGCGGGTTTCGCCGAACTCGCCGCGGCCGCCGGCGTCGATCTGACGACGGGCCCCCGCGAGGCGGGCGGCGAGCTGGTGGTGTCGGGATCGGCTCCCGCGCTGAAGCGGGCGCTGGGGGCGCTGGTCGACAACGCGCTGGCCCACGAACACCCCGGGGGCAGTGTCGTGGTGACCGCATCGGCGGGCGCCGACACGGTGGCCGTGGAGGTTCGCGACGACGGGGTCGGCGTCGACCCGGACGCCGTGGACCGGCTTTTCGAGCGGTTCGCACACGGCGACCACCACACCACCGGGCGGACGCGCTACGGGATCGGGCTGGCCCTGGTGCGCGAGATCGCGGTCGCCCACGGCGGTGACGTCACCGTCGGACAGACCCCGGGCGGAGGCGCGACCTTCACGCTGACGCTCCCCGCGGCGCGCCCGGCGTCCCGGCGGAGCTGGTTTCGTCGACCCGGCTGACCCGGCGCCCCGGCCGCTGCGCCACCGCACCGGCGGGCGCGGTTCTGAGTAGTTTCGTTTCCAGCGTGTGTTCTCGGCGGCCACCGGCCGCACCGGAGGAGGCGAAAGGGAAACCATGTGTACGCGCATCAAGTACGAAACCGGAACCGGCACCTGCATCGTCGGTCGCGGGATGGACTGGAACGACCCGGACGAGCAGACGGACCTGTGGGTGTTCCCGAAGGGCATGCAGCGGACCGGGGACGAGGGAGCGAGCGCCGCGACCTGGGTCTCCAAGTTCGGCTCGGTGATCGCCTCGTTCTACGACGCGGCCACCGTCGACGGCATCAACGAGGCGGGGCTGGTCGGCAATGTGCTCTACCTCGCGGAATCCGACTACGGCGACGCAGCCAAGACCGGTAAACCCACCCTGTCGATCGGGGCGTGGGCGCAGTACTTCCTGGACAACTTCGCGAGCGTCGAGGAATCGGTGGCCGCGATGCAGGACGACCCGTTCACCGTGGTGGCGCCCATCCTGCCCAACGGTCGCGCGGCGACCGGGCACCTGGCGCTGTCCGATCCCTCCGGTGATTCGGCGATCCTGGAATACCTCGACGGGAAGCTGGTCATCCACCACGGGCCCGAGCACGCGGTGCTGACCAACTCGCCGACCTATGACCAGCAGATCGCCATCAACGCCTACTGGGAGCTGATCGGTGGCGACCGGATGCTGCCCGGAACCATCAGCGCGGCCGACCGGTACGTGCGGGCGAGCTACTTCCTGAAGAGCTCACCGAAATACGTGGACCGGCGCATGGCGGTGGCGTCGGTGTTCTCCCAGATGCGGACCATCGGCGTGCCGCTGGGGCTCGATGACCCGGACCACCCCAACATCGCGGCCACCCTGTGGCGCACCGTGCACGACCACGACGCCCGGCGCCTGTACTTCGAGTCGGCGATCCGGCCCGCGACCTTCTGGGTGGACCTGGACAAGGTGAACCTCGACGCCGGGGCCGAGGTGCTGCGACTCGAAACGCTGGGCCCCAAATCCCTTGCCGGTGAGGTGTCCGCCGCGTTCGAACCCGCCGAACCGTTCGCGTTCCTGACGGCCTGAGCGCCGGACCGGATGCGCCGGCGGACGAGGGGTGAAAAAGAACACCGCCTCACCCGCGAATCCGCAGGTGAGGCGGTGTTTAACCTCGGGGTGGCTGACGGGACTCGAACACCCGTCCGCTACGCGCATCCAAGTACATCGAAATTCCGAAATATACCGTTGACCTGCGGCGCAGCCGAGTCGTCCCGACATCCAGGTACATCGAGGTACCACACCATGCAACGACGGTATTGCATGGCTCGTTGAATCGGCGGTTGCATGGCGGCCACCGCTATTGGCTGTCCGAGCGGGGGAGCGACCGCCACGACCAGCCGCTTGCGCGGGTCCATGTGAGCACCGCGTGATAGCCAGCGGTGATCCACACGTGCGTGGCGGCGAACCCGTCGGGTGGCTCGTACTGCGGCACGTAGCCACGCGGCGACAGCAACTGGTCGAACAGGTCGAAACCCGGCCCGTAGTGATGCACGCCGACGGCGAGGTGGCGTTCCGTGACTCCCGTGTGGTCGCGCAACTTGCCCAGCTTCGACGTAACACCCGTGTTGCTGAGCATCCGGTCCAAGTCGTGGTCCAGAGCCGCGTCACGCGGCCACCCTGCGGTCGGTGGCATCCACACGACCACGGTGCCGGGAGAGGCCAGGGAGCTTGGCGACAACCGCAGGCCCGATGACACGAACCACTCAACGTCTGCGCCGCATTCGCTCGCCGGTATGCGGGCCGGGTCATCGACGCCGTGGTGGTCGCACGCGGTGACGACTGCGGGCAACCGCCGCCGCAACGCATCCAGGCGTGTGCTGAGTTCGACGCGGACCGCCCACCCTCGGGCGCTGTCGACGGTGATCGTTTCGCCGTCGTCATTCAGCTTGGATTGCAGCGCAGCTGCTGTCAACGGCGGCCGAAAATTGACCCCTTTTCGTCGGTTGAAAATTGACCCCCTTGGTGTTCATTCTTCGGTTGTCGATCCCGGGACTCTCCCGAGGTCGCGGTCTTTGATGCGGTAGGAGTCGCCC
>NZ_NVQF01000070.1 GCF_002592005.1 Mycolicibacterium palauense | reverse complement strand
AAAAAAAGAAAAAAGAAAGAGAAGAAAAAAAAAAGAAAAAAAAGGAAAGAAAGAAAAAGAAAGAGAAGAGAAAAAAAAAAAATAAAGAAAAGGGGAGAAAAGAGAAAGAAAAAAGGAGGATAGACGGCAGGGAGAGATGAGTAAAAGAGAAAGGATGTAGGGAATCCGGAAACCCACGATGACGTCGGTGACGCCCTTGTCCTCGAGCCGTTTGATGCCGTCGAGGGTGAAGCCGTCCACGGAGATCACGTGGATCTGGAAGTCGCCGTCGCGGCCCTCCTCCTGTCGGTAGCGCTTGACCTTCGCGATCAGCCGATCCAGCTCCTCGGGATCGCCGCCGCCGTGCATCCAGCCGTCGTTGCGGGCCGCGCGGCGCAGCGCGGCGTCGGCGTGCCCGCCGATCAGGATGGGGATCGGTGCGCCGGGAGCCGGGCTCATCTTCGTCTTGGGGATGTCGTAGAACTCGCCGTGAAACTCGAAGTAGTCCCCGGTGGTCAGGCCGCGGATGATCTCGATGCACTCGTCCATCCGCTTGCCGCGGCGGGCGAAGGGCACCCCCATCAGCTCGTAGTCCTCGGGCCACGGGCTGGTTCCGACGCCGAGGCCGACGCGGTCACCGATCAGCGCGGCCAGCGAACCGGCCTGCTTGGCCACCAGGGCCGGCGGCCGGATGGGCAGTTTGAGGACGAAGAAGTTGAAGTGCAGCCGGCTGGTGACCGCGCCCAGAGCCGCTGTCAGCACGAAGGTTTCGATGAACTCCTTGCCGTCGAGGAATTCGCGGTTGCCGTCCGGGGTGTAGGGATACGTCGAGTCCGACTCGTAGGGATAGGCCACGCTGTCGGCGATCGTCATCGCGTGGTAGCCGGCGGCCTCGGCGGCCTGGGCCAGCGGGATGTAGTAGCTCGGATCGGTCATGGCTTCGGCGTAGGTGAACCGCATGGGCCGAATGTTAGAACACGTTCTAGTTCCGTGGGGAACAATCCGGGCGCCGGCTGGCTATCCTCGTCGTGAGGAGGCCGGTAGGTGCGTAAGGAACCCGGTGGGTTGGAGGAAGCCGTCATCGGCGTGCTCGACGCCGATGACTACAGGACCGTCGCCGAGGTCCGCGCGGCCCTGGGCGGGTCGCTGGCCCACACCACCGTGATGACCGCGCTGGTCCGGCTCACCCGCAAGGGAGTGCTCACCCGCGCCAAGCGGGGCCGCGGTTACGGCTACGCGCTGGCGGCCCCGGCCGGTGATCTGCCCGCGCTGCGCGCGGCGATCAGGATGCGTCATGCGCTCGACGGCCGGCAGGACCGCGCCAGCGTGCTGGCCAGTTTCGTGGCCTCCCTGCAGCCCGACGACGAAGAGGTGCTGCGCACGCTGCTGGAGCGCGATCCCCGGACCGACCCCCAGGCCGACCCCCAGACCGATGACGTGGGAGGCGACGGGCGGGACACGCGCCGGTGAGCGGCCGATGACGGCCATGGCGATGCTGCTCGCCCCCTGGGCCCTGGCGGTCGCGGTCTCGGTGCCGCTGCAACGGCTGGAGCGCGCGTTCACCCCGGCCTGGTCGGTGCGTCTGGCCGCCGGGATGGCGCTGCTGTTCGCGGTGGCCACCGCGATGTCCTCGGCGGCGGTGATCGCGCTGGTGGCCGAAGACCCCACCCCGGTCGGCATCGGCCTGGCCGTGCTCGCGGGCACGTTCCTGGCGGCCGGATGCGTGCGCGCGACCCGTCACCTGCTGCGCGCGGCGGCGAGCCTGCGCGCCGGAAAAGTGTTCCGCGGCAGTACCGCCCGCCGCGGAGATCTGCTGGTCGTCGATGACGGGACCCCCGACGCGTTCGCCGTTCCCGGTCGCGGAGCCGTGGTGGTGGTGACCACCGGGCTGTGCGCGGCGCTCGACCGTGCCGAGTTCGCCGCGCTGGTCCGTCACGAGCGGGCCCACCTTCGTGCCCGCCACTACCTGTACGTGCAGGCCGCCGAGCTGGCGGCCGCCCTGAACCCGTTGTTGGCCGGCTGGCCGCGGTTGGTCCGGTTCGCGGCCGAACGCGACGCCGACGAGCGGGCCGCCGGAGACGATCGTGCGGTACTGGCCCGGGCCCTTGCCCGCGCCGCACTGATGTGCGCGGGATCCCGGCCGCCGGAGGCGGCGACGCTGGGCGCCGCGGCCGGCGACGTGGTCCGCCGCGTGAGCGCGCTGCACGGGCCCCGCCCCGGGCGACCGCGCCGCTGGGCGGTGCTGGCCTGCGCGGCGGTGGTCGTTGTGACCGTGGCCGACGTGGGGGTGACCACCGACCTCGTTCAGGATCGGGTGGTGCCGGAAGAGGGCGAGTCGTCAGTCGTCGTCATCGGGTGAGGCCGGCTGTGTCTGCGTCACGCCACCCCAGACCGACTTGGCTCCGGAATCTCCGATCCGGTACACCTGCACGATCGTCGCGGCGGACAGCACGATGACGACGAGGGAGATCACCGCCCCGATGACGGCGTTCGACGAGTCGCGGCGGGCCCGCACATGCGCGAAGGCCAGCAGCAGCGTGGCCACCAGCAGCCCGATCGAGAAGAAGATCATGGTGTCCCCGAGGTCGGCATGGGTCTCCAGTGCCGGGGTCTCGCCGACCCGGTGCTCGAGCCATTCGCCGGCTTCGGTGGTCAGCGGCGTCAGCACGACGGTGACCGCGGCCAGGGTCAGCACCAGCCACACCAGCCGTTCCCGGGCGGCCGGCCACACCGCACACAGGATGGCCAACAGCGCCGTCAACGGTGCGAGGACGACGATGAAATGGACGAGCAACGCGTGGGCGGGCAGACCGTTGAAGGTTGACATGGTGTTCGACTCCCGGGTGGCTGGGGGCTGCTGGGATCAAATGCTACACAGTGTGTAGTAGTTGAGCGGATTGGCGGAGAGGAGGCGAGTGCGTGACTGAGCCGACCGTACCGCGCAGGCCGTGGCTGACCCGCAATGTCAAGGCCCTCTCGGCGGTGTCGTTCCTGCAGGATGTGGCCAGCGAGCTGCTCTATCCGCTGCTGCCGATCTACCTCACCGCCGTGTTGGGGGCGCCGCCCTCGGTGGTCGGTGCCGTCGAGGGTGCCGCCGAGGGGGCCGCGTCGGTGACCAAGCTGGCGTCGGGGCCGCTGGCCGACCGCTTCTCACGCCGCCCCCTGATCGCCAGCGGCTACGGGCTGGCGGCCCTGGGCAAGGTCCTGGTGGCCGCGGCGGGGGCCTGGCCCGGGGTGCTGGCCGGGCGGGTGGTCGACCGGCTGGGCAAGGGGCTGCGCGGCGCACCCCGGGACGCCCTGCTGGTCGACGGAATCGACGATGCCGCCCGCGGGCGGGTGTTCGGTTTTCACCGCACGATGGACACCTGCGGCGCGGTGGTGGGGCCGTTGCTCGGACTCGCGGGCTACGAGCTGCTCGACCACCGGATCGGGCCGCTGCTGTGGGTCGCGGTGGTCCCCGCGGTGCTCAGTGTCCTGTTGGTGGGGCTGGTCGCCGAACGTCGCGTGCGCCACGGCCGGGCCCGCGAACCCGTGTTCGCGCGGGTCCGGGAGCTGCCGCGACGCTACTGGCGGGTGGTGGCGCTGTTGGCCGCGTTCGGGTTGGTGAACTTCCCGGATGCGCTGCTGCTGTTGCGGCTCAACGAGATAGGATTCTCGGTCACCGAGGTGATCCTGGCCTACGTGACCTACAACGTGGTGTACGCGCTGGCCAGTTATCCGGCCGGCGCCCTGGCCGACCGGGTGCCGCGGCGGATCGTGTTCGGTGTGGGGCTGGGGTTCTTCGCCGTCTGCTATCTGGGGCTGGGCATGACGACCGACGCGGTGACGGCCTGGCTGTTGATCGGCGTGTACGGGTTGTTCGCGGCCTGCACCGACGGGGTGGGCAAAGCCTGGATCTCGACGCTGGTGGGTCGTGATCTGCAGGCCAGCGCCCAGGGTGTCTTTCAGGGGCTCAGCGGGTTCGCCGTGCTGGCCGCGGGCCTGTGGGCGGGTCTGGCCTGGGGCGCCGACGGGCGGCTGCCGCTGCTGATCTCGGGTGCCGTGGGCGCCGTGCTGGCCGTGGGGTTCGTGGCGGTGCGTGCGCGCTGATCAGGGCGCGAACGGCGGATCGCCCACCCCGGCGACCATGTGGGCGCCCCACGGGGTGCGTTCGACGACGCGGGCATGCGCCGTGCGGTCGGCGATGCGCAGGTCCACTGCCCGCGCGGCGGTGCGCCGCTCGCCCGGTAGCTCGGCGAAAAGGGTTCCCTGCCAATGGTATCGACCATCGACGGGGTCCAGGTGTCCGGTCAGCCGGACCCGGGCGGCGATCTCGCGCTCGGCCACCGTGGCCGTGACGGGTCCGTCGTAGAGTTCGTCGTCGGGTGCCGCCGGGGTCAGGTAGAAACTCCGGGTCATCGGCTGTCGGCGCCAGCGGCGCATCCGGACCTGCCCCTTGGCCTCGATGCGTGCGGAACCGGTGCGTCTGCACAGATCCAGGCAGCGCCGCACGTAGCGGGCCTGCCGGGCGTGGTCGGGACCGGGTAGGCGGAAGAAGTTGGGCAGGCCGTGGCAGGCCAGGACCGGATTCTCCGACGGTCGTGCATCCACGACGATCCGGGCCCGCATCGGGCCGGCGCCGGGCGCGGTGACCGACCACGTGTCGGTGGCCGCGTCGAAGCGGGCGGCGTCCATCCCGTGGATCTCGTGGACCTCGTCGATCTCCCGGTCGACCGCCGGATCGGAACCGAGGCCCAGCGCCGCACCGATATCGCCGGTGTGCGGCCCGACGAGGATGATGCTCACAGGAAGCCGGCCCGCCGCCACCGCCTGCGCCCGTATCTGCCCATCAGTCCCACCTCGGTCAGGAAGGCGGACAGGGGACCGAACGAGCGCACGCACATGGCGTGGAAGTGCGGGTTGGCCCTGGCGATCCGGCGCATGTCGCGGCCGGGCAGCCCGGCCCGCTCGTACTGCACCGGCTGGGTGAACAGGAAACGGTAGAACGGGCCGCCGACACCGTGCAGATTGGCCAGCAGCGCCCTGCGGTACCGCGGCATCGCCGGCACCTGTTTACGCAGGCCGTCGCGGGCGAACTGAATGTGGCGCGCCTCCTCGGTGACGTGGATGCGCATGAGCCGCTGCACGATCGGTTGAAGTTCGGGGTCCTCCATGATCCGGCGCTGCATCGCGTCGAAGATCTCCTCGCCCACCAGGGCGGCGGCCCACAACACGCTGCCGCGGAAGACCAAGGGCAGACTGTTGATGATCGCCCTCTGATACCGCTTGGGGCGCACCGGTATTCCGCCGATGCGCTCGATGGTACGGCCGAACATGACCATGTGCCGCGTCTCGTCGCCGAGTTCGGTCAGCGCGTAGTGCGTGGAGCGGGCGGTGGGGTTCTTGTGCATCAGGTCCCGCAGTAGCGCCTGGTTGAGGATGTTCTCGAACCAGATGCCCGCCGAGAGGATGTTGACCAGTTCCTGACGTGAGAGCTCGATCTGCTGGGCGCGCGTCATGGCCTCCCACTGCGGGGTGCCGTAGAGCGTGACCACCTCCGGCGGCAGGAAGTACTTGTCGGGATCGAGCGGTGCCTCCCAGTCGATGTCGACCAGGGGGGCGTAGGACTTCTTGGCCGAGCCGTTGAGCAGGCGTTCGGAGAACTCCTCGCGAGTGGGCCCGGCGGGCGTGACCGACGCAGTCATGCGGGACATCCCTTCGTCGCCGTTGATGACTGTGAACGTAAACGTGCCATTGGCCAATGTCAATACCGGCGGTACCGGATAGTTTGGCGGCCGTCAGTTCACCGGTTGGCCCGGGTCGGCCTCGCTGCGTTGCCCGCTGGGCAGGTTGTCCGGCGGCTCGATCCGCAGCATCCGTGCCACCGGGACGTCGGTGGAGGAGTGCAGCACGATGGAGAGTGCGATGGTGACGGCGACGACGTCGAACACCAACTCGGCGTTGGGGATTCCGGACTGCAGCGCCAGCAGGCCGTAGACCACCGACGCGAACCCCTTGGGGCCGAACCATGCCGCGGTGAGCCGTTCGCTGCGTGGCATCGGGGTGCGCACCAACGACAGCAGCATCGCCGCCGGGCGCACCACGATGATCGCCAGCACGGCCAGCAACCAGCCGCCCCAGCCCAGATGGGACAACCGTTCGGGGGTGATCAGCGCGCCGAACACCAGCAGCGCGGCGAACTTGGTGAGCTCGGCCAGCTGATCGCCGAACGGCTCGAAACGCTCGGCGGCCATGTGGTCCATGGTGGCCAGCGTGGATCCGGCGGCGAACGCGGCGAGGTACGGGTTGGCGTGCGTCAGATGGCAACTGGCGTAGACGACGATCGCGATCGCGACCGGTCCCAGCGGCTGCAGGCGCGGCTCGGCGGTCAGGATGGGCAACCGCCAGGCCAGCGCCACCAGCGCCGCGATCGAGATCCCGAACACCAGGCCCAGCCCCAGTTCCAGCAGCACCGTCGTGACATGCGACTCGGTGTGCTGGGCGGTCGCCAGGAAGATCAGCACGAAGGGGAGGGCCAGGCCGTCGTTGAGGCCGGACTCGACGTTGAGCAGTCGCCGCAGGCGCACCGGGATGTCGGTCCGCCCGACGAGCGCCGCGGCGAACACCGGATCGGTCGGGGACAGGATCGCGCCGATCAGGAACGCCGTGGGCCAGTCCAGGCCGGCCAGGAAGTGGGCGGGCACGGCGATGCCGACCATCGTCATCGGCATGCCCAGGCCCAGCGCCCGGCCCGACAGCCGCCAGTTCTCCTTCAGCGCCGGGACGTTGGCCCGCTGACCGTCGGTGAACAGCACCGTGAACAGCGCGACGTCGGCCAGCAGCGCCACGATCGGGTTGCCGGCGTCGATGTGCACGACGTCGAAGCCGCCGGGGCCGAGCAGCGCCCCGGCCAGCAGGAACAGCAGTGCGGTCGAAAGCACCGTGCGCGCCGCCACCCCGGACAGCGACACGCTGATCAGCAGGATGATGCCGAATGCGAGGACAAGCGTCACCCGTGCTCCGTTCGTCGACGTTCAGTGCGGCGGCGGTCGGCCGTCCCGATGTGAAGGCTTCCCAATGCCGGTCCCCCTTCGCAACCCGGCTACCCTGCTCGGGTGCGGATGATCCATGTGATCGGTATCGGAGCCGGCGACCCGGGCTATGTGACCGCCCAGGCTGTCGCCGCACTCAACGACACCGCGGTGTTCTTCGCGATGGACAAGGGTGCGGCCAAGAATGACCTGGTGGCGCTGCGCCGGGAGATCTGCACGCGCTTCATCGACCGGACCGGGTATCGATTCGTGGAGCTGGTCGACCCGCCGCGGGCCAAGGACGGCGACTACCACCAGGCCGTCGCGGACTGGCACGAGGCCCGGGCCCGGGTGTGGGCCGCGGCCATCGAGTCCGAACTCGAGCCGGGGGAAGTGGGTGCGTTCCTGGCCTGGGGCGATCCCTCGCTCTACGACAGCACGCTGCGCATCCTGGAGCTGGTGCGCCGGCACGTGGACATCGACTACGACGTCGTCCCGGGCGTCACCGCCATCCAGGCGCTGACCGCCCGGCACCGGATCCCGCTCAATGACGTCGGGGAACCCGTCCTGATCACCACCGGCCGCCGGCTGCGTGCCTCGGGCCTGGACGGCGCGGCGGTGGTGATGCTCGACGCGGAATGCTCATTCCTGCACTGCCCCGCCACGACGCGGATCTGGTGGGGCGCCTACCTGGGCACCGCCGACGAGCTGCTGGTGGCCGGCACGGTCGGTGAGGTGGGGTCGCAGATCGCCGAGCTGCGCGCGGCCGCCCGTGCGCGGCACGGCTGGATCATGGACACCTATCTGCTGCGGTCCGCGACCGGCGGCGACCACCCCGGGGCGGATGCGCCGCCAGGGTGATGTCGCCTCCGTAGTGCTCGAGCACCCGGCGGTCCATGATGCGACGCCACAACGGGGGAACGAGTGCGGCCACGATCATGGTGGCGTAGCCGCTGGGCAGTTGAGGTGCCTCGTCGGCGTGCCGCAACGCCTGGTAGCGCCGCAACGGATTGGCGTGGTGATCGGAATGGCGCTGCAGGTGGAACAGGAAGACGTTGGACAGCAGGCTGTTGCTGTTCCAGCTGTGTCCGGCGTGCACCCGCTCGTAACGGCCGTCGGCCAGCCGCTGGCGGCGCAATCCGTAGTGCTCGAGGTAGTTGACCGCCTCCATCAGGCAGATTCCGACCACGGCCTGCCCGACCAGCCACGGCAGCACGTCGAGACCGAACCACAGGGTCAGGGCTGCGAACAGCGCGGCGCTCATCAGCCAGGCGTTGAGCACGTCGTTGGACAGGCTCCACACCGCCTTCCCGCGGCGGCGCCGGCGCGAGCTCTCCAGGAGCCAGGCCGAGCGTGCGCCGCCGAGGATCGACCGCGGCAGGAACCGATAGAGGCTTTCACCCAGCCGTGAGCTGGCCGGATCCTCGGGGGTCGCGACCCGGTGGTGATGGCCACGGTTGTGTTCGACGTAGAAGTGCCCGTAGCCGGTCTGCGCCAGCGCCGCCTTGGACAGCCAGCGTTCCCGGCTGACCCGCTGGTGTCCCAGTTCGTGCGCGGTGCAGATGGCGATCCCGCCGATGATGCCCACCGTGAACATCAGGCCCAGCTTGTCGAAGACGTTCATCGGCACCCGGTGCCCGTCGGACCACAGCCGGCAGGCCAGCACCAGCGAGGCGTACTGGGCCGGCAGGTACAGGTAGGTGACCCAGCGGTAGAACCTGTCGTTCTCCAGCCAGCCCAGGGCGTCCGCCGGAGGGCTGCGGTCGTCGAGCCCGAACACCCAGTCGGCCAGCGGCAGCACGATGAAGGCGGCGATCGGTGCCGACCACCAGAAGATGCCCCAGCCGGTGAGCCAGACGGCCAGCCAGGAGGTCACGACGTAGGAGGGCACGGCCACGGCCAGCAGCCACAGGTAGCGTTTGGGGTCGCGCCAGGCGGGCGCCGGACCGGACCCGGATCTGCTGCCGGATTCCCGCCCCGATCCCGGCCCCGATTCCGCGGTCGAAACGGTGGTGGACACCGCCGAAACCTCCGGAGTCACCGGGGCGGTGCCGGTGTCCGGCGTCTTTGCTGACGGCGGCGCAATCTCCACAGTTAAGAAATACTTCCCCCGCTATCGGCGCGCAAATGCTCGCGCTGTGTCGTGTGTGACAATTTCGCAGAGATTCGTCGGAACGGCCTTTTCTGCGTCATTGTCTCAGTTCCCCGTGGCAGGCGGCCTGCTGTCTGAAACCCCCCGGCCTGCGCGAACACCGAATATACCGGTGCCGCATCGCGCAGTGCAACGGGTCTGGCCGCGACACAGCAAAATCATTCCGCAGATACCGGATATGAGGCCGACCCGTGTCCATCACGAAATATGCACGGCCATTTTTTCACTGACCGGCGAAACAATGAGGTGCCGGTGACGGCACTATCCGACGCACACTATCCGTTTGTCCGGGGGATCGGTTTGTCCAGGGGGATGTGCCGGTCCGTGTTCCGGCACACTGGGTCCATGCCCGAACTGCCCGAGGTCGAAGCGCTGGCCGACTATCTGCGCGCGCACGCGACCGGCCGGCCCGTCAGCCGTGTCGACGTCTCGGCGCTGTCGGTGCTCAAGACCTTCGACCCGCCGCTGACCGCGCTCACCGGGCAGACGGTCACCGGGGCGCACCGCTGGGGCAAGTACCTCGGTCTCGGCGCCGGCGGGCTGCACCTGATCACCCACCTCTCGCGCGCGGGCTGGCTGCGCTGGTCGGACAAGCTCTCCACCGCACCGCTAAAACCCGGGAAGGGGCCCATCGCCCTGCGTGTACACCTCGGCGAACCGGGCTCGGCCGAACACGTCGGGTTCGACCTCACCGAGGCCGGCACCCAGAAGCGTCTGGCCGTATGGCTGGTCGACGACCCGCAGCAGGTCCCGGGGATCGCGGCCCTGGGTCCGGATGCGCTGGGGCTCGACCCCGCCGGCCTGGCCGCCGCGCTGCGCGGCAACACCGGACGCATCAAGACGGTCATCACCGACCAGAAGGTGATCGCCGGGATCGGCAATGCCTACAGCGACGAGATCCTGCACGTGGCCAGGCTGTCGCCGTTCGCGACCGCGGGCAAGCTGACCGACACCCAGCTCGCCGCGTTGCACGAGGCGATGACCGAGGTGCTCACCGACGCCGTCACCCGGTCGGTGGGCCAGCAGGCGGCCACCCTCAAGGGCGAGAAGCGCTCGGGACTGCGGGTGCACGCCCGCACGGGGCTGCCGTGTCCGGTGTGCGGGGACACCGTGCGGGAGGTGTCCTTCGCCGACAAGTCATTCCAGTACTGCCCCACCTGCCAGACCGGCGGCAAGGTACTGGCCGACCGGCGGATGTCCAAGCTGCTCAAATAGCGCCTTCGTGTGTCAGGTGTCCCACGGACCCAGCGACTCGAACTCCGCGGCCAGGGCGAGCAGGGCCGGCTCTGCGGCGTGCCGGGCGACGAACTGGATGCCGACCGGGATACCGTCGGCCGTGCAGCCCAGCGGCAGGCTGATCGCGGGCAGCCCGCCGATATTGGCGAAGTTGGTCATCACGGTCATCTCCGCCGAACGTGCCACGATGCCGGCGTCGATCTTCGCGGCGCTGCCGGTGCGGCCGACCACGGCGGGCAGCCCACCCATCGTCGGGGTCATCAGCAGGTCGAATTCCGACCACCAGGCCGCCAGACGGTAGCTCCAGGTCGCCAGCCAGTAGCGGGCCTCCAGGTATTCGGTGGCCCCCAGCCGTCCGGCGATCCGGCGCTTGTCCTCGTTGCGCGGGGCCAGCTCGCCGGGTTCGAGCCCCCGGCCGAGCTGCGCCTCGACCCGGCGTGCGAGGACATCGACGTCCACGGCCACGATGGTGTCGTAATGCTGCTGGTATTCAAACTCTTCCAGCGCCGGTGGCGAACCGTCGCGGACGTCGTGTCCCCGGTCGGCCAGCACACCGGCGACCTCGTCCAGCACGCGTGTCACGTCGGCGGACGGCCACGGCGTTCCGAGCGGGTGGGTGCGCATCACCCCGACGCGCATGCGCGGCGGGGTCCCGGTTTCCGGCTGCAGGGCGGGCCCGGCGATCGAATAGGGATCGCCGGGGAACCACCGGGCCAGGGTGGCCGTCACCGCGGCGCTGTCGCGCACACTTCGGGTGATCACTCCCTCCACGCTGGCGCCCGCCCAGGACTCACCGCCCTCGGGGCCCAGGCTCACCCGGCCCCGGGACGGCTTGAGGCCCACCAGTCCACAGGCGCTTGCGGGCTGGCGGATCGACCCGCCGCCGTCGGTGGCGTGTGCCACCGCGACCATGCCCGCGGCCACCGCTGCGGCCGCCCCGCCGCTGGACCCCCCGGGCGTGCGATCCCGCGCGCGGGGATTTCGGGTGACCCCGGTGGCCTCGGACTCGGTGACGAACGCGGTTGCGAACTCGGGAACGGTGGTGCGGCCCAGCACGACGAACCCGGCGTCGACGATCGCCCGGTAGATGTTGCTGTCGGCGGTGCCCGGAACCCGGGTCCGCGCCAGTGCCGTGGTGCCGGTGCGGGTTTCCTGGTCGGCGGCGAAGCAGCGGTGGTCCTTCAGCAGGATCGGGACGCCGGCGAACGGCGGTGCTGAATCGGACCGGGCCGAATCGACTCGGGCGGAATCGAACCGGGCCGCCTCGGCCAGGGCTTCCTCGAAGCGCTGCCAGCTCACCGCGTTGAGCGCCGGGTCGGCCTCGGTGATCCGGGCGATCGCCGCTTCGGCCAACTCTCGTGCCGAGACCTCGCCGCCCCGGACGGCCGCTGCCTGGCCGCAGGCGTCCAGTTGCAGGACGTCACTCACACCAGTTGCCCGTCCTTGGTCACCGGCGTCTCGTCCACCAGGATCGAGCAGCCGCGCATGGCGATGTCGAGATGGGTGAACGAATCGTGGCCCAGGAACGGGTGCGGGCCCGTGGACCACAGGAAGTTGCCGGCGAAGGCGCGCGCGTCCATGCCCATGATCTCGTGCTTGGCGTACATCGCGGTCGCGAACCAGTTGGCGCTGCGCATCAAGCCCCACCCCATATGGGACAGTGAGCGCGCCCACTGATCGGTGGAGTCCTCGAAGAACTGGCGCAGCCGGGTGGCGTCGGCGCCACCGCTGATCGACTCGATGCGGCCGTCGACCACGTCCAGCAGGATATCGCTCTGGACGTATTCCTTGAACGGGAGCAGGATGTCGCCGGCGGTCAGCACGATCGAGCCGTTGGAGGTCATCGGCCAACACACCACCATCGTCGAGGGCCAGTGGTCCCAGCTGCCCGGCCGGTCCACGAAGCCCTTCTGGTACCCCGGATGGCTGTCGACGAGGTCGCACGTCAGATCGGTGCCCGCCGGTGAGGTGACCCGCATCCGCGAGGACCGTTTGATCAGGGCGGCCGCCGACTCCACCCGTTCGGAGTCCTCGACGGCCGGCATGTTGCGCGCCAGCACGTCGGGCGCATCGCAGATGAACAGGATTCGGGTTCCCGCCGAAAGGATCTCGGACTGCACCGGCGCGTGGACGAATCCCTCCCGGGTGAGGTCGACGACCATGTCGGCGGCCTTGAGGGTCTGCTGGATCACGCGGTTGTCCAGAACCGACTGCAGCCCGGGACCCGAACCGGTGTGGGTGGCCGGTTCGGGAATCGGGGTCCCGGAGGGTGCGACCACTGACGCGACATGTGCGCCCAGCTGTTGAGCGGCGCCGAATGCCGCTGCGACGTAGTCGGATCGGCTCGAAGGTTCCGACAGGATGATCACGTGTTCACCCGGCGAGACCTTGCACAGCTCGAATTCGCGGACGAAGAGCCGCATCAGATCGACACCGGTCAGATCCACCATCATCGTTGCTCCACCTTCTCTCGTGTTGTTCTGGTTTGCACAATCAGTTGCGCGAACGCTTGCGTATGATGTCGGCTCAAGCGCTCGCTGCTCTTAGGAAACGGGGGACACCCAGGTGACAGACGACAGCCCGATCACGCTGCGCACCATCGCCGAGGCGGCCGGCGTGCACGTGTCCACCGTGTCGCGGGCGCTGCGGCGCGCCGCAACACCCGGTGCTCGCATCAGCAATGCCGATGCCCGAATCGTCGCTCTGGCCAAAGAGTTCCGCTACACGCCGAACCCCAACGCCGCGAGCTTGACCACCAAGAAGTCGACCGCCT
Source organism: Mycolicibacterium palauense (assembly GCF_002592005.1). GTDB lineage: Bacteria > Actinomycetota > Actinomycetes > Mycobacteriales > Mycobacteriaceae > Mycobacterium > Mycobacterium palauense. The sequence goes on along the minus strand of NZ_NVQF01000070.1, from coordinate 19,471 downwards.
TCGGCGTGCTGGTCCCGCATCTGACCGACATCGTGCTGTCGTCGGTCTACGACGCCATCGAGGGCGAGGCCAACGGTGCCGGCTACGAGACCTTCGTGGCCAACACCCACGACCTGCCCGTCGAGCAGCACCGCCGGTTCGAGCTGCTGCTCGGGCGGCGTATCGACGGTCTGATCCTCGGTGACGCCCACCTGGACGGCAGCAATCTCGCCGAGTTCGAGCGCCGCCGGGTGCCCTTCGTCCTGGTGTCCCGGCGCAGCACGGGCTACCTGTCGGTGTGCGGCGACGACTATCGCGGTGGCCGGCAGATCGGCGAACACCTTGCCGCCCTTGGCCACACCGACGTGGGTATCGTCGCCGGCCCACCATGGGCCAGCACCAGTGTGGACCGGGTGGCGGGCTGCGTTGCGGCGCTGGAGTCGTCCGGTGTCACCGTGCCGCCGGCCAATGTCGTCGAACTCGGCTTCGACGCCGAACACGGCCACCGCGGCGCCGAGATGCTGCTGGCCCGGCCCAAGCCGCCGACGGCGATCTTCGCGGTGAACGACTACTCGGCGATCGGAGTCATGGGCGCGCTGCGCGAGCACGCGCTGGTACCGGGCCGCGACATCGCCGTGGCCGGCTACAACGACATCCCGATCGCCGGTGAGCTGACGATTCCGCTGACCACCGTGCGCAGCCCGATGGGGGAGATGGGAAAACGTGCGGTGCAGACCCTGCTGGCGGTGCTGCACGGACTGCCGACCTCCCCGACGACCCTGGCCACCGAGCTCGTGGTGCGGGAATCCACCCGCGGGCATTGACCTCACCGGGACGGGGGCTCCGGACTCCGCAACACCCGATTGAGGATCAGCACCTCGATCGCGGCCATCAGCGAGGTGAACAGCAGCGCGTAGACGATCATCTCCGCCGGGCGTAGATACTTGAACTCCTGCATGATGCGCGCGCCGATCCCGTCCGGGGAGGTGATCGCCTCCAACAACACGATCAGCTTCCAGGAGAACCCGAACGCGGTGCGGGTCGCGGCCTCGGTGGCCGGGCGAAGCTGCCACCACAGCACGTGCCGGCCGTAGGCGAGCGGACCGAACTTGTAGGCCGCCGCCATCTCGTCGAGGCGGATGTCCCGGGCCATCACCGAGGCCATGGTCACGTTGACGACCAGGGGGACGATCGCCAGCGTCACCGCGATCAGACCCGAGCTTTCCGCGGTGCCGAGGATCAGGATGACGATGATGATGTAGACGACGTCCGGCACGGCCAGCGCGATGGCCAGTACCGGCCGCAGGAACGCACGCAGCTGCCAGCTGAATCCGGCGGCCACCCCGACGGCCAGGCCCAGCACCACCGAGCCCGCCCACACCAGCAGCACCCGCCGCAAGGTGATGGCCAGATCGGAGATCAGGGTCTCCGACCCGAACACCGAACCCGTGGCGGCGAGCAGGTCTCCCAGGGACGGTACCCAGCCGTCGGAGGTGACACTGGCCAGCTGCCAGGCCACCAGGCCCACGATCACCGCCGACACCGGGGCCAGCACCCTGTCGACCCACCAGGGGCGCCGCCGCGGCGACTCGGTACCGGTCTCCGGTACGGCGCGGGCCGTGATCGCCAACGTCATGATCCGGACGTCCCGCCCGGCTCCCACACCTTGAGCACCTCGGCCACCAGATCCTCCTCCAGCTGCGCCAGACGCGGGTCGCCGTAGGAACGTGGCCGCGGCAGCGGCACGACGACCTCCCGCAACACCGTCGCCGGGCCCCTGCTGAACACGAGAATGCGGTCCGAGAGGTACAACGCCTCGCGTATCGAGTGGGTGACGAACAGCGTCGGTGTGCCCGAATCGATTCGCATGCGGTCGAGTTCGGTGCGGATGATGCGCCCGGTGACCTCGTCGAGCCCGCTGAACGGTTCGTCCATCAGCACCAGGTCGGGGCGCACCGCCAGCGCGCGTGCGATCGAGACGCGCTGGCGCTGACCGCCGGAGAGGTTCATCGGTAGGGCCTCGGCGTGGTCACCGACGTGCAGCAGGTTCAGGTACCTTTCGACCTGGCCGGCCCACTGTTCCTTCGGGATGGCGGCGCTGCGCATCGCGATCTCGATGTTGCGCCGGACGCTGCGCCAGGGCAGCAGCCGGTGATCCTGGAAGACATAGCCGGTCCGGAGTTGCCGGCGGACATCGGCGGTGACGTCGGAGTTCCGGTAGGTGATCCGTCCGGACCGCGGTGCCTTCAGCCCGGCCAGCACGTGCAACAGGGTCGACTTTCCGCAGCCACTGGGGCCGATGATCGACACGAACTCGCCCTCGCCGATCTGAAGGTCAATGTCCTTGACGGCGGGCGTGGTGCCGTAGTCGATCGAGATGCCCTCCAGGTCGAGGAATTTCGCGCGGCTCGTCGAGGCGGGTGTCTCCATGTGGACGGTCATTGCTGAACTCCTGTCCAGTGCTGGGCGCGCCGCTCCAGCGGCCTGATCACGAGATACTCGGTCGCCAGCAGGATCACCGCGAACACGATCAGCCACAGCATCACGTCGACCAGGTTGAACTTGCTGAAGGACCGGTCGAACTGGAATCCCATGCCGCTGCTGACCAGAAAGATCTCCACGATCACGACGACCTTCCACAGGTGGGCGTGTTCGTTGCGCACCGCGGTCATGACCGACCCGGCGATCTGGGGCGCGATCAACTCGCGGAGCCACTGCCAGCGTGAGTAGCGGTAGGAGGCAGCCATTTCCAGCAGTCCGGGATCGATGCGGCGAAGTGCCGAGTACACCACCATCGACACGAACGGCACGATGGTGGCCACCAGCACCACGATGGCCCCGAGCTCGACATTTCGGAAGAACGACACCGCCATCAGGGCGGTGATCGTGCTCGGCACGGTGACCAGCACGGTGACGTACACACCTGCGAAGCGTCCCCAGAACTCCGAGCGCCACATCACGAATGCGACGCCGATGCCCACGAGCAGCCCGAGGGCCAGTGAGATCATCACGCGGATCCAGGTCTCGATGACGTTGGCCCACACCTCCGGGTCGGAGACGAACTGCGGAAGTTCCCGCAGCACCGCGCCGATCGGTGCGATGAAGCTCGCTCCCGAGCCGCCCACCGCCCACAGCAGGATCAGCGACGCCGCGCCCGCACAGGAGTACAGCGTGGATTGGGTGCGTCTGCTCAGCATCGCGGTCTCACCGGTTGGTCAGCACGGACTCGAGTGTCGCCGACGGCGGATTGTCCGGGTAGGCCGGCAGCATCCCGTCGGCGACCATCATCTTGATCCAGTCGTTCATGTGTGTGGCGTCCTCGTCGGTCCACGAGTTGGTGTAGCAGGGCAGGCTCTGGCAGTAGGTCACCAACCGGTCGAGCTCGGCGTCGGATTCGGCATCCAGGAAGGACTTGTACGGCTCCTCCTTGAAGGTCTCGTAATTCGCGTCGACCATCGACTGCATCGCCTCACTGAAGGCGGCGACGACGTTGTGGGCAAGATCGGGGTTCTCGGTCAGCCAGTCCACGTTCGACCACAGCATGGCCAGTGGTGGGGCCCAGCCCGACTTGTCCTTCCAGTACTTGGTCACTTCGAGCACCCGGGTGCCGTCGGTCATCTGAACCGCGCGGTCGCCGAACGGTTCGAAATCGAAGATCGCGTCGACCTCGCCCTTCTGCAGCAGCGCGGGCAGGGCCTCCGGGGAGGACTGCACCAGGGTGAGGTCCTTCTGGACGTCGATGTCGCAGCAGTCCTTGAGTGTCAACGTGAGTGCCTGGGTGGTGCCCGAGTCGTTGCCGAAGTGCCCCACGCGCTTTCCGCGCAGGTCTTCGGGTTCGGTGATGCCGCTGGCCTTGCTCGCCACCACGGAAGCGGTCTGCGACATCAGCGGATAGTAGGCGACAGTGTCGTGGCCTTCGTCGTTGGCGATCGCGGCCGAGACGGCGTCGCCCGGACCCAGCTGCACGTCGCCGCGCAGGAAGGGCGTGGTGCCGCCCGACGGGTCGCCCTCGGTGTACTCGAAGTCGAAACCGTGTTTCTCGTCCAGCTTTTCGTTCTTGACGAACAGCGCGGTGACCCCGAACGGGTCGGGGACGACTCCGTCCATCTTGACCACCGGAAGGCTCGTCGCGCTGTCGTCGTCGGTGCTGCTGCCGGATCCGCAGGCGGTGGCGCCGATCAGCAGGGGGATGGCCAGAAGCGCGATCCCGACCCGGGTGTTGCGGATGCTGTGGTGCATGGTTGGTGCCTTTCGGGTGTGTGGCGGGTGGTCGGTGATCGGGTGCTCAGCTGGCGGCGGTGGCCAGCCCGCGCAGCGGGGTGCCCTGGTAGATCCAGTCGAGCCTGGTGTCGACGTTGCGGGCCTCGGCGCGCATCCGCTGGTCGCGCTCGCGCTGACGGTCGCCGTCGGGCAGATGGAACACGCCGCGGTTGGCGATCGCGGCCAGCTGCACGGTGCGGGCCCGCTCGGCGCGCCGCTCGACATAGCCGGCCAGTGCCGCGCCGGCGCCGATCGGGTCGACATCGGCGAGCTCCTCGGCCAGCACCGCCGCGTCCTCGATCGCCTGGGAGGCGCCCTGCGATACGTAGGGGACCATCGAGTGGGAGGCGTCGCCGAGCAGCGTGATGTTCCCGCGGTTCCAGCAGGAGAACGGCTCCTGGTGTTTCATCGCCCACAACGAGATGGGTCCGGTCGCCTTGCTCATCAGGGCGAGGACCCGCTCGTCCCAGCCCTGATAGGCGGCCATCAGCTCGTCGTGGCCGGCTGGTCTTCGCCAGTCCCGGGACAGTTCCTCGGTGATGGGACCGATGCCGACCACGTTGACCAGCCGGGCCCGGCGCACCGGGTAGACGACCAGGTGGCCGTGGGGCCCGAACCAGACGTTGCCGGCCTGCCAGTCGACCAGGAACCGCGTCGCCGGGTCGCGGCGCACCGCCTCGCCGTCGACCAGGGTGCGAAAGGCCATGTCGCCGCTGTCGAGGACGTCGACAGGGGCCCCGATGTGGGCGCGGACCATGGACCGGATCCCGTCGGCCCCCACGATGACGTCGGCGGGGACGTGCGTGCCGTCGGCGAGGATCACGGTGGGACGAAGCGGGTCGGATTCGTCGATGTCCACCGCGGTGCTGGCGGTGCGCACCACCGCCGGCGGGCCGGGGAAGCCGGGCCCGACGGCGGCGCTGAGCAGGGCCTGGTGCAGGTCGGCGCGGTGGACCTGGAGGTAGGGCGCGCCATAACGTGCGGTGGCGCTGGCGCCCAGGGTGGTCTTGGCGATGATCGAGCCGTCGTTCCACCGCCGGTTCACCGTTTCCTGCACCTCGAGGGAGACCTCGTCCATGGCCTCGCGCAGCCCGAGCAGATAGAGCACCCGGGTGGCGTTCGGGCCGATCTGCAGGCCGGCCCCGACCTCGCCGAGTTCGGGTGCCTGTTCCAGGATGGTGGTGGCGATTCCCTGGCGGCGTAGCGCGGCGGCGGCGGCCAGCCCGCCGATTCCCGCGCCACAGATCACGACGTCGAGGTCAGGCACGTGTTCTCTCCTTCGGCTTCGTCGGCCGCGCGGTCCACCCGCTCGGCAATGAGGTCGGTCAGGTAGGGGATCCGATCGCGGGAGCGGTCGACCTCGGCGAGGTCGGCCGCCGCGATTGCGGTGCCCTCGCGCCAGGCCAGTCCGGCCAGCACGTCACCGTCGGGCGACACGATCCGGCTGTGGCCGGCGAAGGCGGCGCCGCCGGGATTGGTGCCGGTGAGGCCCGCGGCGGCGACGAAGCAGCCGTTCTCCAGTGCCCGCGACCGGGTCAGCAGCTCCCAGGCGTAGAGGCGTTGGCGTCCGAACGCCGCCGGGATGGCGATGATGTCGGCGCCGCGAAGCGCGAGGTCACGCACGACCTCGGGGAAGCCGGCTTCGTAGCAGATCGCGACACCGACCGCGCCACAAGGGGTTTCGGCCAGTGCCCCCGGCTCGATCCGACGGGTGAAGGATTCCCGCTCCAGCCCCCACAGGAACCGCTTGGACGACGAGGCCAGCACCCCATCGGGTCCGATCAGCACCGCCAGGTCGATCATGGAGCCGTCCTCGGTGCGGGTCAACAGCGCCGTCGCGAGCACCACGTCGTGCTGACGCGCCCAGCCGGTGAGTTCGGCCGTATGCCGCCCGGCGGAATCGCTGACGGTGCCCAGATCCATGTCGAGGTCGTAGCCGGATACGAAGAGCTCGGGAAGCACGACCACGCCGGCGCCCAGTTCGGCGAGCCGGGCGACATGGCGCTGGGCGGCTGCCAGGTTCTCGTCGGGCTTGCCCGGCGCGGCAACCATCTGCACCACTCCCAACTTGGCCACCTCAGTCACGGGTCGTCACCACCTCGGGGGCCGCGGGCTGGGGCAGCGCCGCGAGTCGGTCGGCGAACCACGGGCCCGCCAGCCGGCCCAACGGCTGCAGAACGTCGTTGTCCACCCGCAGGCCGTCGTCGAGGACACCGTCGGCCGAATGCGCCCACAGCACCGTCCCGAAGACGACGGTGTCGGTGCCGATCCGCACCTCCTCGCGGAGGCGGCATTCCAGGGCCAGCCGCGCCTCGGCCACCCGGGGCGGCCGCACCGTGATCGAGGGCGCCGTGGTCAGGGCGGCCAGGTGGAACTCGTCGACGTCGGCCGCCACGGCCGCACTCGTGGCGGAGACGGCGTCCAGGTGTTCCATGGAGGCGACGTTGACGACGAACTCGCCGGTGGTGCGCACGTTGTGCAGGGTGTCCTTGACCGCCCCGGCGCCGTGCTGACCGATGGAGACGAGCACCGTGGCGGGGTTCCGCGAGGCGACGGTGAAGAAGCTGAACGGCGCGAGATTGGCCGTGCCGTCGGGTGCGACGGTGGACAGCCACGCGATCGGTCGCGGTTGTACGGCCCCGACGAGCAGCTTGTACGCCTTGTCGGGTTCCAGCCGCGCTACGTCGATCTCTCGCGTCACCAAGATTGACAGCCTCCTTCGCTACCTTCGTGACCGTGTGCAATTGCTTGCGCAAGCGGTTGCAAGAATGCTCGCCGAGGAGGTTGGGTCCGTCAACACGAGGCCGCCTCGGTAACGGAGTGTTAACCGGTCGCTGTCGCCGGTGTTACACGCCGGAACCCGCTGGATCGGCGGATGTGCGCTACCGCCGCGTCGCGCCGGCCGCCTCAATCACCGGACGGATCAAGAGGATTGGCGCGGGTTCGGGGCCTTCCGGGCGGGATTGGATACCCTGCAGCGATGACCCGGCAGAGGATCCTGATCACCGGCGCGAGCTCGGGGCTGGGCGCCGGGATGGCGCGGGCCTTCGCGGCCCGGGGGCGCGACCTGGCGCTGTGCGCGCGCCGGACCGACCGGCTCGAGGAGCTCAAGACCGAACTCACCCGGCGTTATCCGGGAATCACCGTCGCCGTGGCCGCGCTGGACGTCACCGACCACGAACGGGTGCCCACGGTCTTCGCCGAGCTGTCCGGGGAGTTGGGCGGCATCGACCGCGTCATCGTCAACGCCGGGATCGGCAAGGGGGCGCCGCTGGGCTCGGGCCGGCTGTGGGCCAACAAGGCCACCATCGAGACCAACCTGGTCGCGGCGCTGGTGCAGATCGAGACGGCGCTGCAGATGTTCACCCAGTCCGGCTCCGGTCATCTGGTCCTGGTCGCCTCGGTCGCCGGCAACCGCGGAGTCCCCGGGGTCAAGGCGGCCTACGCGGCCAGCAAGGCGGGCGTCATCTCGCTGGGGCAGTCACTGCGGGCCGAATACCGCACCGGGCCGATCAGGGTCACGGTGCTGCAGCCGGGCTACATCGCCTCGGAGATGACCGCCAAGGCCGAGTCCACGATGCTGATGGTCGACACCGACACCGGGGTCCGCGCGATGGTGGCCGCGATCGAACGCGAACGGGGCAGCGCGATCGTCCCGGCGTGGCCGTGGATACCGCTGGTCCTCCTGATGCGGGTGGTGCCGACGCGGTGGGCCGGGCTGTTCGCCTAACCCCCGTGGCCGGCTACCGGGTGCGGCCCCGCTCGACGCGGTAGCGGCGCACCAGCTCGTCGGTCGAGCTGTCGGACTGCTCGGGCGGCGGGCCGTCACCGGTGAGCACCGGCAGCAGCGCCTTGGCCTGGGTCTTGCCCAGCTCCACCCCCCACTGGTCGAACGAGTCGATGCCCCACACCACGCCCTCGGTGAACACCTGGTGCTCGTAGAGCGCGATCAACTGGCCCACCACCGACGGGGTCAGCCGGGTCGCCAGGATCGACGTCGAGGGCCGGTTGCCCGGCATCACCTTGTGCGGCACCACGTCGGCCGGGGTGCCCTCGGCGGCGATCTCCTCGGCGGTCTTGCCGAACGCCAGCACCTGGGTCTGGGCGAAGAAGTTGCTCATCAACAGGTCGTGCATGCTGCCGGTGCCGTCGGCGGTGGGCAGGTCGTCGGTCGGCTGGGAGAAGCCGATGAAATCGGCGGGCACCAGCCGGGTGCCCTGGTGCAGCAGCTGATAGAAGGCGTGCTGGCCGTTGGTGCCCGGCTCACCCCAGAAGATCTCACCGGTGTCGGTGGTCACCGGGCTGCCGTCGCGGCGCACCGACTTGCCGTTGGACTCCATGGTCAGCTGCTGCAGATAGGCCGCGAAGCGGGACAGGTCGTTGGAGTAGGGCAGCACCGCCCGCGACTGCGCACCGAAGAAATCGGAGTACCACAGCCCGATCAGGCCCAGCAGCGCCGGCGCGTTGGCCTCCAGTGGCGCGGTCCGGAAATGCTCGTCGACGATGTGGAAGCCGGACAGGAAGTCGGCGAACGCCTCCCGCCCGATGACGGCCATCACCGACAGCCCGATCGCCGAGTCCACCGAGTAGCGCCCGCCGACCCAGTCCCAGAAGCCGAACATGTTGTCGGTGTTGATGCCGAACTCGTCCACCAGCCGCTTGTTCGTCGAGACCGCCACGAAGTGCTTCGCGACCGCGGCGTCGCCGAGCGCCTCGACCAGCCAGCGCCGCGCGGCCGTCGCGTTGGTCAGGGTCTCCAGGGTGGAGAAGGTCTTGGAGGCGACGATGAACAGCGTGGTCGCCGGGTCCAGCCCGGCCAGCTTGGCCACCAGGTCGGCGGGGTCGACGTTGGAGACGAAGCGCGCCGAGATCCCGGCGTCAGCGTAGTGGCGCAACGCGTCGTAAACCATCACCGGGCCCAGGTCCGAGCCGCCGATGCCGATGTTGACCACGGTCTTGATGCGCTCGCCGGTGGCCCCGGTCCACTCCCCGGACCGCAACCGGTCGGTGAAATCGCCCATCTTGTCGAGCACCTCGTGGACATCGGTCACGACGTCCTGGCCGTCGACGGTCAGCGCGGCGTCGCGGGGCAGCCGCAGCGCGGTGTGCAGCACCGCGCGGTCCTCGGAGGTGTTGATGTGCTCGCCGGCGAACATCGCGGCGCGGCGCTCGGGCAGCCCGGCGGCCTCGGCCAGGTCGATCAGCAGTTTCAGCGTCTCCCGGGTGACCCGGTGCTTGCTGTAGTCGATGTAGAGATCGCCGACGGTCAGCGTCAGCTCGCGGCCCCGGCCGGGGTCCTCGTCGAAGAACTCACGCAGGTGTCTGGCACCGATCCGGTCGTGATGGCGTTCCAGTGCGTTCCAGGCGGGCGTCTTTGCGATATCGGGAATCTGGGTGGCGTCACCGGTCATTCCTCGACCCTAATCGCGAGGCGGGTGCGCTGCGCCCAACGAAGGTGTAAATGATGGATGTATGGACACCGCCAAGCTCTTGTCATCCGTGCCCACCGGGTTGTGGATCGGGGGCGAGGAGCGCGCCGGATCCTCGACCTTCGATGTGCTCAACCCTGCGAACGACGAGGTGATCGTCAGCGTCGCCGACGCGACTCCCGAGGACGGCCTCGCCGCACTCGACGCGGCCGCCGCCGTCCAGGAGGAGTGGGCCGCCACCCCGCCCCGCCAGCGCGGCGAGATCCTGCGCTCGGTGTTCGAGACGATCACCGCGCGCGCCGACGACGTCGCCACCCTGATGACCCTGGAGATGGGCAAGGTGTTGCCCGAGAGCATGGGTGAGGTGCGCTACGGCGTCGAGTTCTTCCGGTGGTTCGCCGAAGAGGCGGTGCGCATCGACGGCCGCTACACCCGCAGCCCGGCCGGAACCGGGCGGATCCTGGTCACCAAGGCGGCGGTCGGGCCCTGCTACGCCATCACGCCGTGGAACTTCCCGCTGGCCATGGGCACCCGCAAGATCGGGCCCGCGCTGGCCGCCGGCTGCACCATGATCGTCAAACCGGCCCAGGAGACGCCGCTGACGATGCTGCTGCTGGCCAAGCTGATCGGCGATGCGGGCCTGCCCAAGGGGGTGCTGTCCGTGCTGCCGACGTCGGCGCCCGGGGAGCTGACGACCGCGCTGATCGACGACGGCCGGCTGCGCAAGCTGACCTTCACCGGGTCCACCGGGGTGGGCAAGGCGCTGGTCAAGCAGTCCTCGGACAAGCTGCTGCGCACCTCGATGGAACTGGGCGGCAACGCCCCGTTCGTGGTGTTCGACGACGCCGACGTCGACGCCGCGGTCGAGGGGGCCGTGCTGGCCAAGATGCGCAACGGCGGTGAGGCCTGCACGGCCGCCAACCGGTTCCACGTCGCCAACGCCGTCCGCGAGGAGTTCACCGAGAAGCTGGTCAAGCGCATGAGCGAGTACACCCTGGGCGACGGCCTGGACGACTCGTCGATGCTGGGCCCGCTGATCAACCCGAAACAGGTGGCCACGGTGGAGGACCTGGTCTCCGACGCGGTGTCGCGCGGGGCCACCGTCGCCGTCGGCGGGGTGGCCCCCGAGGGCGCCGGGAACTTCTACCCGGCCACGGTGCTGGCCGACGTGCCCGCCGACGCCCGCATCCTCAAGGAGGAGGTCTTCGGGCCGGTCGCCCCGATCACCGGGTTCGACACCGAGGAGGAGGGCGTCCGGGCCGCCAACGACACCGAGTACGGGTTGGCCGCCTACATCTACACCCGGTCACTGGACCGGGCGCTGCGGGTGGCCGAGTCCGTCCAGTCGGGCATGGTCGGGATCAACCGGGGTGTGATCTCGGACCCGGCGGCACCGTTCGGCGGCGTCAAGGAGTCCGGCTTCGGCCGGGAAGGCGGCTCGGAGGGCATCGAGGAGTACCTCGACACCAAGTACATCGCCCTCACAAACTGACGATTTCGGTGCAGCTGGTCCCGTCTGGCGGGACCAGCTGCACCGAAATCGCGCGGGATCAGTGGCCGAGGCGGCCGCGGCCCAGGCGCAGCAGCAGCATGGCCAGCTCGCGGCCCTCGGGCCCCAGCTCGCTGTAGCGCTCGATCACCTTCATCTCCCGGCTGTGCACCAGACGGGTGCCGCCGGAGGCCATCCGGATCTTGCCGATGATCTGCGAGACCTCGGTGCGGCGCCGAACCGCGGCGAGGATCTCGGCATCGAGGCGGTCGATCTCCAGGCGGAGGTCGTCGATGTCGGGAAGCTCGCCGGACTCCGAGGGTTCTGAGGACGGGGCGGTCATCTCCACGCTCATGGGGCTTTCCTCTGCATTCTCACTGTTGGTGGGTTCTGGTCTCATCCGGTTCGGGCCTCACACAACAGAGGAGCCCCGGATCCGGATGCGGACCGCGGGGCTCGTTGGAAGCAGCTAGACCACGGGCACCGCTGGCCGGTACCCGTAAAAAAATCGATGCTGCGCCGCAAGCACGAATCGAGTGTGCCACCAAGGATCGTCCCAGCGCAAAGCGTGTCGCCCCGCGGCGGTAGGTTTAGGGGCGATATGACGTCGTACCCCATGTCCTCCCCGGTAGCCGCGAGCGGCACCGACGAACTCCTGGAAGGCCTCAACCCGCAGCAACGCCAGGCGGTACTGCACGAGGGCTCGCCGCTGCTGATCGTGGCGGGCGCGGGCTCGGGCAAGACGGCGGTGCTGACCCGCCGCATCGCCTATCTGCTGGCCGCCCGGGACGTCGGTGTCGGTCAGGTGCTGGCCATCACCTTCACCAACAAGGCCGCCGCCGAGATGCGGGAGCGGGTGGTCTCGCTGGTGGGCCCGCGCGCGCGGGCGATGTGGGTGTCGACGTTCCACTCCACCTGCGTGCGGATCCTGCGCAACCAGGCCTCCCTGGTGCCGGGCCTGAACTCCAACTTCTCCATCTACGACGCCGACGATTCGCGCCGGCTGTTGATGATGATCGCCAAGGACATGGGCCTGGACGTCAAGCGGTACTCGCCGCGGCTGCTGGCCAACGCCATCTCCAACCTGAAGAACGAGCTGATCGACCCCGACCAGGCCCTGGCCAACCTGGAGCGCGCCGACGGGCCGGCCGACGATCTGGCCGGCACGGTGGCTTCGGTCTACGGCGAGTACCAGCGGCGGATGCGGGCCGCCAACGCGCTGGACTTCGATGACCTCATCGGCGAGACGGTGGGGGTCCTGCAGGCCTTTCCGCAGATCGCGCAGTACTACCGACGGCGGTTCCGGCACATCCTGGTCGACGAGTACCAGGACACCAACCACGCCCAGTACGTGCTGGTGCGCGAGCTGGTCGGGGTCTCGGCGCCCGACACCGACGCGGTGCCGCCGGCGGAGCTGTGCGTGGTGGGCGACGCCGACCAGTCGATCTACGCCTTCCGCGGGGCGACCATCCGCAACATCGAGGACTTCGAGCGCGACTTCCCCGACGCCACCACGATCCTGCTCGAACAGAACTACCGTTCCACCCAGACCATTCTCAACGCCGCCAACGCGGTCATCGCACGCAATTCGGGGCGCCGGGAGAAGCGGCTGTGGACCGACGCCGGCGAGGGCGAGCTGATCGTCGGCTACGTCGCCGACAACGAGCACGACGAGGCCCGTTTCGTGGCCGAGGAGATCGACACCCTCGTCGGCAGCCCGGAGGCGGGCTCGGGCACCGGGGGTGCGCTGTCCTACAACGACATCGCGGTGTTCTACCGGACCAACAACTCCTCCCGTGCGCTGGAGGAGGTCTTCATCCGGGCCGGGATCCCCTACAAGGTCGTGGGCGGCGTGCGCTTCTACGAACGCAAGGAGATCCGCGACATCGTGGCCTACCTGCGGGTGCTTGACAACCCCGGGGACGCGGTGAGCATGCGGCGGATCCTGAACACCCCGCGCCGCGGGATCGGGGACCGGGCCGAGGCCTGCGTGGCGGTCTACGCCGAGAACACCGGAACGGGATTCAACGACGCGCTGCAGGCCGCCGCCGAGGGCAACGTCCCGATGCTCAACACCCGCGCGCAGAAGGCGATCGCGGGATTCACCGCGCTGCTCGACGAGCTGCGCGGTGCACTGGAGTCCTCCTTCGGGGAGCTGGGCGACGTGGTGGAAGCGGTGCTCGAGCGCACCGGCTACCGCCGCGAGCTGGAATCCTCCAGCGATCCCCAGGACCTGGCGCGCCTGGACAACCTCAACGAACTCGTCAGCGTGGCACACGAATTCAGCACCGATCGGCTCAACGCCGCGGCCCTGACCGACGACGAGGGCGGGGAGGCCGGCGAGCAGGCGGACGAGGACATCCCCGAAACCGGTGTGTTGGCCGAATTCCTGGAACGGGTGTCACTGGTCGCCGACACCGACGACATCCCCGAACACGGCGCCGGTGTGGTGACGATGATGACGCTGCACACCGCCAAGGGCCTGGAGTTCCCCGTCGTGTTCGTCACGGGCTGGGAGGACGGGATGTTCCCGCACATGCGCGCGCTGGGCGACCCCACCGAGCTCTCCGAGGAGCGCCGGCTGGCCTACGTGGGCATCACCCGGGCCCGGCAGCGGCTCTACGTCAGCCGCGCCAAGGTCCGGTCCTCGTGGGGGCAACCGATGCTCAATCCGGAGTCGCGCTTCCTGCGCGAGATCCCCGAGGAACTCATCGACTGGCGGCGCCTGGAGCCCGCCCCGTCGGTGAGTGCGCCGAGCCGGATGTCCTCGGGCGGCGGGTACGGCTCGCCGCGGCCGTCACCGGCCCGGACCGCCGCGGCCCGCAACCGGCCGTTGCTGGTGCTGCAGGCGGGCGACCGCGTGACCCACGACAAGTACGGGCTCGGGCGCGTCGAGGAGGTGTCGGGCGTCGGTGAGTCGGCGATGTCGCTGATCGACTTCGGTAGCGCGGGCCGGGTCAAGCTGATGCATAACCACGCACCGGTGACCAAGCTGTAGCGAGCTCCACCCCGGGCTCCGACACACCCGCCCGGTGGCAACGCGGGCCCGGGTCAGGACCCGGGGCGGCGTCACCGAGGTCTGGGCCGTGGCGGATCCGTGTCGGGTGCCTGCGTGTCGGCCATCCGGCGCATCTCGTCGAGGACCCTGGTGGCCACCTGGGCGGCAAGCCACAACGCCACTCGGTCATCCTGCGAAAGGCCGTCGACGAGGTGGCCGATGCGTCGTTGGCGTACCTCGACCCGGGTCTCCCACAGTCGCCTGCCCGCGTCGCCGACCATGACCAGGGACGCCCGGGCGTCGTCGGGGTCGCTCCAGCGTTCCAGTAGCCCCTGGCGTTCCATTCGTTGTACCAGTTGGGTCATGCCCGACTGGCTGGCCCCCTCGGCGTCGGCGAGCGCGGTCAGCCGCATCGGCCCCTCGCGGTTGAGCCGGTTGAGCACCAGTGACGCACGGGCGCTGAGTGTTTCCCGGTCAACCAGGAATCGCCAGAACAGGTCCGTCCCGACTTCGATCATCGCGCCCACGGCAGCGGCGGCGTCCGCGGTGGCTGTTTCGTCCACGGCCAATTTATATCACTAGCATGATGCGATGTCAGTCGCAATTCGTCGGCGGGTCGCGGCTGTCTGAGGTTGCGATGCTTCAGAAAGCGCAATTACGAGACACTTTCAAGCTGCCAACTTGCTGTGAATACGGCCCAAAGCAGTTCTTCTCGTTGGAGAAGCATTGTGTATGCGATGTATGTTCCGGTCGTGACCCCGAGAAGCCGGCCGCCGCGGGCGAGTGAGCCTTCGATCGGCAGGAGGCTCCTCGCGCGAAGCTGGCTTCCGCTGATCTCGGTCGTCGCGGTGGTCCTGGGCGCTCTGTTCATGTGGAATGTTCATCAGGCCTCCGCGCCGGGCCCGGTCCTCGCTGTCAACGGACCCCAGGCACCCGAGGAGTTCGTTCCCAAGCAACTCACCTACGAACTGGACGGCGCCCTCGGGGGACGTGGACTGCTCTCCTACATCGACATCTCCGGGCATCCGCACACGGTGAATCTGACGTCGTTGCCGTGGTCGCACACCGAGACAACCACGCTCACCGTCGTTTCCGGCAGCATCTCGGCGCAGGTGCACGGCGACAGCGTGCGCTGCCGGATGCTTGTCAACGGCGTCGTCCGCGACGAACAGTCGGCGTCGCGGCAGGATGCCGACGTCACGTGCCGAGTGAAATCCGCGTGAGCGCTCACCGGGCGAAGCGCCCGTTCTTCGCCGGCGCCGTGCGCGTTCTCGCGATTCCGATCATCGTCTTCTGGGGTCTGGTCGCGGTCACGACCAACACCTTCATTCCCAAGGTCGAGGATGTCGCCGCCGAACTTGCGGGGCCCATGATTCCGACGTATGCGCCGTCGCAGGTGGCGATGCTCCGGATCGGCGAGAAGTTCCACGAGTCGACCTCCACCAGCCTGACCATGGTGGTCCTGGAGGCCGACCGGCCGCTCAACCAAGGGGACCACCAGTACTACGACGATCTGATGCGGCGTCTGAAACAGGACACCCGGCACGTGCAGTACGTGATGGACCTGTGGGGTAAGCCCATTACTGCGGCCGGTGCGCAGAGCGTCGACGGCAAGGCCGCATTCGTGCTGTTGCGCCTGGCCGGCGACATCGGACAGATCCAGGCCAACCAGTCCGTCGACGCCGTTCGCGACATAGTCCACAACGACACTCCGCCGTCCGGGCTCAAGGTGTACGTCAGCGGCGCGGCGCCGCTGGCCTCGGACACGCTGAGCATCGCCAACTCGAGCCTGAACAACATCACGATCGTCACGATCTTCTTGATCATCGCGATGCTGCTGCTCGTCTACCGCTCTCCGAGCACCCTGCTGGTGCCCCTGGCCAGCGTCCTGTTCGAGATGCTCATCGCCAAGGGGGTCGTGTCCACGCTCGGGCATTACGGGCTGATTCCGTTGTCGTCGTTCGCGGTGAACATGGTCGTCTCGCTGACTCTGGGTGCCGGAACGGACTACGGCATCTTCCTGTTGGGGCGCTACCAGGAGGCCCGTCAGGCAGGAGAGAGCCGGGAGGATGCCTACTTCACCGCCTACCGGGGCGTGTCACCCATCATCATCGGCTCGGGGCTGACCATCGCGGGTGCCGGCTTCTGCCTGAGCTTCGCGCGGCTGGACTACTTCCACACCATGGGGCCGGCGGTGGCCATCGCCATGCTGTTGACCATCTCGGCGGCACTGACGCTCGGTCCGGCCATCCTGACCGTCGGGAGCCTGTTCGGCCTCTTCGACCCGAAGCGGGCGATCAACGGACATCTGTACCGGCGCATCGCGGCCAGTGTGGTGCGGTGGCCGGTGCCGATCCTCGCGGCGAGCTGCGCGGTCGTCATGATGGGGGCGGTCTTCGTGCCGACCTACCGGGTGAGCTACGACGACCGCGCCTACCAGCCCAGCGACGCCCCCGCCAACCAGGGATTTGCCGCCTCGGATCGGCACTTCCCGCAGAGCAAGCTGTTCAGTGAAATGCTGATGGTCGAATCCGACCACGATATGCGAAACTCCGCAGACTTCATCTCGCTGGACCGGGTGGCCAAGGCGCTCATGCGCCTGCCCGGTGTCGCCATGGTGCAGAGCATCACCAGACCGCTGGGCCGGCCGTTGGACCATGCGAACATTCCGTACCTGTTCACCACCCAGGGCAGCGGCAGCGGCCAGCAGCTGCCGTTCAATCAGCAACAGAACGCCGACACCGATGAGCAGGCGCAACTCCAGACGGAGTCCGTTGCCGTGCTGGCGAAAACGATCGACCTGACGCAGAAGATGGCGGACGAGCTCCACTCGACGGTGCTCACCATGGAAAACCTCCAACAGGTCACCGACGACATCAACTCCAACATCTCGAATCTTGATGATTTCCTGCGGCCGCTGAGGAACTATTTCTATTGGGAGCCGCACTGTTTCGACGTGCCCGTGTGCTGGTCATTCCGGTCGCTGTTCGACGGGCTCGACGGAATAGACGCCCTGGACGCCCAGATCGTCGACGCCGTCACCGATCTCGAGGCTGTCGACCGCCTTCTGCCGCAACTGATCGCCCAGCTGAAGATGATGCTGGACAACACCCAGGCGCTGCGGGCGGTGATCGTGAACTCGTACGGACCCGCACACCTGCAGTCCACGCAAACCGACCAGACGTTCGACGACATGATCAACGTGGGCAACGACTTCGACAAGTCGCGCAGCGACGACTTCTTCTACATGCCGCGCGAGGCCTTCGACAATGAAGACGTCAAAACCGGTATGCAGCTGATGATGTCGCCGGACGGCAAGGCGGCCCGCTTCATTGTCACCCACGAGGGCAACGCCATGGGGCCCGAGGGTGTCGAGCACGTCGAGGCATTCCCCGAAGCCATCAAGATAGCGCTGAAGGAGACGTCGCTGGCCGGCGCGCGGATCTATATCGGTGGCGCCGGCTCCAACAACAAGGACATCAAGACCTACGCCGCGTCCGACCTCCTCACCGTGGCGATTGCCGCCTTCGTGCTGATCTTCCTGATCATGTTGTTCCTGACGCGAAGCCTTATGGCCGCCTTGGTTATTCCAGGTACGGTCGCTTTCTCCTTCGCAGGTGCCTTCGGCCTCTCGGTGCTCCTGTGGCAACATCTGATCGGACTCAACCTGCACTGGCTGGTTTTACCGATCACCTTCATCATCCTGGTCGCGGTGGGATCGGACTACAACCTGCTGCTGATCGCCCGGGTGAAGGAGGAGGTGGGGGCCGGACTGAACACCGGCCTGATCCGCGCGCTGGGAAGCACCGGTGGCGTCGTGACCTCGGCGGGTCTGGTCTTCGCATTCACCATGCTCGCGATGCTCGCGAGCGATCTGCGGACGATCGGCCAGGTGGGCTCCACCGTGTGCATCGGCCTGCTACTGGACACGCTGGTCGTGCGTTCGTTCATCGTGCCGTGTCTGCTCCGCATCCTCGGCCCGTGGTTCTGGTGGCCGACCCTGGTGAGGTCCCGGCCCTTGCGCACGGCGGCGGATTTCGGGGTGAAGGTGTGAGCGAACCCGGCGGAGGGATGCCATGAGCATATGGGCGGTTCTGACGATCGTCGCGTTGATCCTGGTCGCGGTATTCGCGACGCTGGCCTCTGTGTTTGTGGCGAAGCTGGTTCGCCGACCGACGCTACCGGGCAGCGATGCCGTCGATGCGATCCCCGCGATCCTGCAGAAGCTGCGAAAACGGGAGCCGTTGTCGGATGCCGAATTGGCCGTCGCACGGCAGGCGCTGTCTGACCGGGGGGCGTTCATGGCGCTGTGTATCCCCGCGACGATCTTCAGCATCGGGTGCTTCTACGTCTTCGGCAGCCTCGAGCACTTGCACGGAGCCACTCCGTCGGAACGAACCTTTCTCGGGGTCATCCCGATGTTCACGTCCACCAATCTGGCTGTTCGAATGCTCAGGAGCGCGAGCCTGCGCCGGCGCCTACCCGAATACGACGGAACGTCGGCGGAACGCACGCCGGCGTGAGCGCCGGCGGCGGGTGTACGGCGCGGAGTCCGCAGCGGTATCGACGCGGTCAGGAAGTCCACCTGCGCGTCGAGGGGTGCAGCGCCAGCCCGGCGCTGGCCACCGGCAGCACCGGGAGCAGATAGACGATCCACGGCAGCCGGGCGCCGGCGATGAACACCCCGCCGTAGGCCAGCAGCGCGACCACCGCCCCCACCGCGATGAGCCAGCGTCCCAGCGGACGCCGCAACAACACCAGCACGATGCCCGCCATGGTGGCGACGGCGAACACCAGCGCCAGAAACCCGACGGCCAGGCAGAACAACCGATCGGTGTTCCACCATCCGGTGATCAGATCGGTGGCGATCACCGAGGTGGCCCAGCCACTGAGCATGGCCACCACGCAGGCGGCCACGGCGGTTCGTGAGCTCCGCTGCGGCCTCGGGCCGGTGCCGGGCACGCGGGTCGGCTTGGCGCGTGGGAGCAGCCCGGTCGCGCTTTCGTCGCCGGCCGGGCCGGCTGGGCCGGCGGGTGGATTCGGGCCGGCCGGGCCGGCGGGGGAGATCAGTCCGGTCGCGGTGTCGTCGGCCGGTGGCGGCGGGGCCGCCGGTGCCCTGCGGATGATGCTGGTGCGGGTGTCGTCCGCGCCGGGGGCGGCGCCGGCCGGATCGGGTCCCGGGGCGGATGGCGGATCGGACGCCGGGGCGGATGCCGGATCGGATGCCCGATCGGATGCCCGATCGGATGAGGTGGGGCTGCGCCGGATGATGCGCGTCGGCTCACCGGAAGGGGGGTCGGGGGGAGAGGTCACCAG
>NZ_NVQF01000007.1 GCF_002592005.1 Mycolicibacterium palauense | reverse complement strand
TTTTTGAGTGTGAGGCTGACGAGCAGGTGTAGAGAAGGGAGTATCGCCGGCATGGTGGGAGGTGTATCAGGGTCGAGGCCGTAGTCGGTCACGCCGGGCCCGCCAGGACGTCGCGCCGCACGATCGTCTGCTCCCGCCCGGGGCCCACCCCGACGCACGAGATGTGCGCGCCGGCGAGCTCTTCGAGCCGGAGCACGTAGTCGCGGGCCTTGGCGGGCAGGTCGTCGAACTCACGCGCGGAGGAGATGTCCTCCCACCAGCCGGGCATCTCCTCGTAGACGGGCTCGGCACGGGCGATGTCGCTCTGGGTCATCGGCATCTCGTCGGTGCGCCTGCCGTCGACGGTGTAGCCGACGCAGATCGGCACGGTCTGCAGGCTCGACAGCACGTCCAGCTTGGTCAGGAAGTAGTCGGTGATCCCGTTGACCCGGGTGGCGTAGCGGGCGATGACCGCGTCGAACCAGCCGCAGCGGCGGCGCCGGCCGGTGGTCACACCGATCTCGCCGCCGGTCTTGGCCAGGTACTCGCCGTGCTCGTCGAACAGCTCGGTCGGGAACGGCCCGGACCCCACCCGCGTGGTGTAGGCCTTCAGGATGCCCAGCACCGTGGTGATCCGGGTGGGCCCGATCCCGGAGCCCACCGACGCGCCACCGGCGGTCGGGTTCGACGACGTGACGAACGGGTAGGTGCCGTGGTCGACGTCGAGCAGCGTGCCCTGTGAGCCCTCGAGCAGCACCGTCTCGCCCCGCTCCAGGGCGGTGTTGAGCTGCAGGCGGGTGTCGGCGATGCGGTGGCTGAACCCCTGCGCCTGCTCCAGCAGGTTGTCCACCACTTCGGCGGGGTCCAGCGCCCGGCGGTTGTAGATCTTGACCAGCACCTGGTTCTTGAACTCGCAGGCCGCCTCGATCTTCTCGGCCAGCAGGGCCTCGTCGAGCACGTCGGCGACCCGGATGCCGATGCGGGCGATCTTGTCCTGGTAGCACGGCCCGATGCCGCGGCCGGTGGTGCCGATCTTCTTGCTGCCGGCGTAGCGTTCCACCACCTTGTCGATGGCCACGTGGTACGGCATGAGCAGGTGGGCGTCGGCGGAGATCAGCAGCCGCGACGTGTCGACGCCGCGCTCCTCCAGCCCGGACAGCTCGGAGAGCAGCACCGCAGGGTCGACGACCACCCCGTTGCCGATCACGTTGGTCACTCCCGGGGTGAGGATGCCCGAGGGAATGAGATGGAGTGCGAAGTTCTCCCCCGTCGGCAGCACGACGGTGTGTCCGGCGTTGTTGCCCCCCTGGTAACGCACTACCCACTGGACCCGTCCACCGAGCAGATCGGTGGCTTTTCCTTTGCCTTCGTCGCCCCACTGGGCGCCGATCAGGACGATTGCCGGCATGGCATGTCTCCCGCGTACCTCGCGCTGATGTGCCTGATCACTCTGTCAAGCCGGTGAGCTACCTTATCCGAGAAGGTCCCGGCGTGATTGCGAGGAGCATCGTTGAGCCCCGCCGACACACCCGCCCGCACCGGGGTGCTGCTGTTCGGCGGGCGTCGCGTGCCCCGGTCACTGCGGCGGCTACCCACGGTCCGGGTCACCGGCGACGAGGACGTCGAGGGCGGCATCGAGGGCGGCATCGAGGACCGCATCGATGCCGTCACCGCCGCCGCGCGCCGCGTGATCGTCGTGGGTGCCGCGGCCGACCTGGCGATGGTGCTCACCCGGCTGCTGCGCACCGAGCGGCTCGACGTCGAGGTCGCCCACGCCGACGGCTGGCGGGCGGCCCGGCGGGCGCTGTCGGGCACCGCGCAGCGGGTGCCGCTGATCCGCGACGAGACCGGCCGGGTCCTCGCCGCCGCCGCCGAGTGGTTGCCGGCCGCCGACGCCGACGCCATCCACGGTGAGGCCATCGTCGACGACACCGTGCTCTTCGACGGCGACGCGACGGCGGTGCGGATCGAGCCGGTGGGCGCGATGCCGGGCCTGCGCGCACGTGCCGGCGGGGGGCGCTGGGTCACCGGGCGGGCCGCCCAGTTGGGCACGACGGGCGCGCGGGTGGTGCGCGACGGGATACCGGGGCCGCGGGTGGTGCGCCGGTCGACGTTCTACCGCCACACCGAGGGCTGGCTGCGGGTGCACTGACGCTGACGGTAGCTTTCGAGAGATGAACATCCGTCCCCTGCGCCAGGCGGTGCGCCCCAGCCCGATCTTTCTGGTGATCGTGGCGGTCACCGCCGCCGGCGCGGTCCTGGCGTGGCTGGCCGCCGGGGAGATCACGCCGCTGGCGTATGCGGGTGTGTTCGTGTTCGTCATCGCGGGCTGGCTGGTGTCGCTGTGTCTGCACGAGTTCGGGCACGCGGTGACCGCCTGGCGTTTCGGCGACCGCGACGTCGAGATCCGCGGCTACCTGACCCTGAACCCGTTCAAGTACTCCCACCCGATGCTGTCGCTGGGCCTGCCGCTGGTGTTCATCGCCCTCGGCGGGATCGGGCTGCCCGGCGGGGCGGTCTACCTGCGGACGTCGTGGATGACGCCGCGGCAGCGCACGCTGGTCAGCCTGGCCGGGCCGTTCGCCAACCTGGTGCTGGCGGTGGTGCTGCTGACGGTCGCGCGGCTGGCCTACGACCCGGCCAACGGGGTGTTCTGGTCGGCGGTGGCCTTCCTGGGACTGCTGCAGGTGATGGCCCTGATCCTCAACCTGCTACCCATTCCCGGACTCGACGGGTACGGCGCCCTGGAGCCGCATCTGGGGGCCGACACCCAGCGCGCGCTGGCCGGGTTCAAGCAGTGGGGATTGCTCTACTGATGGTCCGGACACCCTTCCCTCCCATATAGGGAAGAAAGAGAGTTAGTCCACCCGTCAGCCACTGGTGTGCTGACCGCCTAGGTGCCTGCGACACGCGCTTGGTATCCGACAAGTCAGACCAGCGCGGCCAGTGCAGAGTTCCACCTAGGTAGGGGGACCACTATTTAGTTCAGCAAACTACATTTGCAGGTCCGGGCCTCTACTAGCTCCCGGTCCCCCGCCCCTTGCGGTGCGTTGCCATTAGTAGACACCAACAGTGCCCAGCTACCAAGTGGGTGCAGCTGTGTTTCGGACACCGCTATGGGTATGCATGCATGCTGACCTCGTAACAACTAGCTACTGTGAACTAGGTCACATGGGCAATACTGGTGCTGTAGCAAACCCGAAATGCTGCCTACGCACGTGTGTGTCATGGGTCACATCGGCGGGAAGCTATCCAGTCCACCATGGCTCACCGTGTGGGATGCCCTGACCACGTAGGTACGGATTGCTGCCCCCTCACGTCCACACAGTGCCACCAATACACCCTCACGCGTGTGCTCGTACCCTCGATGGCTTACAGGGCCTCTCAGACCCGATATATCGACAACAGTCACACCAGCACACACCACACCACACCCGACAGGGCACCACACGACAGGCAGCCACAGACCCAATCGCATGGACATAACAGCACGTCAGGGCATGTGCTTAGCCCATCTCCATACCCCTGGGGGATGCCCCCTCGGCCGGCGGCACCGGGACACCTCTTGCAAATCATCGCCTCTCTCTCCGGCAAAAAACAGTCGTAGCTATTCAAATTCAAATTGCTGATACACTGTAAATGCCCAGATAAATGCTCAGAAAGTGCAGGTCGCACCCATGCCACGCTGTCGAAGTACAGTTTGCGGAGAACCATGCCGGCGAAAGGTCTGCTCCCGCGGCTTCTGCAGCACCCACTACCGCCGATGGCGCAACGGAGACGACATGGACGCCCCGATTCGCGGGTATGTCCACTACGAGGAAGGCCCAGGCGGGTCGTGCCGGCGGCGATCTACAGCAAAGGTAAAGCCCCTCCGCGCACGTGTTCGTCCGTTTGCGCGCGAAGAGGCTCTACTTGCTTCACTGGGACTGCGATCAGGGTGACGAAGCGCGGATCGCTTTAGCTATGCGCTCCATCTCGCCGCACAGGACAATCACTGGCTCTGTGCAGTCTGTTGGCTCTCCGTGCGATGTGGGGCCCATTACGACGCACTTCCCCCCGATTACGTCGACAGCCTCCATAGCGGGGTTTAACCGCCACCACAGGTACGTTGCGAGCTCGTTGATGGGCAGCTTCAAGTCTTTCGCGTTTCGATTCATAAAGAGGCTCGCATGAGGAGTAGTGACAACGTCTACGTCCCCCCCGACGATCAGTTGGATCGCATTCAATCCATCTGATTCAACGTCTTCGATCTCACATGACTGCAGATCTGGACATATCACTATGGCCCTCACCGTTAACCGCCTATCTATTTGACGTGGGTACTTACTTCAGTGAGGCGCAATTCAGACCTCTCCCTGGGGGTCAGAGCGCCACCTTCGGATAGAAGGTACCCAGTCGGGTAAGCATATCGACTTCCGGACGCTTCACCAGTCCTCCGGTCGATTCTGATATAGCGCTCAGTCCCACATCGAATGCAGGCTAGGCCCTGGATGAAGTCGCGGCCGTCGCGCTTAACGGTTGTGTAGTTCCATGCGTGACCGAAAACGCGACACATTCTGAAATGAGGGTCTATGTCACCTGCGCGGTTATTGGGCACGCTTACGACTGCCCCTCGGCCGGCGTTTTTCGTGAGCTTCCTGATAAGCCTCTACAAGGGAAGAGGGAAGGAAGCCTCGATCGGAGACCTCGTACCCGTTGTCCCGCCCCCACTGTCGGATTGCTGCACGGGTCTCTTTGTCCCCGAACGATCGGGTAGAAGAGGAGGTCCCTCTACCTGACTGCGTTACAGGAGCTGATGTGGCGCCTCTTGCTCCACGACGGCCCTTAGTCCATCGGAGTCGTTCGTGCGCCGAATCGAGGTAAGGCTGAAGAAGGGACTGAAGCTCTTCAGCGTGCTCCTCTGTGAGGTCCAGGACGTAGATCTGACCGTCCCAGCCGAGCTCTCGTGTGGTGTCTGCTAACTGGCTCTTATCTAAGTCGTCCCACATTCGGACTAAGGTCTCGCGTGCCATAGCGAGGACTGTACCCCATCTGAAGTTGGTCAGGGCATAGCAGATTCACCGACATTTGTGTGAAAGTAATCGCTTCGTCAGTGGAAAGCGTTGGATACAGAACTACCACATTGGTGACTACTGCCTGTGGCGACACACCGCCTCGCAGTAGCTCACAGTTTTGCCTAGCTACTCCTAGCTCGAGTTCCTTGGAGCCCGGGATATCTACGCCGGCCTCCTGCATGGCGAAGTCAAAGAGATCTTCCATCTCATCTGCGCCAGCGGTTGGTGCTGTGAGAAGTGCCAGACTGGCGAGCGCGACGGGGATCCGTTTCATGGCTCGCCAGTCTAGCTGGACTACTCGACTTCTGTACACACAAGCGTTGTGGGAACGTCGTCTCCGTGGAAGTCGGGGGTGTCGACTGGCTTCTCGACAACACAGCTGACGCAGCCGGCTATGCACCCGACAGCTACAACGCCCCACATGCCGTATCGGATTGCCTTGATCACAGGTTGAGTCCGCTGATGATCGTCTTGAATCGCATGTTCATGGCGGCGGCCTCCCGCTCGTCATCGGTCGCCGTACACAGTGGTGTGTGGCTCGCTGCGTACATGGGGGCCGTCTCCTCTGTGCCGTAGCCGATTAGGGTGAGGCAGGCTGGGCAGATGACTGGCATCATGTGGGCATCGTCCTCAGGATCTCGACTCCACGCTGCATGGCATACAGGTCCAGCGCGTCGATCGCGGAGGTGAGGTGACTGATGACAGAGTCCCGGCATGTGAGACTGTGCCAGCTGCTCTCATCTCCTGCGTCTTGCGGTAGTCGCTTGACGTTCTCGATGTGGATCTGACAGTTGGTCTTGACGATTCGGAGGATCTTCTCGATCTCCTTGTCTGGAAGCTTGTAGCTCACGCGGACTCACCTTCCCTTGCTTTCTCTAGTTCGTCGGCGAATGCCTTCGCCTGCTTCAACGTCTGCGACGTGTAGATGACGCGCAGCGGTTCGCCGCCTGATCGGGTGAAGAGTCGCCAGATGACCGACTTGTAGGTTTCGGTCGGCTTCTTGCGGCGGATGACGTAGAGGCGATTGTCGTCTGGCTTCGCGTAGTAGGCGCTGAATCCGGGGTTCTCGTCAGAGACGTTGATCCATTTCACTCGGTGAACTCCTTCACCAGCTTCTGAAGTCGCCGTTTCCTGTAGTACCTGTGCACCATCCGCAGTTGTGCGGATGCGATCGCGAGTCGAACTCTGTCATCGCTGTCTGCTGCGCCGACTCCGATTGTGTCTCTGGCTATGACTCCACACAGCGGGGAATACGTTTGGTCTACCAAACAGACGGTGATCGTTGTGGCATCAGGCACTGTGATTTGCCACGTCGTCCCATTGGGTGCGTCGACTTTCGTCGTCATGCTGCCACGGTCCACTTCTTCGTCTGCGCTTTCTCCAGGTCGGACAGGTAGTTCCCGATGCGGCAGTAGCCGTGACGAAGGTCCTCGATCGTCTTGAACCGGTTCCGTGGCTTCGCCTCGTACAGGAACGCGCCGACGCACTCGGTCTTGAACTTGTTTCGCTTGGCGATTGCGCTGACCGCCTTGTGCACTTCAACGAATGTCGCTCCGCTGGAGATGAAGTCATCGAAGAAGACCCACTGCAGTCCGAGACGGCCCTCGCCGAGTCCGTTCGAGTGTGACTGTGTGCCAGTCTTGCGGATTGCCAGCATGTTCACCTTGAGCGACATTGCCGTCGCCATGAGTGGGAGCGTACCGGACATTCCTCGCCCTACTAGCGTGTCGAATGTCTTGGTGCGCAGAGCGGATCGTGCTCGCAGCCGAACGACTTGCGGCTCCAGGCAGTTCTCGACGTATGAAGCTTTGACATCGACAAAATTTGAAGCTTTGAAATCGAGAAAGTTCTCGCCTATCACTTCGCTTGAGCTCCAATCGGATTCAGGTCGAGGTCGTTCTTCATGGACTGAAGGTATGCGTGCGCTCGGCTGCCGGTCGGGAACCACTCAACGTCCGGGGAGAAACAGGTCCCGAACGGTGGTATCACGATCCAGTGCATCCCCTCTGGGACCACGAGCCGTTCATCCCAGTCGCCTAGGTTGTTCGTCACCTTCGATACCGCCCAGTGTTTGACACTGACGTGGTGTTTCTGGTCTAGGTATCCGCGCACTCATCCTCCGTGGAACAGGTATGTGGCTGTGTTCCTCATACGCTCTCGTGGAGTCACATTACGAGACGACTTGTGGTGTGAAACAGGATCTTTGAAAGCACATCTAACGTGTTTGCTGATATACTGTAGCCAGGGAGGTCTGAAGTATGCCCGCTCCATCCGTTTCGTTCGACACAGAGAAGGTCAAGCCCATCTGGAAGGGCCGCCTGTCGCTCGAGGATGTCAAGGGATGCATCGCAGCTGATGTTGCTGAGCTTCAGCGCCTCTACTCGCTACAGGCCGAGGATGAGCGTAAGTGTGCGACTGACCAGTACCGGACCCCGGACTATCAGCTGCACCGCCTCATCGCGGGCTGGGAACACGCACAGGACACTCACTGGTCCTGGTATCGGGAGATGATGAATGTCGGAGCCGCAGCCACCAAAGGGGCTTAACCCCTGGGGTAAGAAGCTGTGGGATGACGTTACTGAGTCAACCGAGTTTGATGCGGCCGGTTACTTCATCCTAGCTGAGGCATGCAGGACCGCAGACATCATCGAGCGCCTGAGCGGAATGCTGAAGGGCAAGTCCACTGAGTGGATTAAGTTGTCCGACGACATCGCTACCGCACTTCAGGTGAGCACTGGCGGCATGGAAGTCGCCGAGGTGCATCTGGTGGTTAACCCCATCATCAGCGAGATCCGCCAGCAGCGGCTCGCTCTGCGTCAGTTGTTGGCGCAGTTGAAACTCGGCAATACCGAGGCAGGTACGGAAGGCCAGTCCACGCTGGACAAGTTGATCGCTAACTTCGCGCTTCCGGAGTAATCCAAGAAACGGACGGTTCGCCCTATGGGACGAATCGGGAATCAAGTACCCCCGAATTACTGGGTGCCTGAGTATGTCCGCTCTCGCGGCGACCGCGCCATCGCGTTCCTCAACGCCATCGGCTACTACCTAGACGAGTGGCAGCAGCTTGTCCTCCGGGACTTGTTGGGAGAGACGGTAACTGGCAAGTGGGCCTCGATGGAGGCCGTACTCCTGGTCCCACGTCAGAATGGAAAGACGGCGATTACCGAGGCTTTGGCCTTGGTGCATCTGTTCCTGTTCGGATCCAAACTGATCATCCACACGGCTCAGCTGTTCGATACAGCGTTCGAGTCGTACTTGCGCATGTGCGCGATCATTGAGGAATGCCCTGGCCTTGACAAGTATGTCAAGCAGAAGCGTTCCGGCAATGGAAACGTGGGCATTGAGCTTCACAACGGCGCGCGGCTGCTCTACAAGGCCCGAGGAAAGGGCCAGGGCCGCGGATTCTCCGGTGATCTCGTAATCCTCGATGAGGCATACGATTTGGATCCCGAGATGATGGCCGCACTCATCCCTGCGCTGTCTGCGCGGAAGAACCCACAGGTCATTTACACATCCTCAACCGGCGATGAGGACTCCGAGGTGCTGCTGCGCGCCCGGGATCGCGGAATGAATCACGAGGAGCGCATCGCGCTATTCGAGTGGTGCGCCGATCCGAAGTGCAAGCTCGATGACCGCGAGCAGTGGTACAAGGCAAACCCAGCGCTTGGCATTCGCCTCGATGAGGACTACATCGCATCAGTTGAGCGCGGGTCGCTCGATGACAAGAAGTTCGCTCGGGAACGCCTCGGATTGTGGGCTGACGCCTCGATCAAGGCCCCGATTGACGCTGATCTGTGGGAGTCACTGAAGGACCCAGACTCCAAGATCACCTCTCGCATTGTTCTCGCTGTCGATGCTGCCCCAGATCGATCGAAGGCATCTATCGCTCTCGCCGGCTACACAGCTGACGGCCGCAAGCAGGTCGAGGTTGAGTCGTCCGGGCGTGGCATCTCGTGGTGTGTCGAGGCTGTCGATTCGATCTACAAGGCCATCAACAGTGAACAGCCGCTAGCGGTGGTTGTACAGGCTGGCGGACGGGCCGGCGCGTTGATCCCCGAGCTGGAAGCGCTTGGCATTGAGGTGATCCCGTTCGGCACCCGAGAGATCATGGGGGCCACTGGATTCTTCTACGACTCCTGCACAGACGAGACGCTCGTCCATCTAGGGGATGACTCCCTGAAGGTGGGTCTTGCTGGTGCTCGCCAGTACATGATCGGCGGCAAGGTCGGCGAGGATGAGTACAACGGCTGGGGTTGGGCCCGCGCCGACACAACTATCGACATCACTGGCGTCTGTGCCGTGAGTTACGCCCTGTGGGGCTTGAACATGAAGCGGGCTGAGGCTCTCACCGAGAAGAAGCCATATGAGGGTAAGCCTCGAGGAGGACGTGTCTGGTGATCTACAACAATCTTGACCCATTCATCCCTGAGTACTCCCCTGCCCCGATCACTTTCCCGGATGGCGATCTGCGTGGCAAGGAGCTGGAGAAGTTCCTCAATAAGACCGTCTACCCGGAGTTTGAGAACGAGAAGAACCGGCTCCGATTCCTGGAGTTGTGGGCCTCCGGTAAGCAGCCTGAGGTGAAGCCGCTGAAGCGGAACACTGAGCGTGCTGTGTTGCAGAAGATGGCTCGCACGCCGTGGATTCCGTTGATGATCTCCACGTTTGCGCAGCAGATGATCGTGGATGGATATCGCAAGGCCGGCGAGACTGAGAACGCCGAGAAGTCCTGGGAGACCTGGAATCGCAACAAGATGGGGTCTCAGCAGATCGCCATCAACCGTGCTGTGATGACGTTCGGCTACGCCTATGTGCGCGTCACGTCCGGAACTGTCGATTCCGACGAGGGCACGACCAGTGACATGGCGGTGTTGCGCGCCGTCTCCCCCATGGGCGTGTTCGCACTGTACGAGGATCCGTACGGGGACGAGTACCCGGAGTATGCGCTGGAGAAGCTGCCGAATGGGCAGTGGCGCTGGTGGCTACCTGACGGTAACTACATCAAGCTGACCCGCGTTCGCAACAAGTTCTCGGTCGGTGAAGAGGTCGAGACCAAGTACGGTAAGCCACCGTTCGTACGGTATATCAACCAGATCGACCTTGAGGGCCGCTGCTGGTCAGATGTTGAGCCGGTCATTGACTTGGCTGCGCGTATCGACAAGACGGCATTCGATCGTCTGCTGGTGCAGCACTTCAACAGCTTCAAGGTGCGGTGGGCCACTGGCCTCGAGCAGGCTGACACACCCGAGGGTGTTGAGCAGGACAAGATCCGTATCTCCAATGAGGACATCCTCATTGCGTCGGACGTGCAGGCCAGGTTTGGCACGCTCGATGAGACCACCATGGATGGCTTCATTGCGGCCTACAAGGCCGATCTGGAGACGTTCGCTGCCGTGATGCAGCTTCCGCCGAACCTTCTGGGCCAGGTGGTCAACGTTGCCGCTGACGCGTTGGATGGCGCGCGCCGGCAGACCTACCAGCGCCTGTTCGAGAAGCAGACCGTGATGGGTGAGTCGCATGCACAGGTCATGCGCTTGGCGGCATACGTTGAGGGTCGTGGCGAGGATGCCGACGACTTCCATGCACGCGTGCACTGGCAGGACGTTGAGGTGCGATCGCTGGCGCAGTTCGCCGATGCGTGGGGCAAGATCGTGGATCAGCTTGGGGTTCCGAAGTGGGCTGCCTGGGAGAAGATCCCTGGTGTCGAGCAGTCCGAGGTCAAGGGCTGGAAGGACAACTACCTATCTGACGAGCCGGTCTACAAGTACTTGCGCGAAGTGGCGGGTGTCAAGCCAGTTGCTGGTGATTCACTCGGGCGCGGCTCTGATGCCGGCCGACCTGGCTCCAGCCGCAACACTCCTTCGACCAGGAACGACACCGGCCAGCCGAAGACCGCGGCATGACGGCCCCTGTAGAGGAAGACCAGGGACTCTCCGCGCTTGAGGCGTACGTCGCATATCGAACTCTGCTACACCGCGAGGATCAGGATTCGATCGCTGCGGCACTAGCTGTTGCGCTATACCCGGTGTGGGCGATTCAGCGGTTCGAGGAACTCGACCTGAGCACGCCACTGTGGTTGAGCGCGGCAGTCCCATTGGTCAGGACCGCATATCTGCAGAGTCAGCGTGTGGCGTCCGTGTTCATCGAGGACGTGCGATTCGCGAGCGTCGGATCCGCTGACCCGTTGCCCATCATTGTTCCCGACGTGGAGTCACCTGGCCGTGTACCCGCGGTGAGGTTCGCGACTACCCACATCCCCAGCGCGCCATCCGATGGTATGCAGCCGGTGGAGTTGGATCCATTCCCCGAGGCTGACGCCTCTACGTCGCTGGCGATCCAGGGCAATTCGAATATCAAGGCGCAGATGCCGGGCAAGGAATCTGACTTGATGTACTCGGGGTTGGCGAATAGCGCTGGTGCTGGAATCCGTCACGCAATGAACGGCGGGCGCAATGCTATGGGGCGCACCGCTGAACGAGATGAGCGGCTCATTGGTTGGGCCCGGGTGACTGACGGAAACCCATGCTACTTCTGCGCGCTCCTCGCCTCGCGCGGGGCTGTCTATCGGAAGTACTCGTTCAACCAGGGTGGCCGCCGTAAGTGGAATGGGACTCTTACCAAGGCTGACAGGGATTTCAAGGCCAACCCTGAAGCGCGCGAGCTCCCCAAGGGATACACGAATGTCGCGAAGGTTCATGACAACTGTCGTTGCCAACTGCGGCCGGTGTATTCGAATGCACAAACTTGGGACGCTGAGGCTTTGTACTACCGAGATATGTGGGACGACATCAGTCGGAAGCACTACTGGAAGTCGAACGACAAGATCATTCAGGAGTTCCGCAAGGCGTACGAGCCTTACACCGCTGAGCGCGCCAGCGTACAGAGTGCGCGCATTGACCTAGAGCAGCGATTGAATGCGCTTGAGGAGCAGGGGTTTACCCCTTTCAGCCCGCAGGTCGAATGGACTCGCGGGCAGCTAGATGCACTGGCTACCTAGCCAGGGCGGTTGACGAACAGCCGAAATTCGTTCGGAGAAATGAGATTACGTGATGTATGACGATGCCGTTTTGCCGATTCACCCAACTACCGGTATGCGCGCCCTTGGGATGACTTCCCGCGGTCCTGTGTGGCCTGTGATCGGTGGTGCTCCAGATGGTGCAGCCGATGGATCGCCAGATGGCGGGGACGCAGCCAGCACATCGACTTCCTCTGTCGCTGAGCCTGATTCGGCTTCAGAGATCACCCCTCCAGAGGCGGCTGAATGGTGGAAGTTCGCCGATAAGGACGCCGCTGTTGCATGGGGAAACAAGATGGTGACCGAGCGTTTGACGCGTGATCGTAGGACGAAGCTGGATCCGGTTACGCAGGAACGTGATACACTTAAGGCAGAGGTCGAGCGCTTGAAGCCTTTTGAAGAGGCTGCGATGACCGACGCTGAGAAGCGCGATGCTCGTGAGACTGCCAAGGATCAGCAGATCGCTGAACTCCTTGCATTCAAGCAGAATACCGAGCGCGAGACCATGATTCGCAATCTAGCCGACGAGGTTGGCTTGGATGCGAAGTTCCTCAAGTTCGTTGTCACCGATGGTGACGAGGACACTGTCCGCACGAACATGTCTGATCTACTCGACGCTCTGAGTGAGAGCGGTACTCACACCAAGCAGGCACCGAAGCCGAAGGCTCCCAGGGAGTCCGACAAGGACGAGGCCAATTTCCTGCGACCTGGTGGTGGCGGTCCCGATGACGACGACAGTGACGACGCGATTGCAGCGTCGATTCTGGAAGAGATTCGCAAGGACCGCAAGAACGGCGGCTTGACTACGCGCCGTTGATAATCCATCAATTCGATCCTAGAGGATAGCAACAAATGGCAAACGCCTTTGTGAAGCCGAATGCGATCATCAATACGATCCTCGGCATGCTGCAGGAAGACCTTGTGCTCCCATACTACGTATGGAAGGACGGCCTAGGGGACTTCGCCGGCAAGCACAACGATACCATCACCATCCGTATCCCGCAGCCGACCATCGCCCACACGCGTCAGCTTCGTGCCACTGGCGCTGACCGTCTGATGCAGGTCAGCGATCTGACTGAGACCACCATCGATGTCAAGCTGACCGATGTTGTCTACAACCTGATCGCCCTGACCGACGAAGAGCGCGAGCTCGACGTGCGCAGCTTCGGAGTGGATGTTCTTCCACGCCAGGTGCGCTCGGTTTCTGAGCAGCTGGAGTTCGGCGTCGCCGACACCATCAAGAATGCGCCTTATCAGCAGATCCTTTCGGTTGCTGATGACGCGATCTACAACGGCGTGATCCGTGCCCGCCGTCAGCTGAACGATGCCAAGGTTCCCCGCGAGGGTCGCTTCCTGCTGGTTGGTTCGGCTGTGGAAGAGGCTTTGCTTCTCGATGACCGTTTCGTGCGTTACGACTCGGCCGGCGAGCCTGGCGCGTCGCGTCTGCAGACTGCTCGCATCGGTCGCATCGCGAACTACGAGGTTGTTGTGGTCGACACGATTCCTCACGGCGCTGCGTTCCTGTTCCATCCGACTGCCTTCGTGATGGTTACCCGCGCTCCCGGCAAGCCTTTCTCAAATGTGGTGGCCACTTCGGCTGTCGCTTCGGAGAACGGCGTCGCCCTGCGCTGGCTGGGTGACTACGACTCGAGCCTGACCACTGACCGCTCGTTGGTGGATACCTGGTGCGGCTACAAGGCTGTTGTGGATCCCGATCCTGGCTTCGTCCGCGCGACGCGTCTGCAGCTGGCAATCACTTCGGCCGGCACCGACCTGGGTAACACCGGGGCTGTGACCGCGGCTGCTGGCGCCAACAACACGCGCCAGCTGACGCTGATTGATGACCATGACGACGATCGCGCGTGGGAGGCCACTTGGGACTCCTCGGATCCGACCAAGGCGACTGTCGATGCGGGTCTTGTCACTGGTGTTGCCGCTGGCACCACCACCATCACCGCAGTGGTTGGTGGAGTGACCAAGACTTGGGAACTGACCGTAGCGTAACCGGGGGTAGCAGTGGCTGATTCGGCTGATCAGCTTGCCACTGTCGCAGAGCTTGCCACCTGGATGAACGAAGAGTTCGACACTGATGAGGTGTCGCGTGCGGAGATGATTCTCCGTTACGCATCCTGGTGGGCTCGCGACATCGCCGGCAAGATGTGGCCCGATCGGGATGCTGCTGATCTCCCACCGACTGTCAAGGGGATCGTGCTCGCCGCCTCGCGGCGCGAGTTCGAGAATCCTCGGAAGGTGATCTACGACGTAAAGGGCCCCGAGTCCGCGTCGTTGAATCAGCGAGCATATCCCCCGGGCTTCTTTACGGACGTTGAGTACGCCTACTTCCGGCGTTTCCGTCCTGGCGGTGGTCTCTGGACTCAGGGCACCTACCGCGACGATTTTGACATGACACTCGGCTATGTCCGGGCCATGGGCTTGGGCAAGGCGATCCCGTACTTCAATCCTGGCGATCCCGGCTGGGAGGAATCGGAGCACTCGTGAGTCGCCCCGAGGCCGAGGTGTATCGCGCGGTGAAGCGCGACAAGTATGGAGATCCCGTCAACGAGTCTGGTGAAGTCACCAGGGTTGGTCCGAACGGTTTCGGCCACGTGGGAACCGTCAAGGGCGTCATGCTCGGTGGCCTATCTGCGTCTCCTTCGATGCGCAGGGGCGAGTCATCGAACACTGAGGGAATGATCGGGATCCCCAACAAGCGCAATGGGATCAAGGTCAAGTTCGGAGACCAGCTCCTGATCGATGGTTTCTCCTACAAGGTGATCTCACCGCCGAGGTGGGATTACGAGCACTCGATGTCGGGGTCGCGCCCGCAGTATCACTGGGTTCAGGTGGTGGGTGGCGTTGACTAGGGACAACGGCCTGATCCGCAACGCGGAGGGTGGCAGCGCTTACTTCTACGCTGATCCAAACCCTGGCCTGGCGAAGATCCTCACTGGCGATCACGTTTTCACGTTGGTCTCGGATTACGTGACTCGCGTGATGGAGACCTACATCGCGAAGCTCTACGCGCGAAGTCCCGACTCGGACCACGACGCGACAAGCATGGCGAACTCGGTCTACGGCGAAGTGTTCATCGGCGGCTACAGGGATGACCGCTGGGTAGGCCAGATCACCGTCGCCGTTGAGTACGCCGCGGCTGATGAGTTCGGCCGCCACAGCTACAACCCGTACGAGGGAAGTCACGATCTTCGAGACTCCCTGTACGAGCACCTACCAGCAATCTAGGAGATGTCGTGCTCGAACTGCCTGACTGGTTCGAGGGCGGTTACATCGACGTAGAACAGTTGGTGGTCAGCTACTTTGAGTGGCTACTCGGAGACAGGGTCTTTTTGTGCACCTGGATGAAGCCAGGTCACTACGAGCTCAGCCCTGGAGAAGAGTTCGGAGGTACGCAGCCTACTCTGCGGGTTTGGCGACAGCCAGGCAAGGTCGATGATCAGACTCGTATTGATCAGTGCCTTGTTCAGATCGCGGCTATCACTCCGACGAGGCATGAGTCCTGGAAGCTAACGAATTTCGTTCGCAGGATGATGGACGAGAAGGTTCTACTTTCGACTCCGATCCATCTTCCGGATGGTTCGAAGCACAGGTTTGTGTCGTCAGATGAGTGGACCGGACCTCAGGTCGTCCCTGAGCGCTATGTGGACGAGAAGTTCATTCCGGTCACGTTCAAGTTGGGCATCCGTGAGCCCGCTGATCTCCCCAACTATGCGGGGATTCTGAAAACCCTTTCCCACTAAGAGGATTCACCTAAATGGCTGACTTTGAGACCATTCGGGACGCAAAGAACGACCTTGTGCGCGTGCACATGGAGTTCGCGATCCTGTTCGACAACATGGACAACGCGTCCGTGAGCACTCTCGAGGACACTGTCACCGGCGATCTTGACATCCCCGCGACCGCAGAGTCGGCCGGAATCATCGAGAAGCAGGCCGGCGTGTCCCTCACTCACAACATCGAGTCGAGCGACATCGAGGGCTACGGAGATTCCGAGCCTGTGCGTACGGTCATCTCCAAGCGTGTGATCGAGTTCCAGGCGAACTTCCTGGAGACCAACAAGGTTGTGCTGGAGAAGTTCTGGGGCATCGAGTTCGATGACGACAACCTTGATGTGAGCACCGGAGGTGGTGTGACTATCAAGGCTCCTGATCGCCCTGGAAACATCCACTACCGCGCCTACCTGGTTGCGACCGACGATGTGAACGGCGACGAGCTGTACGCCTACTACATCATGCCGCGCGTGAAGCTTGTGAACGTCGACACTCAGCAGTCGCAGGATGACGGTGCCGTGTCGTACAGCATCACCTTCCGTGCGACGAAGGACAAGACCATGGGGTTCTCGGTCCTTCAGGGCTGGTGCGGACCTGGCTGGCTGCGTCTCGTGGCGAAGGCCGGATTCGTGGCTCCGGTGACCTCGATTACCGCTGCAGCTTCGTCTGCGTCGATTGTCGTTGGCGACACCGAGCAGATCACTGTGACTGGCTCGAACACCTTGAACTACACGCCTATCACCAAGTACACCGTCTCCGCTGGCGCTGCTGTGAAGGTTGACCAGTCCGGTCTTGTGACGGCACTCGCGGCTGGTTCTGCGACCGTCACCGCCGCGTTCGACGGCCAGACCGATGACGTGGATTTCACCGTCACTACTTCGTAAGTAGTTGTGGCCCCGGCCCTGTGACGTCTGTTGCGGGGCTGGGGTTTCCACCTGTCCACTTTAGATAGGAGCAGATGAAGTGGCAACCGTTAAGAAGGATTCCGTCTGGGAGAAGCTGCAGACCGAGAACGAGGTTCCGGCTCTGGAGTTCAATGGCATCACCCTGACTGAGCCAACCAAGAGGCAGATCGACGCCTGGCGCAATGCGAAGTCGGTCGAAGAGGGCGAGAAGGCCCTGTTCGGTGATCAGTTCGACGCCATTCATGCGCTGTTCGATGATCTGCCGAACCACATCTGGGAGAACTTCAACGTCCTGTACCTGAAGCACTTCTTCGGTACCTCTGAGGACGATGACCTAAAAGGCTGATGCAGGTCGTTGACCGATACTGGTCAGCGATCTGCTGGGACTTCCAGCATCTTCTGAGTTTCTCTGCTTACGAGTACTTCCAGTGGGTTCCTGCTGGCCCCACGTCCTGGAGGCGCAAGCGCCCCGTCGAGGAGCTACTCGGATTCTTCGGTGTCCTGATGAATATGCCGGGCACCATGACCAACGAAGCCGTCCTCTGCGACCCAGAAACTATTGAATGGATGGGGTCTCGCACGCGGGATGACGATGGTCCGTCAAGGCCGCGAATCTTCGGTCACACCGAGGAGATTTCGCTTCTGAAGACCCTCATCGAGGTGAAGGTCGGTAAGTCCTTGCCGCGTCCTGTCATTCCTGGGCTGGAGTTGCGGAAGCAGCGCTCACGTAAGCGCACGCTCAGCGCGGTCGAACGCGCGCAGGCACGCAATGTCGCAAAGGCAGAGCGTGAGATGCGCCGTCAGAACCGCCGTTTGCAATCTGCTAAGGGGACGTAATGGCTGTGTTGGCTGGTGAAGCCGCCATTCGAATCATCCCTACCCTGAAGCGATTCAAGGTAGAGGCTGATACGAAGCTCGCTGCCATGCGCTTCGATCCTGTCGAGATCGACTTTGAAGCCAACATGGCGGGGGCTTCCGCTGAGGTAGCCGCGTGGCGCCGCCGGCAGGAGCTCGATCCTGTCACCGTTCCCGTTCGTGCTGACTTTCAGCAGTTTCGCCGTGATCTGTCCACGGTTGAGCACATTTTCAAGCGTAATTCGCTTTCTCGGGCTCTTCGCCTCAATGTCAAGGTAATCGGACTTGATGCGCTTCCAGCGCTCGCGTATGCGGCTGGTTCCGCAACGTCTGCGTTGGATGCGTTGGGGAAGAGCGCTTTTGCGCTGCCCGGATTGTTGGGTGGTGCTGCCGCATCGGTGGGTGCCCTTGCGGTTGGTATGCGCGGTCTCGGGGCCGCATTCCAGGCGTACGCGACTGATTCGAAGAATGCAGAGCAGAACGCTCGTGACCAGCAGCGGGCGAATCGCGACCTTGAGCGCTCGTACCGTGATTACCGTTCGGCCGTCCGCGACACGATCCGCGAGATCCAGGATCTTAACCGCGAGAACCGTCGCTCGTCGCTGAATGTCGCTGACGCGGTTCTGGGCGTGCAGGAGGCTGCTCAGCGCCTGCGCGAGGGCGGACAGCGTTCGCTGCTGGAACTTCGCCGTGATCAGTTGAGCTACCTGCAGGCTGTTGACCATCTGCAGGATGTGCAGGTCCGCGCGAAGCGCGTTGCCGAGGATACTTTCGACGCAAACCAGAAGGGCGTGCAGAACGCCGACTCTGTAGTTGATGCGCTCGATCGCATCTCTGACGCCCTCGACACTGTCGAGAAGGGCAACATCTCCGAGCTCGACAAGGCCATGGAGAAGCTTGCTCCGAATGCACAGTCTGCTGTGCGCGCGCTTCTGGACTTCAAGGGCGCATGGAATCGCCTGTCTGGCAACTCTCAGAACAACCTGTTCCAGGATTTGGATCGTACGATCACGAATCTTGGTAACAAGGCGCTGCCCACGCTTGATCGTGGGTTGAGTCGTACTGCTTCCGGCCTGAATGCCAATCTGAAGGCTCTGGCCGCGTCTTTGGGGACTGATCAGAATCAGTCGTTCCTGGACCGCATTTTTGGTGCCAATGGCACTGCTTTGCAGCGTTTCTCCGCTGCCTTCCAGCCGTTGATCGACGGCGTTCTGCGCCTGACTTCCGATTCAGCGCAGTTCCTTCCGCGCATCGCCGACGCATTCACGCGCGTGCTCGACAGGTTCGATGCATTCACTCAGCGAGTTTCCGATGACGGGACGCTGAATGAGTGGATCGACTCTGGTCTTGATTCGCTTACTGCGCTTGGCAACACGCTGTTGAACATCGCTTCGATCATCTCCTCGGTGTCGCGTGCATTCGCGCAGACCACCGGGTTCGAGGGCGGTTTCATCACCACCATCGAGCGCGCTACGTCGAGGCTGGCTGACTTCCTGAAGGAGCCTTCGACCCAGCAGGGGTTGACTAACTACTTCTCACGTGCACGCGATCTTGTCGGTCAGATTCTGTCCGCCGTCAAGGATATGCGTCCGTTCATCGGGGACATGGTTGAGACCGCACGCGAATGGTCCACTGTCCTCTTCTCGGTGCTGGGAACGTTCTCGAAGATCGCCGGATGGGTCGAGAAGAACACTGGCCTGGCGAAGAACCTGCTGATCGCTTATCTGTCGTGGCGTACTGCTCGCCCGATCGTTGAGGGTTTGACCACTGCGTGGCAGAACTACGGCAAGGTGATGGGCGGTCTGGCCCAGTATCACCGCACCTCGAACTTCTTCGGTCCGATGAACCGTGGGCTGAACGAGTTCAAGGCGAATTTGCAGTCGCTGGGCGGGGTTGCAGCTGGTGCCGCTAAGCCGATCAAGTTGTCGGCCGAGGCTGTGAAGAATGTCGACAAGGCTGCCTTCCCAGCGTTGTCGTCAACGAAGGATCTGACGAAGCAGTTCGAGAATGCCGGCGGGGCAGCCGTCGTCGCTGCCGGGAAGATCGGTAGCGCTGGGCGTGGATCGCTTCTCGGCGCCCTGAAGGGGCTCGGGTTGTTCATCGGCCCAGGTCTTGCTTTCTCGGCTGCAATCTCCGCACTGACCTTGGGTATCAGCGCTCTCGGTGATGCTCACCGTAAGGCTGCGCAGGATGCCGATGCCCATAACGAGGCTCTGAAGCAGCTGCAGACGACCGTAGATCAGACTACGGGTTCGGCTGACAAGGCTGCCGCGTTGCAGGCTGCCCAGACGTTCACGTTCCAGGGCCAGGGCCAGGTCAACACGATTGATGCGGCTGCCCGTTCTGGGCTCGCTGGCCCTAACCAGTTCGGTCGGGCCCTCCTGCCGATCAACGACGCCGAGCGTCAGAGCGTTCTTCAGCGCGGCAACGACATGGCAACGAAGGCCGTCCAGAACTCGGATTCTTGGAAGAAGTCGGGTGATATCTGGGAGAAGTACGGCGTCAGTGCTCGTGATCTAGCACTTGCAGCCAGTACGGACCAGAAGGCACTCGACAAGGTTCGCGCTGCGTACTCAGCGATGCTCGTTGACCAAAACATTCCGTCCTGGCTACCTGAAGTAGCTAAGCAGGGGGTTATCGCTGGAAAGCGTGCGACTGGAAACCTCCCGGATGACCTTCAGGGCGTGGTGAAGTCGACCGGCCAGGGCGATCTCTTTGCGTCGCTATCTGCGTTGCGCGACATCCCGAACAGCTTGAGCGCTGGTGCCGCGCAGGCCCAGCAGGTGAACACACTTGCCAACGGCCTCGGGTCGGTGAAGCCAGGTGTTGGCGTGTTCGCCGGCTCTGGTGTTTCTGAGGTTCATATCGATGATGCCGGCAATGCGGTCGTCATCACTGACCGCAAGCCTGCTGTGCCGGCCGAGGATGGGACTGTCGCACCGAACGGTGATGGACGTTTCCGCACGAACCTCACTGTTGACGGTACCGAGAAGTACATTGACAAGTTCGCCGATGGTGGCCTTGTTGGTGGCGTCGGCGGCCCTCGCGATGATGCGAACCTGGCGATGCTGTCGCGCGGTGAGCATGTGACCAATGCAGCCGCGGTGAAGTACTACGGCGTCGACTTCTTTAACCGCCTGAATGGTATGGAGCTTCCGCGCTTCGACTCGGGTGGATGGTTCGGTCCTGTCACTCCGTCGATTTTGGAT
Organism: Mycolicibacterium palauense; assembly: GCF_002592005.1. Taxonomy (GTDB): domain Bacteria; phylum Actinomycetota; class Actinomycetes; order Mycobacteriales; family Mycobacteriaceae; genus Mycobacterium; species Mycobacterium palauense. The sequence continues at coordinate 90,370 of NZ_NVQF01000007.1, read as the reverse complement.
CGCCCTCAGCCTAAGAACAAGGCGGGTGTTGCCAACAGCTCTACGCGCATGGATGAGCGCGTGACTTTCGGCCGTGCTGCCATTGACTCAATCAAGCAGGGCTGGCACTGGTATGAGGACAACCTTGCCACTAAGGCTGGGCCGGTTGATATCACTCCTAACTGGGAGAAGCCACCGTACGCGAACACGAAGTTGTCGCGTAGCGCTTTGGATGCCCAGCATGGGTATGACCTCGGCCAGAGTGGTGCTCCAGGTTCACGTCCTCGTGGGTTCTTCGACGCATATGCGAAGGACTTCCTTGGGTTGACTCCGGGAGTTTCACCGAAGGCCCCTGAGGCCACTCCTGCGCCTCCAGTTCAGTCCCCTAAGCCAACCACCCCAGCAAACAGTTCTGGAGCTCCTCAGGGGCAGCCAGGGCCTGTTTCGGCACCCCCTGCGTCGACCGTGTCGAGCACGCACCTAACTGGCGGATACCCGGGCGTCAATAACGCCGGCATCACCCCGGTAATCCCCGGCGTGGTCGCAGCTGCCGGCATGCCGCAGATCAACGGGATCCCCGTGGCCGGGTTGATGAACCCACTGGCCAGCGTCGGCGGTCAGATGGCAGGCGTGCCGCTGCAGTCACGCCTGGGCGGTGAGGGCAACCTGCAGGTCAACACGATCGGCGTGAAGCGCGCGGTCGAAGCGATGTTCCCACAGATCGCGAACATCGGCGGCTACCGCGAGGACGCCATCGAGGATCACCCGTCTGGCAAGGCCATCGACATCATGATCCCGAACTACAACACCCCAGAGGGTAAGGCGCTCGGAGATCAGATCAACCAGTGGCTTCAGGCCAACGGTGCTGCCATGGGCGTGGATTCCACCATCTGGCAGGACTTCTGGCAGCCAGTGGGTGGGGACGGCCATGCGTTGGGCCGTTCTGGCGATACGCAGGGTCATCGCGATCACATTCACGTGAAGACCACTGGAGGTGGTTACCCAACCGGGGCCGAGCAGTACATGCTGCCAGGTTTGATGCAGCAGTACCCGGGTGGACTACCTGGCGGCGTCACTGCTGACATGCTGACTGGAGATTCCAGCGGCGGCCTCTTCGGGAATATCGCTGGGCTGCCCGACTTTATGCAGCCTTCGAACATCGCCCAGTTCCTGGTTGGCCAGGCTGGGAATATCGGTTCCAGCCTGCTCGGGATCGGCACGCAGCTGCTCACCGACCTCACTGGGATCAACTTCAATTGGCTTGCTGATCTCACCCGACAGGTGGGCAATGGCGCCGGCCAGGCAGCGTCAGGGTGGCTGAACCTTGGCGGTTCCTCAGGTGGCGGCGGTGGGGATGTCTTCTCGCAGCTGCTCCAGCAGGGCATCGGCGGACTCGGCAATGTCGTTGGTGACGGTGGATCAGGGCAGTACCTGAACCAGTTCCTGTACGGCAACGGGCAGCTGCCTATCGAGGTTGACCCTTCGACTGGTCTTCCTATCCAGCCGATCGCATTCAACGACAACCTTCTTCAGCAGGGCGGTGGTCTCGCTTCACCTGGCAAGAAGGGCGGAAACGCTTATCGCGCCATGATCCGTCAGGCGCTGCAGATGTACGGGCCTCAGCTTGGAATCACCAACGCTGCCGCGTGGGAGAACGCTCTCGTCAAGCAGATCGATACTGAGTCTGGCGGTGATCCGTTCTCGTTCAACGGGAATGACTCCGACGGACAGGGCGGAACCCAGCAGGTCATGGGTCTGTTCAACTTCCTGCCATCGACGTTTGACTCCTACAACGCTGTCGGCGGATCGATCAATGACCCGTGGTCTCAGATCGTCGCGGCGATTGCCTACACGAAGTCGCAGTACGGGCAGGACCCGAACACTGGCGTTCCAAACCAGATCGGCCAGGGGCACGGGTTCAAGAGCGGTGGTCATCCGAATAGTGGTTTGGCGTGGCTGTCGCGTGGTGAGTTCGTCACCAATAGGGATGCCACCCGCTACTACGGCAAGCAGCTGTTCGATGATCTGAACGCTCGCCGGCTACCACGCTTCTCGGGTGGAGGGTTCTTCGGAAAGGTCGGAGACTTCCTCGGCGGCGTCGGGTCCTCGGCTTGGGATGCAGGTAAGGGGATCTACCAGGCTGTCGGCAACCCAGCCATGGCGGTCGGTGGCGCTGCACGCGGTCTAGCACCACTTGTTGGGCTCGGTGGAGGCGGTTCCCCATCTGTTGGGGATGCGTGGAGGCAGTTCGGTAAGAACACCGTCCACTGGGATGAGTGGGGTCGTAACCCTGCTCGCGCGGCCGGTATGTCCGCGTTTGACATCGCGTCGGCGTTCGTTCCTGGTGGCGCGGCACTGAAGGGAACACGTGCAGGCTCGGTGGCGAGCAGTGCTGCACGTCGCGGATTCCTGAAGGGTGCCACCCCTGCGCACGCGCACACCGCCCCGGATGCGATGGATCTCGGCAGGGCGCGGGCGTACGCGAACGATATCTGGCCGTACAGCAAGTCGGACAACCCGTTCACTCCGGCCGAGCTCGACGCCATCTACGGGTACACAAAGGGGTCTGGTGTCAACGGCACGCTCCGAGCGCTTGCCAGCGGCAAGGGTCACCTGGTCGGCAGTGACGCGCTATCAGAGCATCTGCGGCAGGTAGCCGGGATTGACAGCGCGTTCGGGAAGGCAAACCGCGTACCGGACGACTTCGTTGTCAACCGCGAGCTCGACGCAGCCGGCTTCGGGAACATCCACCCCAATGACGACCTGACCAGGTTGCTCGGCCGCACATTCTCCGATCCCGGATACACATCAACCAGTGTCGGCGCTGGTGGGCGTCCTTCGCCGTATGTAATGCAGCTGCTTGTACCGCGCGGCTCCCACGGGTTGTGGCTGTCTGGACGTGCTGGACGCGAGTCTCTCTCGCACTTCGGGCGAGCAGAGAATGAGCTCCTACTTCCACGCGGTGGCAGCTACACGCCTTTCGATGTGCGACCAGAGGGTAGGGGTGCCCGGGTCTTCGCGCAGTGGAATCCGCCACAGCTTGGGCTACCTATTCCAGGTAAGGCCGGCGGTGGACTGATCACCGGGCCTGGCACTGGGCGCTCGGACTCTGTCCCACTGATGGGGTCCAAGGGCGAGTTCATGATGCGCGACTACGCCGTGAAGAAGTACGGCCTGGACTTCATGCATCTGGTGAACGCCGGCCAGTTCGAGGGTGGCGGCTGGTGGATGCCGCAGCCTTACCCGGGGCAGACTCCAGGTCCGCTCCCGCAGACGCCGCAGCCTCCCGCTCCACCTGAGCCAGGCCAGCAGCCAGGCGTTCCGCAGCCCGCTACTCCCGGGCCTCTCACACTTGGGGCTGGTGCTGGCACCACCCCTTCGACCGGAGGTGCACCGGGGCCTGGGGCGACTGCTCCCGCTCCAGACCCTGGTGCTCTCCCTGGCGTGCAGGACGCACTGACGAACGTCGGTGGCCTGGCTGGGCTGCTCTCGGGAACCGGCGGCGTTGGTTCGGCACAGCCTGGCGCTGATGCGTCGCAGTCGGCTGACCCTCGGGCAAGCCTTGGTGCTGCACCTTCATCGCAGGAGCACAACCTCCCTGCGTTGAGTTCAGGCATTCAGGGTGCGTGGAACCATGTCGGGTCTCTCGTGGCTACCGCTGCATCGATGGCCGCGTCTGGAGCCTCGATGGGCGCGACTGCCGGCGCAGGCGGACTCGCTGGTGGCGCTGGTGGGCAGCTCGCCGGGGCTGGCATTCAGGCCGGATTCCAGATCGGCGGCCAGATCGCAACTGGCTTGACGAACGTCTTGTCGTCGCTGCTCGTGGGAACTGCGACGAACGGATCAACTGCAAGTGCATCTGGCACTCCCCTACTGCCGGCCCAGCCAGATACCTCGGGCGTTCCTTCGATGGTTCAGGGCCGTGTTCACAACGGCGACAACGTCTATCAGCTGACGAACCTTGACGAGTTCAAGCGTCAGCAGCGCACAACCGCTGCGCAGGAAGCGATGCCTTACATCGGCAAGTACGGCGTTTAAGGACAAAGAATGACTCTCAAGATCGACTGGATTGATGGCGAGTACCTCCCAGCTGACGCTGTGAACGATATCGCCAAGCAGGTCAACAAGCATGAGGCCAGGTTTGGATATCTCGAATCCGGGTCTGCTGGCGTCACTCCACCGGGGTTCGCCGTTGCGCATGGACGAACTGTCCTGACGGCGCAGGAGCTTGGTGTTGCGCGTGCTGACGCTACCGCCCCAGCTGGTGAGAAGCCTCTGATCCTCGGTGAGGCACACGGTTCTGGCGTACTTGAGCAGGTGTGGTTCGCCGCGAACGGCGGTGACATGACGCGCGATTCGTTCGTTGAGGACGGCGGACGAATCCGCGTCTACCTGGATAACAACACTGTGCCGGCCATCGACTTGTCCATCAACGACTTCTTCATGTACGGGCCGCGCGGTGGTGAGTTCTCCACCCCGAGCGTTGGACGCACGAAGCGTGGATTCGACTCTGGCCAGGCTTCGGCGTACCGAAACTTGTTCGCTCCGTTCAGCCGCTACATGCGCGTTGAGATGATCAACAAGACAAGCTCAGACCTTGGCGCGGTGTACGGGCATGTCAAGTTCCGCTACGACAATGCTCCGCGGGCGTTCCAGACGTACAAGGTTGCCAGCGTCAAGAATGATGCGTTCCCGGCGCGCGGCAAGCTGACTGTCGTTGATATTGATGGGTCGGGCCAGCTTGAGCACCTCTACCTGTCGGTGTCGTCTGCGCAGGATTTTGAGGCGACGTTCCTTGAGGGGAACGTGCAGATCTTCGTTGACGGCGAGCTCATCGCCGCTGTAATGGCTTCAGGCACCGAGGATTTCTTCACTGGCGGTTGGTATGCCATGCCTGAGGGTGGATATCCAGCTGGCCGCGCCCCGGACACTGATATCACCGCGGGCACGCACCAGACGATGTACCGGTTCTTCACGGCTGACCCAATTCGGTTCAACAGTCACGTCAAGGTTGTGATGCCGATCGGTCAGTACAACCAGGGCACCATGACGCCAGCGACGCTGAAGGTGTCCGCGTCGGCCGGCATGTGGTTGGACGACAAGCCTGACCGAGCACCCGTCCCGCAGACCATGCGCAATGTGGTCCTGCTTGAGGACAACCTTGACTATCCGATCGGCACTGTCCCCACCGACTTGTGGACCCAGCCACCCGACAGGACCCAGGCGGTGTGCACGGGGACGACCATCTCGTTCCCAACTGCTGCAACTGAGCCTGGTCAGGATATGCGTATTGCGCGCAAGTATGTCTTCCTTCCCGAGAACTACTGGGTTGAGACGAAGATGCGGATCCGCGGAGAGTTCAACGACCTATCTGCTGGGTTGATGGTTTCCGGGTCGGGAACGGACGGATACTTCGGCGGCGCTACTCATGTCTCACTCGTGAGGGCATCTGTAAACAACTGGCAGGTCAAGGCTTTCGACGGTTTCGACCAGCCGTTCGTGATGAACATCGGTGACGGAACAGACCTCACTGACACGTGGGTGTGGTTGGCGATGCGTGTCGAGGGGTCCAAGCGTACCGCGTTCTTCCGCTTTGACGGGGCTACTGACTGGCATCCCGTTGGCAGCTTCACCACGTCGCATAACGAGCAAATCTTCGGCCTCTACTCGTGGCAGTCCTACGCCGAGTTCGACCAGCTCAACGCGTACGCGGTCGACATTAACTAGTAGAGAGGGGCTGGTGTGGGAAAGGTAAGTGAACTACTCCCCATTCAGCTAGGCGGTGGACCGCTACCTCCCACTGGTTCATTCCCCGCTGGGGCAGGCCAGTTTTCGGAGCGCACCGCCAGGATTGAGATCTTCGGCGTCCATGGAGAGCACTTCGTGATCTCTGGCCATGGAAAGGGCGACCAGGGCGTCGAGCTCATGCCGAACCTGAAGGGTGCAATCGACGCCCCGGTGAAGTCATTGTGGCTACCTGGAGCGTTCGGCCAGACATTCGTTGACTTTCGCTGGGAGCGACGCGATGTCGTCTTCACGGTCAACATCTTCGCCGACGACGACGACCCTGAGACGTGGAGGACCATCGACTCGAAGTGGCGTTTCGCATGGGATTACGTGCAGGAGAGCACGATTCGTTTCACCACGTCGGATGGCTATCGCGACCTCAAGGTTCGCCTCCTGGAGGAACCGCAGGCATACGAGTCAGCTTCATGGGAGGGGAAGGATCCGGCTCTCTACGCCATGTCGACCGTTGTGATGACGGTGGCAGCCGAGTTGCCATTCTTCGTGGGGCCATCCGACTTCTATGAGTGGGAGGGCGACGGAAGCATCGGGAAGACTTCGGTGCGCCTCGATGTCGATTGCGATGTCCCGGTGTGGCCGAAGTGGACTCTTACCGATCAGGCCCGATGGCGACTTCCTGATTTCTCGTTCGGAAACCAGGAGTACGCGCGCGGCGTAATGGATTCCGGCCGCACCGTCGAACTGCCGTTTCTTCCAGTCGACGCAGGCTGCGTCGCTGACTCGGATCCGCGAGTCCAGACCCTGCTCGCAGCCAACAGGATGCACCTCCAGGGCCTCTGGAAGGGACAGGACTTGCTGTACCCGATCCCTGGTGGGACTTACTCAACCATCCCGGTCAAGGTTCGCGACGCGGTCGCCGGCTATGCGATGCGCCTGGAGATTCCCAAGTGGTACACGAGGCCGTGGTCGCGCCCCATTGGCGTTCTCTAACTAGAGGTTTGATCCAAGATGACCCTCACGCTTGAGCGTGCTAAGGCACTAGATTCTATCGAGACCAATGTCGCCTCTTGGCGTCAGGAACTCGCATGGATGCGCGCGGCTAAGCCGACTATCACCTTCTACCGCAACCCTGCTGATGGATCCGAAGGCTTGGAGTACTTCGGCCGCGTCCACTACAACGACACCATTCGAGCATCGTTCCCGTTCAAGAAGAACGTCTCAACCACCGCGGTCATGGAGTTGCGTTTCGACCACTACATCTCGGAGTGGATGCGGGAGATCCCAAACGATCCTAATCAGTGCAAGAACGTAGTAATCCGCGTGGATATGTTCGGCGGGAAGCTGCGCTGGACGGGCCTTCTGCACCATCACGCGAAGAAGCAGCGTGACGGCATCCACTATATGGAACTGACGTTCAACGACGACTTGCAGTTCCTGCAGTTCTTGCTAGGACCCCCGAATCCTGCTCTGCCACTTGGTCTCTTCCAGTGGCCGAGGGTGCTACCTATTTTGGGCCCTGCGAAGTGGGCCTGTTCTACCATGATCTTGCTGAATCTCATTCGCCGCGAGGGCAATTTGTGGACGCTGCCGGATGATCCATTCGATCTGTCCGAGTGGATTGGGTGGGCTCCAGGCCAGTGGGAGAACTGGCAGGTCCACGTTAAGGCTAAGGCCCTCCCACTAGATGACTCGTCGCTGTGGACCGTCCTGGGCACCCGTATGAACCCGATCGACTCGGTTCTCGCTGATGCTTTGGATGATGCGCAGCTGACCCTCAAGTACCGCCGCTGCTTCACCGACGAAGGTGAGACCGAGGATGGGTTGCTGTTCGTTGATCAGCCAAAGAACGGTGCACTCGTCTTCTGGCTTGACGACGATTCCGGCTACTACAACGAGGCTCTCGGCGGAACTTTCCTTGGCGGATCGATTGTCGATGGAATGGCGCGCAGCGTTGTTCAGTATGTCGGCGGGTTCGTTGAGGACACTGCGAGGACGATCGCAGACGATGAGACCTACTACCCTGACGAGTACTACGGATCGGGGTGGTTGGCCACCCTTGCCCAGGCTCCCTGGCTTGTAGTCAGGGACAACTCATGGACTCCGATGGAAACATCGGAGTTGACGTGGAGTCCAGCTACCGCGCCGAATGTTGTGATCGGTGGTGACAACCCGGCAGCTGACGCTATCGCGCGGTTGATCATCTCGACCACCGGAAACATCCTGGGGTACTTCCTACTTGGCGGTTTCTCCTCAGCCGGCGACATCGCGGCGGACGTGATCATGCCGTTCCTGGTGGGGACGATCCTGGCGTGGATTGACTGGAAGAACGTAGGCCGCGCAAAGCAGCTCGGCTGGGTGCATCTCTGGGAGGTCTACCAGCAGGGCGCTGAGAACAATGTGTGGAGCCTGAGTGCCATCGCAGCGCTGCGTGGTGGGTTCCTTGCAACGCGCTCTGAGACTTCGCATCTCATCTCGATGAACGGCAACAGTTGGATCATCCCCGGCTCGCACTTCGAGATCGGTTCCCGCGTTGGTTCGACCTCTCGCGGATACCACAACATCATTTTCGTCAACCAGTGCGAGGAGATCATCCCGTCCTGGGATCACTCCGGGGATACACCGTTGACCGTTCAGGCGAAGTTCGGCCAGAACAAGGCTGCGATGAGCGTTGGTGAGCGGATCGCCCGTCTCGCGAAGAAGATCCGCGACATCGTTCAGAACATCGGCGTCCACCTCATCGCATAACTAGGTGCGCTAATTAGTTTGCTAGAATAGAAAGTAGTGTAGGAGCAGACTTATGGCACCTTTCAATGTGCATCCACCCGACCCTGACCACCCGAAGGGATTGGCGTGGCTTCTGGGCGTTGGGTTCGTGGACCCGCGACCTGGTGTTCACCCCAATCAGCCTGGCGCTGTGATCCAGTCCTGGGAGCCAACTTCTGAGCTCTATTGGGACTTGGGGATTCGATGGCACCCCGAGCTCGCGACGAAGTGGGCTGTCGGGGGTGGGCAGTTCCAGCCGGCCGAGATTGTTGACGAGAAGCCTGCGGACGCTGAACCGCAGACGATGGAGCAGGCGGCCGAAGAGGTTCTCGAGATGCTCGCCGATGAGCACCCGGAGTACGCGGAACTCCTGAAGAAGATCCATTCCGTTGGGTCCGACGAGGAGCGCGCGAAGTTCGCGAAGCAGTACGAGGGCGAGATCAAGAAGCTGATCACGCTGGTGAATTACATCAGCAGTAAGCCAAAACAGGAGTAACCAATGGGTGCTATCCCTTCGGGTAGCGATCCCTCTGGCTACGACATCACCGGCCATGACGGCGCGGTTGTTGGCGCAGGGCTTTCTGTCCTCGCTAATCGGACTCGGGAAAACGTTGAGGCCGCCAAGAAGGCCGAAGTACGCGGACAGATGTCCGGATACTCGGACCAGGTGTTCGAGGGTGTCGATGCCTCCAAGGGGATCATTCATGCGGCCCTCGCGGCTTTCAGTGCCAAGCTCTTCCCGGACGTTGACCAGTCAGGGATCGGACACACGTCCGAACTGCTGAACACGCTGGGCAAGGTGCCGTTCCTCGGTGAGCTGATCGAAGTCATCACTGGCGTTGAGGACGGCGACTACAACGATCTGGGCACGTTCTTCAACGCCCTCATCGCGGCCATTCAGGCGGCTGCACAAGCGTTTGCTCAGATGCTTCAGCAGGTCCCAATCATCGGCGACATCATCGAGGTTCTCAGCGGCGTCGAGGACGGTGACACCACAGACCTTGGAACGTGGGGACTGCAGATCCGCTACGACATTCAGCAGACCATCGACAATATCGTGACCAGCTTCTTCGGCTGGGTTGGCAACCTGTTCGATCACGACCAGGCGCAGCAGGCGATGCAGGATGCGGCGTCGACAATCTCGGCGCTGAGTGCGCAGGTGACTGCGTTGCAAAGCAATCAGAACAACCAGGCTGTCGGCGGCGTGTCCTTCCTGGTGGACTTCACCGCTCTACCTAGCGGTTCTACGTTCGGATCGGACTTCACGCACATCCGCACTGGCGGTGGCGGCCACTTTGAGATCGTCAACGGTGTCGGCGCCGACTGGCATTCAGTCAACGACACGGACGCGACAGATGCCTACGTGTACAACGCTTTGGCGACCGCGACCGACTACCAGAAGATTTGGATGGTGTCTGGCTCAGCGCCGGTCACATTCCTGGGCAACAGTGGACGCAATGAGATCCACGGACGCAAGAACGCTGCCGGTGATACGTACGTGTACGCGTCGATGGAGAAGTACCGCGCAGAGCTCGGCTGCGTAGTTGGCGGCACCCGCATCATCTGGGCAACGAAGACAACAGGCTTCAGCTACAAGGCACAGGGTTTGTACGCGTTGGAGTGTGGAACGATCGGCGGCTTGCGCGTCTTCCGCCTCCTAGAGGGCAGCAAGGTCATCCTCACGCACACCGAGGTTGGCACCACCTCACAGGTCGGCATGTCGTACCGCGGTACTGGTGGGTTGGGATTCGCCTACGCTTCTGCGTCTGGAACCATTCCACCCGGCACGATGTGGGCATTCGCTGGCGGTGACAACCAGCCGGCCGAGGTAACCGGATCCGGTGCTCGCATGTTCCGCGCCGACACCGCAGAGCTGTCCATCTCCAGCGGGACACACCTATTCCCTGACAACTTCTTCGACAACGTCTACGCCAGCACGTCGGACATCCTGTACGACTTCACAACTGGAAAGTTCACCGTATCGGTGAAGGGTTGGTACACCGTCTATGCGCGCGTATCCCTCGCTGGTAACACGCCGAACAACCTGTCGCTGATCCTCTACCACAACGATGCTCCCGAGATGTACATCGGACAGCCGGTCGGCCACTTCTCTGGAACCAGGATCACCGGCGGTGGAGATACCTACTACTCACCGGATTACCCGGAGGGAATCTTCGCCTCCGTGTCGCTATACCTCGACGCGAACGACTGGGTGCAGCTCGGCTACTACTCGCCTTCAGCTGCCTCCAGCTTGATCACTGGCGAGGGCTCTGGCGCGAAGACGTACTGGGGAATCGCCAGGACAGGAGTCACGAATTGATCAGCGATATCGACATCGCGTACGACGCGTACGCAACACAGGTTGACCACAACCTTTACACCACTGGGCCATCCGAAGACCTCCAGACGGCGCTGCAGGCCGGGTCGTCGGACGACGTGATGTCTGCAGTTCGACAGATGGCTCGCGACGCGTGCGCTAAGGCGAAGCTTCTGTGGACAGGTTCGCCTGAGGGGACGATTCTACGCAACCACAGGACTGGGATTTCAGCTACAAGGATCACGAACTCGGCCGGACTTCCGTTGTGGGAGTTCAGCGGTCTGGGGAGCCCAACCTTCAGTACCGAGCCGGTGCTGCTTCCGGAGGACGAGTGGAAGTGCGTCTACGACCCGACCGCCGAGATCTAAGAGGAGAAGCTATGGCGACGAAGAAGAATGATGCTACCGCGCTGGACGCGCTGTTCGATGCGTGGGACAAGACGACCGGAGGCGGACGTGACGAGGCTGCCGCCAGGAAGGTGTGCGACGAGTATGTCGCAGCCCACCCGGACGACTTCAGTGAGTTCGAGGCGTGGAGTCTTGAGGAGTGCGTAGCGGCGGTCGACGTATTCCGCGATGCTGCGGCGACGTTCCGCTCGCGCGGGCTGAATGCCCATGCTGTGACTGCTGATTCAAACAAGCTGAAGCTCGATGTGTGGCTCCTGCATCGGTTTGAGCCTCAGGACATCGGTGGGGCCGCGAAGGTTAAGGTGAGGATTCCGAATGGCTAACGCCGCATACATCACGAACTCCGCAGCACAGCAGATGCTTACCGCGCTCGGTGCTGCTATCGATGCCGGCAGTGCAGCTGTCATCGAGATCTACTCTGGGGCTGCCCCGGCGAACGCCGATGCATCTCAGACCGGAACGCTCCTGGCGAGCCTGACATGCCAGGCCACTGCATTCTCCGGCCTGACCGACACTGGTACTGGTGCCCGCGCCACCTTCGCGTCAATCACTGCCGACGCCTCGGCTGATGCGACTGGAACAGCTGGGTACTTCCGCATCAAGACGCAGACCGGCGGTTCGGCCGTGTTCCAGGGAACTGTCGGCACGTCCAGCGCTGACCTGATCATGAATACCACTTCGATCACTGCCGGTTCGACTGTGTCGATTTCGTCGGCGACCATCGATCTTCCTGAGGGTCCATAAGGGCCTCTCCTAGGGGCCTGAATGCCTATCTCCCATGTTGGTTCCGCCAGCCTCACCGGGGGCGACTACCTAGAGTTCAGCGGCAGCGCGTACAACACTACGTCAGACTTCGCCGCTGGCACGACCATGCCTTACGACCTTCTGGTCGTAACCATCATCGGCTACTCCACCAGTAACACTGGCACGATCGACTACACGGTGCAGTGGAATGGCACCGAGATGACGCCATTCCCGATGGCGTGGGGTGACAACGACACCGGTTTGTCGAGCACTGGACACATTCAGCATTTCGTGTTGGCGAATCCAGTAGGCGGCACCCACCCGGTGTATATCGAGTGGACTCTGGAGAGCACCTCTGCAGTGTTCCGCATCAACGCTGAGGCGACCCTGTATCGCGGCGTTGACAGTGTTGGCGGCCACACGATCGCGGCGGGAACTGAGTCCGGTTCGACGTTCTCGTTGACTATGTCATCGGCGGCTGAGCGGATGATCCATCACGCCGGCCACATGGAGCCGTTGTTCTCGACCGCGGTGTCTGACTACAACCAGACGCTGATCACGTACATGGACGTTGGTCAGTACTGTCAGGGCGTCGTCGGCTATGCACCTGGAGCGTCGTCGGTGACGTTCACCGCGAGCCGCGTCAGTGGTGCAGACTATGCCGGCGCGGCCTTCGAGATGTATCCGCTGACCCCCCAGGGGGCGATGTCGGCATCCCTGCGTCCCGTACTGGCCAGCCTTCCCGCGGCGCAGAGCTACCCAGGAACGCTCGGCGCTGCATTGGGGATCCTCAAGTCGGTCATGACGGGCGGACAGTCGCAGCGAGGCTCTGTGGCCTCCCAGTTGAGCGCAGTGACGGCGTCGCTCACTGGTGAGCACGAACTCGACGCAGCGATCTCCGCTGACCTGCAGGCACCTGCCGCGGGGCTCGTCGGGGAGAACATCCCGGCTGATTCCGCATTGGCAGCTCTTCTAGCTACGCCTACTGCCGGCATGTCGGGTGTCGAGGTGGAGACCGGAAGCATGGGCGCAACGCTCGCTAATCCGCTGATTGTTGGCTACGGGGCGCAGCCATTCTATGGCGGCATCGTGGCGTCTGTCCGTGGTGTCGACTCTATCCTCGCTGGGTCGGCTATCAGCCTGGCGGGTGCGATGGCAGCTGACTTGTCGCACCTGCACATGATGGCTGGCCGGGCATTCCAGGTGTTCGAGTCCGGGACTGTCTTCACGCTTTCGGGTCTGTGCTTCAACCTGTACAACGACATGCCTGAGAAGTTCCAGGGCAGGTTTGCATCCGCGCCGTACAACATGGTGCAGATCAAGTACCCCGCATCGTTGAAGAGCACCTCAATCTCTGACGGTGTCGCAATGCTCGATGCCGCAGTGCGGAGCACGCCTGGGAAGAAGATCGTCCTAGCTCAGTCCCAGGGCGCGCAGGTTGTGTCGCATTGGCTGGCACTGCACTGGGATGACGACACTGCACCGCCTGCGGATGAGCTGATGTTTATCCTCACCGGTAATCCGTTGCGCTCCACTGGCGGTGGCGGTGGCATCGGGACTGTAGAGGTCGGCGAAACCATCGGTGAAGCGACCCTGACGAATACGCGTTGGCACGTCATCGACTTTGCGCGACGGTACGACGGTTGGGCGGACTCCCCTGCCGATCACACGAACGTGTTGGCGATGAAGAACGCTGACAAGGGAAAGTCGGAATATCACACGGCTTACGACGAGCCTGACCTGTTCGACCCTAGCCACATTGCGTGGAACTTCGAGAACACCACATATGTGCTCACTCAGGAGGACTTGCCTTACCTGAAGGGGCAGTGGTGGGTGAGCCCGAACGCGGCCTCACAGATGAAGGAGAAGGTCGAGGAGGCATACCAAGGAACTCCTCGCCGGCCAGCTGATGATGTCCCTGTCGTGGTGACACCAACCGAAAACTGGTTCTGGAAGTGGGTGTTGGAACAGTACGACATCGACACAGGGTGATTATCCGTGACTATTGACATCAATTTGGCCGTCGCTCTTATCGGTGTACTTTCCGCATTCCTCAGTGGTGGAGCGCTGAAGGCTGTGTGGGACACCCTGTTTGGGTGGAAGAAGCGTCATCGGGAGGAGGAGGCGGCCCGCGAGCAGCACGAGCTCGATGAGGTCCAGACACTGCAGAAGTTGTCTGCCGCTTTCCGTGAGGAAGTGCGCAATGAGAATAACGAGTTGCGGGAGCGTATGGACAAGGTGGTCGACGCCGTGACTGGCTTGACGGACACCTTGGATGACTACTTCCCGAAGATCACTGGGCTGACGGATGACGAGCGTCTCGCCCTTCGCCAGCGCATCAACAAGGTTAAGCGCGCTACTTAAGCGTGATAAAATGAAGGTGAGGACTTAATGGGCGTTTGGCGTCCCCAGGTCCGTGTCGAGAGTAACCGCTCGCTTGAGCTGAGCCGCGGGAACCCGCTGCGCTACGTCTACTCTCTTGGTCGCGGTAAGACTTTCCCCTACAGCACAACCGCTTACCTGACTGTGAGCAACTCTTACGGTCAGACACTTGGCGTGTTCAGCGGCGTCGTCAATGGCGGTGAGATCTCGTTCTATGAGCCGGCCGAGGTGACCGACAAGCTCCCCCGCGGTGCGACGTGGACTCTGTCAACTGAGTACGGCGGCGAGGTGACGCTGCGCGTTCAGGGCATTGTGATCCGCAATGAGGCACCGTTCCCGGACGCCCCAGCGAACAGCACCGAGTTCGAGGGCGTGCAGTACCGCTACTCGTTCGCGAACGTTGGTCCAGTTCATGACCCAGCTTGGCGGATCATGGATGGCACACCAACGGTGTACGACAACTCCGGTCGTTCACTTCCGAATGGCGTTGCAGCCGGCGCGTTCTACAAGGACGTGGCGATGCTCTACTTCGCACCACTAAAGTCCGACGCTGTTCGCTTGACGTACAACACGATTCGTGGCGGTGCGAACTCGAACGGCTACGCCTGGGCTGTTGTGTGTTCGAACTACGACATGACCAACTGGGTTGGCTTCTATCACAAGCAGGTGTGGGGATTGGGGTCGTGGGACAACGACCGCATCGGCATCATCACCGGAACTGGTCCGACTGAGTTTTCGATCCGCGCCGAGGTCGAGGGTGACACCTCGAACAACACGAACTACACGGGTGTCTACAACCCTCTTACCGACACCTACAGCCTCTACAAGGGGACAAGTCTAACTCCGATCGTCACGTGGACCGACAACACCGGATTGATCGATCACGGAGAGGGTGAGCAGCATGTCGGGTTCGGCTTCCGCTCAGATCTCGCAGCTGCCGGAATCCAGGTGTCGGACTGGATTATCGGCGACACACCGTAAGGACTGCCATGCCATTGGTTACCCCTGGGCCATACCTGACCCCTGAGCAGTATGTGTCCACCATCATCAAGGTGGGAAACGAGATGGGTGTGAAGCCCATCGGCCAGAAGATGGCGGTCGCGTGCGTCAAGGTTGAGTGCAACTTCGTGATGTATGCGAATGCGAAGGATCCTGACACTCTTGCGTTTCCGTACGACAAGATTGGATCCGATGGGTTGTCCTCTGGACCGTACCAGCAGCAGCCTCCGTGGTGGGGTGGCACTGGTTATGAAGGCGCCTCCAAGAGGATGGATGTCGTTGAGTCGACGCGGATGTTCTTCGATGAACTCCTGAAGCGTCCCTATGACGACGATTCCCGTACTCCTGGCATGTGGGTCTACGACGTTCAGAACTGCGCCGAGGAATTCAAGCACCGCTACGACGAGGCGTGGGGCGAGGCTGTCGCGCTGTACAACAGGGTCGTGTCTGGCGGCACACCTTCTGCGCCGTCAGCGTTCTTCACGGAGCACAACATCATCGACGGAAGCGGATCGCAATCCCGCGGTGGCCTGAAGCCGCGCCTGTTCGTCCTCCACACCGAGGAGGGCAACATGACTGGCCTCGACTTGGACCGCTGGATGGACGGTATGGGCGACCGCTCGTACCACTATCTAGTCGGAAACGATGGTGTTGCCTGGGATCTCGTTGACACCGATCGCGCCGCGTGGTCTGTCGGTGGCGGCAACAACGTCACGATCAACCTGGTGTTCACACCGTCGTATGCGTCGTGGACGCGCCAGCAGTGGATCGACAACATGGGGACCGGCATCAAGATCGCCGCGTTCCTCGCCGCCCAGGACTGCCACAAGTACGGCATCGATCCGATTGTGCGCGTTGGCAAGAGCGCGAGCGGATACCAGAGCCTACGTTCCAGCAGCGGTGTCACCGACCACTACGGAATCAATGTCGGGTTGGGGTTCACCAACCACACCGATGTTGGTGCTGGATTCCCATGGGACCTATTTAACACCTACCTGCAGATGTTCTATGCGGGTGCAACAGAAGAGGACGACATGTTCACTGACGCTGATCGTGAGCTGCTGAAGCGCGTGCATTTCGAGCTGACCGCCAAGTGGGAGTCGCGTTCGATGTACGCGACACCTGGTGAGGGGCCTGTCGACACGCTGGTCGGCATGCTGCTGAACGTTGACGGCATGCGGCACCGCGCGACCGTCAAGGAGGACGCCGAGGACGGGGATGCCGATGCGATCGACCGCATTCGCCGCGCAGCTCACGGCGACGGAAAGTACGGCGACAACCCAACGGTGATGGCTCGCGCACGTCGCGACCTTGACGCCATCCCGGATGAGGTGCTCGAGGCATATGAAGGGGAGGTTGCGTGACTACGTTCATGACTCGCGTCCGCGAGGTTAAGAAGGCCGTTGCGGCGTTCTCTGTGTCGTTCGCCGGCATGGAGGGACTGGGTGCGGCTATCGACGCTTCCAGCGACATGCCGTGGATTCACGCCATCGCTGTCGGTGTCTCAGCCGTGGTTGGTGCTGCGACGTGGTTTGTCCGCAACGAGGCGACCGTGGACCAGGTTCTCAACGCCATCGATAACAACCCGGAGATCGCTACGGAGGCGGCTGTCGCTGCGGCGCGGAACCCAGATGTGGTTGAACGCCTAATCGCGTCCTACAAGGACTGACACCTAACAACGAACGGCCCCTGCGTGTTTCGCGGAGGGGCTTGTTTGTTCTGCACGAAAGAAGGTAACCCATGGCTTGGATTGGGTGGGAGCTCGGCATGCGCGGCGAGCCCGTGCGTGAGGCGAAGCGCAAGCTGAAGGCCAAGTACTCGTACGGGAAGATCCTCGAAGACCCGTACGGCCCTGACGGAGACCTGGCAACGGTCACATTCGTCCAGGTGCTTAAGCAGTTCCAGGTTCGGTACAACATTCAGTACGGGACCGATCTGCGCACCGATGGCGTTCTGGACTGGGCCACACAGGTCGCGTTGGGTCTGATCGAACGCGCGAAGCCGGTTCTGTTCACTGTCCACGGGACGGGACAGCGTGACCCGGTGGGCCCCGGGTATCCCGCCGACATCGCAAGGCAGCTGCTGGACCTATGGGAGTGGCAGCCGATCGGCAACTACCCGGCCGACGCCTTCCCTATGGGCCCTTCGGTGCAGAAGGGCCGGCGCGAGCTTATCAAGCAGATCAAGCTCCGCAAGGGCAAGTTTGCGCTGATCGGGTACAGCCAGGGAGCGATCGTCATCTCGTTGGTGTGGAAGTACGACATCCTCGCCGAGGGTGGCGAGCTGCACGACCGACTCGGCGATGTGATCGCCGCGGTAACGCTCGGTAATCCTATGCGCGAACTTGGCGTCGCGAATGGTAACCTGTATGAGGGTGTTCCGATCCCTGATGGTCAGGGCATTTCGGATGATCTGCTAGTCGATACTCCTGATTGGTGGTTCGACTTCGCTCACGGCGCGAACAGTGGATTCGGCCGCGACATCTACACTGACACACCGGATTCCAATGCCGGTGAGATGATGACGGCCATCTACAAGGTGGTGCAGAATCTCGACGGACTATGGGTCGGCACCGATTCGCTGTTGGAGCAGATCGGTGAGATTCTGCGCCGGCCGGTGGTGGAGATCCCGGCGATGTTCTACGCGATCATCTTGGGCGGTCAGTTCATCACTACTCAGCCGTTCGCCACGGCACCTCACTGTAACTACAACCTCGACCCCGCGGTGCGTTTCTTGCGGTCGGTCGCTGAAGGGATCCGATGACCGTCACTGTGTTCACAACTGGCCCGAACTGCCACAAGTGCAACCTCACGAAGAGCCAGTTGACCCGGGGGGGTGTGATGTTCACGGAGGTGCGGATCGACCAGGATCACGAGGCTGCTGCAGCGTTGAAGGCGCGCGGCTTCGAGGTGGCCCCTGTGGTGCATGTCGCCGAGACCGATGACTGGTGGGGAGACTTCCGTATCGACAAGATTCGTGAGCTCACTCAGGCTGTGCCTGTGGCCGCCTGAGAGCCACGGAGACAGACGAAACCCCCCAACCCGCTGTGATGGGTTGGGGGGTTTGTTTTTGTGCCCTATCTGGAGCCTGCGTCAACTTCCAGGCTACCGACGAGCTGGTCTCCACTGTCACCGTCAATATCGGCGTCGGACAGGGTGTAGAGGTGTCCCTGCGCCTGGCTTGCTGAATCCCCCTCAGCCCAACGCCTCCCACTCATGCATTCACATCCAGCCACTTCAGCTGCTGTCTCGTCAGGGGATTCCTCGTCCCTGTCATTCCGAGAATCACCACGTCCCCTCGGGCATGTAGGCCACCTTCCAGGTTCCTTCGCTCTTCAGGCCCGGAAGAGTATCGCTGAATCCGGAGAAGTCATCGTAGATAACCCGCCAAACTGGCACATGGGACTTCTCCAGGTGCGCGCTGTTGATGCTCGCCATCTTGATTGCGTACACGAACGTCCCAAAGAGACGGTCGTCCGTACGCTTCAAGACAGTGCCCAGCGGGTAGTCATCGAAGTTCTCGATCTCCAGCTTGATGTTCTCCACGACCTTCTCAGCGGCAGCGAGCTCGGAGGTGAGGTCTTTCATGCTCTTCATAGGAGATCCTTCAGAAGTTGCAGCTTGTCGAGCGCCTGGTCTGCGGTGAACCCGCTGTAGAGCCCGTCGATCGATGGGGCCTTGTCGGACTGTGTGAACGTCAGTGTCGGCAAACCAACTGGGATGACATCCTCGTACTGAACCAGAAGTATCGCCGTCTCTGGTTCGACAACGCGGATCGTGTGGTATTCCTCGGCGGACATGTAGTATGTCTGCCCCTTCGGGAACTGCCGAACCTCGTTTCGCTGAAGCGGGACGCGATCCATGTAACGGAAGCCATCGCCACCCAGCAGTGGTGTGTCCCAAGCGAATACGTTGTACATCTGTCCGCACTCGTCACCCTCGGATTCACCATCCCAGCAGGGAGGGATCCGGTACCACTGGTTCTCGATCACACCGGATAGGCATCGCGTGTGGAAGTCGTATCGGTGGTCGTGCGGATTCACTACCTCGCCATACTCCTGATTCTCCATCCCATCAGGGAAGAGGTACACTTTCACGGTGTATCCCGGAGACCGGTAGAGGCACAGGTAGTCCAACCCCTTGGCGTGGAAGTCGCCGTAGGAGTTCGGGAGAACAACCTCCTCCAGATTCTCTTCAGCGAATCTGATGTACTTCAGGATGTCTGGCTGGCTCATCAGAACGGGATCCCGACTCCGACCCCGCCGGTAGCAGGGTCGATATACACACCACCACCAAGGTCGATGCCAACCCCTCCGCGGGGTGTGACCACAAACCCACCCGGGTCGGATGGTTCGTAGGTGCCGACATCATGGTTGGGTGATTCGGCCGGCTGACAGCCGGCCAGTGCGATAGCAGTCGCAACGATGACGACCAGCCACACAATGATCCCCACGTAGACGAGCGCGCCGTTACTGCGCATCACTCCCCCTCGCCGTAGTAGCGCTGGAACTGCTCATCGGTGAGCACCGAGACGCACCCAGTGGGGTACTTCACGATCCAGTCGCCAGGATGGGCCTTCTTCACCGTCAGCTCACCTGGGGTTGAGATCTTGAAGTACTCGATGGTGCGGCCGTTCGCCTGGTAGACCGGGTGTGCGAACGGGACGTGGACCTTGATCTTGTTCCACGGCTTCGCCACCTGCAGCGCGTCAACCTCTGTTGGGTTGTGGGTGTAGGTTTGGAATCCGCTCACAGTGCGCGCAATTCCGACTCGTACTCAGCCTGGGTGATGAACGCTGCGCCCTCTTCGTTGGTGACGACGTACTCACCCTGGCGCGCAACCGCGGTCCACCCTGTTTCGTTGGTGGTGACGACCTCCTGTAGTGAGCCGTCGGATGCGAAGCTGAAGGTAACGTCCACACCCATCCCGAGCTTCTCCGCGGTGAGGGACAGCAGGTATGTGATCGCCCCGGCGTTGCGTCCGGTGATCTTCACAGCCAGCTCTGGGTCGACGTTCGGGACGACCTGATGCAGACCTGGGGTGGGGTTCAGCTTGGAGCTCATAGCATTCCTTTCGATGTCCAGTGACGGTTGTGCATGCCGATGAGGAAGTCATCGAGCTCATCGGTGTTGGGCTTGTCCGGTAGCGTGCTGTACGCGATGGCCTCGCGTAGGTCGTCCGTGAGGGCCGCGAGGATGTCGAGTGCATGCTCCAGTGAGAAGGCACCTTCGCGGACGCGCAGTAGGAGCTCTCGGTGAGTCTTCATCATCGGAAGAACCACCACTCCGATGTCCATCAGTTGTGTTCCCTGGATGGCCAGCCGGATGGCGTGGTACATCATTTTGGTGTCGTAGCCGAACTTCTCGACCAGCTCGCGGCGGTTGGTGTGCTTCTTGCCGCGGAGGCCCTGTGCCCGTTCACGCTGTGCGACAAGGTATCCGAGGAATCGCGCGCCGGCTTGCTTGCTGAGGAACAGGTCGCGATTCGCCCGCAACTCTGCGCCGAGTTCGGTCTCGACGTAGGTCTTCTCCCGCGGCGCGAAGAGAGGCATCAGTACGGTCGGGTTGCCGTCCGCGGCCAGTCGCGCGTACTTCTGCAGGGAGTAGGTGACGTGGTCTGTGTCACCCGGGCCGGATCTCTGTCCCTCGGCGATGCGCAGACCATCGAGGTGCCAGCGGTCCTGGTACTGCTCGAACTTCTGCGTGCCGATGACGCACTCTGGTGGGGTGATGCACACACCCATCTCGTCGTGGTCATCGGTCCCGGAGATGGTGACTCCGTGTAGTCCGGATCCAACTTCGGTGAGGAGGATGATGTTGCTTTTGGCGATTTCGGCATGCCACTGCGTGTTGTGCTTTCCCATCAGGCACGCACCAGCGGGAATGCCTTCGGCGTCACGCACTTAACCGGTGCCGACGCGCTAGCTTCCCACGTCGGTGCGTAACGGACTGCACCGTCTTTGACGGTGTACGTCCCACCGTTGTAGCTGGACTTCCAGCGAATCCCCTCCGGCTGTTCGGCCAGCTCCTCGCTGTTTCTGACGATCTTTGGGGACGACGTGTCAGCGATCTTGGCGAGAGCCGCGAGGAACAGGTTCAACGCATCCTCGGTGTGGAAGGTCACTGGCGTGCCTACCACGCCGTCCCACCTCCGACCGTCTTCCGACTCGGTGAAGGTGATGCGTCCCTCCTCCAGGATCAGCGTCTTGGTAGCGGGCACGGCCGCGACTGCTGGCTTTCTCTCGGTGGTCACAATTTTGCTCACGGGAAGTGAGTTTTGCAGGGATTTTTTTGCGTGAAACAGGTCGCTGTCTCGCGCGCGCGCGTTACGTAGGTTGGTTACGTAAGTAACGGGATATCTTGGGATATAAGTATTTTCGAAGTAGAAACAAGTACTGTTGGGATTGTTGGTATGAGCTACGTTTCGTTTCAGGCGCTCGTACCAGCCGACCCGCTCCCGTAGACGCCTTCGATCCCGAAGGCTAGGGCTTCGCTAGGTGCTCGTTGCCTCGCCAATCCTCTCTGCGCGAGGACGCTACCTTGAGACTCGTGGGGTGTGAAACAGGTACACGTCCACGAACTGGACATTTACGCCCCCGCTGTCATATTCTCACAGGGAACTCTCAGTTTTCCGTCGGTGACGGGTGTCAACAACTACGATGGGCACCCCTTACACTTACCGAGGGGCCTGACGACGCGGCGAACTCCCTTCCCCGCTGAAGGTCAGGTGCGCAGGCGCGCCGCCCCGGGAGTCGTGACCCGGGGCGCTCCCACCTGTTTCACACCACCCGATGTGCCCTCTAAGAATGTGGTACATGGGTTATCCGGCAACACTGAGGCGAGTAGCTAAGCGCCACAACGGTGTTATCACGAGCGACCCGGATGGGCTACTAGCTGCCCTCAACATCGCCAAGAGGTTGATGGTTGAGGAGAAGCTCTCCTTCCTCCAGGCGCTCGACAAGGCACTCCCCCGCGCGGGCGCTGTTGATGAAGAGCGCACCTGGTGGTCTGCCTACAAGGCGGTAGCCCGACATATCCCGAACGGCAGCGACGCGTCGAGCGAGTCCGTCCTCGCGATCCTTGCCGACACCATCCGTGATCAGGGCACCATCAACCGTGCCCAACAGAAGGGTATCCGCGCGTGAACATCACCGGACTGGGCATCATCGCCAGTATTGTCCTCACCATCCTCAAGCTGGCCGGGGTGGACCCTATCGCGGCGTGGTCGTGGTGGCTTGTCGCTGCACCCACGCTTGCCGCGTTCGGGGTATCAGTGGTGATCCTGTTCTTCGTCGGAATGCTCGCCGGCATCCTCTTTGACTGACCTCATCAGTCCGATCTTCTTCATCCCGTGGCAACTATGGGTGCCATTCGGG
Organism: Mycolicibacterium palauense; assembly: GCF_002592005.1. Classification (GTDB taxonomy): domain Bacteria; phylum Actinomycetota; class Actinomycetes; order Mycobacteriales; family Mycobacteriaceae; genus Mycobacterium; species Mycobacterium palauense. Next base: position 67,660 of record NZ_NVQF01000007.1, on the reverse strand, counting down.
CTAATTCTCTACGCAGGAGCCCTCTTTGACCGAGACTGAAAGCAAGTACATCCACGGCAGACTCACCGAGGCACTCGTTGCCGCGCAGGCCGAGTTCGGCGTCGTTGCGAAGGATACGGCGAACCCGTTCTTCAAGAGCACCTACGCCGACCTTCCCGCGGTGATGAAGGAAGCTCAGCCGGTCCTGGCCAAGCATGGGCTGGCCGTCACGCAGCTGCCCAGCTACACCGTCATCGAGGGCAAGCCGTACGACACCTTGCGCACCGTTGTGGTATGGGAGGGTGGGGCCTCCGGATGGGACTCCATCACCTCGGAGATGATCCTTCGGCCTGTGAAGAACGACCCGCAGGCGCAGGGCTCGGCGATCACCTACGCGCGCCGCTACGCCTACATGGCTGTCCTCGGCTTGGTCGCCGACAATGACGATGACGGCAACGCGGCCTCTGGGCGTGCGAAGTCCCGCCCGAAGCCTGCACCGAACGCCGATGACGCCCAGACTGCTGCTGTCCGAAAGGCTCTCGCGGTCGTCAAGGACGCGGTGAAGGAAGCGGGTCAGACCTCCAAGGAGGCAACCGCCTACTTCAAGGAGAAGTACGGCGAGAACCTGCTGACCTCAACGAATGTGGAGGCGTTGAGCGCCACCGCCGACCACTACCGCGAGCTGGTAGCGAAGAACGTTCTCGGCGCGGAGGAGAAGTAAAGATGGAAGGCGGCTACGTGCTGTCGAGCTACCTCTTCTCCATCGGCCTCGCCTTGCTCATCGTCGTCCTCTCAATGCCGTGAGCCAGTATTACGTTATGCTCGTTGGCTTTTGGTTGCTGATAGCCGTCCTACTCTTCGCCTCTTAGGAATACAACCATCACCGACTGGAACATCCCTCGGGATCGCTACAAGCGACCGATGCTCTACCCACCGGAGGGTGGCAAGCGCATCGGATATTCGCGACCCTCGACGCTAGCGAAGGACATCGACAAGGCGTCGGACGGGCTGTTCCAGTACTACCAGACGAAGGCCATGATCGGCATGGCGCGCGACAAGTCTGTTGAGGCGCGCGTCAAGGCGTTGGTAGCCAAGGGTGGCGACTGGGACACCGCAAAGGGTGACTTCAAGGATGTCATCGGCACTGCGGAGAAGATCGGCGGGTCGGACACGAAGGCTGACCGCGGCACCGCTATCCACGACTTCTGTGAGGCTGTGGAGACGGACACTCTGGACTGGTCTCTGGTTCCGGAGGAGTTCAAGGGCCCGTTGGATGGCTACCACAAGTACATCGCTTCGAGTTCACGGTTGAGGATCCTCGCTCGCGAGGTATTCCTGCAGGCGAACCGGACGATCCTACTGCCCGATGGCCGGCAGTCGACCCTGCGGGCCGCCGGCTCAGCTGACCGTATCGCCGAGATTGACGGCGAGCGCTACATGGTTGACATCAAGACCGGTAAGGACGACGCATACCGAATGGGTGTGTCGGGCCAGCTCGCCCTCTACGTCGAGGGGCAGCTGTACCGGGATGACATTGTGTGCCAGAGCATCCCATGGGCGGACTGGTATCCCAACGCAGACAGTACAGCCGAGTTTGCCTCGCATGACTGTGACTATGCCACCGCATTGATGTTCCACTGCCCTCAGCAGCCCGACGACTGGGGTGAGTGGGTGTGGACCATCCACATGGTTCCGCTGGGCCGCGGGCGAGACATCGTCAGGTGCGGCCAGTGGGCGCGCAAGCTCCGAATCGTCCCTGAGTTCAAGAGGATCACGCTATGAGCACGCATTCCATCTACTTTGACGCAGAGGTCGATGAGGAGTCCGTGCGCGCGGCCATCATGGAGCTACGGGATATCGCAGATCATCCATCGATCAAGGAGATCGAGTTCATCATCAACAGTGGTGGCGGATCGGTCCCTGACGGTACAGCGCTGTTCTCTGAGTTGCGGGCACTTTCTGAGCACGCCGGCAATGGGCGATTCCACATCGTCACGAAGGTTCGTGGGTGGGCTGGATCGATCGCAACCCTGCTGGTTCAGGCCGGCGATCATCGCGTCCAGGGCGAGCTCGATGTGCAGATGTGGCACGAGCCGTCGATGAGTGCGCGCGACGAATTTCAGTCGGTCCTGAAGGCCAGGTTGGAATCAATGGAGAACTATGAGCGCCGCACCGCTGAACTGATCGCCGAGCGTTGTGGGGTTTCCTACTGGGACATCAGGTCACTCTCGCAGCCCTGGGACCGCGAGATCCTCGGATCTGAAGCATTGAGTCTTCAGCTGGTTGACGAGGTTGCCTGATGACCTGGGATGACGACGCCGAGTACGTCTACACGGAGATGAATCCCTATCTCCTCGACACGCGCCTGGACAAGAACTCCTACCTGGTTGACAAGTGGGACAAGATGATCGCCTGGCACCGAGCACAGGCGCGCTACTTCGAAACCCAGCACGCCCTCAAGGAAGCTGAGGCGACGATGCGCTGGGGTGGAGCTGTCGGTAAGGCGAAGGCTTACGCGCAGACGGAACCGGCCGTAATCGACGCCCGGATCAAGATGGACATTGCGCACGCCCAGCTTGGGTTGTGCGAGCGCCGAATCCATTCATTGGAGAAGGACGCCATCAATCTCGCACTGCGGAACAAGTTGTTGAACATTGGAGCGTTCTCGTGAGTTGGCCTACAGCGTGGCCGAAGCAGGTCAGTGTCAGCAACACCGATACGGAGTTGTACGAGAGTGGTCTTGTGCGCGTGAATGTCTCAGCGATTATGCCGCCGTCCGCGGTGGGTGACTTTCTCGCTGGGATCACCGAGGCAGAGAGGAATAGTCGTGGCTAACAAGCTACCTGAGCCGATGCAGTTGCCGGAAAACAGTCCCATTGGTGGGGTGATGTTGCCGCACGGTCTGGCCGATTGGCCGCGGGTCTTCCTGGATATGCTGAGCAGTCACTCTCGGATCCCCGACCAGTACCGAAATGCGATCGCTGCATGGCTCGACGTGTACAACACTACGCTGGCCAGCTACATCATCTCGAACTACGGCCTGGAGGCCGCCTACCAGGCGAACGCACTGTCGATCGTGATGGAAGAGCATCTGCGCGAGGAGATCCGCGCGGCCCAGCAGGAGTTCGCCGACGACCTGTTCTCCAAGCTCGAGGACGACATGAACGACGATGGCGACCGGTGAACCCACTGTCCCGCTGAGGATTGCGGAGCTGCTCTTCGTGGCGTTCTCGTTGACGATCGCCGAGGTGGAAGAGACCACAGACTACCCCGCCGGCAAGGTCGAAAACGTGCGGGCGCTACTCGACATGTACGACAGGGAACGTCGGGAAGTGCTGCAGAAGAAGGGCCTGAAGAGCGGCCCCAAGTACACAGCGGCAGCTGCGGAAGCTTTGAGGCGATGGCTGAATGCGCGCACCGCCGAGAGCGAGAAACGGGAAGGTGATTTCGATGAGTGGACCCGTGAACTTGGTGAAGAAGGAACTCCTGACGATCACGGGCCCGTACGGCCCTGACGGGTATGTGGACTCTGATGGAGTCGAGCACTACAACGACATCGTCATGTCCGCGTACGGTCCTGTCGACAATCTTGTTGTCGAGGACGGTGTTTGCCTGGCAGCTCCGAACGTGACGTTGCTTCGCCGCGGATTCGGAGTGGAGTGGACCGACCCGCTGGTGGAGGTGTCGACTACCCCATTCGGGGTTCCGTTGCTCACCTTGTACGCCAAGAACGGTTGGGTGTCTTACCGTCTCATCGATACGCGACTCGCGTGGGCATTCGCAGACAAGTACATGCCGAACGATCTGGAGAACTTCCAGCTCGGCGTGAAGGTCGTTGCCCGCTGGGCCCCGGGGCCAGAGCCCACGGGCGGCCGTCTGCGCAGCTGGTCGTCTACCACAACTGACATCACCCAGGAAGTTCCTGAGGATCTTGAGGAGAAGCCATGGTGAAGAAGCTCATTGCCACCGTGCTCGGCGCGGTAGCAGCGTTCTTTGCACACAATTTTCTGCGCCGCTGGGTGCTTGACAGGGATCATGACGGCCTGGTCGAGATCGACCTGAAGCCTGGGGCGTGGTACTGCGACTACATGGGCGACTACATGCGCGAGTTCGGCGAGGAGGTCAACGTCCGGACATCCGTGGCGATGATGCCCGACGGTGAGTATGCCTGGGCCACTGCGACACCCGAATGGGATCAGGAGTGGTTCGAGGCGCACGGTTGGGAGTTCCCGCGGCGCTGGTTCCCCTACTCACACCTGGAGGGTGACCACGATTTCGACATCGAGTACAGGTCGGTGGGTCGATGAGGCCGTCACACTTCCACGCGCCAGCGATGCCGGCGCGACTTCCTGACGGGGCTCCTGTGTACGACAAGAATGGGCAGCTGGTGTTCTCCGGTCGGACGGAGAAGTTTGGAACTGTCCTCAAGCGCATGCGAGCACACCACTGCGAGGAACTGAACAGCAGGCGGCGTGAGAAGGGATGAGCGGGAAGCTCGACGGCTTGTCGCGCAGCGATCAGGTGGCCGTTGTGAACGCTGCGGTCGATACGGCCCTACTACTATGCACCACCGTGTTAAGCGCAGCCATGGCGGACCTTGGTCGCTCACAAACATCACGGCCGTCTGTGGATCAGGTACGACGGGCTGTCATGGGTGGATTGAGTCGCACCCCAGGCTCGCCCGCGAAGAGGGATTCGCGCTGAAGTCGTGGGAGGATCCCGCGACTGTCCCGGTGCTGTTGTACCGGCGTTTTTCTACCTGTTTCACGCCAGATGAGCCCTCCTACACTGACCAACGACTAGCGAACTACGAGCTTGAAGACTGGCACGTCGAAGGGGATGAACATTGAGCCTGCCTGAGGTAACGATCAAGGATGGGACGCTGACCGCTGACCCTGAGTTGCGGTTCACGCAGGGCGGCAAGGCGGTCGCTTCGATGAACATCGCCAACAACTCTCGCCGCAAGAATCAGCAGACCGGCCAGTGGGAGGACGGCGACGCCACGTTCCTGCGGTGCAGCATCTGGGGTGACTACGCTGAGCATGTCGCGGAGACACTCACGAAGGGGTCGAAGGTCATCGGCACCGGAGTCCTGAAGCAGCGCAGCTACGAGAAGGACGGTCAGAACCGCACCGTGCTTGAGGTCGAGCTGTACGAGATCGGCCCGAGCCTGCGCTTCGCAACGGCCCGCATCGACCGTGGCCAGTCTTCCGGGTCCACTCAGGCCGCGGATCCGTGGGGATCGAACGACACCCCTGACTGGTGATCGAGAGGCTGACGCCGGCCCAGGCACGTAGGAAGCATCGCAAGGCTTTCGACGCGTTCTGGGCGGCGTACCCGAAGCATGTCGCGCCGACTGAAGCTGAGCGTGTGTTCTCGCAGCTCGCCGAACAGGGCGCGGACCTGCATCACATCGTCAAGGCGGCCAAGCGTTACTCGACTGAGGTCGGGGAAGATCTCACCTACGTCCCAGCACCACATCGTTGGCTTCAGCAGGGGCGTTACGACGACACCGATCTGTTCGCCGACGAGTCAGAGGCGCAGCTGAAGTGGTTGCGCCAGCAGTGGTCTACCGCGAATGTGAAGGCAGTCGAAGATCGTTTCCAGATCTCGATGCCGAAGGTGTATCCGCCTGATGAGATCTTCGAGAACTTCACGCCCGGTGTGACCGTCGAGGAGGCGCTGTCGATCTGGTTCAAGGAGCAGGCGCGCCTGTGGATCACCGAGGTTGTTAGGAGCAAGTTCCCGGAGTGTCAGACCAGCCAGCCCACGACCCCCGAGCAGAACGCGGTGTCATCGGTGCAATCCTCCACAATTCCGGAGTCTTCGGCGACCTAAAGGGTATCCAGGGGAAGCACTTCTACCTTCCCGCGAATCAGCTGCTCTTCGAGACGATCCAGGTCATGTACCTGGACGGCGAAGATATCGACGCCGCTACCGTTTTCGCGAAGCTGCGGAAGAACAATGAGCTTCGACGGGCTGGTGGCGCACCGTACCTGCATCAGTGCATGGAAGAGGCCCCGGTATCTGCTGGGGTTTCGTACTACGCGGACATCATTAAGGATCAGTGGAAGCTCCGTAAGGCCCAGGATCTTGGACGCCGCATGCTGGCGATCACGTCGGACGCGGATGAGGTCCCCGCCGCGCTGGAAGATATCCGCACGTTCCTCGATGACGTTGATGAAGAGCAGGAAGCGACTTCGATGTCGTTCCATGACCTGTTCGTCAACTGGACTGAACACCAGGATGATGACCGCCCGTCTTTGGAGACGCCATGGCCGCATCTCAACCAGAAGCTGAACGGTGGCCTGCAGCGCCAGCGTCTCTACCTGATTGGTGCTCGCCCGGGTTGCGGAAAGACAATCATGGGCGCCCAGATCGGGTTGTATTGCGCTCTCATGCACCAGAATACGCTTGTCTTCTCCCTTGAGCTGTCCAAGGAAGATCTCATGGGCCGCGTGCTGGCCTGCGGTGCTCATGTCCCCTACCGTGAGCTCACTTCGCGCAAGATGTCCCCGGACACAATGCAGAAGATCTCCCAGTGGGTTGGTGCGTCGGCTGGGATGAGTTTCGAGGTGGACGACACCCCGGATTACACGATCGAGGAGATCGCACAGGCGTGTCGGATTCATAAGCAGCGCAAGGGCCTTGACTGCGTGTTCATCGACTACGCCCAGTACTTGCAGATGTCGAAGGGCGACAACCGCGAGCAGCAGGTCGCGCATATTGCACAGGCGGCCCGCAATATCGCCCGCAAGCTGGACTGTGTGGTGGTGATGGCGGCCCAGCTCAACCGGAATCTGGAGGATCCCCGCGGTAAGCCGCGACTACCGGTGAAGTCAGACTTTCGTGAGTCTGGCGGACTTGAGCAGACGGCCGACGTTGCGTGGGTCCTGTCGCGGCCGGCCGACGAGAACGGCGAGGAGTCGAAGATCCCGATGATGAACCTGACGGTGGTTAAGAACCGTACTGGTACCGAGGGAACGTTGAGGTTGATTGAGCGGTTCGACCAGGCTCGATTCGATCCCGGGTTTTACGCGGTGGGCGCATGAAGATGTGGCGCACGAGGGATGAGTATGTGCAACATGCGTCATGTGACGGTTCTGTTGACCATACGCTCCCGCCCACGCGTGATGACGAAATACGCTGGCCAGATGAGGTGCCGAAGCCGGTAGCTGATCGCGAGGTCATTGACAGGGTCTGCGGCATGTGCCCTGTTCGCCCGGAGTGCATCAAGGCGAACTGTGTCGACAACAAGGAGCATTCGGTGTGGGTGGCTGGTGTCTGGCTGCCTACGCCCGCGGCCAAGGGCCGTCGCGCTGATCGTGAGCGTGAGGTTAGTCAGGTGCGGCAGGATCTCATCGACTCGCTGCCATTCGAGGAGGCTTGCCGGCCGGATCTCATCCTGTGACATAACCGTTATATGACTCGCGCTAACCCCTACGTAAGTTTGTCGTACCCCACTGCTAACGTAACCTCCGTGATGTTGACAGCGTCAGGCCAGAGGCTACGTAGACAGCACGGTACGCCTGTATCGGAAGGTAGCTGGAACTATGGCTCGGAAGCCAAAGTCCGCACGTCAGGCGGGCTCGGCGTTCGAATCCTTGATTGCCAAGGGGCTGCGCGAAGCGCTGGGGGATCCAAACATTCAGCGCGCGCCACGCTGGGGGGCGAAGGATAAGGGCGACATCGTCAACGTCCGAATCGACGGCCACGATTTAGTTATTCAGACTAAGGATGTTGCCCGATTGGACCTGCCGGATGGAACAGGAGACGCGAAGAAGCAGGCCGTGAACGCCGGGGCGCTGGCGGGGATTTTCATCCACAAGCGCAAGGGAACCACAGACCCCATGAAGCAGTGGGTGTCGATGACGGTTGCCGAGTTGGTTGCATTGATTAAGAAGGTGCCGGTCACTCCGGTCACCTAAAGGGAGCAAGGAGATTGTGGTGACTGCCACGCTTGGAATCAACGCACAGGACATGGATTGGCGTTCACGCGGGTTGTGTGAGCCCGAAGACACGCACTTCGATTCCCGGGACGACCTCCTCGAGGAGGGGATTGACCCGACGCTCGCTGATGTCATGGTGTCTCGCTCCGAGGCCGAGGCGAAGCAGATCTGTGAGATCTGTCCGGTGAAGCAGGACTGCGCCGAGTTCGCCCTGTCGAACGATGAGCAGTACGGCGTGTGGGGCGGAATGACCGAGGCGGAACGTCTGGCCCAGCGACCGGTGTGGTTGCAGATCAAGGGTTTTGTGTCGTCCAGCGGGATTGAGGACACTAGCCAGCTCCACCCGAACCCTGCGATCAACAAGAAGTACCAGGACCGTCTGCGTCGTGCCCGCGAGGCCCGCGACCTGCTGATGTCGAAGCCGGGGTTTGAACTCGACCTGGGGAGCTACTTGGGCTCCCACGACCACGGCGAGTGCATGAAGGTTGTCAACCTTGTGCTGCGTAATCCGTCGTTGAAGGCGGATGAGCTTGCCCCACAGATGGACCGCAAGGCGACGTGGTTCAATGTCGTTCTGCGCGAACTGTTTTCAACTCTCGGAGTCTAACTAGTTAGGCCATCTTAGTGTCCTGGTATACTAGAGATGGCCCCCTGTTGAGTTAGCTCCGGGGTGGCACCCCCCTCGATGTTCTTGACGCCGTCCACGCGCCGCCGAGGGGGGTTCTACTTTTTCACCTGTTTCACACTCAAAACCGCTCCGTAGACTCACTTTCCGATGGATGAGTTCTACTGGGGCGGTTACGTGTCTCTCGATGGTCAAGTCAGGTACCTCACTCAGAAGGTGAGCCTTGAGACTGCGCGCGCAGACAAGGCTGAGGCCAAGCTCCGCGACGTAGAGACGATCGTTACCCACTGGTCCAAGCAAAACGAGGAATGCGAACGCGGCGGCATGCCGACGCAGGTCATCTCCATTCCGTGGATCGCCCGACGAATCATGCAGGCGATCAAGTGATTACGGACAAAGTGGCGGACATCATCATGCCTCCGATCGAGAGGTTTCACGGTGTTCAGCTCTGCAAGCCAGTGCTGCAGTGGGCACCCACAGCTGCCGTCTTCTCCACCGCAGTGTTGGTCCTCGACCACGCACTCGACATCGCCTGGGAAGTTGAGAAGAAGGTGAGGGGACTGTGAAGGCTCCGAATGTCGTCCTGATGAATAGCAGTGGGGGCGCTTACCTTCGCCGCTGGCACATCATTCCACGGAACAAGTTCTTCAACATCTACCTTCATCACTTCCTGTCATCCGATGAAGACAGAGCTCTACATGACCACCCGTGGTGGTTCGCGTCACTAGTCCTCAGGGGTGGGTACTGGGAGCACCGTGAGGACGGCTGGATGAGGTGGCGGCGGCCCGGGTCGTTCGCAATCCGCAGAGCTGATACCGCGCACCGCGTTGAGTTGGACACCAAGATAGTGGAGGCCAAGGTTCCGGGCGTCTGGAAGACCTGGGTCGACGGCTTCGTGCGCCGCGACAAGCCGGCCTGGACATTGATTTTCACCGGCCCGAAGATCCGCTCGTGGGGATTCCACTGCCCACAGGGATGGATCCACTGGAAGCGATTCGACAAGCGGAACGGATGTGGTGAGCAGTGACCGAGGATGAAATGGTCAAGGAGTGCGTCTTCTGGCATCTCCAGGAAACTGTCTGCGACGTAGACGATATCGCAGACATACTGGGGACCTACGTACTACCACCAGACCAGGCCAACGAGTACACAGACGAAGAGTGGAGCGAACTGACTGATCGCATCGCTCCGCGTGTCTTCCACATGCTGAAGGAAGCATGGATGCTCATCGGAGGCACGCTGTGAACGCTGTGAACCCCTACTACGACGAACAGCGCTACAACGAGATCAACGACCAGGCCGCACTCGATGAGTTTGACGAGACAAGTGGCTACGCCGGCCACGACGACCACGCTCACGCGCAGATGGTTCCCGAGAATGACGAGGACGCCCCGGAACGTTGGGAGCGCGTACCCAACCGCGAGCAGATCCGCGGAGTGATGCGCGGAGTCCCCCAGATCCGCCGGTCTCGGATTCGTCGCCGCGTCGCACGCCTCCGGAAGAAGCACCAGTGACCACGCTAGTCATTGGATCGACAGCGGCCCGCTCGTGGTTCCCGAACTGGCGCGACCCGAAGGACTTCGATGCCTTCACCAATGAAGACCCGCAAGTCATCACAGCTTTCACTGGTGAGCTTCCCGGCGACCTGTTCTGGGACGACAGGCTGTACAACGTCATGGGTCGCGGGGAGCAGCGTCTCGCCACACCGGATGAGCTGTACACGATCAAACACTCTCACGCCTACTGGGAGCTTAGGAACGGCTCATGGCAGAAGCACATGGCCGACCTCCTCACCCTACAGAAGGGTGGCGCCAAGCTTCTGCCCGACTGGCACGACACCCTGTACGCCATCTGGGAGGACCGCCACGGCAAGAAGCGCGTCGACCTGACCATGGAGGCTGACGAGTTCTTCGCGGACGCTGTGACGCGCATCTACGACCACGACTCGATTCACCGGTCGGTCGCCTACACCCCAGGAAAGCCGATCTACGACGACTGCCTGAAGGACGGGAAGACCGTCCAGATGGATATGGGCAAGGTGTGGGCCCTCCCTCACGACCAGCAGGTGCGCCTGTTCCGTGAGGAGATCTACGTGACGGCCCTTGAGCGGATCATCATCCCGCGCAACTACCAGCACTCCCCTGGCGCCGCATATCAGTGGGCGTTGCGTCGAACTATCACGTCACTGACGAAGGGCGAGAGCGCGAAGTTCATCGTCTCGAACTTCGGCGAGTTCGTGAAACCGGACATGGACTACGTGCGCCACCACCAACTGCACAAGAGTTACCTGGAGGAGCTGTGAACCCCTACCCACTGAGCATCATCGAGAAGTTCGTGACGCTGCGCTGGACTGGCGACCACGGCTGGGATGCTTTCTTTTACCGCCTAGAGGAGGCGGGAGGCCGTGGTGTCTGGATCCCCGGCGTAGGTGACGCAGTCCTGATCGAAGCTGACCAGGACTTCGACCAGTCGTGGTTTGTGTTCAGTATCCGGGACTACTCGGAAGAGCGGTTCTTCAAGGTCACCTCCAAGAGTCACTCGTTCGGCGGGGTCGGACATGGGCACCTCGAAGAGGTCAGGGGAATTGAGATGAGGACGCGCATCTGGGAGGCGATCTGATGAAGTCATACACCGTGGAGTCGCTGAAAGAGGCGGTGTTCGAACAGTTCCCGAAGCCTGACAGTGACCGGGATCGGTGCGCCAGCCACCCGTTCTATGAGGCCCTTCTCGGACAGGAGTCCGTCCGCATCGACGGTATCGGGTGGGCGTTCTTCGAGCAGGAGCAGGAAGAGAACCGCGACTACTGGGACGAGGGTGACACATACCTGGTGTTCCGTGTCGAAGGTTTCGACGGCTCCAGGACGTTCTGGAAGTGGCCTGGCTACTACTCGTCGTACGCGGGTTACAGCCTGTTTTACGGGGGGCCGAAGGAAGTCAAGCCGGCCAAGGTCCAGCGAACTATTTGGGAGGCAGTGTGAGTTACACCATCGCGGAGCTCGATGAGGCCATCGAGAACGACGAAGCCCCATGGGGTGGGTCGTGGCATGAGTTCGAGTACATGTCCACCGGAGTAGGGGTACCTGGGATCGGCACTGCGAAGGTACTCGAATCGAAGGGTGGCGGCGAGGGTTCCGGTGAGGAGCGCTGGTTCGTGTTCTCCGTCGAGAACGCTGACGGCACGCGAATCTTCAAGCGCCACGGCTGGTATGCCTCGTTCGTCGGCTCGTCCTTCGATGGGCCAACCGTGGAAGTCAAGCCGGTACAGAAGACCATCACCGTTTGGGAGAAGCTATGAGTTACACAGTCGAAGATCTGGATGCCTCGATCGCGTCGGGCTCGTGGGACGACAATGACATCCCCGACCGGTACGGCTGCTGTGATGGGTGGGACGACTTCCTTGAGGAGCTGGAATGGGGCAAGAAGTGTGTCGACATCCCAGATATCGGAATTGCTGAGCTCTCGGAGCAGTTCGGCGGCGAGGGCCAGGGGGACCAGTATTGGGCCGTCGTGAAGATTCTCGGCGAGAAGGGCGAGACCCGCTACTTTCGGCGCGACGGCTGGTATGCGTCGTTCGACGGCGGCTACTACGAGGGCCCAACCGACGAGGTGTACCCAGCCACGGAGACCGTCACGGTGTGGAAGACGGTTGCGTGACTGAGGGGCAGCATCCTGTTACGCCACCAACTTCCGTTCCTGGCGAGGTTCGCACCGTCAGCGAGTCGGGCGGCGAGAAGGGTTCGAAGCTGGCACGTTTCGACCTCATCCCGCCCACCGTACTGTGGGAGCTCGCCGAGCACTACGGCAGGGGTGCCGAGAAGTATGAGGATGACAACTGGCGGCGCGGGTACGACTGGAAGTACTCCTATGCAGCCGTGCAGCGTCACCTGAACGCGTTCTGGGCCGGCGAGGACATCGATCCGGAGACCGGTTCGAAGCATGTTGTCTCCGCTGCGTGGCATTGCTTCGCTCTGGCGTGGTTCATGGTCAACAAGCCTGAGTATGACTCGCGGCCATCCGCTCGCTCGAAGGGGAGCCCAGAAGAAGGGCGCTTCCCGGACCTGTTTCACGGACTCATCCGGCCTAACTAGACTGTGTCCCAATACATTAGGAGACCGCATTGAGTGCACGGATCGTCACGCTCGACATTGAGCGCCAGGCCGGGTTGGCTGAAGTGTGGGACTTCTCCCCGAAGTTCATCAGGCCCGAGCAGTTCCGCGAACCACCGAGGACCATCTGCCTGGCGTGGAAGTGGCTGGGAGACGACGCCATTCACTTCGCGTCCGAATGGGATGACACCCATGAGGGAATGATCCGCAAGGCGCACGCCGTCCTCGATGAAGCCGACTATGTGATCGGCTGGAACTCGGCGAAGTTCGACATCAAGCACCTCAGGTCGCACTTCCTCGAATACGGGATCCTCCCACCCGCGAGTCATGTCGACATCGACCTGATGGTGAATCTGAAGCGCGAGTTTCAGTTCCTCTACAACCGGATGGCGTTCATCGCAGACACTCTCGGCTTGGACGGCAAGGACAAGACTCCACCCGGGATGTGGTCTGACCTGCGCTCCGAGAAGCGTGGAGTGGTCACTCGGGCCCGCAAGGCGATGGAGAAGTACAACCGTCGCGACGTGGAGCTCACCGAGGAGCTGTACCACCTCATGCTCCCATGGGTGAAGGGCATCAACCTGAATCTCTTCAAGCCCGAGGGAAGCATGCCGGTGTGCCCGAACTGCGGTAGCGGCAACTACCGCCTGAAGGGCACCCGCCCGACTGCCACACGCCTCTACCAGAGGATCCACTGCAACGACTGCGGCAAGTGGGGTCAGTTCACCAAGTCGGTCCAGTCGTCTGAAGTCGTCTAGGAGGGGTGCGGATGAGTTACACAACGCCAGCAACGGCGAGCGACCTCAAGCACCGGTTCAAGTTTCACGCTGCTGAGACGCGAGACAGGCGCGTTGCCCACGAAAGTGTGCGATCGGAGCTGTACATAACCGCATTGGAACTGGACCGGATTGTCCCACCGGGCCGTGAGAAGTCTCTGGCAATAACCAAGCTCGAAGAGGCGATGTTCTGGGCCAACGCCGCCATCGCTCGACACACAACGGAGTCCTGATGCCGATCCGCGCCGAGGACACGGTCCTCATCAAGCAGCTCGAGGATGTACTCATCGCCGAGCTTGACCGCCAGTATCTCGATGACGAGATCGAAGCCAGTGCAACCGAAGACAGTTACTTCGATGCGATAGACGGAGAGCTGAACGGCCGCCCCGACTGGTTCAAGGTCGTGACGAAGGTAATGGAAGCCTACTGGGAAGAGGAAGGTCGGTAGATGGCTGACCCAACAGCAATCGATATCGAGTACGACCCGCGCGTTCAGCGCATCTCCGGTGTTGCGACGCATGGCCTGACGCCGTTCGATGTGCCGTACATCTCCTACATCGGCGACAACCTCTGGCAGGGCGGATGCGCTGACGGGCTGATGCTCCCTGAGGACATCGATCACGTTGTGTCGGTGTACCCGTGGGAGCGCTACGAGATGGCGCGGGAGATCAGCTCAGAGCTCTATGTCGAAATGTACGACTCCGTCTACCAGGGGTTCGAGCAGATCGACGCCATTGCCACCTGGATCAACGTGTGCCGCAAGGATGGGCCTGTTCTGGTGCATTGCCAGGCTGGACTGAATCGGTCGTCCCTGGTGACAGCCAGGGCCCTCTACATGCAGGGCGGTATGAGCGGCGCAGACATCGTCGCCCATCTCCGCAATGTGCGCTCCCCCGCGGTGCTGTGCAACCCGGCGTTCGCCGCCGAGGTAGCTTCGTGGAACTGACGGAATGGCGGAAGATTCCCGGCATCCCTCACCGTTTCGAAGCGTCCAGGCATGGCGAGGTTCGCCGGCTGCCCTATGAGCTCGTCGTTCACAGCCCACACTCCGAGAATCCGTACATCCGCAGGTTCTCTGAGCAGATCCTGAAGCCGTATCTGCGGAAGCACAACACGAACATTGCGCACATGTATGTGAACGTGCAGATCCCACGGGTTGGGAAGCCCGCTGTTCCGCGTGCGCAGCGCGTGGCATTCCTGGTGGCTCTGGCATTCCATGGTGAGCCGCCGTTCGGCCGGCAAGCCTCCACGATCCGCTTCAAGGATGGGGATGTCACCAACACTGCGGCTTCGAACCTGGAGTGGATTCATCAGGTGAAGCGCCCCGGTTTCGAGGCGAACGATGCCCAGTCGGTCTATGAGCGGAACCTCACCGACTGGGAGGATCTCGACAAGTCATCTGCTGGGTTCATGAGGACGTTCTATCCGGAGCTGGCGGCGTGAGTAGGGATATATCCGTCATCCGCCTCTCACGAATCGAAGGGTACATGGTTCTATGACCAACAAGGTTGCCGTCGTGGGCGACTGGCACGGAAACTCGACGTGGGCGTCCAACATAGTCGAGTCACTCGCCTACCGAGGTGTTGAGCTGATCATTCACGCCGGCGATTTCGGATGGTGGGGCCCAGGGTTGCCGCGAGAAGCCTACCTGTCCACCCTGAACTCTGCTCTGTCCCGTCACGATATGGAGCTGTGGTGGGTCGACGGCAACCACGAGTACCACCCGGAGATCGTTGAGCGGGTCGCTGCCTCCGGCGGTGAACCTTGGTCGGATCCCGCCTACCCGAGGATCAAGCACCTTCCCCGCGGTTATCGCTGGGAGCTGGGTGGCTACATGTGGATGGCAATGGGTGGGGCCCACTCCATTGACCGGCAGCTGCGCAAGCCTGGAGTGTCGTGGTGGGATGAGGAGCACATCACCGAGGCCGAGGTGGATCGTGCAATCTCGGCCGGCCCGGTCCACGTGGTTGTGTCGCACGACTGCCCCCTCGGTGTCGACATCCCCGGAATCGCAGCGGACCCTGATGTCGACTCGATTACCAGCGGCTGGCCCCGGTCTGAGATCATCGCATCGAACGCGCACCGTGCAGTGTTGCGGAAGATCTGCGACGGGGTACGGCCAAGGATATTGATTCACGGCCACTACCACAAGCGGTATAACAGCCTTCTTCAGTACCCAGATGGCACGGCTACCAGGGTGTTCGGGCTCGCCGAGGATGGCACCCACCAGTTCAGCGACAACTTCGTCATCTGGGATTTGGGGTAAAATAGAGGGAGGAACCCTCTATGCCAACCCATTCGAAAAACGGGCCGCGTCCACGTGGCCGTGCGGGGGTTCGATTCCAGCAGGCCAAGAATCGCGTATTGCGTACGAATCAGATCTGCGCTTTCCGCGGAAACGGAAAGTATCCTGCGTGCGGCCAGCTGATCGACCTATCCCTCAAGTATCCAGATCCAATGTCCCCCACCGTGAATCACATCATCCCGGTGAAGGATCTCGCCTGGGATGACCCTCTGCAGTACAGCGTGGAGAATCTGGAACCGATGCATCTCGTCTGCAACCAGCGTCTCGGTGCGGGATCCCAGAAAAAGGCAGCTCACGTCACGTCGCGACGCTGGCGGGACTGATCCAGCAAACTCCGTGCTATACTAAACGCAGAGAGCTTGCAACATATTTCACTGTGAGGTAATGACACATGGCAACTGCTGCCACGAAGAAGGCCGAAGAGGCTCCAGCCGTTGAGGCTGTCGAGCCGGCCGTGAAGAAGCCAGTGGTGGCCGGCAGCTCGGAGGCTGCCACCATTCAGGCTGCGTCCGTTCAGCCGATCGTCGGTGCTGGACCTCATGATCCGTTTACCAACGAGGATCTCAATCTGATGGTGACCGGCCAGGCCCCAGCGAGCCGTCCGCGTCGCAAGTTCCCGACCAAGCAGTAACCCAAGCCCACAGGAGGGCCCCGGTCGGCGAATGAGCTGGCTAGGGGCCCTTTTTGTTCTCCTGTTTCACCCCGATTTTGTGCCTGTAATCTTACCTTCCGTAACCACGAAGCGGTTGCAGAAGGCCCGGGCTCGAACAAATTCCAAGCCGCTCGACCGGGCCGCCCAGACCAAGGGGTGGTGCCCTGTTCAGCCAGCGCCAGGGCTGGTGGTCGAATACCTGGCTTTAGGGTTGTCGTCCAACGGCAGGACCGTGGTCTCCAAAGCCGCTTATGGGGGTTCGAATCCCTCCGACCCTGCTCAGTACTTTGAGAACTAAATAGTGGATATCAAGTAAGTTTCATGGGGCTGTTCTGGTTTCGATTGCGAACAGAGTCCAGGGAAGCGTGCCGGGATGCAACGCCCGTAACAGTGCAAAACAAATTAAGCGCAGTCGATACTGATGCTGACTTCGCTGCCTGGGAAGCTGAGCTCGATTTCTCCGTTGAGGACATCGAGGCTGAGTTTCTCGTCGCAGCCTAGCTGAAGTCCGTTGGGGTAGAGCGGTTTACCCGTTCCGTCTACCAATCCAGCGTCGCTAATACGGGGACCGCAGGAATGGTTGGCAGACCGTAGCGCCCGCGCACCCGTAGGCTAAAATTGCAGCCCACTCGGGGGTAAATCCGAAGCAAATCCGCAGCCGTATGTCCAGTAGCTGGCTGGGATTACACCTGTCTGGACTACGCACGTAGAAGACTGAGTACGAAGAACGTAAGACGCGGGTTCGACTCCCGCCAGCTCCACTCGTGAAGCATGGTCGGGAATGGCCATAGGTAAGAGATGGTACAGAGCCCACTCCATCCGCCATGCTTCCAATCGGGATGTGGTGTAAAGGTAAACATGGCCGCTTCGGATGCGGGCGTACGCAGTTCGAGTCTGTGCTTCCCGACGCAATGAAAAAGTGTCAACTGAGTGTGTCCGTTTAGGACCGGCACGCCCACCTGTCGTCACACTGGTGGGAAAGACTTACCAAACCGGGTGACATAACAGCCACCCCGCCATCGTGCGGTCAAAAGCTCCCCCCACCTGGTTTGGCGGCAATCATTGGTTCGTGGTGTAACCGGCAACACGCTTGGCTGTTAACCAGGAAGTTCCAGGTTCGAATCCTGGCGGACCAGCGAGGGTGTAGCTCAAGATCAGCCGGCTTGATCCCCGGTAGAGCCCAGGCCCCACGTCCGGACGTGGCATTCCCTGGAGATCCTGGTTAGAATCCAGGCCCCATCAAGATTTCGGGCATGGCCGATAAGGTGCCGTAAGGCACTGAAAGGTGAGTGTGACAGCTCGCCACCCGTGAGGGCAATCCATGCAATCCACAACCCGACACCGTCCTCGAAGGGGCGGTGCGCCACCGAGGTACACATGGTCCAACGGCAACGTGCTGAGGACACCATGACCTAACGTAGGCCCGAAAGTGTTATCGACTAAGGCTGGTGTGGGTGCGGAAGGAACTGAGTCAGAGCCCTGGCAGGCGAAGGCGGGTTCCATGACCGATCTCGCGACGGGCGACGGCTCGCATGCGGTTGAGGGAGAGCGCGAAACAGGTCGCCAGCCTGAAGCGCGAGAGGCGTGAAGCATTCTGTAGCTCAAAAGGTTACGGACCTTCATGGGGAAGCACGTCTCCGGTCACAACATCTAGCTCAATTGGTAGAGCATCTGTATTGAGAACAGAAGGTCGCAGGTTCAATTCCTGTGATGTTATCCAAGCAAAAGACTTTCCCTGTCGAAGAGTTAAAGCGCCTTAATCCCCGACTGTGGAGCAGAATCGGGGCAGGACGAGCCCGCAAGGCGGATCCTGTTTGTAGGTCAGTACTGCAGCCATGGGACGGCCATCCCAACGGCGAAGGGAACGCCGCAGAGTAGCTTTCGACATGAACAGTGGTTCACAAGGACCAGGCGTACGCGCCTCCTGGAGGGATCTGGGGGACAAGCCGGGAAACGATAATCCGGTGAAATGGCGTGGTAGTGCGGTATTTGTCTGTAGGCCGCACCTCCAATCTCGTCGCGCATAGGTGAGCAACGGGGCCTGTAAAGCCCTTCCTTCGGGTGTGGAGGTTCGACTCCTCACGGCGAGACAACACACGAGAGGTACCACTCCCACCCGTGGGCACGGTGAGGGAAAGTAGGACCGTCCCCAGCCTGGGATCGTGTAGGCAGTGACGCTGGGCCTACTGAACTAAGCGTCTCCAATCTTGGGACTGACGGGGCACCCGTTCGTGGCTTGCGACACCAACATGAGGGCCCCTGCTCGCAAGGCCAGTCCTAGTGGGGAACACAGACGAGGGAGGGGCTCGACCCCGAATCGACTGCCCACCGGCCAGTGGAGAGGTGGGCCGACCGAAATGCCTTTCCAGCATTGGAGACTGGTGTAACCGGCAACACTACGGGATCTGAACCCGTCATTCTTGGTTCGAATCCAGGGTTTCCAGCGATTGTTGAGCATCAATTCAAACTGCTTCCCACCCCCGGCCCGAGCGGGTTAAAACTGGGCCGGACCGAACTAGCCGTTGGTAGATCGGATAACTACCCGCCCTGATCCCTGGTGACGTTAATTTACGGGGTCGCAGTCCGATGCCGCTGGCTGTGTTATCCAACCACGGATCCGAGATAGCGGACCTCTCGGTAGGGTGAATCGCGACACCCGAAACCGCACAATGGGGTTGTAGTTTAACAAGGTAAAACGCCGGATTCGCAGTCCAGCAGAGCCGAGTTCAAGCCTCGGTGACTCCACACATGCTGCGCCACAAGCCGGGGAGGCGCAGGGTAAAAGCAACTCGACCGGCATCTGGAGAGTGAAGCAGGGGCGAGTGCCCCGACCGGTGTCGAATACCGGGTAGCAGGTGATGCTGCTTGGGGATCAAGACCTCCGCTCTTCGCAACTGGTGGTTGGTGGTTCGAATCCACCTGCCCTCGTCGCCTGCCGTGCACGGTGGGAGCCAACACCTAGTTCGCGCGAAGGACTGTTGGTGCGTCAGGGGTATACGTCTCAACTGGCAGAGCGACCGGGAACTTTGGAGAGCTAACCAGCCAGGGAGCTGGGGCCCCCTGCTAAGGGGTGCGCGGTAGACAACCCGTGTGGATCGTGCCCACAGCCCTCCGCTTACCCCCACCCGCCTGGTGGCCACTAAGAGTGAATACAGGTTGCCAGAGGGGCTGGCATGAATGGGTGGGACTCCTCGGATCGTAGCTCAGTGAGGTGAGAGCGCCCGGTTGAAACCCGGGAGGCCCTTGGTTCGAATCCAAGCGTTCCGACGTATGAAGTGGAAACCACTCCTCGATGCCGGTGAGAGGCGAACCAATCCGGATATTGCGCGGTAGTGTAAGGGGAACATCTCGGTCTCATAAGCCGAGGCTCTGGGTTCGAATCCCAGCTGCGCAACCAGATGGAATCAAAGAAGATGGTCGCCGAGTATGCGGGGGAGTTGTTTCATGCCGAGTGTGCCTGAGAAGCATTTCTTTTATCACGCCTGTCATAGCGCTATGACGCCCGACGCTGTTAAGCGGTCGATTGACGCCCTGCTGTATGTCGCCGAGGATAGTGGGTTAAATGTTCACGGCGAGAACCTTGAGCTTTGGGTTAAGCCGGGTTGGTACCTGATTTGCGTTTCGGTTGGTTATGACGATGACGACCACCGTTCGCATCGCAGTCAGATGGAAATGGATGGGTGGCAGCGCCGTGCCTGACTTCTGGGGGCCCTTGCCTTCTACGGCTGAGGCTGAGCGTGCGTGCGCGTTCATCGGTTGGTCTTATGAGGGCGGGCATGCCACTGCTATCGAGATGTACCGTGAGAAGTTTGGTGATCTGCCGTGTTATGCGGTGGACGACCCGGATGGCGGGCTCTTAGCGGCTGCTACTTGGTTGCATCGAGCGTTGTGCTTGCTTGCTCCTGCTAGCCAGGAGCGGCCAGCAGCTAAGGAATCGCGGTTGGCCGGAAGGGTATCAAACCCTTTGCGCTAACTGCAATCTAATAAAGCAGATGGTTAAAGCTCAACTGCCTCTGTAGCTCAACGGAAGAGCGATGGCCTACGAAGCCATGCCTGTGGAGGTTCGAATCCTTTCAGGGGCGCACAAGGCCGTGGTGTAGCGGAAGCATTGCACACTGTGACTGTGCAGGGGACGGATCGTGCCCGTCCGGTCTGACCACTTAGGGGAAACGATGGCTGGCTTGCTGAAGGAAGATCCCAAGTTTCTCCAGCCGGCGATCGAATGGTTCAACAGCCATCCGGCCGTCGTGGCCCGTCGACAGCAGATAGCAGAGATCCTGCAGGCTGCCAGAGATGAGGCTGAGGGCAACGGAGAGGACGTGGATGACCTTCGTCCATGGCTTTCCTACGCCCTGCAGGTGAACGTGGCTCTGAATGGATCTCAGGGCCGCATTCCCACCATCCATGATTGGCCGGGGTGGGAACAAGCCGGGATGGCTGAGTAGTTAAGCGGCGGCCTGCAAAGCCGACCTACGTCGGTGCAGATCCGACTCCCGGTTCCAATAGGTCACAGGGGGGATCCCGAACTACGGGGGCTTCCCCGATATGCCGAGGTAGGCCATCTGGCGAGCCGCCTGACTTAGAATCAGGTGTATGCGGGTTCGACCCCCGCCCTCGGTACGCAATGGGGAGACAAAGAACATATACCGACGCCCAGGTGGCGGATGCGGTCGCTAGTTGCACGTCGATGTCAGACGTGCTCCGCAGACTAGGTATCAAGGTGGCGGGCGGTAGCCACTTCCATATGCGTAATCGTGTGGTACGCATGGGGTTGGATACAAGCCACTTTCGAAACACGACTGCCGGTCGAGGGACGTCAAACCGCCGAAAGGCGGCCACTGAGATCCTTGTGGTTCGCCCTGAGGGTAGTAACCGTGAAGATGTCAAACGCCTTCGCCGCGCACTGAGCGAGATCGGTCGTCCAGCGGTGTGTGAGCTATGCGGGTTGGATGATTCATGGATGGGGCTTCCAATCGTTCTGGAGATTGATCATATAGACGGCAACCCTCTCGATAACCGCGCCGAGAACCTGAGGTTTCTCTGTCCCAACTGTCATTCTCAGTGCGACACAAACAAGCCGTGGAAAGCTGCGGCGTAATGCTCGACTAGGCAAACCGGCAAAGCCGCCTGATTCAAACTCAGGTGCTTGCGAGTTCGACTCTCGCGTCGAGTACGCAAATCCCGACCGCCCTGACCCGGCGCGACGACGAAAGAGGTAGTAGTAGGCCATCGGGTGGCTGAAGACTACTCGGCCCCGGCCCCGTTACTGCCGGATATGGGCCTATAGCTGAAGTTGGGAATAGCACCGGACTCTTAATCCGGGGACGAGGGTTCAATTCCTTCTGGGCCTACTGGGACATAGTGAAATGGTTATCACTCCGTTCTGATAAGACGGCATCCTGGGGTCAGTACCCGGTGTCCCTACCACTTGGAGGTAGCTGTGTCATCCATGCTGCGACGTAGGACGTGTTGCCGAGGGTGTTGTGGCGGTGACATGTTGGCGTTGCGTCAGCGGGCCGCTGAGGATCGTCTGTGGCGGCGCGAGTGGGATTACGAAGAGTCCCGCGAGTATGAGGACTTGGAGATCATTAGCAAGGTCCGATGCGGCAGCACTGGACGGCCAGCCGCCTCCTAAGCGGTCGGATGGGGGTTCGACTCCCTCCTGTCGCGCAACATAATTGAATACCTATGCGTCCGTAGTGTTTAACGGTCTAGCACGTCAGGCTTCCACCCTGAAAGTTTCGGTTCGATTCCGTGCGGATGCTCCATGGCTGGTTAGTCTGAGACGAAGGTTGGCTTACATCCAACTAAGCAGGGTTTGATTCCTTGACCGGCTACCAGGCCCTTATAGCTTAGTAGGAAAAGCTCCGATCTTGTAAATCGGCGTGCGGCGTTCGAATCGTCGTAGGGGCTCAGCTCTTTTTTGCACAATAGGTCCGTCAAGAGACCTACACCAACAACTCGCGGGCGAATCTGCGAGTGCTGTGCCCCAATCATCATGCGTTGACTCCAACATACGGAGCACGCAACAAGGGGCACGGTCGTCCACATCGCCGGAAGGCGGCTTAACGGGGTGCTGTCTGGTGAGACTCCGAGTTTTGCAAACTCAGAGGCGGGGTCCGATTCCCCGGTACTCCACATTGTGTTCCGATAGGGTAATTGGTCATCCCACCTGATTTTCACTCAGGAGAGTGCGGGTTCGAATCCCGCTCGGAATGCGGGAGTTTTGGTCAAGCAGCTCCAGGGTTTGATTCCCAGAAAGTTGACCCGTGAGGTACGCGTCAAGTCCAACAATCCCGGTGTCGTCTAGCGGCCCAGGACGCCACCCTGTCGAGGTGGATACACGGGTTCAAATCCCGTCGTCGGGACGTGAGTATGGAACTAGCATTCTCGGTCACCCTTGATGACTGCCAGGTCGACACATTTCGTGCCGGCGGCAAGGGTGGGCAGAATCAGAACAAGCGGGAAACCGGTGTCCGAGTCACTCACAGGGCTTCCGGCGCCGTTGGTGAGGCTCGCGATGAGCGCAGTCAGTTGCAGAACAAGCGGTTGGCGTTCAAGCGCATGGCGCAAACCTCAACGTTCCGCACATGGGTGAAGCGTCAGTGTGGCCAGGAGACGCTTCTGAAGGCCCGAGTTGAGCGCGACATGTGGCCGGTGAACCTTAAGACGGAGGTTCGTGATGACGGCCAGTGGGTCGTCAGCAATGGTTCGTTGGTGTAAAGGCAGCATCCCAGATTCTCAATCTGTAGGTAGGGGTTCGAGTCCCCTACGAACTGCAACAGCCCCAGGTCTCTGACCTGGGGTTTTTTGCGTTCAGGAGTGAAACAGGTGGGCCCGTAATGTACTCGACATGGCAATGGGAAACCCCACTTTCTGGCGGTGGCTCGGGATGCTCATCTGGGCTCTTCTGAAGCGTCAGGGCCTTCTGTGACCGCGGTGGAGGAACGCCTCATCCCGGGTTGCTTCGATGCGATGTCGAAGCGCCTGGGGTGCAGGCTTCTATCCGAGGTTGGGGAGCGCTACGGGTCAATCTTCGATGTTGCATTCAACGGCTACTGCGAAGAGGGCACGGACTCGGTGTACTTCGAGGTGGACGTGATCTACCAGAGCGCTAAGACATCCCAGAAGGCCATTCACACGAAGACGTACCACTTCATTGGCGACATCATCAAGGAGCTGCTCGAATCGTGATCAATACCAAGAAGTTTTCCACCCGCATGAAGACCAAGAGCGGCGGCGAGGTCAACATCGACGCCATCGGCACGCGGGAGGCGGACATCCTGGTGCAGATGGATACCGACCACGCGAGGTGGGCGGCCACCCGTCTCACCGTGGGGGAGATCAAGCAGCTGCGCAAGGAGCTGAAGAAGGCCCTGGAGGTGCTGGGCAAGTGAGCTACACACTGCTGAACTCGAAGGTTGTTTCATTCGCGAGTGAGATCGATCAGGCCACCATCGAACAGGCCAACGAGATCGCCTCGATGCCGTTCGTCTACCCGCACATTGCGTTGATGCCTGATGCCCATTCGGGTAAGGGCTCTGCGGTGGGCACGGTGATCCCCACGGTTGGTGCGGTGATGCCGGCCGCGGTGGGTGTGGACATCGGCTGCGGGATGATCGCAGTCAAGACGCGCTTCACGGGCGACCGGCTGTTCGGTGCTGGGATGAGTCGCGACCTGGGGTCGTTGCGCCGACAGCTCGAAGAGGCCATTCCGCTCTCCCCCGGCAACTACAACTCGACGTTGTCGAGGTTCTCATTCACGCGGAAGCGTCACGAGGAGTTGACCCAGCTCCAGCAAGACCTGGATGTGGACCTGTCGCATTCGCCGAAGTGGATGGAGCAGCTTGGATCACTCGGCGGCGGCAACCACTTCATCGAGCTGTGCGTGGACGCCGAGGACAATGTGTGGCTGTTCCTGCACAGCGGTTCTCGTGGTGTGGGCAACAAGATCGCCCAGCGCCACATCAAGGCCGCACAGGTGTTCTGCGACCAGATTGGGGAGAAGCTGCCCCACCGAGATCTGGCGTGGCTCATGGAGGATACGCACGGATTCAACCGGTACATCAAGGATCTGGGGTGGGCGCAGCGTTTTGCCTATCTCAACCGCGCCGAGATGATGGATCGCTTCGTGCAGGTGTTCGCATGGTGGCTGGGCGTGCAGCCTCAGCGCGTCGAGCTGGAGCGCATCAACTGCCACCACAACTACACGACCCGCGTGCTGCACGGTGACAAGTACGTGTGGCTGACTCGCAAGGGCGCTATCGACGCGACCGAGGGCAAGCCGGGTGTCATCCCCGGATCCATGGGCAGCCGGTCGTACGTGGTGCGCGGCAAGGGGTACGCACCTGGCCTGTACTCGGCACCACATGGGGCGGGTCGACGGCATTCGCGCAGCCAGGCCAAGAAGCTCTTCACCGCACAGGATCTCGCTGACCAGATGCAGGGCATCGAGTGGCGGTCGGACATCGCAGAGAAGCTGGTGGACGAAATCCCCAGCTGCTACAAGGACATCGACCAGGTGATGGCCGATGCGGAACCCCTGGTCGACGTGATCACCACGCTGCGCCAGGTGCTCAACGTGAAGGGGACCTGAGATGGGCTACAGAAAACCAACCGAGCGGGACATGGCCTACGCAGCCCTGATGGACCGCGGCTGGTCTGTGCCGCACATCATCAAACACAGGTTTGGTGTGACGTGTTTTTATCGCAAGGAGGACGTGCTACTGGTCATCGGATACGACTCGAAGGACGGTCGGATCAACCAGCTTTCCTGGTTTTCGAACGACGTGCCGAGCGGGGAGACGATGGCCGCGGGTGATCGCTTCCGCCGCGCGATGGAGATGATTCACGGCACGCAAGAGGGGGGTGTAGACAACGAATGAAGTGGGATGAGGATCCGATCTGCCGACAGATCGGCACCGCGTTGTTCTACCCGCCGGCCGGGAGTGCAGGGAACTCGGCGAAGCGCGCGTGTGTGTAGTTGTGCAATGTCCGTACACAGTGCCTCGAGGCAGCCATGGCTGAAGAACGCGGCCAGTGGCGAGACATGCGCTTCGGTGTGCGCGGTGGGCTCAACGCGTCGGAGAGGTTCAGGCTTGCCCAGGACCGGGGTGAAGTGTTCGAGCAGGCAGCGTGACGGGCAATGCGTGGCCTTACTTCGTGGCCTTGGTGGCGCTGGTCGGTGTGTGTGTCGGCATTCTCGCCATCTCTGGGCATATTGACGAGCCGGCTTACTGCGGGCAGCACCCGATGATGCAGCTGTGCGAGGCCGAATGACGTTCCAAGATCGGCAGATTTCTTCTGCCGCAAGTGTATGAAGAGGATTTTAACCGTGAGCATGGATGAGTATCAGAAGCGCGCATTCGGAACCGCTATCTACCCTGGTGCTGGCGACGCCGACTCATACACCGGGTTGTCGTACGTGGCAATGGGTTTGGCTGGCGAGGGTGGTGAGGTCGCCGGCAAGGTGAAGAAGATCCTCCGCGACGACGACGGGATCATCGGGGACGTTGCGCGCGCGAAGATCGCCGACGAGCTCGGTGATGTCCTGTGGTATGTGGCCTTGCTCGCCACGCAGCTCGGCGTGAGCCTGGAATCCATCGCGTCCAGGAATTTGGCGAAGCTGTACGACCGGAAGGACCGCGGCGTGATCCAGGGGTCAGGCGACGAGCGCTAAGGCGTGAAACAGGTAGCGGGATAGGTTCGTTCACATGGGCAAACATCACATACAGAAACTCCTCGAAGAGTGGATGCGGCTAGCGCGGAGCCAAATAGTGCTCTTCAGTTACGAAAGCAGAAGCTTTTTGCGCTACACCAACACCGCCTACTCCGGGGAGGGTCTCTCGCAATGAGCTACTACTGGTTCAACAGCAACCCGGCCGTTATCGGCGAGAAGGTCAATGTCAACTATGACTTGATCGAAGCTACTCCGAACATGCGCCGCGCAAGCCTGAGCAACGCGATGCTGTTCGGTGGCCCAGCACTTCGCCAATGCCTCGAGTCTGCCCCACTGGTCGGAAACCACAAGCACATCTTCGTGGACACCAAAGTGTCGATGCTGATGCCAGGCTGGTGGCCGGCGATCCCTGGCTGGCACACGGATGGTGTCCCCCGCTACAGCGTGGATGCCGCGTCGGTCACCCCTGCGAATTGGGGGAAGCCATCTCTCCCCTTGCAGATTTCCAGGCACTTCGAGGGGTACAGGCCGATCTATCACACTGTGCATGTCGGTGTGGACTGTGCGACTGAGTTCATCGACGGGCTCCTGCATCTGCCGATCGACCACGATGAGGACGAGCAGATGTACTCGGAGATGACTCGGAAGGTCAACGAGTGCCACACGTTGCGGAAGCTGCGCGCCCCACTGGGTAAGTGGATGACGTGGGACTGGTGGAACATTCACCAGGCGACGCAGTCTGAGCATCGCGGGTGGCGTCTGCTTGTCCGAGTCACTGAGTCTGATCAACCGCCGGCCGAAGAGGATTTCATCCGCCCGCAGAATCAGGTGTACGTCCCAAGGGAGTTTGGCTGGTGAGCCAGGTCATCATAAATCTCCCAGACTGCGGGAAGATCTCGTCGTCAGGTGTATCGCACGACGTACTCACCGTCGACACCAGTGAGTGCACACCTCCCGGCCCTCCACCGATGTTTGGTACCGGTGAGATCGTCGCGACAGTCATCATTGTGCTCATCGTTGTCGCGGGCATCTCTGCTCTGTTGATCCAAGCCAGTGAGCAGAGGCCAAAGATCCTGGAGCAGAAGCGGTTGGCGCGCCAGGCTCAGATTGACGGCCGGGTGGCGCTCGCGAAGGCTCGCCGCCAGTGCCTCACCTGCGGTGCAGCCTACGACCCAGAGTTGCCCTGAGCCGTAACAACATTCACGCAGGTAGGAGTGCAACAGATGAGCAACCAGATAGCTTTCAAGGCGACACACAAGGAGTTTCCGGTCAAGGTGGGGATCGTGGTGCGGTGGGACGAAGGCGCCACCAACGAACAGATCGCGGAAACCATCACTCTCGGATACGCGACCGCGATGAAGAAGTTGGACGAGAAGGCATGAGTAAAGTCTGGTTCATTGCAGACCTACACATCGGTCACGCGAAGGTAGCCAACTACCGCACCAAGGGTTGGATCCTCCCGAGTTACCTTGGTGCCCAGGTCGACGCCCACGACCGGGCGCTCGCGAACAACTGGGACAACACAATCGGTGTGGACGACGTTGTGTGGGTGTTGGGTGACATTTCATCCGGGAGCACTGGCGGCCAGCGTGCGGCCCTCTCATGGCTCAAGGTTCGCCCCGGGCGGAAGCGCCTCATCGCCGGCAACCACGACGGTGTACATCCGCTGCATCGCGACGCCCATAAGTGGGCCGACGAGTACTCGCAGGCTTTCGAGTATGTTGCCTCAGGGGCCCGCATCAGAATTCCGCTTGCCCCGCCAGGCCACATGAGTGCCCTGCTGAGCCACTTTCCGTACACGGGTGACCACACCGATACGGACCGCCACGCACAGTGGCGTCTAAGGGATGAGGGCATGCCGATCATCCACGGACACACCCATTCAGTCACCCCACTGTCATGGAGTCTTGGGCCGGCCAGCATGCAGATCCACGTCGGTGTAGATGCACATGAACTTCACCCAGTGCCGATGTCGTGGGTGACTGAGCGGATCCAAAAGGCGTACCGATGATTTCAAAGATGTCCGCAGAGTAGTTGAGTAACAACAAGGAGATGCCGATGATGATGAAGAAGATGGCCGTGCTGGCTGGCGTGGCAGTGGCTGCCGGCGTTGGGCTCACCGCCTGTGCAACCGACGCGGACGTTGCGTCGCAGAACCTGTCGAGGGACGCCGACAACTTCAAGATCGACCGTCGGATCGTGTTCTACAACGGGATCACCGACGAGTACATGCTGACCATTGAGGGCCTGTGTTCGATCAGCGATTCCGGTGGGCAGCTCGAGGTCACCTGCAAGACTGGTCCCAACGAGTACAGGAAGCACTTCCTGGGCCTGTCGGATAACGTGACGTACGTCGCGGAGCAGCTCGAAGGTGCGGATGTGTCCACCGACCACTACAAGGTGATCTTCAAGCCCGAGTCGATCATCCCTGACATCGATCGCGGATGACGCTAGCAACCGAGTTCTTCACGGTCGTCGCCGTTCGGGGGGACGGCGCGATCGTGTCGGACACTGACATGAGCATCAACTCGCACCGAAGTGTGCGCTCCTACAAGACAATTGGTGCCGCTCGCAGAGCGATTCAGGTCGGCGCGAAGATTCCCGATGTCCAGGATTACTATGATGAGCAGTGAAGCCATCGCCCGCGCGAAAGCTATCGTCGCCGAGTCGCCAGCGATGTCGCAGGATCAGCTAGACCGCATCGGCATACTCATCGGCCTCACGCCAGTCGAAGACGACTCCCTCACCGTGGAGCGCCTTGGGCGTGGCCTTGCCCAGCGGGTTGACTGTGATGCAGCGGCATAACGTCTGGATGACGGCACGCTTGCGGTCGATGGACAGCGCGGCCCACGCGGCGTCAATATCGTCTGCGCATGCGATGTCTTCCATCACGTATGACGACGCCATGCCACGTAACGCATCCTCGACCTCATGAAGCCGCTCCTGGATCCTCAGCGTCGCAGTTTTGATCTGGCTGGCAGTCAACGTACCGTCAGCGAAATCCACAGCCAGAGCGTCGAGCCTGGACCGCAACGCGACCGACTCCTGGGTGAGTGCCTCGGCTTTCTCTTTGTTGCCTTTGTCGCCCTCCCATAGGACTGTCTTCAACTTCTCCACCATGACGTACTCCACGAACTCTTCGATCGGCTCTGCCTTCCGGGAGATCTTGTGGCACGCTGGAGTTTTGCACCGATAGATGGGTACATTCGGTTGGCGTACACCGGTCGCCAAGCCCTCACCGCAGACGCCGCAGTGCAGAATGCCACCGAGAAGCCTTGTCCGCACCCGCGGGCCCTTGAACTGCCTGCCGGGGGTTTCCAGTATCGCCTTGACGGCTTGCCACGTCTCCTCTGGAACCAGGATCGGCCAATCGCCACGGCCGACGATCTCACCGCGGTATGTGCGGTAGCCGGCGTAGCGGGGACTCTTCAGTACGCGCGCGACATTGCCGCTGGTCCAGGGTCGGTTCTTCTTCGTCGTGAACAGTTTCGCGTCATTCCACCGCCTGGCGATCGAATACAGTGACACCCCGGCGAGTACGTCTGCGTAGGCGTGCTGCACAGCGTCAGCCTCTGCTGGCACTATCCCCGGGTTGTCGTGATCCTCGGTGTATCCGAATGCCCTTGGGCCCCAGCCCTTGCCGGATCCTGCGAGCTGCTCGAATGCGCGGACCTGTCGCGCACTCTTGCGTTCAACTTCGCTGCGAGCCACTGCACCCTTGATGCGGGCGTAGAGTCGGCCGTTGTCGGTGGCAAGGTCGACCTCCTTGTCCACGCTGGCAAGGTTCAGTCGCTTCTCGTCGGCAAGGTCGATGAGATCTTCCAGCTCGCGCGGCTGGCGGTACAGGCGGTCAAGATCCCAGACGACTACGCCACCTATCTTGTCCGCTTTGATATCGCGGAGCATGCGCTGGTACGCCGGCCGCACACCCTTGCTGGCTGACTTGTCGTTGTCGACGTATTCGACCCAGTCCCAGCCCTTCGACTCGCACAGTTTGATTAGGTCTTCCCGCTGCCGTTCAACACCGAGCGTGTCACCCGCCACCTTGATGTCGGAGATGCGGAGGTACATGGCGGTCTTCATGGTGTCCGATCGTACACCAGGCAATGTTGACGTGTTCACACTCCTAATGGATTGCTAGCCTATCTAATATTCTGGAGACAGAGGAAAACCCCGGCCCCTAATTATCAGGTTGCCGGGGTTTTCGTCAGTCCCTATCCACCAGATGTGTCCACGCGTCAACCATCGCAGCTGACCACGTTCGAGGTGAGGTGGACGGAGCCGCACGCACACTTGTAGGGGACCAGTGGGGTGTAGCGGGCCTTCTTTGTGCGCTTGATTCGGCTGCGAATCCTCCGCATCTCCCGCAACGCCTCCCCCTTGTGTGCGTACCGCACTTTATTTGGTGTCGGGCAGGCCGTCACTGTCCCATCCCCTTGTATGCGTCGAGGACGGCGATGTCGTAGGCTATGCGGCCCATGTGCATGTAGTAGGTGGGCCCAGTTCCCCTCCTGCGCCGCGTCGAGAGTGCGATGCGGGTGAGGCCAAGGTACTCGGCTGCAGCTTCCTCAGAAAGCCGCACAGCGCCCGGAGTGACACCCTTGGGGGCCGGTGTCCACCTGCCGGCGAACGGGTTGATCACCTTGGGTGGAGTCACCGGCTTCGCGAGGTCGTGAAGGTTCACGACAGAACCTCCATGTCTTCCCAGTTGCGGACACCGACCCACTCCAGCAGCTTCTCCCACGTCATCGGCTTGATGCCCTGTCGCGCGGAACGCGAGCCGTCCTGTGTGACGTACCAGCCCTTGTCGAGCTTGATCGCGGCGTACAGGTAGCCGTTCCAGTTGGTGAACCGGATGACGCTCCCGATGGACTGCGGCTCGACTGGTTGCGCGTTCTCGTATTCCTCCTGCGCGACCTCGAGTTCGTGCGTGAGGTCGGCGATGCGTTCCTTGAGCATGGACACGCTGACCCCGGTGTGGGTGATGAGGGACTGAGCCACGAGCTACTTACCTTCCTTTTGTGGTTGTGCGGTTGCATGGCATGCACGGCTTGCCTGCCAAAGATCTTTCAGCACCGCTTTGACGATCAGACGCGTCGCACGGGCGTGCTGATGCCCCGCCGACAGCGGCGAACCGGGCTGCGCAGGTTTACCTTTCGGACCACACCGTTGGCATTCCACAACGTGGACAGCGTCCGCGTATCGCTCCCGGCCCGCGTCGTACACCTGTCGATACTCGCCCTTGGTTTTGATGCACGACTGCGCGACCAGCCACAACCGCATCCTGGCGTCTGGGTTCCAATTACTCTGCACCCCACGAGATCTGTGCACCGCTTTGCCGGACTTGATGGAAAGCCCGCTGAATGCGCACAGTTCATCGAATGTTCGCGGCCTGTCATACAGGTCATTCCAGTATGGGTCGCCCAGTGCCGCGAGGAGTCTGGCAGCCTGCTTATAACCCACTCCCGTAGCACCTTTCACCCATGTGCCGAGTGGGTGTCGGGCCATCACCTTCTCTAGGTGTTTGGTGGCTTGTTTCTCGGAATCCTTGAGTTGTTCCACCAGTCCGGTGAGTGCGAGCACGTCTGGGTGTTGGATGGTGAGCCCGTAGATTTCAGGGTCGGTGAGTGAGCGGAGTCGGTTCTCGTTGGCGATGCGTACCCGTTCGAGGTCGTCCACCACTTCTGCGGCGAGGGCGAGTGTCGGGTCTGCGAGTAGTGCGGACATTGTTGGTTCCCTTCCAGTTTCGTGAGTTGACGCCAAGAGTGATGGGCAAGCCCAGTTGACCGCATAATTGCGGTGGAGGTCTTCTGTCATCACTCTTGGCAAGTTGGTGCACACAGCGGGTGCCGTCACATTGTTCGCGCAATGGCGAGGCTGTGGTGCTGGCCCGCTGTGTGCAAGTTTGGTGCCGAGCCGGGTGCGCGCCACATGGCCGCAGCTGCAAACTGCGGTGGTTGGTGATTGTCCCAGCTCGGCAAGTCTCATGAAACCGGGCCCGACAGCTCACCCACCGTCGACACATCCTGATCCATCAGCGCATCAACCAAGCGTTCGTAATACGACACCTGACTGCGCACCGACTCGATATGGCGCATCCGCCCATCGATAACAACCCGCAGATCTTCGGCGGTGCACTCCCGTAGCGGCTTCCACTCATTGCTACCGACAGCCACCAGGGCGTTAAGTGCCGCCTGCCATGCGTCACGCACCCGGTCGACCTTGCTCGACTGTGGACGCCGCGATCCGGACTGTGTTCGCCGCGTCGCACTGATCGCCGCGTTTCGCTTGTTGGCCAGCGCGATTCGCACACTGGGCACCAGTGCTTCGACGTAGAACGCGCGGGCGTCATCGTCGGGGGTGAGCTTCGCGACCATCTCGGCCACATCCCACGGGTTCGACAGGGGGTGCTCTTCGATTACCTGATTGATCAGTGTGGACAGTGACATTTGTTTGATCCCTTCTGTTTTCGTGGTTGTTCCGGTAGGCGAGGGCGGTAGTGTCGACCGCGAAGTGTGCGGGGGGCATGGTCTGTCCCGCCTATCGGAAGTTTGGTGCCGGGGAGGTGGTTCTCGTTTGACCGCGGGTTGCGGGGTCCGTTCATTGTCCTCCCCTGGCAAGTCTCATTTGCCGGACTTCTCTTTCGTGATGCTCACTAACGTCTTGCCGGTTCGGTGCACCCGCGCCACCCGCTCGGGGTAGACGGACACAAACTTCTCCCCCTGGCCGTCGAGCCGCCCGCCAACGAAGGTGAGTTCATCCTTGCCCTGGGATGTCTTGCGTGCGTAGCGGAATCGGTACCGACCACGCTTGCCCTGAATGGATACCTCGGTCCCTGGGATAAGGGTCGTACGCCCAGGAATGTGGAACTCGTATATGCGGTCATCGGTCTCCGGCTTACACCTGCGCTTCGTGTTCATGTCCCGTACCCACAACCGTTGGGCCCATTGCAAACTGGCAGCCTTTGGCCAGTCTCGCCGTCGTAGACCAGTGACGGCCTCTCAGTACAGCGAGGACAGGTGGTGTCGAGAATGCGAAGTGCCTGCAGCGCCGCGGACTCCTCCTCGAAGTCGCCGCGCGCCCTGGCCCCGATAGCCTTGATCTGCCAGAGGAGGCGGTTTGATTCGCACACCTCCAGATCGCCACTACTCATGAAGCCACCAGATACGTGAGGACCGCAATCCATGCCGGCAGTGACGCATACAACGCCCACGCGTACCTCATGACGCCTCAGCTATCCGGGCAGCCACCGTCTCGCAGATACGCCCAAGTGACCGCTGCGCCTTGTAGTACGGGTCATAGCTGTACCGGACGGCCTGCGTTTCGAGCGCATACTGCACCACGCCAGCTTCCTCGGCGGTCAACTCAACCTTCACTGGTATGCCCTCCCTGTCTCCTGTAGGTAGTGAGCGAATGACTCCATGCCAGCGCAGTCCTCGCACCAATCGCCCCGAGAGATCAGGGCCTCACACCCGACGCACTCCCACATGTCATCGAACGGGTCATACGTGCAGTCGATGGACTCGTTGTGGTAGTAGCCGCATCGGTCGCAGTGCGCCCAGCTCGGCCCGTCTACATGTAGTGACATCGTTCTCCCTTCGCTTTGTGAATCTATGTCCGTACCTGTTTCACCCCGTGACCTGGTGAAACGGTCCCGAGAGACCAGAAAGCCCGCCAGTACTCGACTGACGGGCTCTCCTACCTCGCGGGGTCTAGAGCTTGGGACCGAGCACCTGCCAGCAGGCGAACACGATCCCCAACAGAATCCAGAACCACATGGAACACACCCCCTTTAAGCGATAGCCCGATTGAATTGCGCGCTCCGTCCAGCGGCGGCGCCGGCCTCCCAACCACTGCGGTTGTAGTTCGACTGCCGCTTGTCGCGAGCCTCAGGGAATGCCTTCTGAAGTGCAGCCTCGGCGCGCTGCGAGTCCCCCTTGTAGAGCACGAGGGCACCGGCCGCGGTCACAGCCTTGTCTTCCTGTTCCCGCACGCGTTGACCGATCGTGTTGGCGAACCCGGCAATCCATGCCCGCCGATAGGACTTGACACCGCCACCGTAGTATCCGGGGTGTGCCAACTTGACCTGTCGCATCATCTGCGGCTGCAGGATGCCCCACAGGAACTTCACACGCTCGATGTGCCGTTCCATCCCGAAGACGTTCACCACGTACGAACTGTTAGTGCGGGTGCAGACGCACCGGCAGTGCAGAGCTCTTGCGATTCCGTTCAGCAGCAGCAGTTGCGCGGACTGGTATGTGCCGGTGAGGTTTGCGGCCCACTGGATCGCGTCAGGCATATCGGAGATGTCTAGGTTCGCGCGCTTGGCGTCCACCTGCGCCATGTCCAACCCGTACTTCGCCAGCAGTTCGAACGCTTTGGCTTGGAACACCGACTCTTCGGGTGTCCCGGCCACGTCCTCGGCTTGGCGTAGCAGTTTGGCAACCTTGTCGGTCACCTTCTGTTTCTTGTCCAATGTTCTCCCTTTCCTAGTGTTGATGGTCGTGAATCCACCAGGCGCACAACAGGTCCGAAGAACTGCTGTGCACCCTGCCTACTCAGTAGTTGTTCCGACAATCACAATGTCGGTCACGCTCTGATAGAAGGCCGTCGAGTACAAGCCGCGCAATGACTCACCGTTGCGAACCCGGGTCCATCGTGACATGTCGGCGTTGTACTGCCTCTCTGCACGTTCGAGTGTGCTAGCCCACTGCACTGTTGCGCCCAGCTCGCCCGTACTCGAGTCTTTTATGGTCATGATTATGGCGTACGGCCACCGTTTACCCGAGCGGACAAACTCGTGGCCGCCGTGACGTGCGAAATTCCTGATAAACATTCCCTGACCCCTTCCCACTATTAACAGAGTCAGAGTCGACATAAAGGTGCCAGGTGGCGAATAACCCACCGCCGCAAGCGGGGGAAGGGGTTGCCGCGCACAGTGAGTCACTGCAAGCCACTTGGCGCCCATAAGTCGACTCTCACCCTAGGTGTGAGCACACCAGGCACACAACGAGTTACCCCCGCTGTGTCCCCTGCCTACTCACCAGTGCATTTCGTCATCACGCGTAGGTTGGGTACCTGCGTGGTGACTCTGGCCATCCCGGGTCAGCGAGCGCGTTACGCATCCAAGACCCATCGGGGAGTGCGTTGATCGCTTCGATCGCCGCGTCGTCGCCAGCTTTGGCCAGCTTCACTATCTCGATTTGTTGTGGTATGTCATGAGGAATGTCCATTTGCCGTTCCCTTCCAGTGTGTTTGACCTTTTTCGTCGGTTGCATGGCACCGATCTGATCAGTACCAATCGCCCGTCACGTTATCCTTGACGGACCACCTCTGAGTGTTCGCCAGAACGTCTATGGCTGCCATGATCTCCGGAGTAACTTCGTAAGTTTCCGGATCCTCGTCATGTTCCATGGTTAACCCCTTCCCGTGTGCGCTGCCTACCGACAGCAAAGAGCTCACCGACCATGCAGGCCGATGGGCTCTTCTCCGTGTGTAGGTGCTGTGGTGGACTTCGGTTCCCGAATGTCTACGTTCATGTTCGTCCCTTCCCGCGTGTGTGCTGCCTGAGCTGACAGCAGGGGATGCGCGGATGCAGGTCATACCCACAGCCGTGCAACCCCCTCCATGCTCAGGTGATCTCGTCATAGTCGACCAGGACATCATCGTCGCTATTCGCGCCGATCCAGCCCAATACATCCTGCAATGCCAGATAATCAGGCACCGCATAGAGCTGGCGAAGATACGCGAACGCGTCGACCTGAGTCCTGTGCGCTGTAGCGTTCAACCCGCTTGCGTGATGATTGATAGCCACTAGCCAAACAATCATGGTGACTTCCCTTCCCGTGTGTGTTGCTGTGAGTACAGCAGGCAAGTCACAGCACAAGTCTGTGACTCACCCTCCCTACTCACACTCGTTGTCTCAGTTCCTCTAGATCTTCGCGTGCCTCACGCTCGCGGATCTCTTTACACAAGTCACACAAGTCATCACCGGGAGCAGCTTCGGCTGAGTAACACTCCACGCACACCATTAGGCGTACACCCTCCCAGACTTATCGAGTTCGACTACCGCAGCTGGGACGACGTGTCGCTCGCCGGCCCAAGACTCCGCATGTAGTGCGCGGCGCTTAGACCTTGCGCCACCTCAGGCCAGACATAGCCAGCCTGTCCACTAGTGCATTGATCTCACGACCCGAGCGGTAACCCACCCGATCCCGTGTATGCGCTGCTAGACACAGCAGACGGCACGCGAACAACGATGCTCGCGTGCCATCCTCCCTGTCTAGTTGCCAATTGGAGTAACCCGATCCCTGGAAAGCTTGCCAGTGTAGCGACCGCGAACCGTTTCTTCGGTCAAGGTCACATACTTGCGTCCGATCCATCGGACCTCAGCGTATTTAACGCCGCGCATGAATAGATCAGTTTCGGGGTCAATTGACACGCGCGACGCGAACCCTCCGCGCTGAATCCACGCGTTGTAATCCTTGACAGCTTGGCTGTTTCCGGCTAATGCCTCAGCAAGTGCTACGTTCGGATCCATTTTTGTCCAGTCCCTTCCCATGTTTCCTGATTAGGTACAGCAGGGATTACCTAGGTTCGCTATACATCTGCGAGAAACTAAGTAATCCCCTCCCTATCTAATCGAGTTCCGCCGGATCAATCGACAGCATCGACAGTTCGTCGCTGTTCTCTTCCGCCCATCCCCCAACATGTTCGGGGAACAAGTCATAGTTCTCGCCGCCCCCGTAGCTGCGAGACTCAGCGCATGCACTGAGAAACGAGAATAGTGTGCGTGATGCATCGGCCACATCCACCTCAGCATCGCAGCCCGAACGAATATCGTTGTCGACATACTGCCATTCGGGTGTGGTAATGGTGTATGTGTATCGCTGACGGTAGGCGCGAAAATCAGGGTCAAAGTCCGACCCTTCATGTTCGACAGTCACCGCCGCGTCACCGATTGTGTACTCCATTGTTTCATCCCTTCCCTGTTGATGGTTTAAGTCCATCTATAGGCACACAACACCCATGTTTGTGTGCCTACCGTTGACTTAACCCAGCGGGCGGCGATTCAGTGATGCGTAGCCCAAACCGTAGTTAGCGGACATCACGTAATCGATGCCGTCTACGTTGACCTCGTAAAGCCGGTCATCAGATCCCCACGACGCAACCTCGCGGGTGTGCGCGTAATCGGTTTCCTGTCCGTCATCCCATTGAGCCATGTGTGCGGCCATCTCATCGATGCCCATGTCTGCAATTTCGTCGTAGTCGTCGCCCTGCAGGAACACAACGTCAACCCAAGGGCCCTCAGTGTTGATTGCCATTGTTCTACCCTTCCCGTGTATATTGAGGGTCGGAGCCTGGCCACGGCTGCGGTAACAACCGTGACCAGGGCCTCGCAACTACTTCCGACGGTTGAGCAGCTCGAAAGTTGCCCAGATGGCCGGCGGTAGTGCGAGAACCAAACCGATTACCTCTAGGGTCATCATCGGTTTGTCTCCTTCCCCCTCCCCAAGTCGAAAGCTCGGGGAGGTTCGTGTGTCTAATCACACCAGGGAGGTTACAGAGTTACCCCTGTAACCTCCCCTGCCTGATCAGCCCAGAATGTCGGCACCAGACGGCAATCGGTCGGACTCCGTCATGTGCACCCGGTAGCTGTACATCCCAATGGCCTTACCGGTGCGCGGTTGGTAGATGCCACCGAAGAACGTCCCCGTAACCGGGTCTAGGTCGGCGGTGTCGAAGTACCAACGGCACTCCCGGCTGAGTTGCATTAGCTCACCCAGTAGCGCGTCGCGCGTGTCGAACTCGCTAGTGACGATGTCTTCGTCGTACAGCTTGGTTGTCAGTAGGTAACGCATCGCTATCCCCTTCCCATGGTTGGTGTCTAACCGCACCAGGCGAGCAATAGTTAGGAATGCTAACTACTGCTCACCCTGCCCGGTTAGGCTGCAATCTCAGCCCAGCTATGGCCGTGCTTTACCGATCGTTGAATCGCACCGCAGGCGCACGACTGGACCCAGTAGGAACCGGTCGCAGACGTGCCGCGATGGTCTCCCGAGAGCCAGTTGTGACGCTTGTGCTGCCCATCTGGCGTGAGGTAGCGGAATCGGTCCCCTGTCACCCAGTGGAAATGATCCGCCGACAGATAGCCATGCTTGCCCGTGTGGGCATCTTGGTCCACTTCGAACAGATGTGCGAGAAAGATGCCCCACTCATCCCACGTTGCGGACTTGTAGTCCCGATGCCCCCACTGGCCGCCACTGCGCCCACTGCCGGATATGCCGAAGTCATAGGCACGTTCCCGTGACCTAGACCCGTGTCGGTGGACGCCAACGACTGTCACACCGGCAGCGATGGCCGCCTCGTAAAAGTGCTGCTCAGTCAAGACGTTGCTGTGAATGCGCATTGTCGTTCCCTTCCCTGTCGTGCCTCGTGTAGGCACGCAAAAGCGCAGGCTGACACCCGCGCTCATGCCTACCTACCCAGTAGGTGGGAAGAGTGTCCAAACCGTCACAGCAGATTCTTCCTGGTCTTCATCCTGCTGGTGGCCCCGCCGCTCAACGCGTGGTTCTTCGACCTCGTCTACGGCGCGTTCGGGCTCTCCGGGGTGCCGCCCTACCTGGCCTCGGTCGGCGGCCAGCTGACCCGTTTCTGGTCCGCCTGGGTCTGAGACCCGAGGACCCTTGCAATATATGCAGAAATCCGCATATATTGCTCGGCATGGGTGCGGGACACGATCACAGCCACGGCGATACCCGGGTGAGCCGCATGCTCATCGCGGCGGGCGTGTTGACGGCGTTCTTCATCCTCGAGCTGACCACCGCGTTGCTGATCAACTCCATCGCGCTGCTCGCCGACGCCGGGCACATGCTGACCGACCTCGTCGCGATGTTCATGGGGCTCACCGCGGTCCTGCTGGCCCGGCACGGCCCGGCCTCGGAGACGCGCACCTACGGTTGGCACCGCGCGGAGGTGTTCACCGCGGTCGCCAACGCCGCGCTGCTGCTCGGGGTGGCCGGGTTCATCCTCTACGAGGCCGTCGAACGGATCGGCGACGCCCCCGACGTGCCCGGCGTGCCGCTGATCGTCGTCGCGCTGGCGGGGCTGCTGGCCAACGCCGTCGTGGTCCTGCTGCTGCGGTCGGACTCGCACACGAGCCTCGCGGTCAAGGGCGCCTACATGGAGGTCGTCGCCGACACCGTCGGCAGCGTCGGTGTGCTGGTCGCCGGCATCGTCACCGTGACCACCGGCTGGCCCTACGCCGACGTCGTGGTGGCCGTGCTGGTGGCGCTGTGGGTGCTGCCCCGCGCGATCGGCCTGGCCCGCCAGGCCCTGCGGATCCTGTCCGAATCGTCGCCGGACCACATCGACGTCGAGGAGCTGCGGTCGGCGCTGGCCGCGGTCGACGGCGTGACCGGCGTGCACGACCTGCACGTGTGGACGCTGGTGCCGGGCAAGGACATGGCCACCGCGCACCTGACCAGCTGCGACGACGCCACTCGGGTTCTCAACGACGCGCGCGCGGTGCTGGCCGCGCGCGGCCTCGAGCACGCCACCGTCCAGGTGGAGCCACCCGAGGGCCATTGCGACAACCCACCCACCTGGTGAAGGCCGGCCCCGCCGGGACCGGCCGCAAGACCGGCCTCGAGACCAGCCTCCAGGCCACCTAGGACAGGCCCAGCTCGGTCCGCGCGGCGGGGTCGCAGTCGTCGAGCAGGTCCAGACACCGGGCGTACTCCTCGGTCTCGCCGATCGTGTCGGCGGCCCGCGCCAGTGCCGCGACGCAGCGCAGGAAACCGCGGTTGGGTTCGTGGGCGTAGGGCACCGGCCCGAACCCCTTCCAGCCGTTGCGACGCAGCTGGTCCAGGCCGCGGTGATAGCCGGTGCGGGCGTAGGCGTAGGCGGTCACCGCCTTGTCGTCGTCCAGGGCACCCTCGGCCAGCGTCGCCCAGGCGACCGAGGCCGACGGGTGCGCCGCGGCGACCGCCGCGGGGGTGTGTCCGGCGTCCAGTTCGTCCTCGGCCTCGGGGTCGCCCGGCAGCAGCACCGGGTCTGGTCCCAGAAGATCGCCCATCCGCGTCATGGCGACTATTGTGCCGTGCTGGGTGAAACGGGGTACGGCGGCCCGCGCCGCTAGTCTCGAAAATCACCGGCCTACCCGAGAGGACAGCAGCACCGATGTCGAACCCATCCGGGCCCGACCCCGAGGCCGAACACGGCGAACGCGGGGAACCCGACACCGAGGCGGCCCCGGCCCTCGATCCGCAGCCCGACCACCCGACCGAGGCGTTCGCCATCCCGGGCACCGACCCCGAGGAGGCCCCCGAGCAGCCGCCGGGCGAGCGTCGGTTCACCGCCCCCTCGGCCATGGACGCCGGGTCGACCCAGATCATCGACCGGACCCCGGATCAGCCCACCGAGATCATCGACGTCGGCGAGCCGACCACCCAGATCCCCGCCGCGGGGCCACCCGCGCCGGGCAAAGCCGTTGGACCGCAGGCGATTCCACCGCGCGGCGATGTGCCTCCCCCCGTCTCGCCCAAACGCCGGGGCTGGGGATGGGTGATCGCGCTCATCCTCGTCATCGCGGCGCTGGTCGCCGTCGCCGTGCTCGGCACGGTGCTGCTCACCCGCGGCGGCGACACCACGGCGACCCAGGAGGACCGTGTCCGCGAGACCATCCAGACCTTCGACACGGCCGTGCAGCGCGGCGACCTGGCCACGCTGCGCTCCATCACCTGCGGGGCCACCGCCGCGAGCTACAACCGCTTCGACGACAGTCAGTGGAACGAGGTGCACGCCCGCGTCGCGGCCGCCAACCAGTACCCGGTGGTGGCCAGCATCGACCAGGTCGTCGTCAACGGCGACCACGCCGAGGCCAACGTGACCTCGTTCATGGCCTACGACCCGGCCACCCGGTCCACCCGCAGCTTCGACCTGCAGTACCGCGACGACCAGTGGAAGATCTGCCAGGCACCAGTCTCCTGACGCTGTCCTGACGCCCTGTCCAGACCCTGTCCAGGCGCCGCCGTGACCGGGCGGACCGGCCGGCCGCTCAGCCCGCCGAGACGCTGCGGCCGGCGCTGTGCAGGTCCTCGCAGGCCTCGATGACGCGCACGCTCATCGCCGCCTCGGCCTTCTTCATGTAGCTGCGCGGGTCGTAGACCTTCTTGTTCCCGACCTCGCCGTCCACCTTGAGCACACCGTCGTAGTTGGTGAACATGTGCGCCGCCACGGGGCGGGTGAAGGCGTACTGCATGTCGGTGTCGACGTTCATCTTGACCACGCCGTAGTTCAGCGAATCCTCGATCTCGGACTTCAGCGAACCCGAGCCGCCGTGGAACACGAAATCGAACGGCTTGGACCCCTCCGGCAGGCCGAGCTTGGCCGAGGCGACCTTCTGGCCCTCGGCGAGCACCTCGGGCTTGAGTTTGACGTTGCCCGGCTTGTAGACACCGTGGACGTTGCCGAACGTGGCCGCCAGCAGGTATTTGCCGTGCTCACCGGCTCCGAGTGCGGAGATGGTCTTCTCGAAGTCCTCGGGCGTGGTGTAGAGCTTGTCGTTGATCTCGGCCTCGACGCCGTCCTCCTCGCCGCCGACGACACCGATCTCGATCTCCAGGATGATCTTGGCGGCGGCGGCCTGCTTGAGCAGTTCCTGCGCGATGGACAGGTTCTCGTCGATGGGGACCGCCGACCCGTCCCACATGTGCGACTGGAACAGCGGGTTCATCCCCTTGGCGACCCGCTCGGCGGAGATCGCCAGCAGCGGCCGCACGTAGGTGTCCAGCTTGTCCTTGGGGCAGTGGTCGGTGTGCAGGGCGACGGTGACCGGGTACTTCTCGGCGATGATGTGGGCGAACTCGGCCAGCGCCACCGCACCGGTGACCATGTCCTTGACGCCCAGCCCGGAACCGAATTCCGCACCGCCGGTGGAGAACTGGATGATGCCGTCGCTGCCCGCGTCCGCGAAGCCCTTGATGGCGGCGTTGATGGTCTCCGAGGAGGTGCAGTTGACGGCCGGGAAGGCGAACGAGTGCTCCTTGGCGCGGCCCAGCATCTCGGCGTAGACCTCGGGCGTGGCGATGGGCATGGAGAAAGTCCTCTCGGCGTTCCGGCTTTTTGACAGTATCTCAGGGATCGGCGCCGACTGTGAGCCACGGGACAACCTTCGCCCGGATGGTGACGCACCTCGCTCCGGTGCCGAGTGTGAGCGAAAAGGCACCGCGACCACGCCCGATTCGCTATACACCCGCAGCCGGCCTTGGAAACATCATCGTCGATGTTCACAACGGTGGGACGCTCCGCAGAGTCGCGGATCCTTGCCGGGTTCCTCGACCCGGGCCGCACCGACGCGTCGGCGCTGTTCATCGAGGGCGACGCGGGCATCGGCAAGACGACCCTGTGGCTCGACGGACTCCGGCTGGCACGGGAGCGGGGATTCACCGTGCTGGCGGCGCAGCCCGCCCCCGCCGAGTCGACGCTGGACCACGGGGTGCTCACCGACCTGCTCGACCAGGCGTATCCCGCGAGCGGGGAGGCCTGGACATCCCTGCGGGCCTCCCAGCGGCTGGCCCTTGAGCGCATCGTCCACGCCGACGAGCCCGCCCGCGGTGAGGACGCGCGGGCGGTCGCGGCGGGGTTCCTCGCGCTGATCCGGGCCCTGGCGGTCGACGCGCCGGTGCTGATCGCGATCGACGACGTCCAGTGGAGCGACCCGTCCAGCCGGGAGGCGCTGGCCTTCGCCGCGCGCCGGGTGGCGGGTCCGGTGTCGTTGCTGGTCACCGAGCGCACCACCCCGCAGGCGGCCCCGGCACGCACCCGGTTGCGGCTCCTGCAACCCGAGGCGACCCGCACGCTGGAGGTCGGGCCGCTGAGCCTGGGCGGCCTGCACGCCGTTCTCCGCGAGCGGCTCAGGCGGTCCTTCCCCCGTCCGACGATGGCCCGGATAGCCGAGGCCTCGGGCGGCAATCCCTTCTACGCGCTCGAGCTGGGCCGCGCGATGCTCGGCGGCGGCGCCGGGGACGCCGCGGCAGACGCCGTCCCGCTGCCGGGGACCCTGATCGAACTGGTCGCGGCGCGGCTCGACGCGCTGGCCCCGGAGAGCCATCCGCCCCTGCTCGCGGTGGCGTGTCTGGGGGCTCCCACGCTGAGTACCGTCGCCCGGGCGGCCGAGACCGACCCCGGGGGGCGTCGCCCGGCTGCTGGAGCCGGCCGAGGACCGGGGCATCGTGGCCATCGAGGGGAACCGGGTCCGGTTCTGTGACCCGCTGATGTCCCGCGGGGTGTACCTGCGGGCCTCTCCCGCCACCCGGCGGTCGATGCACCGGCGGCTGTCGGCCATCGTCGCCGAACCGGAACTCAAGGCCCGCCACCTGGCCTGGGCCGCCACGGAGGGCGACCCGCAGACCCTGGCTGCGCTCGACGAGGCCGCGCGCAGCGCACACGCCCGCGGGGCACCGACGACCGCGGCGGAGCTGCTCGACATCGCGATGCACCTCGGCGGCGACACACCACAACGCCGGATCCGCTCGGCGGGCCACCACCTGGCCGCCGGCGACGCGGCGACGGCGCGGCAGCTGCTCGAGACCACCGCCAACGGGCTGCCGCCCGG
Organism: Mycolicibacterium palauense; assembly: GCF_002592005.1. Lineage (GTDB taxonomy): Bacteria > Actinomycetota > Actinomycetes > Mycobacteriales > Mycobacteriaceae > Mycobacterium > Mycobacterium palauense. The sequence continues at coordinate 23,972 of NZ_NVQF01000007.1, read as the reverse complement.
TGAGCTGCGCTCGAAGGCCTTCGCCCAGCTGGCGGCGGTATGCGTGGTCGACGACAACCTCCTGGAGGCCGCCGCCCTGCTCGAGCGTGCCCTCGGCGAGGCGAGGGACCCCGCCCAGCGGACCCGGATCTCGATCGCGCTGGCGTTCGCCCTGGCCAACGGGGGCCACCCGGGAGCGGCCGCCGACCGGATCGACGAGGCGACGGCGCAGGCCGAACGGCTGGGCCACCCGCCGCTGCTGTGCCAGGCCCTGACCCTGGGCGTGCACCTGCGCTTCCTGCGCGGCGGGGGTGTCGACGAATCGGCGCTGCGCCGCGCGATGACGCTGGAGGGGCGTTCGCGGGTTCCCACGGCGTTTCGCCCGAGTGTGCATCGGGCCCTGCTGTCCGCCTGGACCGGGCGGCTGCGGGAAGCGCGCGAGGAGCTGCTGGCGGTCCGCCGGGAATGCATGGACCACGGCGAAGAGACCGAGCTGATCCCGGTGACGTTCAACAGCTTCCTCGTCGAACTGTGGCTCGGGCACGTCGACGACGCCCGGGCGGTGGCCGACGACGCAATGGAGCGGGCCGCTGCGCTCGGCGGCGACCTCGCGCGCGGGCTCGCCCTGACCATGCGCGCGGCGCTGGCGGCCCTGACCGGCGACGCCGAGCAGGCACGGGCCGACACCGGTGCGGCGTTGGAGGCGACCAACCGTTGCGGCGCAAGCACATTGGCGATGTGGCCCACCAGCATCCGGGGCTTCCTCGAGCTCTCACTGCAGGAACACCGGACCGCGCTGGCGACGCTGGAGCCGATGCTGGCCGCTCTGGAGCCCTCGGCGCCGACGGAGATCATCACCGCGGTGTTCGTTCCCGACGCCGTGGAGGCCATGATCGAGACCGGCGCCCTGGATCGGGCCGAGGCACTGATCCAGCGGCTCGAGCGGACCGGCACCCGCCTCGGCCGCCCCTGGGCGCTGGCGGTGGGTGCCCGCTGCCGGAGCCTGCTGTTCGCCGCGACCGGCGACCTGGAGTCCGCCACCCGCAGCGCGCACGAGGCGCTGCGGGCGCACGCGCGGCAGGACATGCCGTTCGAGCGGGCACGCACCGAGCTGGTCCTGGGCCGGCTGCAGCGGCGCCGCCGCCAACGCGATGCCGCCGCCGCCAGCCTGCGCCGTTGCCTGGCGGTGTTCGACGAGCTCGGCGCCACGGTGTGGGCCGACCGAACGCGCGCCGAACTGGCCCGCGTCGATGTGACACCGGGCGCCGGCACGGGGCTGACGTCGTCGGAGAAGAGGGTCGCCGAACTCGCCGCCGAGGGACGGACGAACCGCGATATCGCCGCCACGCTGTTTATCAGCCCCAAGACGGTCGAAGCCAACCTGGCGCGCGCTTACCGCAAACTCGGCATCCGCTGCCGGGCGCAGCTGGCCGGATGTCTGCACTTCCCGGAGAAGGTGGGCGCCCGGTAGAGGATTCACCGGACATCCCACGCGATGCGCTGGCCGGTTCCCCTTCCGGCGACGCGGTTTTCGCCGTGTTCGCCGCCGCTCTCGGCCCAGTTCGCTGCCCAGTCCGCTGCCCAGTGCCACGCCCAGTCCGGTGAGCGCGCCGGCCCCCCCGCAACGCCTCGACCGTGTGGTCCACGCAACTCCCGGCGAGGGTGCCGGATAGGGATTTCACCGATTCGACCCTCGCCCGGGGCGCCCTAGCGTGAGGACTCGCAACAGCCGGTCCCAGCAGATCCGTGGGGCCGGTGCGGCATGTCGTTCGGTCGAGGGGCGCCCGAACACGATTACCGGGGGGAATCGAAATGGGTAAGTACTGGCTGCATCCCGATGGACATCCGGATGGGCATCCGGATGAGGTTGTCAAGGGCAAGCGGGCGGCCACGGCCGGGTCCTACGTCGGCCGCGTCGGGGGGCTTGCGGTCGCGCTGGGCGTGGGCGCCGCCCTGTTGGCGGCCCCGTGGTCGGCGGCCGCCGAGTCCGACGCATCGGGCGGGGCGGGCAGGACCGGCGGCGCGGCCTCCTCGTCGTCCTCGTCCTCGTCATCGACCCACAAGTCGTCGACCCACAAGTCGTCGTCGACATCGCCGAAGGGGCGGACCGGGTCGCCGGACGGGAAGCGGACCCGCAGAGCCGAGAAAGCCGCTTCGGGAGCCGAAGAGTCGGCGGGGCGCAAGGGCGCCGCGAAGAAAGGCACGGCCGAAAAAGACACCACGAAGACAGACACCGACAAAGTCACCACGAAAGACACCGCAGACAAGGGAACGGCGGGCAAGGACACAACCGGGGAAGTCACAACCACGAAGGACGCAACAAAGAATGACACCGAGCGGGGCGACACCGACGAGACCATGACGCCCGCGGCAGGCGACACCGCACCCGTCGACGACGCTCCCGCGGAGGTTCACGACGATCCGCCGGCGGTGAAGACCCACCGGAGCACGTCGTCGAGACCGGCACGTTCGGTGGCGATTTCGCAACCCTCCCAACCGATCTCGAAAACCCCTGGGACCCCTGGGACCCCCGAAAACACGGAAACCCCGGACACCTCACAGACCCGGGAGGCCTCGGCGGAAAGCGCCGGGGCGACGGTCGCCCGCACGGATGCCGGCATCCCGGCGGGCCGGGTCGTGGCGGAGCCCGCGCACACCTCCACCGCCACCGCGGACCCCGCGCACACCACCGAGACCCCCGGCGACTCCGGCTCGGCGGTGGAGGTGTCGGCGGCTCCCGCCAAGGCGCTGCAGTCCCGTCCGGGCACCTTCATCGAGGTGGCCGGCACCATGCTGTCGGCGGTGATGGCACCGTTCGTGGCCCCCAATCCCGCACCGGCCGGTCCCGCCCCCTCACCGGGGCTGCTGGCCGTGCTGTCCTGGGTCCGGCGTGAGGTCGAGGACACCTACGCCAACTTCAGCATCTCCATCGGCGGCACGCAGATCGTGCAGAACGGCTCGGCGTACGCCTCGTCCGAGGGTTTCGGTTCATTCGCCGTCGCGCGGGGCGAGAACGCCGTCGCCACCGCGTCGGGACTGTTCAGCTCGGCCGTCGTCCGTGGCGATGACACCACCGCCACCGCCACGGACGGAAACTTCTCCCGCGCCCGTGCCTACGGGGACGGCAACGAGGTGGTCAGCACCGGCTCCCGCAACCGCGCCACCGTCTACGGCGACACCAACTCCGTGACGCTGGCGGGCGAGAACGCCCGGGTGCGGACCTTCGTCGTCGGCGACCGCAACACCACGACCGTGACCGCCCAGGACGGCACGGCCGCCATCTCACTCGTCGGCGACGACAGCGATGCCACCGCCGCGGCCACGGACGGATCGCGCGCCGAGATCATCCTGCGCGGGGACCTGAGCTCGGTCGCCGCAAGCGCCCAGGGGGACTCGGTCGCGCGGGTCAGGGTCCTGGGCGACACGAGCACCGCCGTGGCCGAAGCCGAGACCGGCTCCTACGCGTCGGCGCGGATCAGCGGTGACTCCAGCGTGGTCTCCAGCGACGCGTCGGACACCGCGTCGGCGATCGCCACAACGTCCGGCACCGGTGACGCCGCCTCGGCCACCGCGGCCGACCACACCGTCGCCCGCGCCACGGTGCACGGCGACGGCAGCGCCGCCGACGCCACCGACGCCACGGCCAGGGTCAGCGGCGACGGCAGCATCGCCGCGGCCGCCGGGATCGGCGGCAGCGCTCGCGTGCGCGGCGACGGTAGTACGGCATCGGCGGGCGGGGGCAACGTGAACTCCGCATCCGTGGTCGGTGACGACAGCAGCGCCACCGCCGACGGCGACTACAACAGCGCCTTCGTCCGGGGCAGCGGGTCTCGCGCCACCGCCGGACCGGGCACCGACAACACCGCGCTGGCGGTGGGCGACGGCCTCGTGGCCGACACCGGCCCCGGCGACGGCAACACCGCCTACGGGCAGCCGCTCGACCCCGGCAACCACGCCCCGGTGGCGGGCACCCCGGGCGAGCCGACCGTCGACCCCGAAACCGGCGCGGTGACGGGCACGCTCGGATTCAGCGACGCCGACGGCGACCCCCTGACCTACACCGTCACCACCGACCCCGGCAAGGGCACCGTCGAACTCGACGACGACACCTACACCTACACCCCCGACCCCGACGCCCGACCCGAACCCGGCGACCCCGACGGCGTCGACTCGTTCACCGTCACCGCCAGCGACGGCCAGGCCAGCACCCCCACCACCATCGCCGTGCCCGTCGCGGCACTCCCCGCACCCGGGAACCGGGCCCCCGTCGCGGGGGATGACACCGCCGGCACCGAGGAGGACACCCCCGTGACGCTCGGCGCCGCCGACCTGCTGGCCAACGACACCGACGCAGACGGGGACACCCTGACGATCGTGGCGGTCAGCCAGCCCGGCAACGGGACGGCCACCCTGAACCCCGACGGGTCGATCACCTACGACCCGGCCGATGCGTACACCGGCACCGACTCCTTCGGCTACACCGTCTCCGACGGTCACGCCGAGAGCAACGAGGCCACCGTGACGGTCACCGTCACCGCCGTCGACACCAACACCGCCCCGATCGCCAACGCGGACGCCTACGCCCTCGATCAGGACACGACGCTGACCGTCGCCGGCCCCGGCCTGCTGGGCAACGACACCGACCCCGACGGTGACCCCCTGTCGGCGGTCCCCGGCACCGGCCCGACGAACGGCACGCTCGTGCTCAACCCGGACGGCTCGTTCACCTACACCCCCGACACCGGCTACACCGGCAGCGACACCTTCACCTACCGGGCCTCCGACGGCGATCTGACCAGTGCGGTCGCCACCGTCGCGCTCACCGTCAACGCCGACCAGCCGAACACGGTCGTCGCGACCGTCGACGTCGGGGAGAACCCCTATGCGGTCAGCGTCACCCCCGACGGCACCCGCGTCTACGTCGCCGACGCCGGGAACCTGTTCAGCCTGGAGAACGGCTCGGTGACGGTGATCGACACCTCCGATCCGGCCAATGCCACGGTGCTGCAGACGATCCCGCTGGACGTCAATCCGCGGGAGGTGGCCGTCAGTCCCAACGGGCGCTACGCCTACCTCGCCTACGACGGTGTGGTCAACGGCAACGGCCACCTGTTGGTGCTCGACACCGACCCCGCCAGCCCCACCTTCAACACCGTGATCGGCGATCCGATCGAGGTGGGCGACGGCCCGGACGACATCGTGTTCAGCCCCGACGGCACCCGCGCCTTCGTCCTCAACGGATCCAGCCTGGATCTCTCGGTGCTCGACGTCGACCCCGCCAGCCCCACCTTCAACACCGTGATCGGCGGCCCGATCGATGTCGCCAACTCCTCCCCGACCGCCCTGGCGGTCACCCCGGACGGGACGCGGGTCTACGTCACCTCACCCACCCCGGACGCCGACGTCGTCAGGGTGATCGACGTCGATCCCGCCAGCGCGGGGTTCGGCAGCATGATCGGCTCCCCGATCACCGTCGGCACCTACCCCAGCGCCGTCGCGGTCAGCACCGACGGCCTGCGCGTCTATGTGGCCAACGCGTTCAGCGACAGCGTGACGGTCATCGATGCCGATCCGGCCAGCGCCACCTACAACACCGTGATCGGCGACCCGATCCCGGTGGGCGACAACCCGCAGGCCATCGCGCTCACCCCCGATGGCACCCGCGCCTTCGTCGCCAACGCCGGCGACAACCAGGTGGTGGTGATCGACACCGATCCGGCCAGCGCCACCTTCAACACCGTGATCGGCGACCCGATCGCGGTCGGCTCGCGGCCCGACGCGCTGGCGATCAGCACCGACGGCGGCCACCTCTACGTCGTCAACGACAACGACGAGACGGTCTCGGTGATCTCGGTCTAGCGATCACCGCCCTGCGGCTGCGCCCCCGCCCCGCGGCGGGGGCGCAGTCGTCGGCCGGCGCCCCGGCCGGCTCCGGACATCGGGCCTCCAGATATCGGGCCTCCAGATATCGAGCCGATGTGCCCAGCTCCGCGGCGTGGAATACGGGCCGGTGCCGACCGGCCGGTATCTTGGGGCACCATGACCACCACCACGCTGGCGCTCATGCCGGACTTCCTGGACCCGCTGACCCTGATCGGGTACTTCGGGGCCTGGGCGCTGGTCGGTCTGCTGGTCGTGGTGTTCGTCGAGTCCGGGGTGCTGTTCCCGGTGCTGCCCGGCGACACGCTGCTGTTCGTGGCCGGCATGCTGGCCGCGGGCACCGCGGCACGCGGCGATGCGGTCGACGTCAACTTCCACCTCTGGCAGCTGCTGGTGTTCGTTCCGATCGCCGCGGTCCTGGGCAGCCAGGTCGGCTACTGGATCGGCCGCTTCATCGGGGTCGAGATGTTCAAGCCCGACGCCCGCTTCCTCAAGCAGCGCTACCTCGACGAGGCGCACCTGTTCTTCGAGCAGCGCGGCCCGTTCGCCATCGTGCTGGCCCGGTTCGTGCCGATCGTGCGCACCCTGGCGCCGATCACCGCGGGTGCCGCGCGGATGGGCTACGCGACGTTCACGCTGTTCAACATCGTGGGCGCGCTGCTGTGGGGGGTCGGTCTGACGCTGCTGGGGTACGGCCTGGGTCAGTTCGAGATCGTCCAGAAACTGCTGGAGCCGATCTTCATCCTGATCGCCGTCGCCTCCATCACCCCGATGATCTGGGAGTGGTACAAGCGGCGCAAGGCGGCCCGGGCACTGGGCGTGCCCGCCGGCGAGCCGCTGCCCGACCCCGCCGACTGATCCCACCCGCCGGTCCGCCCGGCCGCCCCGGCGCGTCCTACGCGACGAGCCGGTCGTCGCTCGCGGCGTTGCCGAACTCGTCGTCGACGAGCACGACACTGCGCCCCGGGCGGTCGAGCATCGAGGCGGCGATCGAGGCCCGGTAGCCGGACCCGCAGTGCACCCAGACCTGCCCGTCGGGCACCTCGTCCAGGCGCGCGCCGAGCTCGTGCAGCGGGATGTTCAGCGCGCCGGTCACGTGCCCGTCGTCGTACTCGTGGCGCTGCCGCACATCGAGCACCGTCACCCCGTCGGCGCCGGCCACCTCGGCCAGCTCGGCGAAATCGGCGACCCGGTAGGTGCGCAGCGCCTGCCCGGCGGCCAGCTCCTCGATGGCTCCGGCGGCGGCGCCGGAGAGTTCGTCGACCCCGATCCGGACGAGTTCGCGCCGGGCCCGCGCGATCTGGTCGGCATCCTCGCCGATCAACGTCAGCGGGGCGCCCCAGGCGTGCAGCCAGCCCAGGTAGGTGACGAACTGGGTGGACAGTTCGAAGCCCAGGCTGCCGGCCAGGTGCCCGGCGGCGAAGGCCCGGCGATGGCGCAGGTCGACGACCCACTCGCCGCGGTCGATACGTCGCCGCAGTTCCCCGGGGTCCACGGGGGTGGGCATCGACAGGTCGACCGGAGCGGGTCCGCGGGTGTTGATCACCCCCATGTGGGCGTAGTAGGCCGGGTAGGCCGACAGCCCGGCGATCAGTTCCTCGACATAGCTCTGCTCGTCCAGCGTGAGCGCGGGGTTGCTGCGTCGCTCGTCGGCGATGGTGGAGCTGTCCCCGCTGGCCGGTGTGGCCGAGCAGAAACTCCCGAAACCGTGCGTCGGATAGACCTCGACATCGCCGGGCAGTTCGTCGGCCAGCCGGCGCACCGAGTGGTACTGGGCGTGGGTCAGGGTGTCGGTGTGCTCGGCGCCCAGCAGGTCGGTGCGCCCGGTGGTGCCGTGCAGCATCGACCCGCCGGTGAACACCCCGACCGGGGTGTCGCCGTCGTGCAGCACATAGCTGAGGTGGGTGTGCGTGTGCCCCGGGGTGTGCATGGCCTGCAGCCGGAACGGACCGGCGTCGATGACGTCACCGTCGGCGATTCCGTGCCGGGCGAAGCCGACGTCGTCGGCGGCCGCGACGACGTAGTCCGCGCCGGTGGCCCGGGACAGCTCCAGCCCCCCGGTCACGTAGTCGTTGTGGATGTGGGTCTCCAGCACGTGGGTGATCCGCACCCCGCGCTCACGGGCCAGGTCCAGCACCCGGTCGATGTCCCGCTGGGGGTCGACCACCACCCCGATTCCCTCGGCACTGATCAGGTAGCTCCGATCGCCCAGACCGGAAGTCTCGATGATGGACACGTCCACAGGTTTTCTCCCCTCTTCAACAACATTTTCAGATGGTCGGCCGCGCACGGCACCTCAGCGCAGCAGGATGGTGTCGACCAGCACCCAGGCCGCCACCGCGAAGACCAGGTAGGCGAACCAACGGTGCAGCCGTTCGGTGTCCATCCGGGTTCCGAGGTGCCCGGCGACCAGCGATCCGACGATGGCGGTGGCCACGAAGGCCGCCGTGATCGGCCAGTCGATGGGCGCGCTGTGCAGGTGCGACACCACGCCCGCGGCGGAGTTGACCACGATGATCAGCAGCGAGGTGCCGATCGCGATCGGAATCTCCACCCCCAGCAGCAGCACCAGGGCCGGGATGATCAGGAACCCGCCGCCCACACCGAACAGCCCGGTCAGCAGGCCCACCGCCAGCCCGGCGGGTATCGATCTGGTCGCACAACGGCGCCAGTCGATTCCGCCGTCGGTGACCTCGCACGCGGTCCCCATCGATCCCGAGTTCGACAGCATCCGGACGCCCGCGACGACCATCACCACGGCGAAGCCGATCAGCAGCGCCGACTGCGGCAGCCGGTTGCCGATGGCCGTGCCCGCGAAGGTCGCCGGGATGCCCGACGCGGCGAAGACCGCCGCCAACCGCCACTGCACGTGGCCCGCACCGATCTTGGGCAGCGCACCGACGGCCGAGGCGATGCCCACCACCATCAGCGATACCGGGATCGCCGCCCGGATGTCGAGCCCCACCCCGTAGACCAGGGCCGGCACGGCCAGGATGGAACCGCCGCCGCCGAGCAGACCCAGCAGCACCCCGATCACCGCGCCGAAGGCCAGCGCGATCCCGATGGCCGCCGCCGTGGTGTCGGTGCCGCTTGCCGCCGCGACGCTCACGCGGCTCCCTTCACGGTCGTCCCCGCGGTGGGCGCGGACATCTGTCACCTCCTGTGTCGCGGCACGAACGACGCTCGGCATCGGATGAACGATCGGATGTACGGATGTACGTACATGTTGTACTACTCTGGTGTTGGACGGTGTGCAAGTGCGGGTAACCGCAACCGCAGACCTTCAAACCCGAGCAGCCGCCGAGGAGGTGCGCACAGGTGAGCGACGGCGATATCGGAGCCGGTGGCCACCCCACCGAACGGTTGGACCGCTCCAGCCCGCTGCCGTTGTGGGCGCAACTGCACGCAGAGCTGGTCCGGCGTATCGCCGCCGGCGAGTTCGCCGACGCCTTCCCGGGTGAGCATGCGCTGACCGCCGAGTACCGGGTCAGCCGGCACACCGTGCGGGAGGCCCTGCGCCGACTCCGCGACGAGGGCGTGCTGATCGCCGAACGGGGCCGCCCCACCCGGCTGGCCGACGTCCCGGTCATCCGGCAGCCGTTGGGCGCGCTCTACAGTCTGTTCGCCGCGGTCGAGCAGACCGGGCTCACCCAGCGCAGCGTGGTTCGCGCACTGGACGTCCGCCGCGACGACGAGGTCGCCGCAGCCCTGCACTGCCCGCCCGGCGAGCCGCTGCTGTACCTCGAGCGGCTCAGGTGGGCCGGCGATACGCCACTGGCCCTGGACTACGCCTGGCTGCCCGCCGCTCTCACCGAACCGCTGCTGTCGGCCGATTTCTCCCACACCGCGCTCTACGTCGAGCTGGACCGCCGGTGCGGCATCCGCCTGACCGGCGGACGCGAGGACATCACCGCCACCGTTCCCGAACCCGGGACGGCGGGACTCCTCGAGCTCGACGAACACTCGGCGGTGCTGTCCATCCGGCGGTTGGGCTGCATGGACGGCCGGCCGATCGAACTGCGCCGCACCCTGATTCGCGGTGACCGGTTCAGCGTGAACGCCCAGTTCTCCCCCACCGAGGGATACACCTTTCTCACCACCCCGAAGGAGTGATGCCCGATGATCGATCCCCTGAGCACCGATCCCGTTGGTGCCCAACACCTGCACGACACCTCGGAGGCCCTGCTGCTGGACGTCCGCGAGAACGACGAATGGGAGGCCGGCCACGCCCCGGGAGCCGTGCACATCCGGCTGGCCGAGCTCGACCCGGCCACCCTCGACCCGGCCCGCACCGTGGTGGCGATCTGCCGGTCCGGCAACCGTTCCGGCAAGGCCGCCGACCGGCTGGCCCGGGCCGGTGTGGTCACCTACAACATGGAGGGCGGGATGAAGCTGTGGAAGCAGCAGGGCTACAGCGTCGTTCGTGACGACGGGTCGCCCGGCGACGTGATCTGAGCCGGCTCAGCCGGCCCCTCCGAACTGCCGGCTCAGCCGGCCCCGGCCGAACTGCCGGCTCAGCCGGCGAGACCCAGCACCGCCGCCAGTTCCCGCAGCGCCGGGCGTGGATCGGCGGTCGGGCCCGCACCGAGCGCCTGGATGACGACATGGTCGGCGCCGGCGTCGAGGTGGGCGGTCACCATCGCGGCGGCCCGCTCGGCGCTGCCCATCCCGACGACACCGCGGGCCAGTCGGTCCGAGCCCCCGCGCACCAGATCCGATTCGTCGAACCCCTGCCGCAGCCAGGAGTTCCGGTAGTTCGGCAGCCCGCTGTACACCTCGAGGTGCGAGTGCGCACGCGCGAGCTGGTCGGCGTCGTCACCGCCGATGGCCACGGCCTGTTCGGAGACCACCCACTTGTCGGGGCCGAGGATCTCCCGGGTGGTGCCGGTGTGCTCGGGGGTGACCAGGTACGGGTGCGCCCCGTCGGCGTGGGTGCCCGACAGTTCGATCATCTTCGGGCCCAGCGCGGCCAGCAGGCGCGCCGGCCGACCCACCCCGGGCTCGATCTGCTCGGGCACCGCGGCCATGCGCTCCAGGTAGGTGCGCATGGTCGCCAACGGCTTGGTGTAGCTGCCGCCGATCCCCCGCTCGACCAGCGGGGCGTGGCTGACCCCGAGCCCGAGAACGAACCGGCCGGGGTGCAGCGCGGTCAGGGTGCGTGCACCGGCCTCGGCCGCCGAGGGCACCCGGACGTGGATGTTGGCGATGCCGGTGCCGATCACCAGCCGGTCGGTGGCCGCTAGGAACGCCGCCGACTGGGTCAGGCACTCCTTGCCGACCACCTCGGGCAGGAACAGCGAACCGAAGCCCAGCGATTCGATGTCGCGGGCGACCTCCTGGGCCTCCCGCATGGGCCAGGTGTCGCTGGTCCACCACACACCGATGCGGGCCGGAAAGTCGATGGATGCACGCGCAGCAGAGGTCATGAGGTCAAGCTAGCGTTCCGGCGCTCCCGCGCCGCCGTGGGGTGCGCCACTCCCCTTGACCATACGCAGTATGGCGCTAGTGTATGGTCTGAAAGAGACCCCGATCACAGCACCGGAGGCGTACCGCGATGACCAGCACCGCCAGCTGTCCCTTCACCTCCTTCGGCGAGGGCTTCGACTTCGTCGACCCCGACGTGCTGCTCCGCGGTGTGCCGCTGCGGCAGTTCGCCGAGCTGCGCCGCACCGCACCGGTGTGGTGGAACGCCCAGGCACCCGGCCGGGGCGGGTTCACCGACGGCGGATTCTGGGTCGTCAGCCGCCACGCCGACATCAAGACCGTCTCGCGCGACCCCGACACCTGGTCGGCCAACGCCAAGGGCGTGGTGATCAGTGTCTTCGACGGTGCCGAGCCCGAGCAGATGGAGGCCACCAAGGCGCTGTTGATCAATCACGACCCGCCCGAGCACTCCCGGCTGCGCAGGATCGTCTCGAAGATGTTCACCCCGCGCGGCGTCGCCGAACTGGAGGAGCGCCTGCGGGTGGCCGCCTACGCCATCGTGGAGGCGGCGGCCGCCAAGGGCTCCGGGGATTTCGTCGCCGACGTCGCCGCCCGGCTGCCGCTGATGGCGATCGCCGATCTGATCGGGGTGCCCGAGTCCGACCGGGACGAGGTGTTCCGGTGGGCCAACACCGTCATCAACCTCGAAGACGTCAACACCGACGGCGGCCCCGACGGCGAGGGGCCGATGGAGGCCAACGCCCAGCTGCTGGGCTACGCCTACGCGATGGCCGAGGACCGCCGCCGCTGCCCCGCCGACGACATCGTGACCCGGCTGGTCAACGCCGACGTCGACGGCGAGTGGATGACCGAGGCGGAATTCGGCTTCTTCGTCATCCTGCTGGCGGTGGCCGGCAACGAGACGACCCGCAACGCGATCACCCACGGGCTCAACGCCTTCCTGGACAACCCCGAGCAGTGGGAGCGCTTCAAGGCCGAGCGCCCGACGAGTGCCGCCGACGAGATCGTGCGCTGGTCGACCCCGGTGCAGGCGTTCCAGCGCACCGCCACCCGCGACACCGAACTCGGCGGGGTCACCGTGCGGGGCGGGCAGCGGGTCGGGCTGTTCTACGGGTCGGGCAACTTCGACGAGGACGTCTTCGAGCGCCCGGAGGTCTTCGACATCACCCGCGACCCCAATCCGCACCTGGGCTTCGGCGGGCAGGGCACGCACTACTGCCTGGGCGCCAACCTGGCGCGCATGGAGATCGGCCTGATGTTCGACGCCATCGCCGATGTGCTTCCCGGCATCACCAAACTCGACGAGCCGCAGCGCCTGCGGTCGGCCTGGCTCAACAGCGTCAAGTCCTTCCCGGTGCGCTACCGCTGACCGGCTGGGCGGCCACCGCCGTGCCCACCCAGCGGTCGAGGTAGGTCCGCAACCGTTCCCCGGTGCGCGGGGGGTCACCGGGGTCGACCGAGAACGACTGGACGGTACGCAGAATGAATTCGGCCAGCTCGGCCAGCGCGGTGTCGTCGTAGCCGTGCGCGGGCCAGTCGACGTCGAAGCGTTGCAGCATCGACTGCGCGAAGGCGCGCGCCTGGCCGGAGGTGATCGCCTGCTGCGAGCCCCGGTCGGCATGCACCGGGGACAGCAGCAGGCCCAGATGCGGTGTCCGCGGGAGGGTTTCGAGCACGTAGGCGGTACCCTCGGTGACCGCCTCGCGCGGGTCGGTGATCCCGCGCAGGTGGGCCTCGATCCGGTCGAGGAACGCGTCGACCGACGCGATGGCCACCGCCTTCATCAGCGCGTCGGCATTCGGGAAGTACCGGTACACGGTCTGGCGGATCACCCCGAGCGAGCGGGCCACGTCGGCCATGCTGACCATCGCGCCGGTGTCGTCGATGATGGCGATCGCGGCGCCGACGATGCGCGCCACCGCCTCCTCGTCGGACTGCGGGGGCCTACCGCCCCATCCGTGCCTGCGTGCCACCGCTCCATCTTCGCCGAGCCGGCACGTTGTGTACGCAAACCCCGGGAGGGCGTGGCAGAACTTACAGTTTCGGCGCGACCGTGGGAGCGAACCGCCCGGCGAATCCGCGCAGCGGCACGTCGGCGCTGGTGAGCAGCCCCGGGGGCGCGGCCACCACCGACGCGATGGCGTTCAGCGCCGGCAGGCCGGTGACCGTCATGCCGATGGAGGCGAAGCTGTCGGGGTCCGAGAGGTCCACGCCGGGCTTCGGGAAGATCATGTGCTTGTTGTACACGCACGGGTCACCCTTGATCTGGGTGATGTAGCAGCCCTTGATATCCCAGCTCGGGTCGGTGTGCGGGGTCATCTGCCATTCCAGGTGGGTCTCCACCCGGGGCACCCCGTCGACCATGCCCTGGTAGCGGATGTAGTTGCCGCCCAGCGAGCCCCTGGGCAGGGTGTACCAACCCAGGTCGACGTCCTTGGTGCAGGCGCCCAGCTCGTAGCCGAACCTCACCTCGTCCAGCGCCAGGTCGAAGCAGTCGGCCATCATCAGCACGCTGTCGGCGAACACCCGGGTGTATTTCTCCAGCTTGGCCGGGATCTCGGGATCGTCGACGGGCAGCCCGTAGCCGACCTCCATCCAGGTGTCGCGGGAGTGGTGGCAGGACACGTCGACCGATTCGATGGTGGTGACGTTCTCGATCTCGGCGACGTCGGCCGAGCACACCACGCCGAGGATCTGGTTGACCCCGGGGTTCATCCCGGTGCCGTAGAACGTCGACCCGCCCTTGTGGCAGGCCTGCGAAAGCAGTTGGCTGACCGGCTTTCCCGACGGATGCGGGTGGTTGGTGTCGCGGTGCCAGCCGGTGATCCAGTCGGCGGTGGTGACGATGTCGATCCCGGCCTCCAGTACCCGCACGTAGAGGTCCTCGTCGGGGAAGACCCCGTGGAAGGTCAGCACGTCGGGTTCGGCGGCGATGATCTCCTCGACGGTGCCGGTGGCGGTGACGCCGATCGGTCCGATACCCACCAGCTCGCCGGCGTCGCGCCCGATCTTGTCCGGGGAGTAGCAGTGCAGGCCCACCAGCTGCAGGTCGCGCCGGGCCCGCAGCCGTTTGATCATCTCCGAGCCGACATTGCCGGTGGCCACCTGGAACACCCGGATCGGTTGTGCGGTCATGACGTTGCACCCTCCTGCACTGCGTACACCCCGGCCCCGCCGGGGCGCTGGTCGGGATAGAACTGCCTGGCCCACGTGCGGATCGCGGTGAAGCCCTCGTATTCGCCGCCGGTCAGCGCCGGTGGATCCGAGTAGCGCTGGTGCGACCAGATGTGGATGTCCTGCTCGAACTGCCGGATGACCTCCCGGCCGAAGTCGTGGGCTCTGGCCTCGATGCGCCGGGGGTCCCGGCCGGCGCCGTCGGGTGGCCGGCCGATGTAGACCATGAACCGGACGTCGGAGGTGGACTCGTCGACGGGGGTGACGGCCGAGATCGTGCGGTTGTCGATCATCCCCCAGCTCTTGGTCACCGCGATGCCCAGACCGCCGTTGATGGCCTCCACGCCGCTGTTGACGTCCTCGATGCGCTGGCCGTCGTCGCCGGAGAAGGTGATCGTGAAGTCGACGCGGGAGACCGGACCGTCGAAGTCGTGGCGGGTGAACACCGGCACGATCGGGGTCTTGTGCACGAACGTGAAATGAGCGAAGTCGACGCCGTTCTCCAGCACGTACTGCGGGTGCAGCTCCAGCCCCTGCCGGAACAGCCGCTGCTGGGCGAAGTACCGCGCGGGGCTGCTGCCGTCGCCGAAGTCGGCGAACACGTCCGGGGCGTCGAAATACGGGGGCCGGCCGGCGACGTCGTGCCAGACGTAGACCGACTCGTTGCGTTCGGTCACCGGGTAGGTGCGCATCCGGCGGCCGCGGTTGGGCCGGTCCTCGTAGGGGATGCAGACGTTGCGGCCCTCCTGGTTCCACTGCCAGCCGTGGAAGGGGCATTCGATGACCTCGCCCTGCACGTGCCCGCCGTAGCCGAGATGGGCACCCAGGTGTTCGCAGTAGGCGTCCATCACCGTCAGCCGCCCCGACTCCGCGCGCCAGGCGATCATCTCCCGACCGAAATAGGTCATCCGGTGCACCTCGCCGACGGCGATCTCGTCGGACCAGGCGACCTGGAACCAGCCGGTCGGCGTCATCGACAGGGGCGGCTTGGCCATGGACAAAGAATCACAGTGGGTTCTGTGTAAGTCAAGAAGCGAGCCCCACCGAACGTCCACTTATCGCACGGATCGTGGCCGTTCGCGTGCCGTAAGTGGACGTTGAGCGAAGGGGGACGGCTGGCGGCCTGGGCTACCATCTGCTGCCATGGCCGTGTCTCCGGCGTCCCCGGCGCGCCGCACCAACCGCCGCGGCCAGGCGACCCGCGAGTCCATGCTGGAGGCGGCCCTGCGCTGCCTGGCCACCGGCGACCCGGCCGCCGCGTCGGCCAACCGCATCGCCAAGGAGATCGGCGCCACCTGGGGTGCCGTCAAGTACCAGTTCGGCGGAATCGACGGGCTGTGGGCCGCGGTGCTGCAGCGCACCGCCGAACGGCGCGGCGAACTGCCGGCCGCGCTCGACCCGGCCGCGCCGCTGCGGGAGCGGGTGGCCGCCATCATCGACACCCTCTACGAGGGCCTGACGGCGCCGGACTCGCGGGCCATCGAGACGCTGCGGATGGCCCTACCGCGGGACATGGCCGAACTCGACCGCCTCTACCCGCAGACCGCGGCCGAGCTGTCCTCCTGGGGGCGGGGCTGGATCGAGACCTGCCAGCGCGCCTTCGCCGACGTCGACGTCGACCCGTCCCGCATCCGTGAGGTCGCCGCCTTCATCCCCGGGGCGATGCGCGGGATCGTCTCCGAACGCCAACTGGGTGGCTACTACGACCTGGACGAGGCCCGCCGCGGGCTGACCAACGCGATCGTCACCTACCTTCAGCATTCCCGGTCGGACTGACCGCACCGGCCGGATCGGGCAGCGCGGTGTGGATCGGCCCGCTGGTCTCGGTGAGCGGGCGTCCGCCACCGCCCCACCGGTGCGCGATGATCTCGGCGGCGATCGAGACCGCGGTCTCCTCCGGGGTGCGGCCCCCCAGGTCCAGCCCGATCGGGCTGGACAGCCGGGCCAGCTCGTCGTCGGTCAGGCCGGCCTCCCGCAGCCGCTGCAGCCGGTCGTGGTGGGTGCGCCGCGACCCCATCGCCCCCACGTAGGCCACCTCCGGCAGCCGCAACGCCACCTGCAACAACGGCACGTCGAACTTCGGGTCGTGGGTGAGCACGCAGATCACCGTCTGGGCGTCGACGGCGCCCGCGGCGGCCTGGGCACTCAGGTAGCGGTGCGGCCAGTCGACGACCACCTCGTCGGCGGTGGGGAACCGCGCCGGGGTGGCGAACACCCCGCGTGCATCGCACACCGTGACCCGGTACCCGAGGAAGGCGCCCTGCGCGGCGACGGCCGCGGCGAAATCGATCGCGCCGAACACCAGCATCCGCGGCCGCGGCGCGTAGCCGGCCACGAACACCTCCATGCCCTCCCCGCGGCGCTGGCCGTCGGGCCCGTAGGTGAGCACCTCGCTGCGCCCGGCCGCCAGCAGCCCGCGGGCGTCGTCGGTGACGGCGTCGTCGGCACGCGCCGAGCCCAGCGTCCCGCCGACCCGGTCGGGACGCACCACCAGCCGCCGGCCCACCCACTGCGGGTCCGGGTGGGCGATCACGGTGGCCACCGCCACCGGGCGGTGCATGGCGATGTCGGCGGCCACCGATTCCAGCTCGGGGAACGTCGCCGGCGAGACCGGCTCCACGAAGATGTCGAGAATGCCCCCGCAGGTCAGGCCCACCTCGAAGGCGTCGTCGTCGCTGACGCCGTAGCGCTGCAGCACCGGCACGCCACTGGCGGCGACCTCGGTGGACAGTTCATAGACCGCGGCCTCCACGCAGCCGCCCGACACGGATCCGGCCGCGGCACCGTCGGGTCCGACGAGCATCGCCGCCCCGGCCGGCCGCGGGGCCGAGGCGAACGTGCGCACCACGGTGGCCAGCCCGGCCGTTCCCCCGCCGCGCCAGACCGCCAACACCTCGCTCAGCACGTCGCGCACGTCCACCACCGTAGGCGACGGGCGTCCCCCTCGTCGCGGCCGGCGCTCCTCAGCCGCGGGCGGCCTGCAGCGCCCTGATCAGGCTGGCCGCGTCCCACGGCCCCTTGTGCCGCCTACCGTTGACGAAGAACGTCGGCACCGCGTTGAGGTCCATCAGCACCGCGTCCTCCAGGTCGTCCTCGACGCGGTGGCGCACCACCGGGTCGCGCAGGTCCTCGTCGAACCTGCGGACGTCGCAGCCCGCCTGATCGGCGTAGCGGTAGAGGTGTTCCCACTCCAGGTAGTCCTGGAAGGTGAACATCGTGCGGGCCATCTCGAAGAACCTGCCCTGCAGCCCGGCCGCCTCGGCGGCCAGCGCCGCGTCCATCGACCGCGGGTGCACCTTCGGCAGCGGCAGATGCCGCCACACATACACGAGTTCGTCGCCGAAGTGGGCGCGCACCTCGTCGATGGAACCGGTGGCGCGGCTGCAGAACGGGCACTCGAAGTCGCCGTATTCCAGCAACATCAGGGGCGCCTCGGGATCACCGCGGAAATGGTCGCGCTCCGGGTCGAACGGCCGAACGAGCTTGGCGCCCACGGCGACCGGCGGGCTCAGCCGGTCGGTCACCCGGAAGATCGCCCACCCCAACAGGAATGCCAGCGCCGAGGCGATCAGCACGCCGACGCGCGCCTCGTCCTGTTTGAGCGGGCCCACCACCGCCAGGTCGACGATGAACAGCGAGATGGTGAACCCGATCCCCGACAGCGCCGCACCGCCGGCGACGCGGCGCAGCGTCAGCCCCGGGGCCAGCTGCCCGATCCCGGTCGCGCGCACCAGGGCCGTCGCGCCGGTGATGCCGACCAGCTTGCCCAACACCAGACCGGCGATGATGCCCCAGGTCAGCGGGGAACGCAGCGCCGCCGAGACCGTCTCGGAGTCCAGCCGCACCCCGGCGTTGGCCAGCGCGAACAACGGCAGCACCAGGAACGACACGTACGGGCCGAACGCCGACTGCAGCCGTTCGTTGATCGAGATCGACTCGCGCAGACTACGGCTGGCCGCCCGGGCGTAGTCGGAGTTCGGCGACTGCCGGAACGCCCGGATCACCCCGACCGCCTCCTCGACGGTGCGCCGCTGCGGGGTGAACACCGGGATCAGCAGCGCCACCCCGACCCCGGCCAGGGTGGGATGCACCCCACCGGCCGACAACGCCAGCCACAGACCCACGGCCAGCACGAGATAGGCGGGCCCGCGCCCGACCGGCAACCAGCGCACCGCGGCGATCAGCGCCAGCAGCACCACGGCCACCAGCAGCGGCAGGACCGCGACCTCGTCGGAGTAGAACAGCGCGATCACCGCCAGCGCCCCCACGTCGTCGACGACGGCCAGCGTCAGCAGAAACGTGCGCAGCCGGGCGGGATACTTCGGGCCGATCACCGCCAACGCCCCCACCACGAACGCGGTGTCGGTGGAGATGACGATCCCCCAGGCCCGGGCGTCCTCGGTGCCCACGTTGAACAGCAGGAAGATGACCGCGGGCAGGGCCAGGCCGGCCAGCGCCGCCAGCACCGGCACCACCGCGCGGGCCCGATCGGTCAGCTCGCCGATGGCCAGCTGACCGGTCACCTCCAGGCCGACGGTGAAGAAGAAGAACGCCATCAAGGCGTCGTTGACCAGATGCTTGACGCTCATCTGGACCTCGGAGTCGCCGACGACGAAGCCGACCTCGGTGTCCCACAGCGCCGAATAGCTCGCTGCCCAGGGGGAATTGGCCCACAGGATCGCCACCACCGTGCAGGCCAGCAGCAGCCCCGCCCCGGCGTTCTCCCCGCCCCGCGGGGCGGTGGGGTCCCGGCCGAACCGACCCGGCAGCAACCGGATCAGCCGGCGTCCGCCGGTGATCGATACGTCGACGGACTCGGTCACCGGCCGGCGTAGTCGGCGAAACCGGCCAGCAGCTCGGGCCGGTCCACCGACGTCGGTGAGACCACCGATGCCGGTTCGGCACCCAGCAGGATCCGCTTGATCGGGATCTCCAGTCGCTTGCCGGTCAGCGTGCGCGGAATCCCCGGCACGGCCAGGATCGCGTCGGGCACATGCCGGGGCGACGCGGCGGTGCGGATCGCCGAGGTGATCCGGGACTTGAGCTCGTCGTCGAGTTCGGCGCCCTCGGCCAGGGCCACGAACAACGGCATCCAGTAGCCCCCGTCGTCGTGCTCCACGCCTACCACCAGACAGTCGCTGACCTCGGGCATTCCCTCCACCGCGTTGTAGATCTCGGCGCTGCCCATCCGGATGCCGCCCCGGTTCAGGGTGGCGTCGCTGCGGCCGTGCACCACGACGGATCCCCGTTCGGTGATGGTCAGCCAGTCGCCGTGGCACCAGACCCCGGGGTACTTGTCGAAGTAGGCGTCGCGGTAGCGGCTGCCGTCGGCGTCGTTCCAGAAGAACACGGGCATCGAGGGCATCGGCTTGGTGATCACCAGCTCCCCCGCGGTGCCGGTCACCGCGGTACCGCCGTCGGCCCAGGCCTCGATCGCCGCCCCCAGGCACAGGCACGACAGTTCACCGGCGACGATCGGCACCAACGGGGATGCGCCGATGAACGCGGTCACCACATCGGTTCCGCCGCTGCAGGATTGGACCGCGACGGGCCGGCCCACGCCGTCCTGCACCCACCGGAAACCGGAGGCGGGCAGCGGCGAACCGGTGGAACCCACGATGCGCAGCCGGGACAGGTCGTGTTCCTTGCCGGGGTGCAGATCCTCCTTGGCGCAGGCCAGCAGGTATCCGGCGCCGGCACCGAACACGGTGACCTCGTGCTCGGCGACCACCCGCCACATACCGTCGGTGTCCGGATGGGTGGGGCTGCCGTCGTAGCAGACGATGGTGGTGCCGACCAGCAGCCCGCCGAGCAGGAAGTTCCACATCATCCAGCTGGTCGTCGTGTACCACAGGAACCGGTCCTCGGGGTGCAGGTCGAGGTGCAGGCTCAGGTACTTCAGGTGTTCCAGCAGCACCCCGCCGTGGCCGTGCACGATGCCCTTCGGGGTGCCCGTGGTGCCCGAGGAGAACAGCACCCACAGCGGGTGTTCGAAGGCGACGTCGGTGATCTCCAGCGGCACGTCGGCGGCCACCGCCGCCGCCCAGGGTGTGGTGTCCTCGGGGGGTTCCAGACCCAGCCGCGGCACCAGCACGGTCTCGCGCAGCGTGGGCAGCCCCGCCCGGATCTCGGCGAGCTCACCGCGCTTGTCGTGGCGCCTGCCGCCGTAGACGGTGCCGTCGGTGGCCACCAGCACGGTGGGCTCGAGCTGACCGAGCCGGGCGATGACCCCACCCACGGCCAGATCCGGGTTGCACACCGCCCAGGTCGCACCGATGCTGGCCGCGCCCAGGAAGGCCACCACCGTCTCGCCGATATTCGGCAGATACCCCGCCACGCGGTCGCCGGGACCCACGCCGGCGCGCCGCAGGAAGTGCGCGAACGCCGCGGTCTCGGCGCGCAACCGGTCCCAGGACCACTCGGTGGACCCGTCCTCGCCGGCCACCACCAGCGCCGGCCGGTCGGCGCTCGCGTGCCGGAACACCTGACTGACGTAGTTCAGGCTCGCCCCCGGGAACCACTGCGCCCCGGGCATATCCGTGCCCTCGATCGCGTGCGCGGCGGTGGTGGTGGCGCGGATGTCGAAGAAGTCCCAGACCGCCCGCCAGAACCAGTCGACGTCGCTGACGGAGGCCTCCCACAGGCCCGGGTAGTCGGCGTAGTCACCGCGGCCGGTCTCCCGCAACCAGGACATGAACCGTGTCACGTTGGCGTTGGCGACGGTGTGCACGTCGGGTTCCCACCCTCCGGGCTCGCTGGCCATCAGCTCTCCTCCCGCTCTGTGTGTGTTCCCTGCCCGACCCGGTGGGCGGCTTCCATCAACATCCATCCCGACAGCTGCACCGACAGGTCCCGCTCGGGCATGGCCGAGGAGTCGACCGCGCCGTCGACGAGCTGCGCCTGCCCGGTGTCGGCTCGGGGCAGTTCGGCCGCGCGGTCCCAGAACGGGCCGAACAGCGGCAGTCCGTCGACGCTCTGGCGGTACTCCCAGGCCGAGCGGGCCGAGGCGAGCACGATGTCGCGCGCGGTGCGGCGGGTCCGTTCGCTCTGCTCGGAGCTGCCGGGCAGTGCGGTGGCCGCGAACGCGAGATAGCGCGCGGTGATCCCGCCGAAGAGACCGCCGTCGCCGCCGCCGGTCCCCTTGAGCACACCGTCGGGGGCCATCCGGGCACCGATCGCGGCGACCAGCCGGTGCACCCGCCGGGCGTGGCGCTCGTCGTCGGTCCGCCCGGCCAACTCGGTCTCCAGGCCCACCACCACGCCCTGGCAGTAGGTGTACTGGGCCCGCACCAGCGAGCCCGCCTTGATGCCGTCGAAGACCAGGTGGGTCTCGGGGTCGATCAGGGTCTCGTCGATCCAGTCGGCCATCTGCTGGGCCCGGCGCAGCCGGTCGCCGTGACGGGCCAGGAAGATCCCGGCGGGGCCGTTGGCCGGTGCGTTGAAGAACTGATCCTTCTTGCGCCACGGGATGCCGCCGCCGTCCTCGGGCACCCACGCGGTGACGAGCTGCTCGGCGAGCTTGTCCAGCGCACCCTTGCGGGTCACCCCCACCAGCCGGCCGGCCCGTTCCAGCGCCAGCGCCAGCCAGGCCATGTCGTCGTAGTAGTCGTTGACCCAGGACCAGGTGTTGCGCAGCCGGTGCGCACGGATCTGGCGTTTGATCCGGCCGAGCCGCTCGAGCCGGGGGTCGCGCAGCTGGGCGTCGATCAGGCAGTCCAGCAGGTGCGCCTGCCACCAGTAGTGCCAGGTGGCGAACCGCCGGTCGCCGCCGCTCGGCGGCCAGGACACCACCCCGAGCTGGGTTCCGGGCAGCCCCCACAGCCTCTTGAGGTGGCGCGCGGTGACGGCGGCCTCGGCCGACGACGCGCGATTGGCCCAAACCTGATCCATGTCGGTCAATCCTGCCCTACCAGGCGTGGCCGAGGTCACCCCACTGCCGGATCCAGGTGTGCATCGCGATACCCGCCGCGACGGAGGCGTTGATGCTGCGTGTGGAGCCGAACTGGGCGATCGAGACCACCGCCTGCGCGCCGGACTTGGCGGCGTCGGTGATCCCGGGCCCCTCCTGGCCGAACACCAGCAGGCAATCGCGGGGCAGGGCGGTCTCCTCCAGCCGCCGCGCGCCGGGGACGTTGTCGACGGCGACGACGGTCAGGCCGGCCCGCCGGGCGAAGTCGAGCAGATCCGGCGTGGTGTCGTGGTGCTGCAGCCGCTGGTAGCGGTCGGTCACCATGGCGCCGCGGCGGTTCCACCGCCGCCGGCCGACGATGTGCACGGTGTGCACCGCGAAGGCGTTGGCGGTACGCACCACCCCGCCGATGTTGGCGTCGTTGCCGAAGTTCTCGATGGCGACGTGCAGCGGATGCCGGCGC
Organism: Mycolicibacterium palauense; assembly: GCF_002592005.1. Taxonomy (GTDB): domain Bacteria; phylum Actinomycetota; class Actinomycetes; order Mycobacteriales; family Mycobacteriaceae; genus Mycobacterium; species Mycobacterium palauense. Next base: position 1,122 of record NZ_NVQF01000007.1, on the reverse strand, counting down.
CGGTCGATGTCGGCGACGATGGCCTCCCTGGTCCAGTACCGGTAGGCGTCGACGACGTTGCGGGTGTCACCGTCGCGCACCAACTGCGGGTCGTAGCGCGGGTCCTGCGGCGGCGGGCCGCCGTGTTCGGCGCTCCACGGTCCGACACCCGAACCGGTCTGGCCCCACTCGGTGGGGCCGGGCGCGTCGCTCACCGCCGCCACACCGCCGCGTGCGTGCCGACCACCGAGACCGTCGCGTAGAGGACCGCCTCGTTGATCTCACCCTGGGTGCACAGCGAGGCCTCCAGGTGCACGGTGTCCCGTGAGGTGTCGGGCAGCACCAGGACCGAGGACCCGTAGGCCGAGCAGGCCGGGCTGAGCCCCGGCGGCGGCATCGTGGGCGCGGCGACCAGCATCATCGGCCCGCCCCGCCGCTGCGAGTCGTCGCGGTACCGCGCGGCCTCGGCGTCCGCCTGCAGCCCGAGCAGCATGTACCCGTTGCCGGTGAACGCCGTGGGATCGCCGAGCGCGGCCGTCGACAGCGGGGTGCCGTCGCCCCGCCAGGCCTCCACGCTGGTGGTGCTGACCACCAGTCCGGTGTCGTTGGGGTTGGTCGGGTTCACCCCCACCGGGAAGGGCGCCGGATAGGCCGCCACGGTCCTGGGGATGCGGTCACGCGGTGAGTACAGGTACACGCCGCGGACCTGCGCCTGATCCTTGATCGGGCCCAGGCACACCGTCCCCGTCACCCGGGTGGGCTCCGGCGCGTAGAGCGGGGTGACGTCGGAGCCGGCCACCTGGGCGCAGCTGCCGGTCCCGGTCGCCTCGATCGGGTGGGCCAGTGCGCCGTAGAGACCGAAGCGCAGATCGTCGGGCTCGGCGGCGGCTCCCGCGGCCCGGGCATCATCGGCCAGGGCGGCGTCGACGTCGATGAGCACCCGATCGTCGGCGAAGCGCAGGTTGGCCACCGAGACGTTCCACCCGAGCACCGCCTGGGACTCACCGAGCCGCGCCGTGCCGGCGCCGTACACGGTGGCGGGGCCCCCGGAGTCCGAGCACCCGCTGACCGCCAGGGCCGCGGCGGCCAGCGCCGCGGCGAGCCGGCGGCACCCGCCCACCCGCCACCGCTTCACCGTGAATT
>NZ_NVQF01000069.1 GCF_002592005.1 Mycolicibacterium palauense | reverse complement strand
CTCGGAGATGTCATCATCAACACCTCCCTGGAGACCCCGGCACCGGCCCAGGCCGGGCTCGGTACCCCGGCCGAGAACTGGACATTCGCCGACACCCCGGCGGCCCCGCAGTCCGGCAACTGGTCGCTGCGCCCGGTCCCGCAGGCCCCCGCCGATCCGGTGGTCCCCCCGACCCCTACACCCGCACCGGCGCCCGCGCCGGCCGCGGTGGCGGCCCCGGCGCCGGATCCCCTGGCGCCGCTGAACGGCGTGAACATCCCCGCGCCGCTCTACGACGCCGCCAACCAGGCGGTGTCCGGCCAGATCCCCGCCGACGTTCCGATTCCGCACCTGTCCAGCCCGGAGAATCTTCCTCCCGGAACCACGGAGAGCGTCCCGCAGAGTGCGGCCCAGCCGAACCTGACCTACCTCAAGGACCTGTGGCACGCCGTGCAGACCCAGGAGATCAGCGGCAACGACATGCTGCTGGCGCTGGCGCAGCGTCCGATGAGCCGGGACATGCCCGACTCGATGACGATGGGCCCGGCCGGCAACCCGAACACGCCGATCCTGGGCACTCCCGGGGATGCTCCGGTTCCGGGCACGCCTGCTCCGGTTCCGGGGGCTCCCGCGCCTGCCCCTGCTCCGGCGGCCGCACCCGTTCCGGGGGCTCCCGCTCCCGCTCCGGCGCCGGCCCCCGCTCCGGCACCACTGCCGGTGCCGCCTCCGGCTGGCTGACAACCTTCCCGCGCCGACATCGACATCAGGGTCGTGATCCGAAAAGGATCGCGACCCTGATGTCGTGTTCTGGGTGTGGGGGTGGGCCGAGCCGTCAGGCGGAGTTGACCCATTCGTCGGTGCCGTCGGCGAAGAACTGGTGTTTCCACACCGGTAGGCGCTCCTTGACGCTGTCGACCAGACGCGCGCAGGTCTCGAACGCGGCTCCCCGGTGATCGGCGGCCACCGCCGCCACCAGGGCCGCGTCCCCGATGTGCAGCACCCCCACCCGGTGACTGGCCGCGATCGCCCGCACTCCGGCCGCCCCGGAGGCGACCTCGGCGAGGACCTCGGCCAGCGTCTGCTCGGCAAGGGGGTGCGCCGAGTACTCCAGGCGCACCACACCGCGCCCACCGTCATGGTCACGCACCACACCGGCGAACCCGACAACTGCCCCCGCAGCCTCGTGGGCCACCAGGTCCTCGTGCTCGGTCAGCAGGATCGGTTCGGTGGTGAGCGCGGCGCGCAGCACCCGGGTCACCGGTGGTGGTCCTCACCCACCAACTGATCCAACGCATGGTGGACGACGTCGGTCAGCACACCCAAACCGTCGCTGACGCCGCCCGGCGAGCCGGGCAGGTTGACGATCAGAGTCCGTTTGGCCACTCCGCAGATCCCCCGCGACAGGATCGCGGTGGGCACCTTGGGCAGGCCCGAACGGCGAATGGCCTCCGCCAGCCCGGGAATCTGATACTCCAGGATCGCGGCGGTCTGCTTGGGGGTCTCATCGGTGGGCGAGATGCCCGTCCCGCCCGAGGTGATCACCAGATCGATCTCGTCGGACACCGCCATGCGCAGTGCCCGGCCCACGGGGTCACCGTCCGGCACGACGATCACGTCGGGCTCGCAGAAGCCTTGCTGGACAAGCCATGCCGCGATCATCGGCCCGGAGCGGTCGTCGTAGACACCCTGCGAGGCACGCGTGGAGGCGATGATGATGCGTGCGGTCCGACTCATCGTGTCCACTCCCCACTACGGCCACCGGCCTTGCTCAGCAATTTGATGTCGTCAATACGCGCCGCCGGATCGACGGCCTTGATCATGTCGTACAGCGTCAGGGCGGCGACGCTCGTCGCCGTCAGCGCCTCCATCTCCACCCCGGTCCGGTCGGTCGTGCGGACCGCGGCGGTGATCACGACCTCGGCGCCGGCGACCTCGAAGTCGATGTCCACGCCGGACAGCGCGAGGTGATGGCACAGCGGGATGAGGTCACTGGTGCGTTTGGCCGCAAGAATGCCGGCCACCCGCGCCGTGGCGAGCGCATCTCCCTTGGGCAGCCCACCCGCGGAGATCAGTCCGATGACCTCGGTGGTGGTGTGGACGGTGCCGGACGCCACCGCGACCCGCTTGGTGATGTCCTTGTCGCCGACATCCACCATGTGGGCCGCACCCCGTTCGTCGAGGTGGGACAGCGGCTGGGAGCCGGGGGCCCGTGCCACCGCTACCTGTTGACGACGGTGACGGGGTGTACGTAGGGCAGGTCGTCGGAGGGCAGCGGGAAGGTGACGTCGCCGAACGGCGACAGCGAACCGGCGCGGTCGGCTACGAGTTCGCTCACCGCGTGGTCATCCGGGTCGGTCGTCGGCCAGCCGTTATCCACATAGCGGGACTTCTTGGTCACTGCGTTGTCAGACACGGAAGACATTCTGACAGGTTATGACCCACCGGCGCGCGTTTGAGGCTGCTTTACGCTGGTCAGCGATGACCAATCACCTCCCGTTGGGGGCCTGGCTGGCCGATCTGCCCGACGAACGGCTGATCCGCCTGCTGGAGTTGCGACCGGATCTGGCCCAGCCTCCGCCGGGCAGCATCTCCGCGCTGGCCGCCCGCGCCCAGGCCCGGCAATCGGTGCGGGCCGCCACCGACGAGCTCGACCTGCTGCGACTGGCCGTACTCGACGCGCTGCTGGTGCTGCGCGCCGACAACGAACCCGTCAGCCTCGACGAGGTGGCCGACCTGATCGACGACCGCGCGCCTCGCTCCGCGATCGCCGAGGCCGTCGACGACCTGCGCGAGCGGGCCCTGGCGTGGGGCGACCCACTGGTGCGGGTGGCCACCGAGGCCGCCTCCGGGCTGCCCTGGTACCCGGGCCAGGTCGTGCTGGAGGACACCGCGTGGACCGCCGAGGAGTTGCGCGCCCACCTCGACGCGCTCGACGAGCCCCAACGCGACCTGCTCAACCGGCTGGTGGAGGGGTCCCCGGTGGGACGCACCCGAGACGCCGACCCGGCCGCCGCGCCGGACAGGCCCGTCCCCCGGCTCATCGCCGCCGGTCTGCTGCGCCGCCTCGACGACGAAACGGTCATCCTGCCCCGCCAGGTCGGTCAGCTGCTGCGCGGGGAGGAGCCGGGCCCGACGCTGTTCATGGCCCCGGAACCGACGGCGGCGAGCGGAACCCCCGCCGACCCCGACGCGGTGGCCGCGGGCGCGCTGATCGACCTGTTGCGCGAGTTCGACATCGTCTTCGAGGCGCTGGGCGCCGCGCCCGTGCCGGAGCTGCGCAGCGGCGGGCTCGGGGTACGCGACATGCGCAAACTCACCAAGGTCACCGGCATCGCCGACCAGCGCCTGGGCCTCATCCTGGAGATCTGCTCGGCGGCGGGCCTGATCGCCAGCGGGATGCCCGATCCCGAACCCGACAACGGCGGGGGTCCCTACTGGGCTCCCACGGTGGCCGCGGACCGGTTCGCCGAGACCTCGGCGGCCGAGCGCTGGCAGCTGCTGGCCGGCACCTGGCTGGATCTGCCCGCCCGGCCCGGGCTGATCGGCCAGCGCGGCCCCGACGGCAAGCCCTACGCGGCACTGTCGGATTCGCTGTACTCGACCGCCGCCCCGCTGGACCGCCGCCTGCTGCTCGACACCCTCGCCGAGGTCCCGCCGGGCTCGCCGATGGACGCCGCGGCGCTCTCCCGTGCCATGATCTGGCGCCGCCCGCGCTGGTCGGCGCGGCTGCAGCCCGAACCGGTCGGCCACCTGCTGGAGGAGGCGCACGCCGTCGGGCTGGTCGGGCGTGGTGCCCTGACGGGCCCCGCGCGGCGGCTGCGCGCCGGTGACAACGACGGCGCCGTCGCGGCGATGGACAAGGCGCTGCCCGCCCCGATCGACCATTTCCTGGTGCAGGCGGACCTGACGATCGTGGTGCCGGGCCCGCTGCAGCGCGAACTCGCCGAGGAGCTGGCCGCCGTGGCGGTGGTCGAGTCCGCCGGGGCGGCGATGGTCTACCGCGTCAGCGAGCAATCCATCCGCCGTGCGCTGGACACCGGCCGCAGCGCCGGGGCGCTGCACGCCTTCTTCGAGCGGCATTCACGCACCCCGGTGCCGCAGGGCCTGACCTACCTCATCGACGATGTCGCCCGCCGGCACGGACAGCTGCGGGTCGGGATGGCCGCGTCGTTCGTGCGGTGCGAGGATCCGGCGCTGCTAGCTCAGGCGTTGGGGGCCCCGGCGGCCCAGCAGTTGGAGCTGCGGTTGCTGGCGCCCACCGTCGCGGTGTCTCAGGCACCGATCTCCGATGTGCTGGCCGCGCTGCAGTCCGCGGGCCTGGCCCCGGCCGCCGAAGACTCGTCGGGGGCCATCGTCGACCTGCGCGCCCGGGGTGCGCGGGTCCCCGCCCCCCAGCACCGGCGCTTCCACCGACCGCTGCCGTCGACGCCCAACCGCGAGACCCTCGCCGGCGTGGTGTCGGTGCTGCGCAAGGTGGTCACGGGCCCGTTCGGCAACGAGCGCATCGAGCCCGCGCGTGCGGCCGCGTTGCTGCACCGTGCCGCGTTGGACCAGGCGTCGGTGGTCATCGGCTACACCGACGTCAACGGGGTGTCGACCCAGCGGGTGGTCTCCCCGATCAGCGTGCGCGGCGCCCAGTTGATGGCCTTCGACTCCGCATCGGGCCGGGTCCGTGACTTCGCTGTGCACAGGGTGACGTCGGTGGTGGCGGCCGACTGACGGCGGAGTCGGAATAATGGATGAGATGACCGACGGACCCCTGATCGTCCAGTCCGACAAGACCGTGCTGCTCGAGGTCGACCACGAGCAGGCCGGCGCGGCGCGCGCTGCCATCGCGCCGTTCGCCGAACTGGAACGCGCCCCCGAACATGTCCACACCTACCGCATCACCCCGCTGGCGTTGTGGAACGCCCGCGCGGCCGGGCACGACGCCGAGCAGGTCGTCGACGCGCTGGTCAGCTTCTCCCGCTACCCCGTCCCGCAGCCGCTGCTGGTCGACATCGTCGACACCATGGCCCGCTACGGGCGGCTGCAGCTGGTGAAGAACCCGGCCCACGGCCTGACGCTGGTCAGCCTGGACCGCGCCGTCCTCGAGGAGGTGCTGCGCAACAAGAAGATCACCCCGATGCTGGGAGCCCGCCTGGACGACGACACCGTCGTGGTGCATCCCAGCGAACGCGGCCGGGTCAAGCAGATGCTGCTCAAGATCGGGTGGCCGGCCGAGGACCTGGCCGGCTACGTCGACGGTGAGGCCCATCCGATCAGCCTGGAGCAGAACGGCTGGGGCCTGCGCGACTATCAGGAGATGGCCGCGGACTCGTTCTGGTCGGGCGGCTCGGGGGTGGTGGTGCTGCCCTGCGGTGCGGGCAAGACGCTCGTCGGTGCGGCCGCCATGGCCAAGGCGGGCGCCACGACGCTGATCCTGGTCACCAACACCGTGGCCGGCCGGCAGTGGAAGCGTGAGCTCATCGCGCGCACCTCGCTGACCGAGGAGGAGATCGGCGAGTACTCCGGCGAGCGCAAGGAGATCCGCCCCGTCACGATCGCGACGTATCAGGTGATCACCCGCCGCACCAAGGGTGAGTACAAGCACCTGGAGCTCTTCGACAGCCGCGACTGGGGCCTGATCATCTACGACGAGGTGCACCTGCTGCCCGCACCGGTGTTCCGGATGACGGCCGATCTGCAGTCGCGGCGCCGGCTGGGCCTGACGGCGACGTTGATCCGTGAGGACGGCCGCGAAGGCGACGTGTTCAGCCTCATCGGGCCCAAACGCTACGACGCGCCGTGGAAGGACATCGAGGCCCAGGGCTGGATCGCTCCCGCGGAGTGCATCGAGGTGCGGGTGACCATGACCGAGAACGAGCGGATGATCTACGCCACCGCCGAGCCGGACGAGCGCTACAAGCTGTGCTCGACGGCGCATTCGAAGATCGCGGTGGTCAAGTCCATCCTGGAGCGCCATCCCGACGAACCGACCCTGGTGATCGGCGCCTACCTCGACCAGCTCGACGAGCTCGGCGCCGAGCTGGACGCCCCGGTGATCCAGGGCTCGACCAAGACCGCCGAGCGTGAGGCGCTGTTCGACCAGTTCCGTCGCGGCGAGATTCGGACCCTGGTGGTCTCGAAGGTCGCCAATTTCTCCATCGACCTCCCCGAAGCGGCGGTGGCCGTTCAGGTTTCGGGCACCTTCGGGTCCCGCCAGGAGGAGGCCCAGCGCCTGGGCCGGCTGCTGCGCCCCAAGGCCGACGGCGGCGGCGCGGTGTTCTACTCGGTGGTGGCCCGCGACAGCCTCGATGCCGAGTACGCCGCGCACCGCCAGCGGTTCCTGGCCGAACAGGGCTACGGCTACATCATCAAGGACGCCGACGACCTGCTGGGCCCGGCCATCTGAGCCGCCGCCCCGCCGGCGTCCGGGCCGCGTCCTCACCCGCAGCCATTGATCCGGTACTGAGAGCGATTCCCCGGGTGATTCTTCGCACTGAGTACCGAATCGATGCCCGAGGCGTGGGGCGTGACGGGCCGGCGGGGCCGCTAGCCGGGGTGGATGGGGTCGCCGAGGTGATCGGCGACTTCACCTGAGGTGTCCAGCGACGTGTCCAGCGAGGTGTTCTTGGTCTCGCGCATCGCGAGCAGGGCGAGGAAGGTCAGCGCCGCGGCCGACATCAGGTACACCCCCACCCAGGCGACGCCGTAGCTGGTGGCCAGCCAGGTGGCGATGAACGGGGCCACCGCGGCACCGAGGATGCTGGAGACGTTGTAGGAGATTCCCGAACCCGTGTAGCGGACGTTGGTGGGGAACAACTCGGGCAGCACGGCGCTCATCGGGCCGAACGTGAGCCCCATCAACGTCATCCCGATCACCAGGAACAGCAGTGTGGTGCCCTTGGTGGCGTCGCCGAAGCCCAGCAGCAGCCCGAAGCATGCGCCGTAGACCACGATCGCGGCGGTGACCACCAGCAGGGTGCGCCGGCGTCCGAAGCGGTCGGCCAGGATGCCCGCCAGCGGCAGCGTGGCCGCGAAGAACAGCACGGCGATCAGCTGCAGCTGAAGGAAATCGACGTAGCCGAATCCCAGGCCCCTGCCGTCGGGCGGTCGTTTACTGGTGCCGTAGCTCAACGCCCACGTCGTCACGATGTAGAACAGCGTGTAGGTGGCGAGCATGACGAACGTGCCGATGATCAGCTGACGCCAGCTGCTGCGGAACACCTGCGCCAACGGCGCCCTGACCCGCTCCCCGCGCTCGATGGCGCGGGCGAACACCGGGGTTTCCACGAGCCGCAGCCGCACGTAGAGGCCGATGGCGACCATGATCGCGCTGAGCAGGAAGGGCACCCGCCAGGCCCAGGTCAGAAACGGTCCGTTGGGGTCGGGGTCGATGTTGCTGAAACCCAGCGTCAGGATCAGGGTGAGAAACAGCCCGTTCGCCAGGAGGAATCCCAGCGGGGCGCCCAGCTGCGGCCACATCGCCGCCCACGCCCGCTTGCCGGGTTTGGCGGTTTCGGTGGCCAGCAGCGCCGCACCGCTCCACTCCCCGCCCAGCGCCAGGCCCTGGGCGAAGCGCATCACCGCCAGCAGCGTGGGCGCCAGCACGCCGATCTGGGCGTAGGTGGGCAGCAGCCCGATGGCGAACGTCGCGATCCCCATCGTGAGCAGCGAGCCCACCAGCGTCGCCTTGCGGCCCACCCGGTCACCGAAGTGCCCGAACAGCACGGACCCCAGTGGGCGGGCGACGAACGCCAGCCCGAAGGTGGCCAGCGAGGCGAGCAGGGCGGCGGTGGAGTTGCCCTTGGGGAAGAACAGGTGCGGGAACACCGAGACCGCCGCCGTCGCGTAGATGTAGAAGTCGAAGAACTCGATGGTGGTACCCACCATCGAGGCCACCACGATGCGGCTGCGGGGAACCCCGTCAACCAGGTTGGCGTCGGCGATGCTCATGTGCCCTCGTGCCTGTCAGTCCGGACGATTGATCATGGCATCCTGCCTCATCACCGGAGGTCCAGGCACGCCAACGTCCACTTACTGCACGCGATCGGCGGATCCGCGTGCCGTAAGTGGACGTTCGGCGACGTGCGAGGAGGGGGCGGGCTAGACCGACAGGATGGTCGCCGAGGCGGTGCCGGGCGCGCCGTAGACCTGCGCCAGCCCGACCCGGGGCTGCCCGGGCACCTGGCGCTCGCCGGCCTCGCCGCGCAACTGACGGACCAGTTCGTGCATCTGCCGCAGGCCCGAGGCACCGATCGGTTCCCCGTTGGCGATCAGGCCGCCGTCGGTGTTGACCGGGATGGACCCGTGGATCTCGGTGGCGCCGTCGGCCAGCAGCTTCTCCTGCTCACCGTCGGCGCACAGGCCGGTCTCTGCCATGTGGATGACCTCGGCGCCGGCGTCGGTGTCCTGCAACTGCGCGACGTCGACGTCCTCGGGGCCGATTCCGGCGGCCTCGTAGGCGGCCCTGGCGGCGTAGACCGTCGGCGAGGGGTCCTCGTCCAGCGGCGCCGAGGTGGCATGCACCTCGTAGGCACCGAAGGTTCGGGTGCGGATCTCGCTGGCGCGCACGTAGATCGGCTTGTCGGTGTACTTGTGCGCGATGTCGGCGCGGCACATGATCACCGCGGCGGCACCCTCGTCCGGTGCGCAGAACATGTACTGCGTCAACGGGTAGTTGAGCACCGTCGAATTGAGAATCTCGTCGACGGAGATCGCCTTGCGCCGGAAAGCGTTCGGGTTCAGGGCGCCGTTGCGGAAGTTCTTGTTGGCGACACGGGCCAGGGTGGCCTGGCTGATGTTGTGGTCGTGGAGGTACTTGTTGGCCTTCATGCCGAAGAACTTGGTGGTGACGAACTGCCCGTTCTGGGCGTACCACTGCGGCAGCGCCAGCTTGGCCGGGTCGTCGGTGAAGGCACCGCGCGGGTGCTTGTCCAGACCCACCGCGACGCCGATGTCGTACTTGCCGAGCCGGATGGTGTCGGCGGTCTGCTGAATGGCACTCGCCGAGGTGGCACAGGCGTTGAACACGTTGGTGAAGGTGATGCCGGTGAGACCGACGAGGCGGGTCACCGAGTCGGGGTTGGAGACCTCGTAGCTGCCACCGAAGCCGAACTGGACGTCCTTCCACTCCACCCCGGCGTCGGCCAGGGCGAGCCGGATGGCCTCCGCGCCCATCTGGACGGCGGGCTTGTCGAAACGGCCGAACGGGTGCAGTCCGACGCCGATGATCGCGACATCGTTGGTCATGGTGGGAACCTCTCTAGACCGGCTGGAAGGCGAACGTGACGATCTCGTTGCCGTCGGCGTCGGTGGTGAACGGAATCATGGTCAGCTCGACCTCCTGACCGAATTCCAGCTTCGCCGGGTCGTTCTCGGTGAGCCGGCCCTCGACGCGGATCAGGTCATCGAGCTGGACGAGCCCCACACCGAACGGCACGAAATCCTTGCCGGTGGGGCCGGCGTAGGGCGCGCCGGGCGGGAAGCCCTGCGTCGTCCAGGCGACGAGGGTGCCGCGTCGCGGCAGCAGGGTTTCGGACATCTCGGCAGCACTGCACTTGGGGCAGTGATCCTGGACCGGGAAGACCGTGGCCCCGCACTTGCCGCAGGTGCTGCCGATGAGCTGCGGACTCTCATCGGGCCAGGTCGAGATCTCCGGTGCGAGTGCTTTCTGCATGCCGCCGTCCTTTCTTCACCGCCAGCGAGAACCCGTTTGCCGAATCGTACAACAGCGTTGCACGAAAGCGGAAAGGCCATTCTCACATTGGCCGGGATCGCCCCTCGGGGCCCGTCGGCACTGCACGGCTCAGCCCAGTGCGGGGATCACTTCGCGCTCAAACGCCTCGATACCCGAGCGGTCGTAGGCCGCCTCGGGGAAGTACAGGATGGCGTACTCGCAGCCGAGCTCCCGCATGCGAGCCAGCTTGGCCGCGACCTGCTCGATGGTGCCGGTGGTGGCCTCCGGGGCGGTCAGCATCGTCAGCATCGCGTCCACCGCGCCGGCGTCGGCCTTGGCCGCCTGCTGGACGCGGATCCGCTCGATGCGCTGCTTGACGTCGGAGTCGGAGTCGCCGATGACCACGTTGAAGTTGGCCGAGCGCACGATCTGGCCGTAGTCGGTTCCCACGTCGCGACAGTGATCGGCCAGCACTTGCGACTTGTGCTTGAACCCGTCGGGCTCCGAGGTGAAGTTCGTGTACTGCGCGTAGCGGGCGGCGATACGCAGCGTCACCTTCTCGCCTCCGCCGGCGATCCACAGCGGGATGCCGCCTTCCTGCAGCGGCGTGGGCGCGACGATGGCGCCGTCGACCTGGTAGTGCTTGCCGGCGAAGCTGACGCGCCCGTCGCGCCAGGCGTCACGCATGATCTGCACACCCTCGTCGAGCCGGCCGAGCCGCACGCCCGCGGAGGGAAATCCGTAACCGTAGGCACGCCACTCGTGTTCGTACCATCCGGCTCCGATACCCATTTGGGTGCGCCCGCCGGAGATAATGTCCACGGTGGCGGCGACCTTGGCCAGATAGACCGGATTGCGGTAGCTCATCGCCGTGCACATCTGACCCAGCTTGATCCGCGACGTGGACGCCGCGTAGGCCGCCATCAGCGACCACGCCTCGTGGGTGGCCTCGTCGGTGGGCACCGGCACCGTGTGGAAGTGGTCGTACACCCACAGGGAGTCCCAGGCCTCGGACCGGTCGGCATAAGTCGCGAGAGCGCTCATGACCTCCCATTGCCGAGCGGGTTCGATGCCGACGAGGTCGAGACGCCAGCCCTGCGGGATGAACAGTCCGAAGCGCATGCCGTAGACCTTAGTCGCGACGGCGACTCCGATGAGGCACGAATTGGAGCAGGAGTCCGACCAATCAACACAGTCGCGACGACGACTCCGGTGAGGCGCTTGGCGACAACGCGGCCGAGGAACGAGGGCGGCTCAGGCCCCCAGCGCCGCCAGCGCACCCTCGACGGCGGCGTTACGCAACGCGGCGCGCGGCGCATCGGGAAACTGCAGGCAGCAGTCCTGAAGCCCACCGAAGACGATCCTGCCCAGGCGATCCCGCCAGGCGAGCACGGTGTCGATCAGCCCGGCATGTGCGGATGCATGACAATATCCGCGTGCCCACCTATCCGGCCCCCGGGAGAATTGGCTGATCCTTGTCAGCCCGCGGTCCTAGCCTGGCGTCATGGCCCTCTCCCAGGACGAACGTGAACAGTTTCTCGCCGAACCGCACATCGCGGCGCTGTCGGTCTACGCCGGTGACACCCGCGGACCGTTGACGGTGCCGATCTGGTATCACTACACCCCCGGCGGCCAGCCCTGGATCCTCACCGGTCCCGGTTCGCACAAGGCACGCCTCATCGAGGCGACCGGCTTCTTCACTCTGATGGTGGAACGCACGGCGCCGACGGTGCGGTACGTCAGCGTCGACGGCGCGGTCAGCAGCATCGAGCCGGGGACCGACGCCCAGCTGGAGGAGATCACCCGGCGCTATCTTCAGGGGGACTCCGCCGAGCGGTACCTGGAGTTCGCCCGCCGCGAGCTGGGTGAGCAGGTGGCGATCCACCTGCAACCTCAGCGCTGGTATTCGGCCGACCTGGGTGCCCTGTAGAGATCGGCGACGGCCGGAAGGCTGACCTTCAGCGCACTGTTGCGGGGCAGCTCGGTGAGAGTGGCGATTGCCACCGGCACGTGGTGTGCCGGCAGTGACTGCCGGACAAGGTCTTTCAGTTCGCCCTCCGAGACCGTGGAACCGGGGCGCAGTTCGGCGGCCGCGAAGGGGACCTCGCCGAGGCGGTGATCGGGAACTCCCACGACGCAGGCATCGCGTACCGCCGGGTGGGTGATGAGCACCTGCCGGACGGTTTCGGGCAGGATCTTGAACCCCCCGCGGTTGATCGCGCCGTCGGCGCGGCCGTGCAGCGTGATGAAACCGTCCGCGTCGATCGACGCGATGTCGGTGGTGCGGATCCACTCCTCGGAGATCGCCGGGATGCGTGCCTCCAGGAGCCCCTGTTCGCCGGTGGGAACTTCCGCACCGCCGTCGGCGCCGACGATGCGCACCTGCGTATCCGGCAGGACACGACCGGAGCTGAGCCGTTTCGTCGCGCCGTACTCCCGGTACAGAGCGGGTGTCCAGGTGCACACCGAACCCGCGAATTCCGTGGCGCCGTAGGCCAAAAGCACCGGGACGCCGTACTTTCCCTCGAATTCGTCACGGGTGTGCGGATCGACCGGGCCCGCGGCGCACATCACGTACTCCAGCGATGCCGTGTCGGCGGGGTCGAGATCGGCGTCGACGAGCATCCGCAGGGCGGCCGGTTGCACGCCCGACCGCCGGATGCGGTGATTCCTGACCGCGCGGACCCACCCCTCCACGCTGAACTTCTCCAACAGCACCATCGGCTTGCCGACGAAGGCACCGGTGATCAACTGACACACACCGCCGATGCCGCCGAGTGGCCAGTACATCAGTTCGGGCGGATCCTCGGGACCGGCCTGTCCGCCGGTGACGCTGTAGACGGTGCGCTCCAGGACCGCCGCCGGAATCGCGCGTCGTTTCGGCGGGCCGGTGGTGCCGCTGGTCAGCACGTCCAGCCCCACGGGTTCGGACCGGCCACGGTGGCGCGCGCGTCCCAGTCCGTCGACCGTGGCGACGTCGGCGCCGAGGGTGAGCCCGGCGGCGCCGGCCCGTGCGACCGCATCTTGGACGGGCGCCGACCAGTCCTGTTCGTCGGCGATGATCGCCGGGAGGCGCAACGCCTCGATGTCGCGGGCGATGGCCCGGGGGGACTGGAACGAATAGATCATCGATACGCGTCGCCCCGCGGCCAACAGGCCGGTGATCACCGAGGCGTGGGCGGGCCGGTTGCGCACCACCAAACCGACCGGGTCGTCGCCGCCGAGGCCCGCCCGGGACAGCAAATCGGTCGCCGCGCGACCGTAGGCGGTGAACTCGTCTCCGCTCAGCCACCGCCCGTCGAACTCCAGGCAGGGGCGGTCGCCGTAGCCCGCCAGGCTTGCCGCAAGCTTTTCGGTAAAGCATTCAGGCACGTGTTCATTGTGCCCAATCGCGGCCGCGGATCGACCGAAAGGGGGCGGTCAGGCTCGCGCGACGGCCAGCCAGAAGTGCTCGAGACCGTCGTTCGGGGAGGTCATCGCGCGTTGGGTCAGCAGCACGCCCAGTCGATCACGCGCCGGGTCCACGTGGGCGGTCGTGCCGGTACCTCCACTCCATCCCCAGCGTCCGGGCGCCATCCACGGTTGCCGTCGCTCCACGTCGACGGCACAGCCCAGACCCCAGGATTCGCCGTCGGCCAGGATGGGCCCGGTATGGCGCCGCAGGTCATGACTCAATTGATCGGTGCTCAGGAGTCGGACGGCGTCTTCGCTCAGCACGGGCGACCCGCCGGCCGCCATGGCGTCGAGAAACCGCAGCAGGTCGGGCGCCGTCGACAGCAGCCCGCCGGCGAGGTCCTCGAACGGCACCGGAGCACTCCACCGGCCATCGGGCGGGTCGAGAACGCCGAGTTCGCCATCCCCGGCGGGCTGGTAGGCGGTCGCCAGCCGGTCGGTGTCCGCGGACCAGAACCGGGTGTCGGACATGCCCAGAGGTCCGGTGATCCGTTCGGCGAGAAGTTCCGCCGTCGACATCGAGGAGGCACGCGCCAGGAGCACACTGAGCACCTTCAGCGGGGTGTCGTAGAGCCACCCGCAGCCCGGCTGGAACGCCAGCGGTAGTCGGGCGAGGCGCTCGACGAACTCGTCGCCGGTCATCTGCGGAGGGAGCGCTCCCGGGTACAGCTCGCGATCGAGGGTGGCCCGCTGCAGCGGGGTCGGCTGCATGACAGCACCCCACCCCGCGGTGCACGTCAGCAGGTGCCGCACGGTGATGGGCGTTTCGGCGGGCACAGTGTCGTCCAACGGTCCGTCGGCCCTGCGCAGCACCCGGGGAGAGGCCAGCTCCGGTAGCCACCGGGCCACCGGCTCATCGAGGCCGAGCACGCCGTCCTCGGCCAACGCGAGCGTCAACGCTGCGCACAGCAGTTTCGACAGAGACGCGATTCGGAACAGCGTGTCCTCGGTCATGGGCGCCGCGGCGGCCTCGAAGGCGGCACGGCCCCCGGCGAGGATGGCGCCGGTTCTTCCGACCCGCACCGCGCACGTATAACCGGGGATCCGTCCGACGGCCACCTGCTCGTCGAGGATCTCCCGGATCCGGTCAATACTCACAACCGGGGCAGACCGGTGCGGCGACCGAAACTCATCGGCCGGCGACCGGACCCGGCTCCCCGCGCGGGTCTAGATGAATCCCCACACGGTCACCAGCCCCACGCCCGGCAGACTGTCGACCTGGGTGTCGTCGGTGACGACGATCGAGATGTTCCGCGTCGCCGATCCAAAGAAACTCCCCTCGGTGGCGGAGAACCTGATGACCTCCAGCGCAGCCTCGTATTGCGCCTTGGTGGCCACCCCCGACAACGTCAGCGTCTTCGTCGCAGGATCGTAGCTGCCCACCACGGGGTTGTTCGACGGCGCGGAGTAGAACAGCTCGTCCCCGGACTTGCCGTTGGTGATCTTGACCGTGGCCCCGGACATGTAGTCCGAGTCCGCGTCGGCGATCGTGGCCGAGGTGAGCAGCTTCACCGACGAGTCCCCGAGGGTGTAGGACGACCACCCCAGCGGCGTCACCAACGGTGGCAGGGGGTTCCTGACACCGGCCGTGGCCACTCCCGGTAGAAGGCTGCCCGTCCCGGTGTCGTCGGTGACCGAGATCGTCAGGCCGCGGATGAGGGCGACGCCCTGGGTGGCCGAGAAGGTCACCGCCTTGAGCGCCTGCTCATACTGGGCGATGGTCGCGTCCCCGGACAACGTCAACGTCATGGAGTCCGCATCCCACGAGGCCGTCACCGGATTATCCTGCGGCGCCGTATAACCCAGCACATCACCGGACTGACCCAACGTCACAATCCTGACCGTCGCCCCCGACAACGAATCCGAGTCCAGATCCTCGATGTTCACCGACGACAACAACGTCACCGGATCGCCACCGAGCGTGTAGGTCGAGGCACCCGCGGTGATCACCGACGGCGGGAGCGGATTGACCACGGTGACTGTCGCCGCCCCGGGAAGGAGACTGCCCACGCCCTGGTCGTCGGTCACCGAGATCGTCAGGCCGCGGATGAAGGCGACACCCTGGGTGGCCGAGAACGTCACCGCCTTGAGCGCCTGCTCATACTGGGCGATGGTCGCGTCCCCCGACAACGTCAACGTCATGGAGTCCGCATCCCACGACGCCGTCACCGGATTATCCTGCGGCGCCGTATAACCCAACACATCGCCGGACTGACCCAACGTCACAATCCTGACCGTCGCCCCCGACAACGAATCCGAATCGAGATCCTCGATGTTCACCGACGACAACAACGTCACCGGATCGCCACCGAGCGTGTAGGTCGAGGCACCCACCGTGATGACCGTCGGCGGCAGGATCGGCGCCGCGACGTTGGCAAGAACCAGACCCGGTGCCAGGCTGTCCACACCCTGATCGTCGGTCACCGACACCGAGATCGTCCGCACGATCAACGCGCCACCGCTGGCGGCGAAGGTCACCGCCTCAATCGCCTGCTCATACTGCGCGATGGTCGCGTCCCCCGACAACGTCAACGTCTTGGAGTCCGCATCCCACGACGCCGTCACCGGGTTGTCCTGCGACGCCGCATAACCCAGCACATCGCCATCCTGGGCCAGCAGCGAGATCGTGATCGTCGCCCCGGACAGAGAATCCGAGTCCAAATCCGCGATGTTCACCGACGACACCAACGCCACCGGATCCTCACCCAACGTGTAGGTCGGAGCCCCCACCGTGATGACCGAGGGCGGCAGAATCGGCGCCACCACCAACACCGTCGCCGCACCCGGAAGCAGACTGCCCACACCCTGATCGTCGGTGACCGAGACCGCCAGGCCACGAAGAAGGGCGACACCCTCGGTGGCCGAGAACGTCACCGCCTTGAGCGCCTGCTCATACTGGGCGATGGTCGCGTCCCCCGACAACGTCAACGTCATGGAATCCGCATCCCACGACGCCGTCACCGGATTATCCTGCGGCGCCGTATAACCCAACACATCACCGGACTGACCCAACGTCACAATCCTGACCGTCGCCCCCGACAACGAATCCGAATCCAAATCCTCAATAACCACCGACGACAACACAGACCCCGGATCATCACCCAACGTGTACGTCGACGCCCCCACCGTGATCACCGACGGCGGCAAAATCGGCGCCACCACCAACACCGTCGCCGCACCCGGAAGCAGACTGCCCACACCCTGATCGTCGGTGACCGAGACCGCCAGGCCACGAAGAACGGCGACACCCTCGGTCGCCGAGAACGTCACCGCCTTGAGCGCCTGCTCATACTGCGCAATCGTCGCGTCCCCCGACAACGTCAACGTCATGGAATCCGCATCCCACGACGCCGTCACCGGATTGCCCTCGGGGGCAACGTACCCCAACACATCGCCGGACTGACCCAACGTCACAATCCTGACCGTCGCCCCCGACAACGAATCCGAATCCAAATCCTCAATAACCACCGACGACAACACAGACCCCGGATCATCACCCAACGTGTACGTTGACGCCCCCACGGTGATCACCGTCGGCGGCAAGATCGGCGCCACCACCAACACCGTCGCCGCACCCGGAAGCAGACTGTCCACACCCTGATCGTCGGTCACCGACACCGACACCGTCCGCACAATCAACGCGCCACCGCTGGCAGCGAAGGTCACCGCCTCAATCGCCTGCTCATACTGAGCAATCGTCGCATCCCCCGACAGAGTCAGCGTCTTGGAGTCCACATCCCACGACGCCGTCACCGGATTGCCCTCGGGGGCAACGTACCCCAGCACATCGCCGTCCTGGGCCAGCAGCGAAATCTTGATCTTCGCCCCCGACAAGTACTCCGAATCCAAATCCGCGATATCCACCGACGACACCAACGCCACCGGATCATCACCCAACGTGTAAATCGGGGTACCCACGGTGATCACCGTCGGCGGCAAGATCGGCGCCGCGACATTGGCAAGAACCAGACCCGGTACCAGGCTGTCCACACCCTGATCGTCGGTCACCGACACCGACACCGTCCGCACAATCAACGCGCCACCGCTGGCAGCGAAGGTCACCGCCTCAATCGCCTGCTCATACTGAGCAATCGTCGCATCCCCCGACAGAGTCAGCGTCTTGGAGTCCACATCCCACGACGCCGTCACCGGATTGCCGTCCGGGGCAACGTACCCCAGCACATCGCCGTCCTGGGCCAGCAGCGAAATCCTGATCTTCGCCCCCGACAAGTACTCCGAATCCAAATCCGCGATATCCACCGACGACACCAACGCCACCGGATCATCACCCAACGTGTACACCGGTGCGCCGACCGTGATGACGGTCGGTGGCAGCTGCACGATGGGATCGACGGTGACGGGAATGGTGACGGTGAGGTTGTCGGGCTGAGCGAGACCCAGTACGCGCGCGACGACGTGCAGCACGCTCTGGATGGAGCCGAGCGCCCCGGTCAGATGTTCGGAATCGTCTCGGATGACCACCTGGAAGCTGTCCGTCAGGGGGTCGCCGGTGACGACCGTGTTCGGGGTGTAGATGAACTTCCCGGACAGCAGGTCACGGATGACGAAGCCATTCTCCGGTTGGACGATCTCGTACGTCAGCGGATCACCATTGGGATCGGACGCGTTGAGATCGAAAACCACCTGGCCGGTGACGATCTGTTCGGCCACGATGGGGCCCGAGATCGGGGTGCGGTTGAACAGGGTGTGGTTGATCTGGCGGCGGGCCCACGCAAGCAGCGCATCGAACCACGGCGCGTCGGCGGGCGCATTCGGATCCACGAAGGGCGAGACGACGTTCGAGACCAGGCCGGCCACGACGTCCACGGCCTCGGTGCTCGACGCCGGCTCGACGGGTGCGGTGGCCACGGTGGCTGCGGGAGCCGCCGTCCTGAGGGAGAGGGTCTCGGTACGGACCACGACCTCGGTCGCGGCCACCGCCACGACGGTGGATTCCTCGTCGTCCAGACTCTCGTCGATCGTCGCGGCCTCGTCGGCCGCCGAGAGAGATGCACCGGCCTCCGCGCCGGTATCCACCTCCTCGTGAGCCGGCTCTGCCTCGTCGGCGATCGGCTTGGTATCGGAGGCGCCGGCCGGCCGGGCAGCGGGCTCCGGCGTATCCGCCGACGATCCGTCGCCGGCGGATTCGTCGACATCAGGCTCCGGCTCGGCGGACACCGTCTCCTCCACCGGGTCACCGGAGTCCCCGGCATCGGCGCCGTCGCCGGTTTGCCCCTCGTCCTCGGACTGCGATGACCCGTCGACATCATCGGTGGTGTCCGAGGCGGTGTCCGGATCGGAACTGTCCAGCGCCTCGTCGTCGCGCGCGTCATCCGAGGATCCGCCCGACGACTCCGATTCCGAATCCGATTCCGCTGACGAGTCCGAATCGGAGTCCGAATCGGATGTGGCCCGGGTGTCATCGTCCGACGATGACGTCCGTTCCGCCGGATCCGTATCGGCGTCCGTGGACGTCTTCTTCGGTCCCGCCGAAACGGAGGACGAGGAGGAGGAACTCGACACTCCACCACCGGCGCCCGAGGACGCCGACGAGGCCGACCCGCTCCCCGAGTCCGAATCGGCGTCGGCGTAGGCCACGCCCTCGCTGTGGGCCACTGCCAGGCCGACACCCAGCGAGACCGCCAGGGCGCCAACGCGTCCGATGTGGATGGCGTACTTGGAGGTCTCCTTGCGGGCGTGCCTGGCCGAGCCGCTCGCCCCAGCCTGCTCAAGGAGATCCCGCGCCGCCCAGAACCCGGGCCCCACGCCCGAACGGTCGATGCGCTTCACTCGATGGCGAGCGGGACTTGCACACATAGGATGGCCTCCGTTTGCTCTTCCTGCGGTCCCCCCACCGAATATCTGTACGGTGCGCCCTAGCGGAAGGGCGGCAGGAGAGTAAGCGAACGGTGGCGACCGCCCTCTCGGCGCACACGCAGACCCAGCGTCATCGCGCTCTCCCCGACTACTTAGCACTACTGACCGTTGATTGCTGATAATGCACAGGTGTTCCTCAGTACACGCTCAGCCTCGGTCAGCCTAGAACACCGACGTGATGTCGATCACCCGGTTCGGACAGATTCTTGATTGTGCAAATATCTGGCAAACCCGCTACCGCGCAGTAGTACGGCAAAGCCTGGCATCAGGCGTGATCAGCGTGTTTAGGCGGCTAATTTTCGCTGTGGAAAGATTCTCGCGAACCCGGTTCTGCGTCGGCTCCGCTCCCGACCCGCGCGCGCGATGGGACTCGCGCTCTTCACCCGAGAGCCGAAAGAACCGAGAGGCGGTTCGCAAGCCCGGCGCGACATCCGGAGGGGAGACGGCCCGCAACTCGATAACTCGAATGGGCGGAATCCGCGTCGCAACCGAGAAGAAGCGAGTGAGCGGAAACACCGTTTCAACGCGGTGGCCGGCGCGGCGCCGGCCGCGTCCGCCGTCCCACAGACGTCCGCCGTCTCGACCAGGAGGTCATGCGGTTCAGAAATTTGCCCTCCACACGGCTGGTCCTCACCGCATGAGGTCACTCGGACCGACCGCCGAGATGTCTGGCCAGAAAGCGGTCGGCGCGGTGGTAGAAGTCGAGGCGGTTCTCGGGCTTGGTCAGACCGTGGCCCTCGTCCTCGTACATCACGTACTCGTGCTCGATCCCGCGCGCGACCATGGCGGCGACGATCTGCTCGGACTCGGTCCGTTTGACGCGTGGATCGTTCTCGCCCTGGGCAATCAGGACCGGGATGCTGATGTCGTCGACCCGCGACAACGGCGAACGTGACCACAGGAAGTCACTGTCCTCGCCGACGCGTTTGTGCCACATCGCGATCATCGGCTTCCAGTACTCCGGAAACGACTCGATGAGCGTGTTCAGGTTCGACGGGCCGACCATCGAGATCGCGCATCGGAACGCGCCGGGCGTGAACGCCGCACCCACCAGCGCGGCGTACCCGCCGTATATCGCGACGCGTTCACGATCCACCAGGCCCTGAGACACCAGGTGATCGACGGCGTCGGAGCAGGTCGTCGTGCATCTTGGCGCCCCACTCGCGGTCACCCGCGTTGAGGAACTCCTTGCCGTACCCACTGGACCCCCGGAAGTTCACCTGCACACAGACATAGCCACGGTTGGCGAGCCACTGCGCCTCGGTGTCCAAGCCCCAGGCGTCGCGCGTCCACGGCCCGCCATGAACCGCCAGTACCGCGGGCAGGTCGGCGCGTTCCTTGTCGCGCACATACATCAGGTGGCGGTTGTCGTGCGCCCACAGATAGCCCTCGATGCCGCGGCCGGTGAGATCTGCGCTCCGGCCCGCTCGCGGTCACCCATGAGCACGTCGAGCGGAATGAGAGTGGAGTCAGCCATTCCCAGACCTCCTGTCGAGTCGAGCTCAGATAGACGACTCGGAGACGCAAACGCCCCCGAAACATCACGGTTTCGGGGGCGATCTGCGGCCGTTTAGGTGAGCAACGACTCCGGCGGCAGGAACCGCTCGCCGTACTTGGCGGCCAGCTCCTTGGCCCGGGCGACGAAGGCTTCCTTGCCGATGCCCCCCGCACCCTGGTAGCCCACGATGAACTGAGCCGAGCCACCGGTGTAGGGCGGGAAGCCGATGCCCATGATGGAACCGATGTTGGCGTCGGCCGTCGACGTCAGCACACCCTCGTCGAGGCACTTCTGGGTTTCCAGCGCCTCGGCGAAGAGCATCCGGTCGATCATGTCCTGCAGCGGCATATCGGCGCTGCCGGAGTTGAACGTGTCGGCCAGCCCCTGCCACAGACCGACGCGCTTGCCGTCGACGTACTCGTAGAACCCGGCACCCGACAGCCGCGAAGGCCGGCCGATCTCGATCATCTTCTCGACGACGGCCTCCGCCGGGTGCGGCTCGTAGCTGCCGCCGGCGTCCTCGACACCCTTGCGGGTCGCGGCGGCGATCTTGTGCATCAGCTCCAGGTTGAGTTCGTCGGAGAGCTGCAGCGGCGGCGCCGGGTAGCCCGCCTGCGAGCCGGCCTGCTCGATGCTGGCCGGTGCGACACCCTCGCCCAGCATCGCCAACGCCTCGTTGACGAACGTGCCGATCACCCGGGAGGTGAAGAAGCCGCGGCTGTCGTTGACCACGATCGGCGTCTTGCCGATGGCCAGCGTGTAGTCGAAGACGCGGGCCAGGGCCTCATCCGAGGTCTTCTCGCCCTTGATGATCTCCACCAGCGGCATCTTGTCCACCGGCGAGAAGAAGTGGATCCCGATGAAGTCCTCCTGGCGCTTGACGCCGGTGGCCAGCCCGGTGATCGGCAGCGTGGAGGTGTTCGACCCGAGCACCGCGTTGGGCTCGACGACGTCCTCGATCTCCTGGAAGACCTTGTGCTTGAGATCCTGGTTCTCGAACACCGCCTCGATGACGAAGTCGACGCCCTTCAGGTCGGCGGGGTCGGCGGTCGGGGTGATCCGATCCAGCAGCGCCTTGCTCTTCTCCTCGGTGGTCCTGCCCCGCTGGAGCGCCTTGGCCTCCAGCTTCTCCGAGTAGCCCTTGCCCTTCTCGGCAGCTTCGGCGCTGACGTCCTTGAGCACGACCTCGAAGCCGGCCTTGGCCGAGACGTAGGCGATTCCGGCGCCCATCATCCCGGCACCGAGCACACCCACCTTGGTGATCGGGGTCTTGCCGATGCCGTCGGGACGCGACCCGCCACCGTTGATGGTCTGCAGGTCCAGGAAGAACGCCTGGATCATGTTCTTGGCGGTCTGTCCGGTCACCAGCGACGTGAAGTAGCGGCTCTCGATGCGGCTGGCGGTGTCGAAGTCCACCTGCGAACCCTCGACGGCCGCGTCGAGGATGGCCCGCGGCGCGGGCATCGGCGCACCCTTGAGCTGCTTTTTCAGCAGGGCCGGGAAGGAGGGCAGCACCCCGGCCAACGCGGGGCTGGCGGGCGTGCCGCCGGGCATCTTGTAGCCCTTCTGATCCCACGGCTGGGTGTGCGCCTCCGGATTCGCCTTGATCCAGGCCTTCGCCGCCGGGATCAGTTCCTCGACGCTGCCGACCAATTCGTCGACCAGGCCGACCTCCTTGGCCTTGCCCGGCTTGAACCGGGTGCCCTGGGACAGCACCTCCATGAACGCCTTCTGGATGCCGAACATCCGGACGGTGCGCGCGACGCCGCCGCCGCCGGGGAGCAGCCCCAGCGTGACCTCGGGCAGCCCGAGGACCACGCCCTTGGTATCGGAGGCGATGCGGTGGTGACAGGCCAGCGCGATCTCCAGGCCGCCGCCGAGCGCGGCGCCGTTGATCGCCGCGACGACGGGCTTGCCCAGCGTCTCGAGCGCGCGCAGGTCGGCCTTGATGAACTCCACCTCG
Organism: Mycolicibacterium palauense; assembly: GCF_002592005.1. Lineage (GTDB taxonomy): Bacteria > Actinomycetota > Actinomycetes > Mycobacteriales > Mycobacteriaceae > Mycobacterium > Mycobacterium palauense. Next base: position 10,345 of record NZ_NVQF01000069.1, on the reverse strand, counting down.
GCGAACGCCGCCGCGGCGTCGTCGGGACCGATCTTCATCATGCCCTTGAGGTCACCGCCGGCGAAGAAGGTCTTCTTGGCGCTGGCGATCACCACACCGGTGATCGAATCCTTCTCGGCGACAAGACGTTCGACGGCCTTGTGCATGGATTCCTTGTAGTGCTCGTTCATCACGTTGGCCGAACCGGTCGGGTCGTCCAGCGTCAGCGTGACGATGCCGTCGGCATCCTTGTCCCACTGAATCGTGTTCTCTGCCATGGCTTTCGTCCCTCTACTCTCAGACCCGCTCGATGATGGTCGCGACACCCATGCCGCCGCCGATGCACAGCGTGATCAGCGCGCGCCGCGCGTTGCGCCGCTCCAGCTCGTCGACCATGGTTCCGGTGATCATGGCGCCGGTGGCGCCCAGCGGGTGGCCCATCGCAATGGCGCCACCGTTGACGTTGAGCTTCTCGTCGGGGATGTTGAGGTCCTTCTGGAACTTCAGCACCACCGAGGCGAACGCCTCGTTGAGTTCGAACAGGTCGATGTCGTCGACGGTCAGACCGGCGCGGTCGAGGACCTTCCTGGTGGCCGGGGTCGGGCCGGTCAGCATGATGATCGGGTCGGCGCCGCTGGTCGCGGTGGCCACGACGCGCGCACGCGGGGTCAGGCCCTGCGACTTGCCGGCCGCCTCGGACCCGACGAGCACGAGCCCGGCGCCGTCGACGATGCCCGAGCTGTTGCCGCCGGTGTGGACGTGGTTGATCTTCTCCACCCAGTGGTACTTCTGCAGCGCCACGTCATCGAAGCCGCCCATCGCGCCGACGCCCTCGAATGCCGGCTTCAGCTTGGCCAGACCTTCCTTGGTGGTGTCGGGACGCATGTGCTCGTCGTGGTCGAGGACCACCAGACCGTTCTGGTCCTTGACGGGCACCACGGACTTGGCGAAGTAACCGCCGGACCAGGCCGCGGCGGCCTTCTCCTGGGACCGCAGCGCGTAGGCGTCGACGTCCTCGCGGGAGAAGCCCTCCATTGTCGCGATCAGGTCGGCGCCGATGCCCTGCGGAACGAAGCCCAGGGTGTAGTTGGTCTCCGGGTCAATGGCCCACGCGCCGCCGTCGGAACCCATCGGCACCCGGCTCATCGATTCCACGCCGCCGGCGTAGACGAGGTCATCCCAGCCCGAGCGCACCTTCTGGGCGGCCAGGTTGACCGCCTCCAGGCCCGAGGCGCAGAACCGGTTGAGCTGGAAACCGCCGGTGGTCTCGGGCAGTTTGGCCAGCAGGGCGGCGGTGCGGGCGATGTCAGCGCCCTGGTCACCGATGGGCGACACGCAGCCGAGGATGACGTCGCTGATCAGGGTCTCGTCGAGGTCGGGGAAGCGCGAGCGCATCTCCTCGATGAGACCGACGACGAGGTTGACGGGCTTGATTTCGTTCAGGGAGCCGTTGCGCTGCTTGCCCCGCGGGGTGCGCAGCGCCTCGTAGATGAAGGCTTCGGACATGTCGGTGTCTCCAGGTCCTGTTCAGGTTGGCGGCGCGGGCCGGCACGGCCGGAACCCGCGTGGACGTTCGTCCTCGATTCGCGAGCCTAGCAGGCTCCCCCAACCGCTTGGTTGGGTGTGTGCTCAGCGTCTCTGCCCTGCTCACCACGCGAAACGCCGGGCACCCACATTGGGTGCCCGGCGTCGCCGAACAGTGGAGAGTCAGGCCGGCTCGGCCCGGCTGAGCTGGTCGAGGGTCGGATAGTCGGTGTAGCCGACCGGTCCGGGCGTGTAGAAGGTCGCCACGTCGGGCTCGTTGAGTTCGGCCCCGGCCACCAGCCGCGCGACCAGGTCGGGGTTGGCCAGAAACGACCGGCCCGCGGCGACCGCGCCGATGACACCCCAGTCGGCCAGCGCCTCCATCCGGCAGAAGTCCGTCCCGACGCCGCGCCCGGCGTTGAGCACCACCGTGCCCTGCCAGAGCCCGCGCAGGGCCGCGAAGTCCGCCGAGTCGGGGTCGATCAGGAGGTGCAGGTAGGCGATGCCCAGCGGGGCGATCCGGTGCAGCAGCGCCTCGTAGGCCGCCACCGTGTCGTCCTCGTGGATGTCGCCGGCGGAGTTTCCGGGTGAGAGGCGCACGCCGACCCGGCCCGCGCCGATCTCGGCGACCACCGCTTCGATCACCTCCGCGGCCAGGCGCGCCCGGTTCTCGGGGCTGCCCCCGTAGGCGTCGGCGCGACGGTTGACGTCGTCGGCGAGGAACTGGTGCAGCAGGTAGCCGTTGGCGGCGTGGATCTCGACACCGTCCATGCCGGCGTCCACGGCGCGCCGGGCGGCGCGCGCGAAGCTCTCGACGACACCGGGAATCTCTCCGGTGTCCAGGGCCCGCGGGACCGGCAACGGCTTCTTGCCCGCGGGCGTGCGGGCGATCAGCTGCGCGGGCACCGCCGACGGCGCCACCGGCTCGCTGCCGCCGATGTCGGGATGGGCCATGCGGCCGACGTGCCACAACTGGACGAACATCCGTCCGCCGCGGTCGTGGACGGCGTCGGCGATGCCGGCCCAGGCACGCTGGTGGGTGTCGGTGTAGAGGCCGGGGGTGTTGACGTAGGCGCCGTTGGCCTGGGCCGACACGGCGGTGGCCTCGGAGACGATCAGGCCGGCGCCGGCCCGCTGCGCGTAGTAGTGGACGGCGAGCTCCGACGGTGTGCCGTCGGCTTCGGCGCGTGAGCGCGTCAACGGGGCCATGAAGATCCGATTGGCGGCGAGGGTGTCGCCGATCTGGACGGGGGTCAGCAGTGCCGCGTTGGCATCGAGTCGAAACGTCACGCCGCAATCAGCGCGTTTGCGGCGGGGTTCATTCCCAGGCCCGTTCCCGGCGTCCCGGCCGCCCTGCGCCACGCCACTCCCGTTGGGGGCTGGATGTCTAGGCTGCATGTCTAGGCTCGGAGCCCATGACGGTCTCTCGGCTGCAGCCCTATGCGGTCACCATCTTCGCCGAAATGTCGGCACTGGCGGCGCGGGTCGGCGCGGTCAACCTCGGTCAGGGATTTCCCGACGAGGACGGGCCGCCGCAGATGCTGGTGGCCGCGGAGAAGGCGATCGCCGACGGGGTGAACCAGTACCCGCCCGGGCTGGGCATCGCACCGTTACGGGAGGCGATCGCCGCCCAGCGCGCACGCCACTACGGCATGGACTACGACCCCGACACCGAGGTGCTAGTGACCGTCGGCGCGACCGAGGCCATCGCGGCCGCGGTGCTCGGACTCGTCGAGCCCGGGTCCGAGGTGGTGCTCATCGAACCGTTCTACGACTCCTACTCCCCGGTGCTGGCGATGGCCGGCTGCCACCGGGTGACGGCGCCCATCGTGCCCGACGGCACCGGGTTCGCCCTCGATGTGGACGCGCTCCGCCGCGCGGTGGGCCCCCGGACCCGCGCACTGATCGTCAATTCGCCGCACAATCCGACCGGAATGGTGTTGCAGGAGGCGGAGTTATCGGCCATCGCGGCGGTCGCGGTCGACAACGACCTCCTGGTGATCACCGATGAGGTGTACGAACACCTGGTCTTTGCCTCACCGCAGCCGCGCCGGCACCTCCCGCTGGCCGGCTACCCGGGGATGCGTGAACGGACGGTGACGATCTCCAGCGCGGCCAAGATGTTCAACTGCACCGGCTGGAAGATCGGATGGGCATGCGGTCCAGCGAATCTGATCGCCGGCGTGCGCGCAGCCAAGCAGTACCTGACCTATGTCGGCGGGGCACCGTTCCAGCCTGCGGTCGCCGAGGCGCTCAACACCCAGGACGACTGGGTGGCCGGCCTGCGGGAGTCGCTGGCGGCCAAACGCGACCGGTTGTCCGCGGCGCTGGCCGACGTGGGATTCGCCGTGCACGACAGCCACGGCACCTACTTCCTGTGCGCCGACCCGCGGCCTCTGGGCTTCGCCGACAGCACCGCCTTCTGCGCGGAACTACCGACCACGATCGGCGTGGCGGCCATTCCCCTGTCGGCGTTCTGCGATCCGCACGGTCCGCACTACGCGGCATGGAATCACCTGGTGCGTTTCGCGTTCTGCAAACGCGACGACACGATGACCGAGGCCATCCGACGGCTGCAGACGCTGCGCGGACGGGGCGGCGCCGCACCCTGAACCGCCGGGGGCGGGCGACCGGTGACCGCCCGGGCGGTCACCCCTTCTTGACCTTGACGACCTGCTTGCGCAGCCCGTCGGTGGCCGTCTCCATGCCGCCCTTCATCGCGCGTTTGAGTACGAATCCCGGCAGGGGCACGGCCAGGTCGATGGCCATGTCGAACTTCACCCGGGTCTTGTCCCCGTCGGGCGTCAGCGAGTACTTGGCGTCCTGGGCCTTGAGCTGCCCGCTGCTGACCAGCGTCCAGCTCACATGATCGTCGGCCCACGTGTATTCGATGACCTGCTCGTCGGACAGGCCCGCGGCCTTGACCTTCATCTTGACCTGACGCGGGCGGCCGTCGTCGTAGCTGTCCAGGATCTCGGCGCTCTGGTACTGCGGAGACCAGCTCGGAGTGGACTCGACGTCGGCGATGACGTCGAGGATCTCCTGCGGGGACGCTTCGATGACCACTTCTCGGGAATCACTGACTGCCATGGCCGGAACGATAGCGAGCGCGCGGGTCCGGGGGACGCGTTTGGCGTTTCAGCAGTAGGGTCGGAGACCATGAGCCCCGACGTCGACCCCGCGGTTCCGCCGAGCGGGGCGGGCTGCGCGGAATGCGAATCCTCCGGGGGCTGGTGGGTTCATCTGCGCCGCTGCGCGGCGTGCGGGCATGTGGGGTGTTGCGACGACTCGCTGATGCGTCATGCCACGGCGCACTGGAGGACGACCGGCCACCCGGTCATCCGATCCTTCGAACCCGGCGAGGACTGGTTCTGGGACTACCGCACCGATGACTACTACGACGGGCCGGCGCTGGCGCCGCCACAGTCCCATCCGGTGGATCAACCCGCGCCCGGGCCCCGCGGCCAGGTGCCCCCGGACTGGTACCAGCAGCTTCAGCGGCGCCGCGACTGAGCCGGCCCGCCTCCTCGGCGCGGCAGCGCGATCACGATCGGCCTGGCGTGGACCTCCTGCCATTCGGCCGCCCGGCCCTCGTTGCGGCGCAGTCGGATCCACAGACGGGCGTGGTCGGCAGAGCTCGCATCACGGCCCGCATCCGGGCCTGTTTCTGGGCCCGTGTCCAGGTCCTCGTCGATCCCGGTGTCGGGATCACCGAGATCGCTGCCGCGCACCACGATCCGTTTCTTACGCAGGACGGTGGCCTGGGTCGCGGTGAACGGCACGGCGGCGGGGTGAAGGTGCAGTCGGAAGCCCGGCGCGTCGGCCTCGTCGACGTCGATGCGGTCGTCGTAGCGGGAGCCGATATCGGCCTGGCAGAAACGGGCGATGTAGACGACGGTGACCAGCCAGCTGTCGTCGGGTCGCGGGTCGATGCGGACCAACAGCCGATCGGTGCCGATGCTTGCCATTCCGCCCTCCCCCACCCACCACGGACCCGGACGTATCGATCCTCGGGGCGAGCCGGTGCGCGACTCACGCGTAGTGCACTACGCGTCGACGGTTGGGCCGGCCCCAGAATGGAGGAATGACCCGAGCCGCGGCAGCCACCGCAGTCGACGCGTCCGGCGGCGAGAGCACACGCACCGTCGTCATCGCCTTCGCCGCCAACGCCGTTGTGGCCACGGTGAAAACCGTCGCGGCGGTCATCTCGGGATCGGCGTCGATGGTGGCCGAGTCGACACATTCCTGGGCCGACACCGGCAATCAGGTCTTTCTGATGGTCGCCAGGCGGCGCAGCTCACGGGCCGCCGACAGCAGCCACCCGCTGGGCTACGGCCGCGAAGCCTACGTGTGGTCGCTGCTGGCGGCCGTCGGCCTGTTCGTCGTCGGCGCGGCGGTGTCCGTCTGGCACGGCATCACCGAACTGGTGCGCGCACCGACCGGGCACGAGGACTACCTGATCGCCTACATCGTGCTGGCGGTGGCGTTCGTGTTCGAGGGCACGTCGCTGGTGCAGGCCACCCGTCAACTGCGGCGCGAGGCCCAGCGCTACGACCGGGACCTGCTCGAACATGCGCTGGCCACGTCGGACCCGACCACCCGGGCGGTCTTCGCCGAGGATTCCGCCGCCCTGGTCGGACTGGTGATCGCGGCGGCGGGTATCGGTCTGCACCAGCTCACCGGCAACGCGGCCTGGGACGCCGTCGGCTCGATCCTGGTCGGGTGCCTGTTGGCGGTCGTCGCGGTGGTGCTCATCGACCGCAACCGCCGGTTCCTCACCGGGGAGCCCGCGTCGTCACAGCTCTACACGGCCGCCCGGACCCGCCTGGCCGAACTGCCCGACGTCGAGAAGGTCCGCTATCTGCGCCTGGAGTTCATCGGCCCCAAACAGCTGTTCCTGGTGGCCAGCGTGGATCTGGTCGGCGACGACACCGAGGCGCACGTGGGCCACCGGCTGCGGATCCTGGAGCGCAGGCTGGAGGACACCCCGCTGATCGCGGAGGCCGTGCTGACCGTGGCCGACCCGGACTTCGAGGACCCGCCGCGGTGAGCGTCAGGCGCGCGGGGCCTCGCTGATCTTGCTGTCCGGTTTGCCGGCGGTGCGGCAGTAGGCCTGCACCGACACCTTGGTGGCGGTGATCTCCAGGTTGGTCGGGTCGGTGCCCTTCTGGTCCTTGAGCATCTTCTGGATCGCCTCGTCCTGCTTCTGCTCCTCGGCGGAGGTGAACTCCTGGCATTCGGTGTCTCCGCCCTGGTTGGTGACGTCCGAACATCCGCTGAGCAATGCCGCACCGGCGACGGTCGCGGCGAAGAACGTGGACAAGAACATGGACAAGGACGTCGTCGGGCGCTTCATTGCACATCCTTCGTGGTTTGCTTCATCGATTGATGAGTGGTGTGGCCCCTCCTGTTTCCGAAATCACGTCCCGCCAAACCTCACTCACCGGGTGCCCCCGCTGCGAAATACCCGCTGGGGCATACGATGGAGGCATGAGCGAGCAGGCGCACAACCACGAAATCCTCCGCGAACTCGGCACCCAGTCGCGTGCGCTCCGGCAGATGATTCCCGAGGTCTACCAGGGTTTCGCCGAGATGAGTAAGGCCGCCACCGCGCCCGGGGCTCTCGAGTCCAAGGTCAAGGAACTGATGGCGATGGTGGTCGGGGTCGTGCACGGGTGCGACGGGTGCATCGCCTCGCACGGGCGCGCCGCGGTGCGCGCCGGGGCCACCAAGCAGGAGGCCGCCGAAGCGATCGGCGTGGCGTTCCTGATGGACGGCGGCCCGGCCACTGTGTACGGGGCGCGCGCCTACGAGGCGTTCTGCGAGTTCGCCGACGCGGCCGCGGAGAAGGCCGCCGCCGGGGAGTAGTCGCCGGTCCTATTGGATGGCCTGCTTGACCGCCTGGCGGTAGGCATCGCGTTCGGCCTCGGGGGTATCGGGGTCGAAGCGCACGACGGTGTCGGTCACCAGGAACACGTCATGATGCTGCCCGGCGTAGATCTCCGCCTTGCCGGTGCTGGGGAACTTCAGGATGTCCACCGTGTCGGTGTCGATCTCGGTCACGCAGCCGATGTCCGCACAGGCGCTGTCGGTCACGTCGCGGGGGTTGGGGACCGCCAGCCCCTGCTCGCGCAGCGCCTGTAGCAGGTCCTGCACGGACTTGTCGTTGACGATGACGTTGCCGGCCTCGGTCCGGGCGGCCTCGCCGCCGCGGGAGGAGTCCGGCGCGCACGCGGCGAGCGGGGCGATGGCAGCGAGCACGGTAGCGGCCAGGCGTAGCGGGATTGCGGTCCGGAAGTTCATGACGTGAAACCACGCTACGCCCGCCGGCAGTGACGTTCCTGGGGAGGGGTGGCCCGTGCGGGCCGGCGTCCGGAGACGCCGCATTCGTGGTGGCCAGGGCCGGGATCGAACCGGCGACCTTCCGCTTTTCAGGCGGACGCTCGTACCAACTGAGCTACCTGGCCGGAAGGCACGCACATGTCGAACAAGGACTGTCAAACACCGCATGTGCCTCGCCGTGATGGCGACCCTGACGGGACTCGAACCCGCGACCTCCGCCGTGACAGGGCGGCGCGCTAACCAACTGCGCCACAGGGCCTTGCTTGTCCTGCTGTGCTCCGCGACTTCCGCGTTGCGTACCCCCTACGGGATTCGAACCCGCGCTACCGCCTTGAAAGGGCGGCGTCCTAGGCCGCTAGACGAAGGGGGCCAGAGCCGAATCTCTCCGGGGTACTCACAACGTTTCCGTTGGGAGCCTCGATAGCTTAGGGCACAGCAGGCCAAATCCTCAAACGAGCTTCTCCGGGGCGGTCGCGAAGCTCGGCCGCAGACGGTGACATCGCATGCGCTATCACTTTCCAGAGCCCGACATGCCTTGCCGGCCGGCCGCAGCGGGCCGCCCCACGTCCGGCGACAGTGCTGGCGCATGCGATACCACCTCGCGCACCGACCAGGCACCGGCCTCGTTTCCGGGCGCGTCACCGGATCGGTATTCTGTTCCCTCGCGCCCCTATAGCTCAGTTGGTAGAGCTACGGACTTTTAATCCGCAGGTCCCAGGTTCGAGCCCTGGTGGGGGCACCTCCAGTCGGGGTCGAGCATCGGCCCCTCGCCTGTCATGAGCCACGCCCGGTTCATGCCTATCACCGCGCAGATGACATCGGCCTCGTCGACGTTGATCGGCAGGCGCGCGTTGACCCTCTTGGAGAACGACGCCTGGTTCATCCCGATCCAGTCGGCGATGTCTTGCTTCTTGAGGTTCCGCGCCGCGATCCCCTGCCTGAGTCTCGCAGCGACTTCACTGCGGTATGAGCCGCCAGATGGGTGAAGCTGGATGACTGTGTTCATGGGGAATATCATAATCGCCTAGCGAATAAACACAAGCTCACAGCTATAGATTTTCCCTCAAACGCAGAACACACCGAGCGTTGGTGCTTGCATACGACATAGCCGTCGCCTAAAACTTTCCCTGTGAGAAATTCCAAGGCGCTAGGCGAAAGCGTGGTGAACGACATCATCCGCGCCGAGCTGGCTCGCCGCCAACGGACGCAGGGCGCACTCGCCACCCACCTCCACCTCTCCCAGCCGGCGATTCATCGACGCATGACGGGAAAGGTCGCGTGGCGGATCTCCGAGCTCCGCAGCACCGCCGAATTCCTCGAGATCAGCATCTCAGATCTGGTGAGCGAGCCCGCCGAGGTCGGCGCATGACTACCCCGAGCCCGCGGGGCAGGACGCGGTCCCGGCCGGGCTCGCGCCGCCGCAAGACGGCCAACAAGCAGCGCCGCCAGATGCTGCTGGTGTTCACCGGGTCAACCTCCGAACGCTTCGAGCAGTTCCACCGTGACAATCCTCACGTCTACCGCGCCCTGGTGAGGCTCGCCCGCGAGTGGGTGAACCGGACCGGGCAGCGCAGGCTCGGTATCAAAACGCTCTACGAGCGAGCCCGCTGGGACATCGCAGCCGAGGGCGGAACGCCCGACCACCGTCTCAACAACGACTTCACCGCCTTCTACGCCCGCCTGATCATGCGACAGGAATCCGACCTCGACGGCGTCTTCGCCCTCCGGTTCAGCGAAGCCGACCAGTGGATCGACGAATACGCGCCCCGATCGAAGGCGGCCGCGTCGTGAGCCCGCCAGGCCAGACGGCCACCATGCAGCCCCCCGGCGGTTCCACCCCCTTCCGCGCCGGCAGTCACATCGAGTTGGCGATCCGTGCCGCCCACAAGGCGCTCATCGACAGCGGCGTTGAGATCTCACCGCGCAAGGTGAACAGGATCGTGCGGACCTTCGCGGCCCGCGCCAAGCGCAGTGGAACCACCTTCCATCAGTTTCTGGCCGACGCCGCGAACCTCACCGACGCGCAGCGACGAACCATCCACGGCGACGCTGACCTCGCCCGCGCATGCGCCTACCTCGACCCCGTGGGCGAGCTGGCCGTGAACAGAGTCATGCGAGAGCGCGGCTGGTAATGGCCGAGACCGCCGCGTCGGTGGATCGCCGTACCCGACGACTGGAGTCCAAGATCGCCCGCTCTGATTGCGAGCTGCCGGCGATCGACGGCTGGCGCCTGAGCTGCCATGCGGCCGCACGGCTGGTGTCTCGCCGCATAGAAATCGATTGGATACGCGAAGCGCTCAACCGCCCAGGCCGGCCGAACCACCCGTCCGGCACCCGCAAGCACGTCGGCGACATGGCGATGTGCGTGGTGTCGGAGAAGTCGAAGGTCATCGTCACCGTCGGATACGGGACGGCCAACGCCCACTAGCTCGTCGCTCGAAGGCCAACGCCGCGCCCGAGCGACCACCCGGCCGGGGTGAGCATCCCACTCCCCCGCCCC
>NZ_NVQF01000068.1 GCF_002592005.1 Mycolicibacterium palauense | reverse complement strand
GCTCTGGGGCGGGCTCTGGGGCGGCCTCGGTGACGGTCACGCCGCCAGCCTGGCCGCACAGCGTGAACCGGGGATGGGCGTCAGCTATGCGGTGGCTGTGCGGATGGCTGTGCGGATGGCGGCGCCCCGGAAGCCGGCAGGGTCACCACGAATTCGGTGCTCCCCGGGACGTCGGCGCTCGCTGTGACACTGTGCACCTCGATGGTTCCGTGGTGCGCCTTGACCACGGCGGCGACGATCGCCAGCCCGAGACCGGTGCTGCCGCCGCTGCGTGAGCGCGACGAGTCTCCGCGGGCGAACCGCTCGAACACCTCCGACCGCAGACCGGCCGGTATCCCCGGGCCGTTGTCGGCGACCCGCAGCACCACCGAGCCGGAAACGGCGGACAGCGACAGCGTGACCGTGGTACCCGGCGCGGTGTGCACCCGGGCGTTGGCCAGCAGATTGGTCAGCACCTGGTGCAGCCGCGCCGGATCCCCCGTCACCACCACCGGCTCTTCGGGCAGGTCGAGATTCCATTCGTGGTCGGGCCCGGCCACATGCGCATCGGCCATCGCGTCGACCGCCAGCTGGGACAGGTCGACCCGCTCCCGGTCCAGCGGGCGGCCGGAGTCCAGCCGCGCCAGCAGCAGCAGGTCTTCGACCAGGTTGGTCATCCGTTCGGATTCGGAGGCCACCCGGCCCATCGCGTGGGCCACCTCGGGGGGCACGTCGTCGCGGTACCGGCGGGCGAGCTCGGTGTAGCCGCGGATGGCGGTCAGCGGGGTGCGCAACTCGTGGCTGGCGTCGGCGACGAACTGGCGGACCCGGGTCTCGCTGGCCTGCCGCGTCGAGAGCGCCGTGGCGATGTGGTCGAGCATCCGGTTCAGCGCCGAACCCATCTGTCCGACTTCGGTATTGGGGTTGGCGTCGCGTTCGGGTACCCGGACCGGCAGCGCCACCTCGCCGCGGTCCAGCGGCAGGTTGGCGACCTCGCGGGCGGTGGCGGCCACCCGGGTCAGCGGGGCCAGGGCACGCCGGGTGATGAGAATCCCCAGTGTGCTGGCCACCACCAGCGCCACCGCGGCCACGATCACGAAGATCAGCAGCACCCGCAGCATGGTGGCGTTGACCTCGGACAGCGGCAGCCCGACCACGATGAGGTCGCCGTGCCGGTTGACCGCGGCCATCACCCGGTAGCTCCCGAGGCCGGCCAGCTCCACGCTGCTCGTCCCCGACATCGGGCGCACCGAGGCCAGCTGGGAGACCGTCCGCGGGTCGAGTGGGGATCTTTCGCCCAGCGTCGTCAGAATCCCTGCCTCGGCGCGGCCGTCGCGGTGCACCACCAGGGCCGCCAGGCCGACCGGCTGTCCGGGTGCGTCCAGGAAGTCGGGCCCGGGGCCGGGGGCACGCATCGGCGGCGGGGGCGGCGGCATGCGGTCGAGCATCGCCGAGCGGTGCGAGGTGTCCATGAGCTGCATGTCGAGCTGGTGGACCAGGTACTGGCGCAGGGCCAGTTCGGTCGCCGCGCCGATACCGATACAGACGAGCGCCAACAGGATGACCTGCCCCACGAGGAGACGGGAGCGCAGCGACCAGAGGGACGGGGAGCGCAGCGACCAGAGGGACGGAGAGCGCAGCGACCAAGTGGACGGAGAGCGCAGTGGGTGCACCGACCCGTTATCGGCGCTCACCGGGTTCCTCAGGCGGCCGGTTTGAGGACATAGCCGGCCCCGCGCAGGGTGTGGATCATCGGGGATCGACCACTGTCGATCTTCTTGCGCAGGTAGGAGATGTACAGCTCGACGATGTTGGACCGACCGCCGAAGTCGTAGCTCCACACCCGATCCAGAATCTGCGCCTTGGACAACACCCGTTTCGGGTTGCGCATCATGAACCGCAGCAGCTCGAACTCGGTGGAGGTCAGCACGACCGGGTCGCCGGCGCGGGTCACCTCGTGGCTGTCCTCGTCGAGCACCAGGTCGCCGACGACGATCTGCGCCCCGTTGTCGTCGGTGGCAACGCCGGTGCGGCGCAACAGCGCCCGCAGCCGCAGCACCACCTCCTCGATGCTGAACGGCTTGGTGACGTAGTCGTCGCCGCCGGCGGTCAGGCCCGCGATGCGGTCCTCGACGGCGTCCTTGGCGGTCAGCAGCAGCACCGGAAGATGCGGGATCTGTTCGCGCAGCCGGCGCAGGACGTCGAGACCGCTCATGTCGGGCAGCATCACATCGAGCACCACGGCGTCCGGTCGCGCGGTCCTGGCCGCGGCGACCGCCGAGGCCCCGTCGGCCGCGGTGGCGATGTCCCAGCCCTCATACCGCAGCGCCATCGACAGCATCTCGGCCAGCACGGCTTCGTCGTCGACGACCAGCACACTGATCGGATTGCCGTCGGCACGGCGCATCACGATTCGTTCGGCAGCTCCAGTCATCATGGGCCTTAGGTTCCCCGATCCCGATGAGCCGATCCTGTGGCAATCCTATGCGGCGGCTGTGAACGTGTCGGCCATACCGTCCACAGCGCGGATTCACAGTTCACGCTCAGGTTCGGCCGCCACGGTGGGGCCATGACCACCGCCGACACCCCCACCGAACACAGCGGCGGCGCGCCGCAGACCGCACCGCCATCCCGGTCGGCGAGGAGGACCGGGGCGGCCGCGCTCGCGATCGCGGGACTGTTGGGCGTCTTCGGTGCCGCCGTCATCCACGCCGCCGGTTCCGGGACGGGTCAGTCCGGGCCGGGCGGCTGGGGCGGACCGCCACCGGGGGTTCCCGGGCCCGGCGGCCCCGGCGATACCGCGAAGGTCGTCTCGGCTCGCTGAGCGTCGAGGGGCCCGTGTCAGGATAGGGACCATGACAGTCGTCCTGGTTCACGGCAATCCGGAATCCGACGCGATCTGGGGGCCGCTCGTCGACGCCCTCGACCGCGAGACCGCCGCCGACGTGGTTCGCCTGTCCCCCCCGGGGTTCGGCGCCCCGTTGCCCGACGACTTCGCCGCCGACCACCTCGCCTACCGGGACTGGTTGGCGCGCGAGCTGTCCCGGTTCAGCGAACCGGTCGACCTCGTCGGGCACGACTGGGGCGGCGGCCACGTGCTCAACGTGGTGATGCACCGGCCCGAACTGGTGCGCAGCTGGGTCTCCGACGTGCTGGGGATCCTCGACCCCGACTACGTCTGGCACGACATGGCGCAGCTGTGGCGCAAACCCGGCGAGGGCGAGGCCGCCATCGAGGCGATCATCGGTGCCGCGCTGCCCGACCGGGCGGCCACACTGATCGCATTGGGGATGCCCGAGGACGTCGCCGCCGAGGTGGCGATGGCGCAGAGCCCGGCCATGGGCAAGGCGATCCTGGCGCTGTACCGCTCGGCGCCCGAACCGGTCCTGGCCCAGATGGCCGAGGGCCTCGAGCGCGCCGCGGTCCGCCCGGGCCTGTCCATCCTGGCCACCGCCGACACGTTCGTGGGCACCGAGGAGATGCGCCGCCGCGCCGCCGAGCGGGCCGGCGCCCGCACCGAGGTGTTCGAGGGCCTGGGCCACTGGTGGATGCTGGAGGACCCGCAGTCCGCGGCCGCCGCACTGAGCGCGTTCTGGAAGTCGGTGGGCTGAGCGTCCCGTGACGACCTAGCCTGCCTGCCATGGACACCATGGAGCTCGTCGAGCAAGCCGGCAAGGTCATCGACGTCGTCGGCGTGGTCGTCATCGCCGCGGGCGCCGTCGTCGCCGCCGGCTCCGCGGGCGGGCGGCTGCTCAACAGGTCCGGCGACGCCTACCGCGTCTTCCGCCAGCAGCTCGGGCGCGCCATCCTGCTGGGCCTGGAGTTCCTGGTGGCCGCCGACATCATCCGCACCGTGGCCGTGTCTCCCGATCTCCGGAGCGTGGCGGTGCTGGCCGGCATCGTCGCGATCCGGACCTTCCTGAGTTTCTCGCTGGAGTTGGAGATCACCGGCCGGTGGCCGTGGCAGAAGCGCCTCGACGCGCGGGCCGCGGCCGGCGGATAGGCACCGCCGGGTCGGCACCGGCCGGCGTTCCCACCAACATCCCAGGTTGCGCGGTGACAATCCGCGGACATGAGCCAAGCACACGTGCACCGGATGCCGGGGGCGCTGCGGTGGCTGCGCAAACAGACGCCGGCACCGGGGGCAGCCCTGGACCGCTACCACCCCGGCGAAGTGGCGGCCATGCTGCGCCAGCTCGGTATCGCGCTGGTGGAGGTGGAGCAGCCGACCCAGATGGTGGCCGCCCAGCTCACCCACATCGCGGCCCGTTACACCAGCGCCGACGTCCGCATCGTGGTGTTGCCGCGGATGCTGTTCATCCAGGTCGGCACCGTCGGCTACGAGGTCGACACGTCCCGGTACGGGACCACCCGGCTCGACGTCGCCGGCCGGATCGCCGGAATCGCCGAGCTCGCCGAGGCCGGTGCGATCACCCCGAACGACGCGATCGCCGAGCTGGCGGCCGCCCGCCGCATGCGGCCGCGGTTCGGCCCACTGACCACGGTGCTGGGGTTCGCGATCACCGCGGCCGGGCTGGGGATGCTCGGGGATCCCAGCTGGTATCTGCTCGGGGTGTACCTGGTGCTGGGCACCGCGGTGGGCGCCGTGTTGCTGCTGGACCGCCCGTTCCCGCCGTTGACGCCGGTGCTGCCGACGCTGGCGGCGGCCACCGCCACGGTGCTGGCCTGCCGGCTGGCCCCCGGCAGTGGGCATGAGGCACTGCTGCGGCACATCGCGCCCGCGCTGGAGGCGATCCTGCCCGGGATACCGCTGACGCTGGGGGCCATGGAACTGGCCGACTCCTCGGTGATCGCCGGGGCCAGCCGCCTGGTCTACGGGGTGGTGCAGCTGATGCTGATCGGCTTCGGCGTCAGCCTGGGCCTGCACGTCCGGCTGCCCGGGCTGCCGGCCCTGCACCCCCACGCCGGGCCGGCGGCGCTGGGCGCGTGGTCGTTCTCTCTGGCGATCGCGGTGATCGCCGCCGGGCTCTACCTGCATCTGTCGGCGCCCCGCGGCTCGCTGATGTGGCTGGGGGCCGCGGTCGCGGTGGCGTTGATCGGGCAGCGGGTCGGCGGACTGTTCCTGGCGCCCGCCCACGCCGGTGCCGTCGGCGCCTTCCTGGTGGTGCCGTTCGCGACGCTGGCCTCCCGGCTGCGGACGGCGCCGCCGGCCATCGTGTTGATGTTGGCGGCGTTCTGGTCGCTGGTCCCCAACGCGTTGAGCTTCGAGTCGCTGGGCGAGGCCGCCGCGGGCGGGCACAGCAGCGTGCAGATCGTGACCATGGCCGTCACCGCGATCTTCTCCATCGCGCTGGGCACCCTCATCGGGTGGAGCGTGTTCACCAGTTTCCGCGCCGACCGCCCGCCACCGGAGGAGAACGCCGGGCACAATCACCAGTCATGCCTACCGGTTGGCGGGGCCGCGCCGAGCATGCCTGGGGATCGCTGAAGAAGGTCCACCCCGATCCGCTCGGACGTCCGGGTGACTACGACGAGGCCGAGGTGGCGGCGATGCTGCGCGAGCTGGGCATCGCCATGGTCGAGATGCAGACGCCGACCCAGATGGTGCGGGCACGGTTGCAGCAGATCGCCGCGCAGTACACCACCCGCGAGGTGCGGGTGGTGGCCTTCCCGACCACGCTGATCATCCAGCTCGGCAGCCACGCCCACGAGGTTGCGGTGTCGACGCACGGAACCGCCCAGCTCAACGTCGCCGAGCGGGTCGACAGGATCGCGGTGCTGGCCACCGTGGGCGCGATCACCCCCGCCGACGCCCTGGCCGAGGTGGTCGCCGCGCGCGCCGTCACGCCGCGGTTCGGGCCCGTGCTGACGTTGTTCGGCTACGTGCTGACCACCCTGGGCTTCGGGGTGATGATCAACCCCACCTGGGCGGACCTGCCGGGCTACGTCGGGCTCGGGGCGGTGGTCGGGCTGATCGTCGTGTTCGTCGGGCGCATCCACTCGCTGGCCGCGGTGATACCGCCCCTGTCCGCGGCCGTGGTGACGATCCTGGCCACCTGGTTCTTCGCCGGCGTGGCCGACGAGGGCCTGCTGCTGATCATCGCCCCGGCGCTGGTGGCGCTGCTGCCGGGTATCTCGCTGACCGTGGCCTCGATGGAACTGGCCAGCGGGGCCACCATGGCCGGCGCCACCCGGCTGGTGTACGCGGTGGTGCAGCTGATGTTGCTGGTCTTCGGGGTGGCGATCGGGGCCGCGATCGCCGGTCGCGGATCGCCGCACCACCCGTCGGCGCAGATGGGTGGGTGGTCGTTCTATGTCGCCATCCTCGTGGTCAGCGTGGGTCTGTACTTCTACCTGTCGGCGCCGCGCGGTTCGCTGCCCTGGCTGGCCGCGGCGGTCGCGGTGGCCCTGCTGGGCCAGAAGCTGGGCGGGACGTTCCTGTCCCCCGGGCATTCCGGGGCGCTGGGGGCGTTCCTGACGGTGCCGTTCACGTTGCTGGCCACCCGGCTGCGCGGCGCCCCGCCGCCGTTCGTGCTGCTGATCGCCGCGTTCTGGTCGCTGGTGCCGGGGGCGCTGAGCTTCGAGACGCTGACCGAGGCGGCCGCGGCCGGCAGCTCCGATCTGGCCGAGTTGGAGGTCACCGTGGCGGCCGTCTTCTCGATCGCGTTGGGGACCCTGATCGGCTGGAGCGTGTTCACACCGCTGCGCCGGATCGTGCAACACCGGTGACGGGCCTCCCCGCGACCGCCGGCCCCTGACCGACCAACCGACTGGTAGGTTCACCGGCGTGGACGACCTCGACAACGTCGCGGCGTGGATGTCCGGCCAGGGCCTGGGCGAGGGCCCACTGGAGGACGTCTCCGAGATCAGCGGCGGAACCCAGAACATCCTGCGCAAGTTCGTCCGTTCCGGGCGTCCCTACGTGTTCCGGCGCGGGCCCGAGCATCTGCGTCCGGTCAGCAACAAGGTCATCCTGCGTGAGACCCGGGTGCTGGCCGCGCTGGCCGGCAGCGACGTTCCCCATCCGAGGCTGATCGCCGTCTGCGAGGACACCTCGGTGCTCGGGGACGCGGTGTTCTACCTCATGGAGCCCATCGACGGTTTCAACGCGGGCTCCGAACTGCCCGCCCTGCACGCCGGTGATCCCGCCATCCGTTTCGAGATGGGCCTGTCGATGGCCGACGCGCTGGCCCGGCTCGGCGCCGTCGACCACGTCGCCGTCGGGCTCGCCGACTTCGGCAAACCCGAGGGCTTCCTGGAGCGGCAGGTGCCGCGGTGGCGCTCGGAACTGGACTCCTACTCCGGCTTCGACGACTATCCGGGACCGCAGATCCCCGGCCTCGACGACGTCGCCGGCTGGCTGGCCGAGCGCACCCCCACCGCGTGGAAGCCGGGCATCATGCACGGCGACTATCACGTCGCCAACGTCATGTTCTCCCGCACCGGCCCCGAGGTGGTCGCCATCGTGGACTGGGAGATGTGCACCATCGGCGACCCGCTGCTGGACCTCGGCTGGCTGCTGGCCACCTGGCGCGACGACGAGGGCCGCGACGTCCTCGGACACGCGCTCAGCGAGGCCGGCGGTCTGTGCCAGCCGGGCGATCTCGTCGACCGCTACGCGCAGAACACCACCCGCGACCTCGACGCGCTGCCCTGGTACACGGTGCTGGCCTGCTTCAAGCTCGGCATCATCCTCGAGGGCACCCACGCGCGGGCCTGCGCGGGGCTGGCGCCCCGGGAGACCGGCGACCACCTGCACGAGGCCACCCTGCAACTGTTCCGCCGGGCCACCCGGCTGATCGACGCCCAGTGACCCATCCCCCGGCTCCCGTGTTTCCAGTGGCTCCAGCGGAAGGACACCGATGATCGACTTCTCCATCCCCGACGAGCTGGCCGCCCTGCGCGACGAGATCCGCGGGTTCGTCACCGAGCGGATCGTCCCCTACGAGACCGACCCCCGCGTCACCCGGCACGGACCCGACGAGGAGCTGCGCACCGAACTGGTCGGGCTGGCCCGCGAGGCGGGTCTGCTGACCTTCCAGGCGCCCCGGCGCTTCGGCGGCCGGGAACCCTCCCACGTCGAGCAGGCCGTGTTGTTCGAGGCGGCCGGCTGGTCGACCCTGGGCCCGGTCGCGCTCAACTGCGCCGCGCCCGACGAGGGCAACATGTTTCTGCTGTCCAGGATCGCCACCCCGGAACAGACCGAGAAGTACCTCGTCCCGGTCATCGACGGCCGGCAACGATCGGTGTTCGCGATGACCGAGCCCGGCGGCGCCGGCTCCGACCCCGGCCAGCTGGCCACCGAGGCGGTCTTCGACGGCACCGACTACGTCATCAACGGCCGCAAGTGGCTGATCACCGGGGCCAACGGCGCGCGCACCTGGATCATCATGGCGCGGGTGGCGCCCAACGAGCACGGCCCCGACGGGCCGACGCTGTTCCTGTGCGACGGCCAGACCCCGGGTATCGAGCTCGAGCGGGTGATGAACACCATGGACCGCAACTACGTCGAGGGCCACGGCGTGGTCCGGTTCAGCGACCTGCGGCTGCCCGCCTCGGCGGTGCTCGGTGAGGTGGGGCAGGCCCTGCGCTATGCGCAGCTGCGGCTGACCCCGGCCCGGCTCACCCACTGCATGCGGTGGCTGGGGGCGGCCGCACGCGCCCACTCGATCGCCGTCGAGCACGCCCGGACCCGCACCGCGTTCGACAAGCCGCTCGGTGAGCACCAGGGCGTCGGTTTCCTGCTCGCCGACAACGAGATCGCCCTGCAGCAGTGCCGGCTGGAGATCTGGTGGGCGTGCTGGCTGCTCGACACCGGCGCCCAGGGCCGCCACGAGAGCTCGATGGTCAAGGCACACGTGTCCGAGGAGCTGTTCAAGGTCGCCGACCGCTGCGTGCAGATCCTCGGCGGCATGGGGATCTCCGACGAGACCCCGGTCGGCATGATCTTCTCCGACATGCGCGCCTTCCGGATCTACGACGGCCCCACCGAGGTGCACAAGTACGCCATCGCCCGACAGGTGCTGAGGAGCCCCCGATGACAGTTCTGGACGCGTTCAAGCTCGACAACAAGGTCGCCGTCGTCACCGGCGCCTCCTCGGGGCTGGGGGTGGCGTTCGCGCAGGCGTTCGCCGAGGCCGGCGCCGACGTGGTGCTCGGCGCGCGCCGGGCCGACAAGATGGCCGCCACCGCCGCGCTGGTGGAGGCGGCGGGCCGGCGCGCCCACGCGGTGGCCACCGACGTCGCCAAGCCCGAACACTGCGAGCAGCTGGTCGCCGCCGCCCTGGAGACCTTCGGCCGTGTCGACATCCTGATCAACAACGCCGGCGTGGGCACCGCGGTGCCGGCCACCAAGGAGACCCCCGAGGAGTTCCGCCGCGTCATCGACGTCAACCTCAACGGCTCCTACTGGATGGCCCAGGCGTGCGGACGGGTCATGGCGCCCGGCTCGTCGATCATCAACATCGCCAGCATCCTGGGCATCACCACCGGCGGTCTGCCGCAGGCCGCCTACAGCGCGTCGAAGGCCGGCGTGATGGGACTGACCCGGGATCTGGCCCAGCAGTGGGGTGCGCGCAAGGGCATCCGGGTCAACGCGCTGGCCCCCGGGTTCTTCAAGTCCGAGATGACCGACGACTACAAGCCCGGGTACCTGGATTCGCAGATGCCGCGGGTGGTGCTGGGCCGCACCGGCGAGCCGGCGGAGCTGGCCGCGACCGCGGTGTGGCTGGCGTCGGCGGCCGGCGGCTACGTGGTGGGCCAGACCATCGTCGTCGACGGCGGTCTGACGATCGCCTGACCGGGCCCGCGCCCATCGGCTAGCGTGCCGGGCGTGACGTACTGGCATCCGGACTCCCTGCGCGACCGGGTGGTGATCGTCACCGGAGCGGCCCGCGGGGTCGGCCGGGGCATCGCCGCGGCGCTGACCGAGCGGGGCGCCTCGGTGCTGCTCGCCGACGTCGACGAGCAGCGGTTGGCGGCCACCACCGACGAGCTGCGCGGCGCCGGCGGCGCGGTGGCCTCGCTGGTGGCCGACCTGCGTGACCCGGCGGTCGCCCCCGCGATCGTCGGCGCGGCCCTCGAGGCGTTCGGCGGGCTGCACGCACTGGTCAACAACGCGATCGCCACCAACGAACCGAAACCGTTCACCGACATCACCGTCGACGATTTCGAGCTGGTCTCCGACGTCGGCCCCCGCGCCACCCTGCTGCTGATGCAGGCGGCCTATCCCGAGCTGGTGCGCGCCGGCGGCGGCGCGGTGGTCAACCTCGGCTCGGGCAGCGGCACCGCCGGCGAGCCGCGCTTCGCCGCCTACGCCGGGGCCAAGGAGTCGGTGCGCGGGATCGCCAAGGTGGCCGCCATGGAGTGGGGCCGCGACGGGATCCGGGTCAACACGGTGTGCCCGTTCGCCGAATCCGACGGCATCAGGGCCTGGCGGGAGATGGCCCCCGACAGCTTCGCCAAGTCACTGCGCCGGGTGCCGCTGAAACGGATCGGCGACGCGCGCACCGACGTCGGCGCGCTGGTCGCGTTCCTGGTCAGCGACGACGCCACCTTCATCACCGGCCAGACCATCCACGTCGACGGCGGCACCGGCAGCTTCCGCTGATTCGGCCCCGGCCCGTCCCCGGTGAGCGCGCGTACCGTCGATGCCATGACGGATGCCCGGAGTTCGGCGCAGCGCCGCAACCTCAACGACACGGTGACCAAGTTCTGGAGCTTCGCCGCTCCGGCCTACGACCTGCCCGTCCTGCAGCGCTGGGTGTACCGCCCGGCCCAGGACGAGGTGATCGCCGCGCTGCGGTCACACGGCGCCCAGCGGATCGTCGACGTCGCCTGCGGCACCGGCATTCTCGCCGACCGCATCGAACGCGAGCTGGGGCCCGACGAGGTCTACGGCGTCGACATGAGCGCGGGCATGCTGGAACAGGCCCGGGCCCGCTCCTCGACGGTGAGCTGGCTGAGCGCGCCGGCCGAGGCGCTGCCGTTCGACGACGGCGCGCTCGACGCGGTCGTGACGACCTCGGCGTTCCACTTCTTCGACCAGCCGGCGGCGCTGGCCGAATTCCACCGGGTGCTGCGCCCGGGCGGGCTGGCCGCGGTGGCCACCATCAGCCCGCAGCAGCCGGCCTGGGTCTCCCGGCTCAGCGCGGGCCGGTTCAACCCGGCGCACAACCCGACGCCGCGCCAGATGCGCGACCTGTTCGCCGAGGCAGGCTTCCGGCTCGCCGAACAGCACCGCGTGCGTCGGCCGGCGTGGACCAAGGTGGTCTCCGATCTGATCACCATCGGCACCAAGAGCTAGCCGGGTGACCATCTCCGGCAAGGTCGTCGCGATCACCGGGGCCAGCAGCGGCATCGGCGCGGCCACCGCACGCATGCTCGCCGAGCGCGGCGCCACGGTGCTGCTCGGCGCGCGGCGCACCGAGCGCCTCGATGAGCTGGCCGCCCAGATCGGCGAGGCCGGCGGCACCGCCCGCACCTGCGCGGTGGATGTCGCCGTCGCCGCCGATGCGGCCCGGTTGGTGGACACCGCGGTCACCGAATTCGGCCGGCTCGACGTCCTGGTCAGCAACGCCGGGATCAGCAGGATCGGGCCCATGTCCGATGTCGACGCCGACGGGTGGTCGGCCATGATCGACGTCAACCTGCGCGGTGTGCTCAACGGGATCGCGGCCGCCCTGCCGGTGTTCCGCCGCCAGGGCAGCGGTCATTTCGTGACCACCGTCTCCACCGCCGGGCTGAAGATCGTGCCGAACATGGCCGTCTACGCGGCCACCAAGAACGCGGTCCGCACGGTGATGGAGACGCTGCGCCAGGAGAGCACCGACGGCGTCGTCCGCACCACGTCGATCTCGCCCGGCTACGTGAACACCGAACTGCCCTCCTCGATCGAGGATCCCGAGCTGCGCGCCGCCGCGCGGGCGAGCATGGACGAATTCGGGCTCGCCCCCGAGGCGGTGGCCACCGCGATCGCGTTCGCCATCGACCAGCCCCCGGACGTGGAGATCGGGGACATGACCATCCGGCCGACCGTGCAGAACTGACCGAGCCGGGCGCCTCCCCGCTCGGTTGCGGGCGCGGCTCGTCGGCCGCGAAGGTCAACCCGGATCGGGCCGAAATACCCTGCCCCGAAGTGTCCCCGCGCGCGCAGGATGGAGGTGAGGCCGCCACGGCGCCATCGCGGCGCGGTGACGGCAGGCACGAGTAGGAAAGGGGTGGGCCGACATGTTCGACATCCGTCATGTGGCAGCCACCGGCGTCGCCGTCGTGGCGCTGGGCATCCCCCTCGCGGTGACAGCACTGGGTGTGCCCGCGACACCCACGACAACCCTGGCCGGCGGCGGGGTTCCCGCCGTCACCTCGCCCCTCCCCGCCCAGGGCCCCGGCGGCTCCGGAGGCTCCGGCGATGACTGCTGGGGTCCGGGAATGATGGACCCGGACTGCTGGGGCCCGGACATGGGAACCCCCGGTGACTGGGCTCCCGGACCATGGGGCTCGGGAATGATGGGGTCCAACGGCTGGAGCCCCGGGTACTGGGAGCCCGGCATGATGGGCTCCGGTTAGCCGTCCCCTCGAGTGGCGTTCCGGCCCGTGCGGCCGGAACCGGAGGTTGATTGCGCCCGAAGAGGATTCGAACCCTCACCGCGCAATGCGGATTGGTTTGGCGCCACCTGGACCGGAAATACCGGCGGCCGAGTCTGCCAGGGTCAGTATTCGAGCGCAGCCAAGACGGCATCGCACTGAAAGATACGGTCATAGCGGCCCGCGGTTCTCTGCTTGAGGATGCCCAGGTCGACCAGCTTGGAGATTGCCGTGTTCGCGGCCTGATACGAGACGTCGTGGAGCTTCGCGGCGAGCGAGGCGGTGATCATCGGGTAGCCGATCAGGTCGTCGGCGATCCGGAGCGATACGCCCTTGGCACCCTGCAGGGTCATCTGGAAGCTCTCCCGCAGGGCGAGAAGCTTGTCGACGCGCTTGATCACCTCAAGCGCCTCTGCGTGGATGGCGTTGGATATCAGGCAGACCCACGGATCCCAATCGCCGGTCTGGGACACACGAAGGAGTCCGTCCTGGTACTGGGTCCTGTGCTGCTCCAGCCAAGGCGATATGTTCAGAACGGGGTAACGCAGATCTCCCGCGGCCATGAGCTGCAGCGCCATGACCAGTCGTCCCAGCCGCCCATTGCCATCGTGGAACGGGTGCAGCGCCTCGAATTGGTAGTGCGCGGCCGCGATACGGATAACGGTCGGTATCGCCTGCCCGCCATCCCGCATCCAGTCCTGCCACGCATCCAGCCCGTCGATGAGGCGGTGGTCGGCCGGCGGCGGGACAAACCGGGCAGATGTCACTCGGCGGTTACCGACTCCAATGAACACCTGAGTGGTGCGGATGCTGCCCGCGTGCGGACCGTCGCTCGGAGTGCCTTGGAGCAACTCGCCCTGCAGGTCCTCAAGCATGCCGATGGAGACCGGTTGGCCCCTGCCGACCAATTCGTACGCCCGCTCCGCCGCGGTCACGTAGTTGCGCACTTCGCTTACTGAGCCGGTCATCTCGTCGGGCTCAAGGAAATCCGCCTCGAACACGTCGGACAGCGCGGCGTACGTCCCCTCCAGTGCGGACGTGCTCACGGCCTCACGACGCGTGGCAGGTCGTGCAAGCAGAACCGGGTTCGGCAACAGGGAAGCCGCCTGGTCAGCACGCGCCATCGCCGCGGTGGCTTCGATGACCGCCGCGTATGTTGCCGCGTCGAGTGCCAGTTCGCCAGGTAGCGGGTCAGGAACGAAGGCGAAGTACTCGTACGTCTCGTCGAACCGCGGGTCATAGCCCGAGATCGGTACGACCTGCCCTACCGGACTGCCCCGCAACCTATCAACATCCATCACAACAACCTCATTGATCACAACCTTGAAATCCACGTCTGTAATTTCAAGGTTAGTGACTCAAGCTTGAAAAGTGGCCATGAATTTCAAGGTTGTCGCGTCCCGCCCAAACGTGGGGGACGTGTCGGATGAGCACACCCGACTCCGGGACTGAGTGTGCGGAAATTAGCGACTCCCGGACACATTGCCTGTGCCGCGGGAGTCGTCGACGCCGATGGTGAGCGCGCCCGAAGGGATTCGAACCCCTAACCTTCTGATCCGTAGTCAGATGCTCTATCCGTTGAGCTACGGGCGCCGGGTTATTCAGTTGTGTGGCGGAGGCGAGAGGATTTGAACCTCCGGTCCGCTTTAAGACGGACAACTCATTAGCAGTGAGCCCCATTCGGCCGCTCTGGCACGCCTCCTTGAAACCGTTTCGAGGTTACCGGACCCGTCGTGGAGCACCGGAACCGCCGAGGGCACAGCGTACAGCCACTCGCATATGCTGACCAAATGACCGCCCGCCTGCGCCCCCTGATGGCCGACCTCCCGGCCTACACCCCGGGCAAGACCGTGCCGGGTGCCATCAAGCTGGCCAGCAACGAAACCGTGCACGGACCGCTGCCCAGTGTGCGCGCGGCCATCGACAAGGCCGCAGACACGCTCAACCGCTACCCGGACAACGGCTACGTGGAGCTGCGCGAGCAGCTGGCCAAGCATCTGGAGAAGTGGGCGTTCGCGCCGGAGAACATCGCGGTGGGCTGCGGCTCGGTCAGCCTGTGCCAGCAGTTGATCCAGATCACCGCCAGCATCGGCGACGAGGTGATGTTCGGGTGGCGGGCCTTCGAGGTCTACCCGCTGCAGGTGCGGGTCGCCGGCGCTACCCCGGTGCCGGTGCCGCTGCGCGACCACACCCACGACCTGGAGGCGATGGCCGCCGCGGTCACCGAGAACACCCGGTTGATCTTCATCTGCAATCCGAACAACCCGACCTCCACGGTGGTCGACCCCGACGCGCTGGCCCGGTTCGTCGACACCGTCCCGGACGACGTCGTGGTCTGCATCGACGAGGCCTACGTCGAGTACGTCCGCGACGGCCTGGTGCCCGACAGCCTGGGTCTGGTCCGCAACCACCCCAATGTGGTTGTGCTGAGAACGTTCTCGAAGGCCTACGGGATGGCCGGCGCCCGGGTGGGCTACGCGGTGGGCGATCCGGAGCTGATCACCGCGCTGGGCAAGGTCTACGTCCCGTTCACCGCGAGCACGCTGGCGCAGGCCGCCGCGATCGCCTCCCTGCAGGCCTCCGACGAACTGCTGGCCCGCACCGACGCCGTGGTCGCCGAGCGCGCCCGGGTCGGCGCGGCGCTGCGCGAGGCCGGCTACGAGCTGCCCGCGTCGCAGGCCAATTTCGTGTGGCTGCCGCTGAGCCCCGAGCTGGTTCCCGACTTCGTCGAACAGGCCGCCAACGCGCGGGTGCTGGTGCGGCCCTACGGCACCGACGGAGTACGTGTCACCATCGGCGCGCCCGAGGAGAACGACGTGTTCCTGGCCTTCGCCCGCGGCTGGATCCAAACCGCCTCCGCGCGGCGATGAGCTACCGTCGCGTCATGGCAGAAACTCTGAGCCGGACGCGATTCACCGACCTCACCCAGCGCACCGGGCCGATCCCGGACGCCGAGCTCGACGAGTTGTGGGCGACCCTGCCGCCGGTCGGCATCGAGGAGATCCTCGGCGAGTGGAAGGGCGGAGAGTTCCGCACCGGCCACCGCGCCAACGGCCTGCTGGAGAAGGGCCGCTGGTTCGGCAAGACCTTCAACTCCGCCACCGACGCCAAGCCGCTGATCTGCCTGGACGAACACGGCAACACGTTCTCCAACACCGAGTGGATGAAGGGCGAGGCCAGCCTGTGGATGGAACGGTTCCGCGGTGAGGTGACCGCCACCATGGTCTACGACGGCGTGCCCATTCACGACCACTTCAAGAAGGTCGACGACGACACCCTGATGGGCATCATGAACGGCAAGGGCGCGCTGGACTTCAGCAGCGGCACCGGCCGGCACCTGTACTTCTACCTGCAGCGGGTGTAGCGAGAGGCCGACGGAATCCGCATGCACACCAACCCCGTGAAAATCTCCCGGCGCACCCGCGCCGCCGCGGCCGCGCTGAGCCTGGCCTGCCTGGTGGCGGGGTGTTCGCGCAGCATCGAAGGGCAGGTCGCCCAGACCACCGAACCCGTGTCCGCCGACGTCACCTGCAGCGAGTTCGTCGCCCTCAGCGACAAGGACCGTGTCGAGGTGATCAGCAAGATCATGAACGGCGACGAGCCCAGCCGGCCCTCCGAACAACCGTTCTTCCTCGTGGCGCTGGCCGGGGTGCTCTGCGAGCGGGCCCCCGACGCGAAGGTGAAGGACATCCTGGTTCGGCTGCGCCCGAGGTAGCGAACTAGCCTCAACCTCATGTCTGACACCTACGAGTCCGTCTCGGTGGAGATCACCGACCACGTCGCGCGCGTCACGCTGCTGGGGCCCGGCAAGGGCAACGCCATGGGCCCCGCGTTCTGGGCGGAGCTGCCGGTGGTCTTCGGTGAGCTCGACGCCGATCCGGAGGTGCGCGCGATCGTGCTCACGGGCTCGGGCAAGCACTTCAGCTACGGCCTGGACGTCGCGGCGATGGGCGACACCCTCGCCCCGCTGATGGCCGAGGGGGCGATGGCCAAGCCGCGCACCGACTTCCTCAAACGCCTCAAGACCATGCAGCACACGATCACCGCGGTCGCCGACTGCCGCACCCCGACCATCGCCGCGGTGCACGGCTGGTGCATCGGCGGCGGCGTCGACCTGATCAGCGCCGTCGACATCCGCTACGCCAGCGCCGACGCCAAGTTCTCGGTGCGTGAGGTCAAGTTGGCCA
Organism: Mycolicibacterium palauense; assembly: GCF_002592005.1. GTDB lineage: Bacteria > Actinomycetota > Actinomycetes > Mycobacteriales > Mycobacteriaceae > Mycobacterium > Mycobacterium palauense. The sequence continues at coordinate 16,425 of NZ_NVQF01000068.1, read as the reverse complement.
TCGTCGCCGACGTGGGCTCGCTGGCGCGGCTGCCGCTGATCCTGTCCGACGGGCATCTGCGGGAGCTGGCGTTGACCGGCAAGGACGTCGACGCGGCCCGCGCCGCACAGATCGGTCTGGTCAACGACGTCTACGACGACGCCGAGGCATGCCTGGCCGCCGCCCACGCCACCGCCGCCGAGATCGCTGCCAACCCACCGCTGGTGGTGTCCGGCATCAAGGACGTCCTCGACGAGCAGCGCACCGAGCGGGTCTCGGCGAGCCTGCGCTACGTGGCCGCGTGGAACTCGGCGTTCCTGCCGTCGAAGGATCTGACCGAGGGCATCACCGCGATGTTCGCCAAGCGCCCGCCGGAGTTCACAGGAGAGTAGTCACCATGGCCGATTCGGTTCCCGACCTGCATCCCGACCTGCTTCCGCTGGCTCCGCTGCTGGGCACCTGGGCCGGCCGGGGCGAGGGCGAATACCCGACCATCGAGCCGTTCGGCTACCTCGAGGAGGTCGTGTTCGGCCACACCGGCAAACCGTTTCTGACCTATGTGCAGCGCACCCGCGCCGCCGACGACGGTCGGCCCCTGCACACCGAGACCGGCTTCCTGCGCGCGGCGAGACCGGGCCAGGCCGAATGGGTGCTGGCCCACGCCACCGGCGTCACCGAGATCCAGGAGGGCTCGGTCACCGCAGGCGACGGCACCGTCGACCTCGACCTGATCTCCACCTCGATCGCGCTGACCTCCTCGGCCAAGGAGGTCAATTCGGTGTGCCGCACGGTGCACGTCGACGGGGACACCCTGACCTACTCGCTGCGGATGGCCGCGGTCGGCGAGCACCTGCAGCACCACCTGTCGGCGACGCTGCACCGGAAGGCGGGATGACCGCCGACGGCCGTATCCGCGTTCCCCCGGACCTGGACGCCGTCACCACCGTCGGCGCCGAGGACCCCGCCGACGACGCGGCGGGAATCGAGTCGGCGTCCGTCGAGCGGATCTGGGCGGCCGCACGGCATTGGTACGCCGCCGGGATGCACCCGGCGATCCAGGTGTGCCTGCGCCACCGCGGCCGGGTGGTGCTCAACCGGGCGATCGGGCACGGCTGGGGCAACGCACCCACCGATGCACCCGACGCCGAGAAGATCCCCGTAACCCCGGACACCCCGTTCTGCGTGTACTCCGCGGCCAAGGCGATCGCCACCACGGTGGTGCACATGCTCGTCGAGCGCGGGGCGTTCTCCCTCGACGACCGGGTCTGCGACTACCTGCCCGGCTACACCAGCCACGGCAAGGACAAGACCACCATCCGTCACGTCATGACGCACAGCGCCGGGGTGCCCTTCGCCACCGGCCCGCGCCCGGACCTGCGCCGGATGAACGACAGCGACTACGCCCGCGAACAGCTCGGCCTGCTCAAACCCGTCTACCCGCCGGGCCTGGTGCACATCTACCACGGGCTGACCTGGGGTCCGCTGGTGCGTGAGATCGTCTCGGCGGCCACCGGACGCAACATCCGCGAGATCCTGGCCACCGAGATCCTGCAGCCCCTGGGATTCCGCTGGACCAACTTCGGCGTCGCCGAGGCGGACGTGCCGCTGGTGGCTCCCAGCCATCCGACGGGCAAGCCGTTGCCGGCGCCGGTCGCGCGGGCCTTCAAGCTCGCCGTCGGCGGCACCATGCACCAGATCATCCCGTTCAGCAACACCCCGGCGTTCCTGACCAGCGTGGTGCCCTCCTCGAGCGCGGTGTCCAACGCCCAGGAGCTGTCCCGGTTCGCCGAGCTGCTCTGCCGGGGCGGCGAACTCGACGGGGTGCGGGTGCTGAGCCCGCAGACCCTGGCCGCGGCCACCGCCCAGGCCCGCCGCCTGCGCCCCGACGTGGCCACCGGCCTCAAACCGATGCGCTGGGGCACGGGCTACATGCTGGGCTCGGAGCGGTTCGGGCCGTTCGGGCGCCACGCGCCGGGCGCGTTCGGGCACACCGGCCTGGTCGACATCGCGGTCTGGGCCGACCCGCAGCGCGGGCTCTCGGCTGCCGTCGTCAGCAGCGGCAAGCCCGGCAGCCACCGTGAGGCGCGTCGCTACCCCGCGCTGCTGGACCGGATCAACGCCGAGATTCCGCGGCGACATCCCGGCTGACCGGGCCCGCCGTCAGCTGGCCTCGGGGTCGTACACCGCGAACGAGCCCACCAGCAGCTTGAGGAACGCGTCCATCACGCGGTCGAACACGGTGATCTTCGTGGGCGGGCCCGGGACCCCCACGGCCCTCGCCTCACCGGCGGTCGTGTCGATCACCATCTGCTCACCGGGCGTGCCGTAGATCCCGTTCTCGGTGCCGGCGAGCATGTCGTTGACCCACCCGGCCGCCAGTTCCTGCGCGGCGGCGGCGTTCTGCGGTTTCGGAAAGCCTGTGACCAGGCCCTCGAAGAAGGCGACGACGGGGTTGCCGCCCTGCATCGCGTCGATGTGGGTGCCGGCGGCCAGCCGGAAGCCGTTGAACCGGTCCGGACGCGCCTGCACCAGCGCCGCGCTCGCCGCTCCCATCTGGTTCCAGTAGTAGTCCGGCGCGGTGACCGCCAGAATCGGGACGTCGTTGCCGCCGGTCAGCTTGGCCGTCGCCGTCGGCACTTCGCCGTTCAGCGCGACGGGGTCGAAGAGCACGACGCCGGCCAGGTGGTCGACGGCGCCGTTATCGACCAGGTGGCCGGCGACTCCGGAGACGAATCCGCCGCCGAGCGAGTGCCCGACGAGCACCACCGTGTCCGGCAGCGCCCCGGTGTATCCGGCTGCCAGAGCGCTCGCGGTCAACGCTTCGCGGTCCCCGGTGAACAGGTCGGCGACCCCACGCTGCAGCGGCACACCGGCCATCCAGTTGCCGTCGGTGCGGAAGAAGTTCGACGACAGCGTGGGAGCCACCACGATGCTGTTGGTCCGTTCGGCCAGCCGCGCGGCCGTGTAGCTGTACATCGGCCCCGTGGCCAGGAAGCCGTGCTGGAAGTAGATGAGGCCACTCGGCGGCCCCGCGATGTCGGGGATATACCAGTCTGCCCGCACGGTGACCCCGTCACCGGACGGGATCTCCAGGCGGGATCGGCCGAGGGTGACCGCGCTCCCCGCGGGCAGGACGGGTGGTCCGACGACCAACGTCATCAGCGCCGTCTGCAGACCCAGCACGAGGGTGCCGACGGCGCGGATCGCCGTCATCACCAGCGAGGGCCGCGTGGCGGCGGCCACCGCGGCCACTGCGGTCGGCGGGGCCGTCGGCGCGGCCGCCACGCGCGGGCCAGGGCTGTCCGTGCCCGGCCGGGTGTCGGTGGATTCGGGCTGCGCGAGCGGGACTGTCGGCGCCGCGGCGCCCGTCTCCGTTGCCGGTTGGGCAGCGTCGGCGGTCTCCGGGGTATCGGCACGCGAGCCGTCTTCGGCGGAGGAATCCCGCGCGACCTGGTCCCGAGGAACAGCGTCCGCGGGTACGTCCCCGGAGGCGCGCCCGGATGTCTCCCCGGGTTCCGAGGGCGGGTGCGCCGCGCTGAGTCCGGCCGACGCCGATGCGCCTTCCTCGCCGGGCGCGGATGTCGGTGGGGCGGTCCCTGTGACCTCCTCCGTGGGCCGCTCTGTGGCCGCTTCGGTGACCTCCTCCGTGGCCTCCTCCGTGGCCTCGGTGTCGCCGGTCGATGGGGTTTCAGGTGCCTCGTCGCCCTCGGGCTCGGGGGAATCCGCGTCGAGTGTGTCCGTTGGTGTCCGGTCGCCGACGCCGGACTCGACGACCTGCCCGGACGAGGCGTCGTTGCCGGGCTCCCCGGAATCCCCGCCGGAATCCTCCGAAGTCTCAGACCCCTCAGAATCCCTACCACGCGAACCGGCCTCGGCGAAGCCACGCCGGGGCCGGTCGTTGCGATCGTGGATCCGCGCCATCCCGGGTTTCGTGCGCGCGGGTCGCGCCGTATCCGCTGCCCGCCCGGCCCGGTCCGTATCGGCGGCCCGGTGGGAATCGGTCGCCGCGCTGTGTGCCGTGCCCGCGGCATCTCCGGGATCGGCCGCCGCCGTGCCCAGCCCGGCACCGCCCACCAGCATCCAGGCACCGATCACGAACGCGCTCAACGCGATCCGTGGCGTTGCGCCACCGCGAATCCCCATCACCAAGGCACTCACCCCATCACTCCCGCGTCACCGCCCGTACGTCCGCTCCCCAGCCCGCGCTCAAGCCCCGCGAGAGTAGAGCTTTCCGAAAAAAACGCCGTTTTCACGGTCCGGGCGTCGCCATCGTGCGCGGGCGTGGCGCGACGCGCGCCGTCGGCTACAGTCACGACATGGAACTACTACGCAATGTAGTTGTACTGATCCACATCGTCGGGTTCGCCGTCACCTTCGGCGCCTGGGTGGTCGAGGCGGTCGCGCGCCGGTACCGAACCACCCGGGTGATGGAGTACGGGCTGCTGATCTCACTCCTCACCGGCCTGGCGCTGGCCGCGCCGTGGCCCGCCGGGGTGGTGCTCAACTACCCGAAGATCGGCGTCAAGCTCGCCCTGCTGATCGCCCTCGGCGCGGTGCTGGGCATCGGCAACGCCCGGCAGCGCCGCACCGGCCAGCCCGCGGCCATGCCGCTGTTCGCCTCCGTGGGGGTGCTGTCTCTGACGGCAGCCGCCGTCGCGGTGCTGTGGTGAGCATCACCCGCTAACTCACACAACACGCGGGCGAGCCGCCTACAGGGGACGCTCCGTGATGTAGACAGTTGCAGCGAATCCTGTAAGGATGCTGTGTATGCCGGAGGGGGTGGGGCGGACCGCTGAGGTTCGCGCCGTGGCCCACTTCCTCGATCGGGCCCGCACCCAACCGGCGGCGCTGTTCGTCGACGGCGAGGCGGGGATCGGCAAGACAACCCTGTGGCTGGCAGCGCTGGAACGCGCGCGCGACAAAGGGTTCGTGGTGCTGAGCACGCAGGGCGCCCCCACCGAATCGGTGCTGGCCTACAGCGCCCTGGCCGACCTCGCGGGCACCGTGGACGAACAGGTCTGGTCGGGCCTGCCCGAACAGCAACAGGCAGCTCTGCGGGGGGTGGTGGATCTCAGCGGGGCCGGCGGCGACAACCCCCGCGCCGTCTCCGCGGCGTTCCTGTCTTTGGTGAACGGACAGGCAACGCGTTCCCCGGTACTCATCGCCGTCGACGACGTCCACTGGGTCGACCGGTCGAGCAGGGACGTCATCGCGTTCGTGGCCAGGCGGCTGTCCGGACCCGTGGGTCTGCTCATCACCGAACGCACCCCCACCGACACCGCTCCCGTGGGCTCCTGGCTGCGGATGCCGCGACCGGAGTCGGCGCAGCACATCAGAATGGGGCCGCTGAGCCTGGGCAAACTGCATGCGGTGCTCCTGGCGCGCCTGGGACGATCGATCGTTCCCCCGCCCCACCATGGCCCGCATCGCCGAACACTCCGCGGGGAACCCGTTCTACGCCCTGGGATTGGGGCGGGCCCTGCTCAGCGATCCCTCGGGCGCGACCGCAGGATTGCCGGGCACGCTGGCCGAGTTGGTGACGGCACGCATCCGCACGCTGCCGCCGGAGGTGCTCGCGCCCCTTCTTGCGGTGGCCTGCGTCGGCGCGCCCGCCACCGCCACGGTCGCACGCGCGATCGACACCGACGTCGAACAGACCGTTGCGCTTCTGGAGCACGCCGAGGATCAGGGGATCGTCACCTTCGACGGGTACCGCGTGCGCTTCTCGCACCCGTTGCTCGCCCAGGGCGTCTACACCGGCGCGGCCCCCAGCGTCCGCCGCGCCATGCACCGCCGGCTGGCCGCCATTCTCGACGAGCCGGAGCTCAAGGCACGCCATCTGGCACTGGCCACCGCCGTTGCGGACCCCGAAACCCTGACGATGCTCGACGAGGCCGCCCGCAGCGCCCGCGACCGCGGCGCCCCCGCCGCGGCGGCCGAGTTGCTCGACATCGCCATCCGCCTCGATCAGCACACCACCCCGCAGCGGCGGATCCGCGCGGCCAGGCAGCATCTGGCCGCCGGCGACGCCGGCGCGGCACGCGCGCTGCTGGAGTCCGCGCTGGCGGAGCTGCCGGACGGGCAGCTGCGCTCACGAGCCCTGGCCCAGCTGGCCACCGTGCACCTCTTCGACGACAACTTCCTGGAGGCGGCCGCGCTGCTGGAACGTGCGCTCGCCGGGGCCGGCGAGGATCTTGCGCAACGAGCCCAGATCTCGGTGACCCTGGCCTTCGCCCTGTCCAATGCCGGTCACCTGGACGCCGCGATCGCCGGAATCGAACAGGCCGAGGAGTGGGCCGAGAGACTCGGATATGCCCCGCTGCTGTGCCAGGCCCTGACGATGCGCGTGCACCTGCACTTCCTGCGGGGTGACGGTTTCGATGAACCGGCGTTGCAGCGGGCACTGCAACTCGAGGACGAATCCGACGACATACCGCAGGCATTCCGCGCCAGCCTGCATCACGGCCTGTTCCTGGCCTGGACCGGCCGGCTCCACGACGGCCGCGACGAGTTGCTGGCCATCCGGCGGCGCTGCATCGAACGCGGCGAGGAATCCGAGATGCAGCCGGTGACCTTCAACAGCTTTCTGGTCGAACTCTGGCTGGGCAACATCGAGGGGGCGCGACAGGTTTCCGCCGACGGCACCGAGCGGGCCGAACAGCTCGGTGGGGCCCTGGCACCGGGGATCGCGCACACCATGCGAGCGGCGCTGGCGGCCTACACCGGCGCCGAGACGGCCGCCCGGGAGGCCGCGCACGAGGCGTTGGCGGCCAGCAGGCGAAGCGGCGCGACCACCCTGCTGGTGTGGCCGATCAGCATCCTGGGGTTCATTGAGTTGTCCCTCAAGGATTTCGACGCCGCCGTGGCAGTGCTCGATCCGGCACTGCAGGTCCTCGAGTCGGTCCCGACCGCCACCGAGATCATCACCGCACCGTTTGTCGCCGACGCCGCCGAGGCGCTGGTCGAAGCCGGCCACCTCGACCGGGCCGAGTCGCTGATCACTCGCCTCGAGCAGAACGGTTCGCGCCTTCAGCGTCCCTGGCTGCTGGCCGTCAGCGCGCGCTGCCGGGGGATGCTGCACGCCGCCCACGGAGATGTCGCGGCCGCCGTCGACAGTGCGACCGCCGCCTTGCGCGTACACGAGAACCTGCCGATGCCCTTCGAGCGGGCCCGCACCGAACTGCTGCTCGGGAGGCTGCAGCGGCGTCGACGCCACCGCGACGTGGCCGCCGCGACGTTGCGGCGCAGCCTGGAGGTGTTCGACGGTCACGGCGCGACCCCCTGGGCCGAGCGTGCGCTGGCCGAGCTCGCCCGCATCACGACGCCGACGGCTGGACCGGCGACCGTGCTGACCCCCACCGAGCGGCGCATCGCCGAGTTGGCCGCGGCGGGGCTCACCAACCGGGATATCGCGGGAGCGCTGTTCATCAGCCCCAAGACCGTCGAGGCCAACCTCGCCCGGACCTACCGCAAGCTGGGCATTCGTTCGCGCAGCCAACTGGGCCAGCACGTCCCACCCGACAAGTCGTAGGTGGCGGGCAAGGGAATCGACTGATTCCGTTCAGCCCGGGGCTGGCTACCGTGACGGCCCATGAACGCGGCTGGATCGCACTGCTTTCTCGCTGAGTGGTACGCCGACGACGGCGCGGACGGGGTGGCCCGCATCCTCGACAGACTCAAGGCCACGCTCTCGGGTGGGTCTGCTCCCGGAGCGGCCCGCCTGGTGTTGACGCTGGCCGTGCCCACCGACGAGGTGGTGTTCGGAGTGTTCGAAGCGGCCTCGATCGAGACCGTCGATGCCGCGTGCCACCAGGCGGGGCTGCCGCCGCTGCGGATCAACCCGGTGCTGCATGCCCTCGACAGTCCAGAGTCCACACGCAGGGTGTCGGGATAGGGATTTCACGGATTCGGTGGGGTGTCGGGGTCGTTAGTTTCGTGGGGTTGAAGCTGGCGTCGAGTTGGGGGTTGTCGCGCATGGAATCGGGTAAGTACATCTCACGCGTCGGTGGGTTCGCGGTGGCACTGGGGCTGGGAGTCGCTGTCGCGACCATCAATCCCGCGGTGGCCGTCGCGGAGTCCTCCGACAGCGGCGGCTCCTCGGATTCCGCCGGCTCGGGGTCCTCGACCAAGAAACGCGCCTCCGCGGCGGCGGGCCGCGCGGCCCGGTCCTCGGGCTCGGGCTCGGGCTCGGGCTCCGACAGCTCGGACAGCTCCGACACAGCCACCACCCGCACGACCACACGGCGCGCCTCCTCGAACACCGCATCGGAGACCAGCACCGATTCCAGGCCTGACTCGAAGCCCGACTCGAAGACGGACTCGAAGCCCGACTCGAAGCCCGACTCGAAGCCCGACTCAAAGTCGGACACCGAGCCTGACTCGAAGCCCGACACCAAGTCCGACACCACATCCGATTCCGCATCAGACTCCGCATCAGACTCCGCATCAGACACCACGTCGGACGGCGAGCCCGACACCACCTCCGATTCCATCTCGGACACCGCGGACACCGGAGACACCGGCGGTCAGACCGAGCCGAGAACACCCGCGCGGCCAACGGCGCTCACCAGCTCATCGGGCACACGGTCGACCCCGCGCACCATCGAGGACCTGGCCACGACCACCCCGACACGCCTGCCCGACACCGAAACCACTCCCACGCTCACGGCTGCCGCGCTGGACACCGCCACCGACCTACTCCACACGCGCACCACCGCCCCCGAGGCCACCGCCGACGCGGCTACCGTCCCCGCCTCGCCGGCACCGGCACCCAACACTCCTCAGACTCCGCCCGGAGCCTTCCTCAACCTCGCCACCACCGCGCTGTCCACGGCGATCACCCCCTTGACCACCCCCACCGCCCCAGCTGCCCCGACACCACCACCGTCACCGGCGCTGCTGGGCGTACTGGCCTGGATACGCCGCGAAATCGAAGACACGTACGCCAATTTCAGCGTCTCCATCAACGGCCACCAAATCATCCAGAACGGCACCGCCACCGCCACCTCCACCGGCTTCGGCTCCATCGCCATCGCCCGCGGCGACAACGCCACCGCCACCGCCACCGGCTGGTTCGCCCACGCGCGCGTCGTCGGCGACGACAGCACCGCCGACACCGAAGGGAACTTCACCCGAGCCGTCATCCGCGGCGACGACAACACCGCAGTGTCCACCGGCTACGCCACCACCGCCAAGATCATCGCCGACTCCAGCGTCGCCTCCGCCAGCGGCCGCCACGCCCTGACCTACATCGGCGGCGCAGGCGATTCCGCCGCCTCGGCCGCAGGCACCGGCGCCCGAGCGATCATCATCGGCGAAGGCAATGTCGCGGAAGCCACCGCTGGAGAGGGTGACCTGTTCGTCACGTCCTTGATCATCGGTGACGGCAACTCGGCGACCTCGGATGGCTCCTTTACCCGTGCCGTCATCATCGGAGACACCAACTCCGCGAGCGCGCGTGAGGGCGCATTCAACCGTGCGCTGATCATCGGCGAGCTCAACATCGTGGGCGCCGCCTTCGGCGACCACAACCGCGCGATCGTGATCGGCAATGAGAACGAAGCCCTCGCCGCCAACGGCGACCACAACACCGTCGTCGCGCGCGGCGACGACAACGACGCCGACGCAACCGACGGCACCTTCAACACCGCACGCATCGTCGGCGATGGCAGTGTCGCTGAGGCCACCGACGGGCACAGCGTGGCCTACATCCACGGCGTGGAGGCCACTGCCACCGCAAGTGGCGAGGGATTTGGCCGCGCAACCATCATCGGTGAGCACAGCAACGCCGCGGCATTTGCGGGGGCCGGGGCGCGGAGTAAGGCCGTCATCGTCGGTTCCAGCAGTGTCGCCAACTCTGTCGGTCGTGAAGGCTCCACCGCTATTGCGCGCATCGTCGGTTCCGGCAGCGACGTCCTGGTGTTCGGCCAGGGCGGTGCAAGCTCGACGGGCCTCGTCGTCGGTACGGAAAGCTCGGCGATCGCATCGGCGGAAGGGGACGGTGGTTTCGGCCGGGGCGCCAGTGTCGTTCTCGTTGGCGACGAGAACCTCGGTTCGGCTGCCGCCACCGACTCGCGCGCCACGGTCCTGGTGTGCGGCACCGGGAACAACGGGACCGCGGAATCGACCGGCGGCGGCGTCGCCGACATCCGCTTGGTCGGCGACGGCAACACCGGGGACGCGGACGCTTTCGACGGCCGGGCCAAGATCGTCGTGCACGGCGACGAGAACGAGGCCACCGCGGCCGCGGACAGCGGCGGACACGCCACCCTGGTGCTGGTGGGTGAGCTCAACGATGGCACGGCCGCGACGTCGGGTGGGCGCGCCAAGGTCGTGGCGGTGGGCGATGAGAACACTGCGCTGGCGCTGGCTGACTCCAGCAGCGCCACCATCTCACTGATCGGCAGTGACAATGAGTCGACCGTGACGTCTTTCGATGCATCCCGAGTCAGCTCCGTGGTGACGGGTGATCGAAACTCGGCCAATGCCGACGGTGACGGCGAGTCGGTTGCCCGAGTTGTCATCCATGGACACGACAATGCCAATGCCGTGAGCGCCGACGACCGGGGCTACGGCCTCAGCCGGATTCTCGCGGTCAACAGCTCGTCTGCGGCCAATGCCACCGGCGGCGTGGCCCTGGCGGAACTCGTCGGTGACAACAGCTCCACTTTTGTCGATACAACATCGAATACAACGTCGAATACAACGCCGAATACAACGTCGTCGGAGGGCTACACGCGGGCGGCGGCCTACGGCAGCAGCAACGCGGTCTCCGCCACCAATGGCGGCAAGGTCGTCGTATTCGGCGACGACAACGACGCCACCGCGGACGACGCCGGAAACATCGTGCGGGTGTTCGGCGACGACAACGACGCGAGTGCCGGGAACGGTGTGGACAACCTGGCTGTGGTGATCGGTGACGGCAATGCGGCGTCGGCCGGTTTCGGAAGTGGCAACACCGTAAGGCTCGTCGGCGACCTCAGCACTGTCTCTGCGGGAAACGGGAACAACAACACCGCCACGCTGTGGGGAGATGACGGTGCCTCCTCGGCCGGCAACGGTGACGGTCTCCCCCCGGCCCACAACAACACCGCCCACGTCGTTGGCAACAACAGCGTCGCCACCGCGGCTCTGGGTGACGGCAACACCGCGATCGTGCGGGGCGACAACTCGGCGGCGGGCAGCTATGACGTCACCGAGAACACATTCGCCCGGGTGGTGGGGGACAACAGCTCCGCCTACGTCCTGGGTACGGGCAGCAGCGCGCGCGTCTACGGTGACGACAACAGGGCCTGGGCCTTCGGAACGGCCGACAACACTGCCGTCGCCGCGGGTCGGTCGAACACCGCCTCGGCCGGACCCGGGGTGGACAACACCGCGATCGCAGTCGGTTTCGGCCTGACCGCCGAGACCGGGCCCGGCGACGGGCTGACCGTCGTGACACTGTTCGTCGAAGGGTGAAGTCGGGGACGCGCGATGCGGCGGGGCCGGGAGCGGTGGCGGAGGGATTTGAAACCCCGGACGGTGTTGGCCGTCTCTCGCTTTCAAGGCAGCGCGAACAGGCAATATGAGACTGTAGCGGACTCTCCGCTGCTTCACTGAGCTGTACCAAAGAACATCGCGCGGGCACCCCCGCTGGTCGTTGATGTGGCAAGTGTGTGGCAGGTTTCCCACCACCCGCAGCGTCGGCGAGGCGACCGAGGCTGCCTCCTCTGCTCCACTGGACTCCACCGTGCTAGCAGGGACGACACGCCGATGTACAGAGCTCGCGCCCCGTAGTGGTGTTGTCTCGGAACTGGTGCAATCTGCGCCCATGAATGAAACACCGGAACAGCAGCCCCAGCTGCTGACCATTCGCGAGGCCGCTGAGGCGCTGCGCGTCTGCGAGGCGACGCTCTACGGGATGATGCGTCGCGGCGAGCTGGTGACGGTCAAGTTCGGTCGACGCACGTTGATCGAACGTCAGGAGATCTCTCGCGTCATCGCGGCGCACCGTGCCGCGTAACTATCGCAGCAGCTTCGAGACCCGCTGATGCGACAACCCGAGCACCGAGCCGATCTCGGTGGTGGTCGCGCCGGCGGCGCGGAGCTGGCGGGCGATCTCACGGGCAGTCCGGCCAGCCCGCTCAGCAGCCTCCTCGGCTTCGGCCCGCTCAGAGCGCAGCCTGTCGACGGCTGCCAGCACGTCCAGCTCAGAGGCCGTGACGGCAGGGTCGAGCTCGACCGCACTGGGGGCCAGGTCAGCGGCAGCGGCGGCTAGCTGCACCGCTGCGGGCCGCACTTCCGTGTACGTCCTCACCACGGTTGCGGTGGCGTCCGGGGCCGTCAGCGTCCAGCCCCGCCCGATCGGTTCCACCTCGATCCGCACGCGCACGAGGTGACCGTACCCGCCGTGCGCGGTGAAAACAGTGCTCGACGCGGTAGCCCAGCGTGGACAGCGCCGCGTCGGTGTCGGCGACTCCGGCGACCTTGGCCGCCCGGTGCGGATAGCGGCCCTGTCCAGGGTGGCAGAGTCGTTGGTCGAAGCCAGGGTCAGAATCCGGGCTTCCGCGGCGATGTCCATGGCCTGCAGTAATTCTGAGAGCCCACTGCCGCCACGCCCTTGCCGGTCCCGAACCCAGAGATCGACGTCCTCCAGCACGAGCAGCACCGGCCCGCCCAGCTGCTGTGCTTCCTCCGCGACCGCTGTGAGCAGGTGCTCACCGGCCCTCGCCTCGACGTAGATGACGGTGAACACGCCAACTACCTCCGCGGCGACGGCTGCCGACACCGCTGATTTGCCGGTTCCGGGTGGGACGACGAGCAGCACCCCGCGGCGGCTGCCGAGGCCGTGGCCGTTGAGGAGTTCGTGGCGGTCACGCACCGCCACGAGGCCGAGATCGATTTCGTACCATACATTCTCGTCGACAACCACTCCTCGTAGTAGTACGACTGCTCGACGCCCACGGTCATCGACCCGACATCCCCTCCACGGCCAGCAGGAGGACGTGACATACTGCCCACCTGCGGAAACGTCGCCGTCACCGCGCCCGCGCCCATCTCGGGAGGCCTGCCCAGCGCCCGGATTTCGGCCCTGCCCCAGGGGAGAGCCCAGTCACCCGTGGTTTTTCGGCGATGACCGACGAGAATTTGCATTCCCGCAACAGGTCCGGAAAACGTCCTGGTGAGCGCGTTTTCTGAGCCGGAAACGGGTCTGGAGCTGGTCAGGAGACGCACCCACCAATGGAAACGCACTGGTACGGCCTATCCCCAGTGGTCGAGCAGGTGCGCGCAGCACTGGCCAGTGCAGAGGTGGCCGCCGACTGGCTGTGCCCGTGGCGGGTTCCGACACAGGGTCTCGTCTATGCCCGGGAATGCTTGACGACCTTGACGGATGCTGGTTGACGTACGTCAGGGGGCGAGGCCGGCGCTAGCGGCGCTCGACAACCTTGCACTAACGCACATAGAATGGCGTTAATCAATGTTAGGGGCGTGGTGGACCGTGTCAACGACTGACGAGCTGGAACGGCTGCTGCAGGAACGATTCGAGGTCTCGACGACCCAGTTCATCGACGCACTGAGATTTCTACCCATCACCCGGCCGTGGGCGGCGTCCCTGGCCGAAGACGCAGCCCGACTCCTCGACGAGGCGGGCTTGGTCGAAGACGCGGATGCGTTCGTGTCCGCCGGCGCCGAGGTCGCCGGCGAAGTAGCGCGTCTGGCGGTCACCGCCTTCACCGTCGACGAGGTTGCCTCCGGCCTGGGAATCAGTGCCTCGCGGGTGCGTCAGAAACGCCTCGCCCGCGAGCTGTGGGCCATCCCCGACGGCCAGACCTGGGTCTTCCCAATTCTGCAATTCGAAACCGGCGATGATGGCGGCCCCACCCGGCAGATCCGCGGTCTCGACCAGGTACTCAAGCAGCTTCCCACGGACCTGCATCCGGTGGCGGTGGCCGGTTTCCTCCAAACCCCGCAACCTGACCTGTTTCATCAGCGGACCATGACAGTGATCGAATGGCTGCGCGACGGCGGCGAAGTGGACAAGGCCGCAGCTGCGGCGGCCAACGTCGACTGGTACACCGTGTGACCGCACGCCTACCCGGCCCCCCACCACTGGCCGAGTTGCGCGCCATCGGGATCCGCGACAACGAGTACCGGTCCTCATCAGCCGACCAGCTGTGGTGGCGAGTCCACCGCACCAGCGGGGCACATGTGTTGGCCTGGAACGCGTTTCGCGAGAACGGGCCGCGTCTTCGGTTCGACCCGCACCCACTGCCGGTCGGGGATCACCCGGGGATCGGGGTTTGGTACGGCGCCGCCGAACCGGCTGCGGCGCTGGCCGAGTCATTCCAGGTTGACCGCACCATCGACCGGTTCCGCGGGGCGCCCTACCTGACGGCGCTGCGGTTCACGCGGGACCTGCGGCTGCTCGACCTGGCAGCCGACAGTGCCGGATCGTGGCCGACACGAGCAGGTGGCACATTCGCCCTGTCGACCGGCCCGCACTCGGTCACCCAGCGCTGGGCGCGCCGGATCACCGAGGCCTTTCCCGATGTCGACGGCGTGCTCTACAACAGCCGGTTCTCGGGTCGCCACTGCGTCGCGTTGTTTGGGCCAGCGGTGCCGGCGATGCCGTCGCGGCCGGTGCTGTCGCTGCCGTTGAGCCACCCCGGCCTGGCGGTGCGAATCGCTTCGGCAGCGCGGCAGCTGGGCTACCAGCTGATCTGAGGTGCCCGCCGAGTCTATGGAGCAGATCGTGATTCGAGACCTTCCCGAGGCTCCGCGAACAGCTTCTCCAGCCGCGGTTTGTGCGACACCGGCCGGTCCAGCACCGACACGAACTCCGACCAGGCCGGTGCGTCGAGCATGAACAGCCGGCGATCGGCAAGTACGTCGCGGGCATGAGCCAGCGTCGCGGTCACCGTGAAGTTGGTCAGATCGGTCCCCTCCACTTCGGCGGCGCGACGAATCAGCGCGTCCTGCTCAGCAGTCAGGCGCACCGCGAACCGCTCCGTCTTCGTAGCCATGCCATCCATTGTGTGCCTATGAGGCACACAATGGAACGGTCCGTCGAATCGGTTAGGCAGCGGCGGTGGCGGCCTCGGCTCGGCGCGCGGCTCGGGTCACGAGCGTGTCCCAGACCGCCACGCACGTCATCACGAGGACGGCCAGGCCGCCGACCATGAGCAGATCGGTGAGGAACGCCAGGCCCGCGAGGACCGCCAGCGCGACCAGCCCGGCCACATGCGAGGCGGGGGCCCGCGCGTAGACCACGTGCCGGTAGATCGCGCTGGCCAGCAGGTACAGCACCGGGCCGCCGACCACCGCGGCGGTCAGCGCCGGAGTCATCTCCCCGGCCGGGTGTTCGAGGATCAGCCCGTTGGAGGCGGCCATCACGATGATCCCGGCGATCAGAATGACGTGGACGTAGTGGAACATCGCGCCGATACGCCCCGGATCGTCGGAGGCCGCGATGACCCGGCTGCCGTCAGCGCTGCTGGTGCCGAAATACACCCACCACGCGGCGATGATGCCCAGGAACGCCACCAACGCCGCGATCAGCACCGGGATCTCCCACTGCTCGCGCTGCGAGAGCCCCGCACCGGTGGTCAGGATGGTCTCGCCGAACGCCACGATCACGAACAGCTGGCAGCGCTCGGCCAGGTGCGCGCCGTCGATGGTCCACTCCCGGGTCTGCGACCGGCCCAGGAACGGGAACGCGAACCCGAACATCGGGCAGAGGTACTCGATACCGACCGCGGCGGCCCACAGCGCGATCCGCACGGTGGTGTCCTCGGCCAGGCCGCCGGCGATCCAGAACACCGCCGACACCAGCAGCCAGGCCAGCATCCGGGTGAAGTTCGCCGACAGGGCGTGGCCGCGGCCCAGCGACCACAACGCGAACACCGTGCGCCCGACCTGGAACGCGACATAGACCCCGGCGAAGATCAGACCGCGGTCGGCGAAGGCCTGCGGGATCGACGCGGCCATCACCAGAGCCCCCGCGGTCAGCGCGAAGATCAGCCACCGCACCGCTGCGGTGTTCGGGTCGAACCAGTTGGTGACCCAGCCGGTGTACTGCCAACCCAGCCACATCGCGAACCACAGGATCAGCGTCTGCGCCGCCCCGACCAGGTCCAGGTGATGTGCCAGTTGGTGACTGAGCTGGATGACCGCGAAGACGTAGACCAGGTCGAAGAACAGCTCGACGTAGCCGACATGGGAGTCGCCGGTTCGGCGCAGGCGTGGTGTCGTCATTTCAGCGGGTGGTGTACCCGCCGTTGGCGAACAGGGTCTGGCCGTTGATCCAGTGGCCGTCGCCGCACAGGAACACCGCCAGCGGGGCGATGTCGGTGATGTCGGTGAGCCGGTTGCCCATGGCCTGGCTGGCGTGGAAGGCGGCCCGCTCCGGGGTCTCCTGCGGGTAGAAGAACGGGGTGTCCATCGGGCCCGGTGCGATGTTGTTGA
>NZ_NVQF01000067.1 GCF_002592005.1 Mycolicibacterium palauense | reverse complement strand
TACGCCGATGTGGAGGGTTTTCCGTACAAGGAGATCGCCGAGATCATGGACACCCCGATCGGGACGGTGATGTCGCGGCTGCATCGCGGCCGGCGTCAGCTGCGCGAGCTGCTGCGCGACGTGGCCAGGGACCGCGGCTTTGTGCGCGGGGCGGCGTGAGCCGGATTCCGGATCATCCCCGGATCATCCCCGGATCATCCCCGGATCATCCCCGGATCATCCGTAGTGGTCGGGAATGATCCGCAGATCGTCGATGGGCGGGGCGACGTAGTCGCCGACCGGTGGCCGCGGCGGGAACTCGATGATCTCGTGTTCGAGGGTCTCGTAGTCGAACTGTCCGAGCAGGTGGCGGATGACGTTGAGCCGGGCGTTGCGCTTGATGTTGGCGTCGACGATGTACCAGGGGGCGACGTCGGTGTCGGTGTGAGTGAGCATGACGTCGCGGGCCCGCGAGTAGTCGATCCACTTGTTCCACGAGGCCACGTCCATCGGTGAGAGCTTCCACTGCCGACGTGGATCGGTGGCCCGCTGCCGGAACCGTTGTTCCTGCACGTCGTCGCGGATGTGCAGCCAGTACTTGATCAGGATGATGCCGTCCTGGACCAGGCTCTCCTCGAACACGGGGCAGATTTCGAGGAACCGTTCGTATTGGTCGTCGGTGCAGAAACCCATCACCCGCTCGACGCCGAGGCGGTTGTACCAGCTGCGGTCGAAGAGCACCATCTCGCCGGCCGCGGGCAGGTAGGGGATGTAGCGCTGCAGGTAGTACTGCGTCTTCTCCCGTTCGGTCGGGGCGGGCAGGGCCGCGACCCGCACCACACGCGGGTTCAGCCGCCAGGTGATGCGCTTGATGATGCCGCCCTTGCCCGCGGAATCGCGGCCCTCGAAGACCACCGCCACCCGGAGGCCCTTGGCCTTGATCCACTCCTGAAGCCGCACCAACTCGACCTCGAGTCGGGCAAGCTCCTGCTCGTAGGCCTTGCGCTTCATCTTCCGCGGTTCGTGCTCCTCGCTCATCGAGTGACATCCTGCCACCGGCACGGCTCACAGCGGCCGTTTCACCTGCAGAAGGTTTCTCAAGCCTGGGACCACAAGGTGGTGTTCCTGATAGTTTCCTGTGGTGGGACACCCCTCACAGGGGGAGTCGCCAGTTGGCCGACTCAGGAGTGAACCGCATGAGAATCAACATCGCCCTTCTGGCCGCGGGTTTGGCGGCCGGGGCAGGAACCGTCGTCGTCGTCGGCGCAGCGCCCGCGCTGGCCGAGGACAGCTCCGCGACCGTCACCTCGATCGGCAGTCAGGCAGAACTGGTCAACGGACCGGTCGTGCAGGGCTGGACCGTCTATGAGCTGCAACCCAGCACCGACACCATCGCCTATCCGGTACAGGGCATCCTCTGGGAGGCCATCGCCACCGACGAGGCGCTGCAGGGGGCGGTCACGCCGATCGTCTCCGACTTCAACGCCCGTGCCGCCAACGGTCAGACTTATCGGGCACTGTTCCAGGTCCCGACCCCCTACGGGGTCAACCCGGCGACGCTGGCCGAGGGGCAGGAGACCTCGGGCAAGATCTACTTCGACGTCACCGGTGCCCAGCCCGACAGCGTCGTGTACAACTCGCTGGGCCAGGATCTGATCGTCTGGGTCCAGCCCGAGGTGGTGCTCGACGACATCGAGGTCTACATCGAGGGCGACGAGGTGGTGGTGGACGAGCAGGAGGTCCTGGTGGGCCCCGACGAGCTGATCGTCGAGGACACCGAGGTCACCCTCGAGGGGTAGCCCGGCCGCCGCACCTTCGGTGTCGGGATGCGGTGTCGAGACGCTAACGAATGGGTCGAGTTTCGGTGGCGACGCTCGCGCACCCGGACCCGGTTCGTGTTCTGTGAAGGTGATGACCAGGTCCCGACCCCGCGCCGTGCGCGCCTGTGCCGCCGCAGCCGGGTGTGCGGCCGCGCTCGCGGCACTGACCGCGCTACCGGCGGCCGCCGCCGCCCCGCCCTCCGATGATCGGGGCTACATCGACTCGACGGCCCGCTGCGCCTCGCCGGACACCGCGGTCGTCTTCGGAACGACCGGTGACTCGCGGGTGGCCATCTGCAGGTCCCCCGGCGGCGCCTACGAGTACCGCGGTGTTCGGGTCCGTGACGGGGCGCGACTGGTGCTGCCCGCGACCTCGTCGGGCGGTGGTGTCTTCGTCGCCGACAACGACGGCATCGAATACATGGTGACGTCCAAGGAACTGGTGATCAGCTCCGGCAGCAAGGTTCTGCGGGACGAGCCGTGGGTGGACTTCCACGGAGCGGGGGACATGCCGAGCAGCACGTCCTCGACACCCTCGACACCGTCCTCGACATCTCCCTCGAACCCCACGGCCGAACCGGAACCCCCGAGCGACCCGTTGCCCGCGGAGGTCGGCGGCAGCGGAAGCTGACCGGCCCGTTCCCGAGCTCAGGCCACGGGTTCGCCGTCGGGGGTGAGCACCGACCACACGCCGCCGAACACCCTGAGGCCCTGGCCGTCGATCTGTCCCGGGGCGGTGTCGCCGGCATACCGGTAGAGCGGGTGCCCGTGGTAGGCCACCTGGACGCTGCCGTCGCGGCGGGTCACGGTGCCGGTCGCGGTCGTGTCGATGCCGATGCCCCCGGCGGGATTTCCGGTCGACAGCAGGGGCATCCAGGTGTCGGCGCAGGCGTCATAGCAGGTGGCGTTCTCCGCGGTGTCCCCGGAGAAGACGTAGAGCGTCCGGTCGGAGCCGTCGACGATGATGGTGCCGAGGTCGTCGGTGTCGGCCGTGCGCAGAAACGTCGGGCCCACCGGCGGGATCCGGTCGGTCGACGGCACCGACGCGGGCACCTCGGTGTCGGTGGCCGTGGCGGCCACCGTCGGGGAGGAGCTCGTGGCCGACGCGATGTTCTCCGGCGCACCGGTGTCGCCGACTCCGCAGCCGGCGAGGGTCAGCGCCAGCGGGGCCAGCACGGCCGCCAGGGGTCTGGTGGCGAGGGTGCGGCGGCGGACGGGGGCGCTCGGTGTCGGGGTCGTTCCGATGGGCATGCCGACTGCGTTCCCCGGGACCGGTGTCGGTGAAACCGGTTCCCTAGAGTCGGCCCACCTGCCGCAGGCCGTTGAAGGTGTCGGTCAGCGTCCGGGCCGGGTCGCGGTAGTCGATGCCCAGGTCGCGTTCGCTGGGCGAGTCGTCGGACGGCGGCATCTGGGTGTAGTACTGCATCGAGGCGGAGTTGATCGGCGTCTCGAACGGCAGGTAGCCGCCGACGACATCGAGGATGCGCCCCGCGCCGCGCAGTGCGGTATCGGGAATCGGATACACCAGAAGCGAGGTCTCGGCGGCGTCGCCGATCATCGAGGCCAGCTGCGCGACGGTCACCCGTTGGCCGCCGGCCATGTAGCGGCGCGGGCCCCGGCCCGGTTCGAGCAGCGCGACGTGCAGCGCGGCGAGATCACGCACGTCCACGACGATCCAGGCGGCGCTGCGCCCGGGAACACCGCGCATCTTGATCGCGGCTTCGACGCCGTCGGCGGCCTCGCCGAACTGGTCACCGGCCGGGGGGCCCAGCACCATGCCCGGATAGGTGATGTCCACCGGCGCCCCGCCGTCCTGCAGGCCCCGTGCATAGGCCTCGACCGCGGCCTTCGACCTGCCGTAGCCGTCGCTGCCACCGACCACCGGCAGGTCGGCGTGCAGGCGCTCGAGGCCGGGGCGGAACAGTGCGGTGAAGCTCGAGACGTGGATGATCGGGTCGATTCCCGCGCCCGCCGCGGCCCCCAGCACGTTGCGGGCCCCTTCGAGGTTGGTGTGCAACATCTCGTCGGCGCGGCCGGGGTCGGTGGAAACCATTGCCGCACAGTGGATGACGGCATCGCAGCTGTCCAGTGCCGCGGCCGTCGACGCACTGTCGGCGATGTCGCCGACGACGTGGTCGCCGATGCCGACGCCGATCCGGGCGGCGCTGGTGGCCAGCCGGTCGGGATTTCTCACGAGGAACCGCACCCGGTGCCCGGCGTCCTGGGCGGCCTTGGCGGTCCACGCGCCGACGAACCCGGTACCGCCGGTGACGAGAACATGCATCGAGTGCCTCCCGGAGCTGCGGCGCCGTCGGGTTGCGGCCCTGTCCGGACGCTACCGGAACACCTGCGCTGGCGAGCCGATCCGACCCCGCGCGTTTGCCGGGCAGCCGCGCAGGGCACTGTGTAGTGATGCGTCGGCGTCCCACAGCCGTGATCGGCGCGTTTGTCGCCGGGGTGCTGGTCGCCGGGTGCGGCAGCGCACCCGGCCCGGCCCCGGTCGTCCCGCCCGACAACGGAGGACCCGCCCCCTCGACCAGCACCGCCGCCCCGGCGCCGCCGGCCGAGCCCGCACGGGCGGGCGAACCCACGTCGACACCGGCCGGACAGGTGGTTCCGCTGGGCAACGCGCCGGAGGGGATCGTCGTGGGGCAGTCGGGCACCGCGGCGGTCGCGGTGCGAGGTCCCGACGCGATCGTGCTCGTCGACGCGGCCACCGGGGCCGAGCGCTCACGGGTTCCGGTGCCGAGCGCGGCCCGCCATCTGAGCCTGACCGGACCGGACGGGCCCGTCCTGGTGGCGCTGGAGGGCACCGATGAGTTACTCGAACTGAGCCTGGCCGACGGGCAGGTTCTGTCGAGGGTCGGCGGTGTCGGCCGGCAGCCGCACGAGGCCACCACGACCGCCGACGGCACCATCGTCGTGACGAGCGAGGGCGGCGGCGGGGTGATCTTCGTGCGCGACGGTCACGTCGTGGCCACGCTGCCGGCGGGTCCGCCGCAACCCGGAGGGGTGGCGGCGGTGGGTGACTACGTCGCCGTGGCCGACGTGCGGGGCAACGGCGTGTGGGTCTATGACGCGGTGTCACGCCGCGAGGTCGCCCACGCTCCGGTCGGAGTCAAGCTGACCCATGCCGTGGCCCTGTCCGGCGAGTTGGCGGCCTTCGCCGACACCGACGGCGGCGCGGTCCTGATCGAACGGATCGACCCCCGGATCAGCGAGGTGGCTCGGATCGAGGCGCCGGGCAAGCCCTACGGGCTGGCCTACGATCCAGGCCGCCGGCGTCTGTACATCACCTTGACCGAATCCAACAGGCTGCGTGTCGTCGACGTCACCGACCCACGCCAGAGCCGGCTGCTCGGCGATGTGCCCACCGTACGCCAGCCCAATTCGGTTGCGGTCGTTGGGGATACCGGCACCGTGCTGGTGACCGGCAGCAGAGCCGACGGCGGCGGCAGCCTGCAGATCCTTCCCGTCGGCCTGCTTCCCTAGCGATGGGCCGGCGTCCCGGCCGCCGGATCGGACTTCGTCACCGTGACGGATTCGCGGCGTCTGTGACGGCGCGGTCGATCGCGGCACGGGGAAGCGATGGTGCGTTCCCGGAAGGAATTGGCATTTGCCGGGATACTTGTACAACTCCAGGAGCACATCGGGGCCGGCGACCGCGCCGGCCGTCGCCCGGGCCGGATCAGCAAAGGGGCCGCGCATGACAGTTGTCGCGATCTATCTCGTCGTCACCTTCGGTCTCGGCGGCCTGGCCATGGCGCTGCGTCTGCCTCCACTGGTGGGGTTCCTGGCGGCGGGCTTCGTCATCAACGCCCTCAACGTCGCGGAGGTCCCGCAGCTGGAGGTGATCGCGGATCTGGGTGTCACCCTGCTGTTGTTCGCCATCGGGCTCAAGCTCGACGTGCGGATCCTGCTGCGTCGCGAGGTGTGGCTGACCACCTCGGCGCACATGCTCATCTCCGTGGTGCTCGGCGGCGCCGCGATGTGGCTGGCCGCCGTGGCCGGCGTGGCCATGCTGGCCGGGCAGAGCATGCAGACGATCGCGCTGCTGGCCTTCGCCCTGTCGTTCTCCAGCACGGTGTTCGTGGTCAAGGTCCTCGAAGAACGCGGCGAGTCGCACGCCCTCTACGGGCGCCTGGCCATCGGCGTCCTGGTGATGCAGGACATCGTCGCCGTGGTGTTCCTGACCGCGACCAGCGGTCATCTGCCCAGCCCGTGGGCGCTGGCGCTGGTGGGCCTGTGGCCGCTGACCCGGATCCTGCGCAAGATCTGGGGTCGGCTGGGCCACGGTGAGATGCAGTCGTTGTTCGGGATCGTGATGGCCCTGGTGCCCGGGTACGCGTTGTTCTCCGCCGTCGGGCTCAAGGGCGACCTGGGGGCGCTGATCATGGGCGTCCTGTTGGCGTCGCACCCGGCGTCCTCCGAGCTCGCGCGCTCGCTGTTCCACATCAAGGAACTGCTGCTGGTGGGGTTCTTCGTGTCGATCGGCCTGACCGGGCTGCCGGACCTGCCCACCGTCGGTGTGGCACTGCTGATGCTGCTGCTGCTGCCGTTCAAGGCGGCCTGGTATGTGGCGATCCTGTCCCGGATGAAGCTGCGCCACCGCACCTCGATCCTGACCGGGCTGGGGCTGATGAACTACTCCGAATTCGGTCTGATCGTCGTGTCGGTGGGGGTCTCGGCCGGCATGCTGGCGCCGGCCTGGCTGGTGGAGATGTCGATCGCGGTGGCGTTGAGCTTCGTCGTCTCGGCGCTGGTCAACGGTCGCGGGCACCTGATGGTGGAGAAGATCGCCGCACGCCTGCCGGCTCAGGACGAACACAGCCTGCAACCCGAGGAACGCCCCGGCGACGCCGGCGACGCCGAGGTGGTGGTGATCGGCATGGGCCGGGTGGGCTTCGCCGCCTACCAGCGGCTGACCGAGCACTACGGGTTGCGGGTGGTTGGTGTCGACTACGACGGCCCGCGGATCGGGCGGCTGGCCGACCAGGGCCTGCGTGTCATCGAGGGGGACGCCACCGACCTGGACTTCTGGAACCGGCTACGACGCTCCGACTCGGTGCGCATCGCGGTGCTGGCCATGCCGCGCCACGGCGCCAACGTCACGGCGCTCGAATGTCTGCGTGAATCGGGATTCAGCGGAAACGTCGCCGCGGTGGCGCGCTACGACGACGAGGTGGCCTGGGCCAGGGAACACGGCGTGGACATCGCCTTCAACGTCTACGCGGGTGCCGGGCTGGAGCTGGCGGACCAGGTGGGCCGCGGTGACATCCGTGTCGAACCCGAGGGCACCGCCGGCGCGGACGGCGTCGTCGAGTCGCCGACCGAGGACGGCGTGCAGCCGACCGAGGATGGGCGCGGCGGCCGAGCGTAGCGGAGGCCCGGGAACTACCGACGCCCCCGAGGACGATCGTCGGGGCGGACCATCGTGAACACCGCGTCCCGTGTGATCGCCACATAGCCGGCCGGGCCGCCGGTGCGCAGCACCGGCGTCGGAGCGGTCGTGTCGTAGACGCCGTCCACCAGCAGGTGCCTGTCGATGTGAACCGCCACGACCTGCCCAAGTACCAGCCAGCTTCCGACTTCGTGGCCGTCGACGTCGGTGAGCGCAACCAACTGTGTCAACACGCATTCGAAGTTCACCGGGCTCTCCAACACGCGCGGTGCCGAGATGAGTTCGGACGGTACGGCGGTAAGTCCCGCGCGCTCGAATTCGTTCTCCGAGGCGGGGATTGAGGCCGACGTCTCGTTCATCGCCTCGGCCAGATCCCGCGTCACCAGATTCCAGACGAATTCTCTGGTCGCGTCGATGTTGGCGACGCTGTCCTTCCATCCCACCGAGGCGAAACCGATGAGTGGGGGATGGTAGTTGAAGCCGTTGAAGAAGCTGTAGGGCGCCAGATTGGGTATGCCATCGCCGCCGAGGGTCGAGACCCATCCGATCGGCCGCGGCCCGACGATGGCGTTGAACGGATCGTGCGGCAGCCCGGTGCCATCCGCGGTCCGGTAGAAGTGTGCATCTTTGCCTGCCATCGTCCACCTCGTCCGATTCGTGCACGGTGCCGCCGTGTCCTCTCCGCACCGCTGCCGGCTCTACGAAGCAGTGTCGCGACGGAGGCCGGCCGTCCGACATCCGGGGACGCAGGCCGGCGGGTTCCCGACCGGCACCGACCCGGATGCGCGTACGCGATCCTATCCGGTGGCCTCGCCGCGCCGGCGACGATCGCTGACCGGTGCCGCGGTGTGGGTCACGACGTCGTCGTAGCTGACCTCCGGTGCGAGCTCGCGGACAGCGAAATCGGTTCCGGTGACGTCGAACACGCCGAGATCGGTGATGACGCGCTGCACGACGGCCCTGCCGGTCAGCGGCAGGTCGCAGTGTCCGACGAGTTTGGGTGCCCCCGACTTCGCCACGTGGTCCATCAACACGATGACGCGTGCGGCGCCGTTGACCAGGTCCATCGCACCGCCCATGCCTTTGACCATCGAGCCCGGCACCATCCAGTTGGCGAGGTCACCGCCGGCAGACACCTGCATACCGCCGAGCACCGCGACGTCGACGTGTCCGCCGCGGATCATGGCGAAGCTGGTGGAGGAGTCGAAGAACGAGGACCGGGCCACCACCGACACCGTCTGCTTGCCGGCGTTGACCAGGTCGGGATCCACCTCGTCGTCGTAGGGGAAGGGCCCGACGCCGAGGATGCCGTTCTCGGCGTGCAGGGTGACCGCGGAGCCCTCGGGCAGGTAGTCCGGGATCAGGGTCGGCAGGCCGATGCCGAGGTTGACGTAGTCGCCGTCACGGAGCTCCCGTGCCGCGCGCGCGGCCATGTCGATACGGGTCCAGCTCACCGTGCCGCCTCCTCACCGGGGCGGGGCCGGGTGGTGCGTTTCTCGATTCCCTTGCGGGCGGCCTGTTCCGGGGTCAGTTCGACGACGCGCTGCACGAATATGCCCGGCAGGTGGATCTCGTCGGGCCCCAGCTCGCCGACGTCGACCACCCGTTCGGCCTCGACCACCGTGATGGCCCCGGCCATCGCCGCGGGAGGATTGAAGTTGCGCGCGGCCGCGTGGAAGACGCAGTTGCCGGCGCGGTCGGCGACGGCCGCGCGGATCAGGGCGTAGTCGGTGACGATGGACTCCTCCAACAGCATCTGCCGACCGTGGAAGGTGCGGACCTCCTTGGGCGGGGACGCCAACGCGACGCTGCCGTCGGTGTGGTAGCGCCACGGCAGACCACCCTCGGCGACCAGCGTTCCGACCCCGGTCGGAGTGAAGAAGGCGCCGATCCCGCTGCCCCCGGCGCGCAGTCGTTCGGCCAGCGTTCCCTGCGGGGTGAGCTCGACGGTGAGTTCACCGGCCAGGTACTGGCGAGCGAACTCCTTGTTCTCGCCGACGTAGGAGGCGATGACGCGGCTGATGCGGTGGGCCTCCAGCAGCAGGCCGAGGCCCGCGCCGTCGACGCCGCAGTTGTTGCTTACGATGGTCAGCTCGTCGGCGCCCTGCTCGAGCAGTGCCTCGATGAGGAACCAGGGGATACCGGCGAGTCCGAAGCCGCCGACGGCAAGGCTGGATCCCGAGGGGATGTCGTCCACGGCGGCGGCGGTCGACGCGACCACCTTGTCCGGTGTCGTGGCTGCTCCAGGTGTGTGAGGGGCGGCGCTCATCGGAGCGCCTCGAAGACGGCGGCCAGACCCTGACCCCCGCCGATGCACATGGTCTCCAGCACGTAACGGGCGCGGCGGCGCCGAGCCTCGTGGGCCGCCGTGGCCAGGATCCGGGCGCCGGTCGCGCCGATCGGATGCCCGAGCGAGATGCCGGAACCGTTGGGGTTGAGCCGTTCGTCGAGCGGGTCGAGCTTCCACTCCGCGAGCACCGCGAGTACCTGCGCGGCGAACGCCTCGTTGAGTTCGATGAGGTCCATGTCGTCGAGGCCGAGCCCTGCCCGGTCCAGCGCGGCCTTCGTGGCCGCGACCGGCCCGATGCCCATGGTCTCGGGCGCGCAGCCCGTCACCGCCCACGAGCGCAGCGCCAGAAGTGGTGTCAGACCGAGTTTGCCGGCCTGGGCATCGGTAGTGACGACACACATGGCGGCGCCGTCGTTCTGCCCGGAGGCGTTGCCGGCCGTGACGGTCGAGGCCGAGTCCACCTTGACGCGAATGGGCCGCAGGCCGGCGAGCGTGTCTTCGGTGATGTCGGTGCGGGGATGCTCGTCACGATCGACAACCGTGTCCGGCCGACCACGGCGCCCCGCAATGGTCACCGGCACGAGTTCCTCGGCGAATCTGCCGCTCTCGTGGGCGGCGACGGCGCGCTGATGGGACCGGAGCGCCAGCCCGTCCTGGGCCTCGCGGGTGATCCCGTAGTCGCGGCGCAGGTTCTCCGCCGTCTCGATCATTCCGCCGGCAATGGGGTGGCCGGCGCCGCCGGCGGTCTCGCGTGCGCGGTCGAGCCGGTCCACCAGCGCGACGGTGCCCTGGCGCACACCGGTGCGCAGGCCGAGCGCATAGTGCTCGACGTTGGACATCGACTCCGCCCCGCCGGCCACTACCAGCCGGGCGGCGCCGGTGGCCACCTGTCCGGCCGCGTAGAGCACGGCCTGCAGGCCGGAGCCGCAGCGACGGTCGATCTGCAGTCCGGGCACGGCCGTGCCGAGGCCGGCGTCCAGCGCGGCGATCCGGCCGATCGCGGGCGCCTCACCGCTGGCGTAGCCGTTGCCGAGGATGACGTCGTCGACGTCGCCCTCGGTGAGGCCGGTGCGTGAGACGAGTTCTCGCAGTGTCGCCGTGGCCAGATCGGCCGCGGTCAACGACGCCAGCGATCCCCCCATCCGGCCCACCGGTGTTCGTATCGGAGCACAGATCACCACATCCATGGATCGAGCCTATGAAGCTCAATAGATATTCGGAAATACTTTTTACTACGTGTTTCAGATGTCTAGAGTCTTAGTATGGAGTTGCGACATCTCCGATACTTCCGCGCCGTCGCCGAGGAGCTGCATTTCGGGCACGCCGCTGAGCGGTTGCACATCGCTCAGCCCCCGCTGTCCCAGCAGATCCGCCAACTGGAACGGGAAGTCGGCGCCGAACTGCTCAGCCGCACCACCCGCAGCGTGGAGCTCACCGATGCGGGTCGGGCCTTCCTTCGCCGGGCCGTCAACATCCTCGACGAGGTCGAGGCGGCCACGCATCAGGCCCGTCGCATCGCCGCGGGCGTCGAGGGTTCGCTCGCGATCGGTTGTGTCGGATCGGCCACCTATTCGCTTCTGCCGCAACTCGTCCGTGCCCTCGGCGAGGTTCTGCCGGGGCTTGAGGTCAGTGTCCGCGGTGAGATGCTCGCCCCGGCGCAGCTGGCCGCGTTGGCGACGGGGGAGATCGATCTCGGCCTGTTGCGGCCGCCCGTGGAGCAGCCCGAGATCACCACCGTGACACTTCGCCGGGACCCGCTACTGGTGGCGCTGCCCGACGGGCACCCGCTGGCCGCGCGTACCCACATCCGGATCGGTGATCTTCGCGCCGAGGAGTTCGTCGTGCACGCCGGACGCGGCCGGTCCGTGATGGGAGACGTGGTGACGCGCCTCGGCGCCGACGCCGGGTTCGTACCCCGGATCCGGCACGAGGTGTCCGAGACATCGACGCTGGTGACCCTGGTGGCCGCGGGCCTGGGCATCGCGATCGTCCCGGCGCCGACGGCCGCGCTGGAGGTCGCCGGCGTGCGATATCGACCGTTGACGCCCGAGTCGCTCGGGATCGACCTGATTGCCGCATACGGGGCGAACGTCAATCAGGCACTCATCGCCGGTGTGCTGCGGGTGCTCACCCGGATCGTCTCGGCAACGGGTACCGCCGACGCGTGACCCCGTCCCGCCGACCAGGGTGAGCAGGGCGGCGGCCACATGAGTGCCGACCACCTCTTGGCCAGTTTTGACTATGTGATAGAAAAAGTGAGTCGATGCACATCTGAACTTGATGAAAGTACAGCTAGTCATCAATAGAAGATAATTGAACATACTTTAAGGAAGTCATGGTCTACGACCGGTGTTGGCGATGATCGGCAGCATTCAACAGCCCGATGCCACCGGGACATGGTGCATGATCGGCGACCCGACAGCGGTCGAGACGAGGTTCGGCCTCCGGGATTGCAGGCCCACCGACCCGGGTGGGAACCACTGCGTGCACCGCGTTCCGGCGTGGGGGTTGGACGTGGGCGGGCGGCCCCGCATGGCCGTCCTGATGGTTCTGGCGGATCACATCCTCGGTGAACTGCCGTACATGCGCCGGCCCGAACGAACCTGGTCGCTCACCTCGGAGCTGACGTTGGAGGTCATCGGTCAACTGCCGAGAGTCGATACGCTGGTCGCCGAGGCGGTCGACACCGCACAGGGCGACGAGTCGTTTGTCCAGTGCCGCATCACCGACACCGCGGGAGCCCTCGTGGCGGTCGGTACGGCGCGCACGGCGTACGTTCCCGCCACGGCCGACGATCCGGTGGCTGACGTCTCGGCGACATCCCCCGAAGAATCTGCCGTGCTCGACATCGATGAGGTGCTCGGGCTCGGTTACCGACGGCTTGCCGACGGTGTCGAGGTGTCGATGGCCGAGCCCGGGCGCTGGGTCAACGGATTCGGCATCCTGCACGGCGGGGTGTCGGCCTGCGTGACCGAACTCGCGGCCGCCGCGGCGATCGGCGAGCGCAACCCGGATCTGTACACCGCCCACGTGCATACGAACTATCTGCGGCCCGTGGTGGCCGGGGCGCCGTTCGTCGCGGTCGCACATCTCTATCACGTGGGCCGGTCCTCGGCGGTGGTCGAGGTACTGGGGCGGGGCGGACGTGGTGAACTGTGCACGGTCTCGACGGTGACGGCTCGGCGGGCACGCCCGACGGAGTGATGGCGGACCTACACCGGTGACTCAGTGCTGCCTTGCCTGTCGCCGGCGAGCTTGCCGTCGTCCTTCGCCGTGATCTAGCTGGGTCACCAGGGCAGTCAACGCGTTGGCGGCAGCAGCGAAATCGTCCGGATCTTGGACTGTTACCGCCAGGGTGCTCAACCCGTTGAGGAGTGCGATCACCCCGAGCGTCATCGCCCGCAGCTTGGTGGCGTCGCCGGCGCAGGCGTCCTCTCGGCGAGCCAAAGACTCAGCAAAAGAACGGAACTCGCCAACCATGGCGGATAACTCCCTGCGTAGCTCGGCATCCCGTCGGACATCCATCTGCACGGCGATCGCCATTGGCGCCAAAGTGGGATCGTTTCGGTGAATGGAGACGGCAGCGGTGATGGCCGCCGCAAGCGCCTCGTCGAATCTCTCGATGTCTTCGGTGGCGGACCGCAGCTGCTCGAGGAAGCGGGCATAGACCTCTTCGGATACGGCAACGAATAGCCCCGTCTTGCTCCCGAAGTGATGGTAGAGGCCCGGCGCGGAAACATTGGCACGTTCGAGGATCGTCTGCACCGAGGCACCGGAGAATCCGTCCACGGCGAAGGCGTGACGGCCCGCGTCGAGCAACCGACGTCGGGCGCCGTCACCGCCGGACCGTTTGGGGCGCCCCCGGGCGCGCTGCAGCGCGCTCTGTGGCGTTGACTCGGCCTTGGCCGGTCCTCTGCTGTTCTGGCTGTCCACCGTGAGGCGATACTAGCGGGCCACTGCCTTTCTCATGGCGGTGAACATGATGAAGAACCACGCCACGAATACCGCTACCGGAATCCAGAACGCCAGCAGCCCATTCCAGGCCATTAGACCGGTCTTGAAGAAGGGGATGGCGCAGGCAGGAATGAACAGCACGGCCACCCAGAGGTTGGCGTAGCCGACCCACCGGGGGAAGAGGGGGCGATCGGACGTGTCCTGCAGGACGGCCATACCGATGGCGAGATATTGGAGGGTGAACGGTGCCACCGGGGCGAATGTCATGAAGAAGCCCAGGTCGTGCAAGGGCTGCAGCACTTCGGGCGGGAGGTCGGGTCGGTAGGCGACCGCGGCGAGTACCAGAAAGTTGAGCGAGAAGAAGACGGTTCCGAAGGTGCCCAGAGCAGTCTGCGTCGCGGCCAGGACGCCGTGTTCGGATTGGCTGCGACGCAGCAGAATTCCGACAGCAACGGTGAAGGGGACATACAAGACCCCGCCCCAGACACACAACACCATGCCGGCACGTTTCAGATTCGTCTGGTGTGACCACAAGTCGGTGAGTGCGCCACCGGTAATCGTCGGTGACGGCGGCGGCAGAAATCCGGCCATCACCATCCAGCCGAGCAGGACGAGCACGATGCCGATCGGACCCGTCCAGACCAACAGCATGAGGTTGCGGTTCTGGGGCACGTCTGACTCCTTGATTGGACCTGGCGCAAAGATAATATAGCGGACACTACAGTAAATCGGAGCTGACGAGGGCTGATATGTCACGGCGATCTGCCGGTGTCTCGACGGCGCCGGGATGAGGAGAGTGCTGACCCGCAGGAGTCTCCGTCCGACCGGCGCGGTGAGGTGACGTGTCGGGCAGTCCCGGGAGGCCGGGCCGGGTGGGGGGCGGGGCTGTCCTCAGGCGAGTCAGTGCGCAGTGGCCAGCGATGCCATTTTCGCCGCGTCGACGACTTTCACACGTGGGCGAGCCTGCCGGCGCCCGCCGGTTCGTTCGAATACGTCCAGCCGATGCCAACCATCGAGAGTGACCGCCAGGGGCTGACGTTGTGCCAGCAGCGACTCCAGTTCCGCCGTTGTGGCGCCCGGGTTCGGCAATCGGCCGGCCGCGAAGTCGCCGAGAAGGGAGGCGACCGTCTCCTGCGCGCAGCCACGATTGGTCCCGATGACCCCGGTCGATCCGCGTTTGATCCACCCTGCGGTGTAGACGCCTGTCACCTCGCGTTCGCCGTCCATCAGGCGGCCCGCACGGTGCGGAAGCACACCACGTGCGGCATCGAACGGCAATCCGTCCTGCGGAGCCCCGCGGTAGCCGACGGCCCGCAACACCAGACCGCACTCGACCTCATCGACTTCCTGCGTGGCGCGCGCCCGGACGGTGCCTTCGTGGTCGACCACCAGTTCGTTGCCAACGACGCGGATCCCATGGACGGAATCCGCTCCGAGGATCTCCACGGGAGAGGTCAGGTAGCGCAGCACCACCCGGCGAGAACCCGAGTGAGGTCGGTTGGACAACTCCGCGGTGATCTCGGCCTTGACTCGTGCGGTCGTCGTCCGGATCGGACCCGGAGGGTCGGTAGGGAGTTCGACGACCAGGTCGACGCCGGGCGTATCGGCCAGGGCCAGCAACTCCGGTGTGGTGTAGGCGGCCTCCGCGGGTCCGCGTCGCCCGAGGACGACGATCTCCTCAATTTCGCTCCGGCGCAGCGCGGCCAACGCGTGATCGGCGATGTCGCTGCACGCCAGTGCATCTATGTCCATTGCCAAGACCCGCGCGACGTCGAGAGCAACATTGCCGTTGCCCACGACTACCGCTCGCCGATGAGTGAGGTCCACATTCAGTCCTGCGGCCTCGGGGTGGCCGTTGTACCACGCCACGAATTCCCGTGCCGAATGGCAATTCGCAAGATCCTCGCCCGGGACCCCAAGTGAGCGGTCCTGCGATGCCCCGACCGCATAGAGGACTGCGTGGTGATGTTGCATCAACTCGTCGTGCGAGACATGAGTTCCGACTTCGACGTTGAGGTGGACTCTCACCTGGTCGCTGTCCATGATCCGCTCGAATCCGCGAGTCACATTCTTGGTGTCCTGGTGGTCGGGCGCGACGCCGTAACGGACCAAGCCCCAGGGCGTCACCAGGCGCTCGTATACATGAACCTCGACTGTGGGGCATGCCTCCAGTAGCGCCTCGACGGCGTAGGCGGCCGCGGGGCCCGATCCGACTACGCCGACGCTGAGGTGCCGGCCCGGCAGAACTGCGGGGACGGGATCGAGGAAGCCGGGTTGGTCATAGGTGTAGTCGGCGAAGAAGGCGGCGCTGAGGTCCCGGTAACGCGCGGCGCGGGCCGGTGCCAAACGGTAGTCCGGGCCGACGGCGTCCACCGGACACACCTCGACGCAGGCGCCGCAATCGATGCAGGTCCTAGGGTCGACATAGAGGATCTCTGCCGTTGCGAATTCCGCCGTGCCGGGTGCGGGATGGATGCAGTTGACCGGGCAGACGGCCACGCAGGCGGCGTCGTTGCAGCATGCCCCGGTTATCACGTGGCTCATCGGTCGCCCGCCGATGCATCGAGTTCATCAGCTGCGACCGTCGCCAGCAGTGGTTCCACCCGAACCGGGATGCCGTTGAGAACCGATGTGCCTGAGGCTGCCTCGACCTCCGATGACAGGAGATTCGATGTCGGCCCGGCGGCGGCGTTCGCCCGCCGCCAGCCCCCATGATGACCCCACCCGTGCGGCACCGCGATCGTGCCCGGAGTCATCTCGTCGGTGACCGTCGCCACGGTGACGAGCTGCGCCGCGGGAGAGGTGACTGTGACGTCGTCGCCGTCGACGATGCGAAGCCGCGCGGCATCGACCGGACTGATTCGGATGGAGTGCCGACGCGACGGTGGCATCAACCGAGACGAGTTGTGCATCCAGGAATTGTGCGAAGTCATCTCGCGCATTCCGATCATCCGCAACGGATATCGGCTGGACGCTCCGTCGCCGTCGGCCGCTTTGAGCCGTTCAAGCTCGCCGAGAAGTGTCGGGTGGTCGAGAGGGATCTTGCGGTTGGGCGTCTTGATGAACTTCTTCAACGGGGCCAACGGCAGAAACTCGTGCAGCACCACACCGCTGGGTGCCCGCTGCTCGAGTTTGCGCCACGACCATCCCCCGCGCCGGAGGCCGAACAGGTCCCCGACGGGCCCAGTACGGATCAGCAGATCCGCCATGCCCCGCGGCGTCATCCGCAACCCGGCGCGGGCGAGCAGTCGCTGTACGCGGTAGCCATGGGCGCTTCCGATGCCCATGCTCTTCGCGATGTCATCCAGGATGGCCCACTCTTCACGAGCCTGTCCCGGTGGATCGACAACCCTATCGGTCACTTTCAGACTGGGTCTGACGTAACGGTTGGCGAAGTGAAGAGGGCTGTCCTGGCGCTCATACATGTTGGTGGTGGGTAGGATGTAGTCCGCGTAGCGGTTCGTTTCGTTCATGTAGAAGTCAAGGGCAACGAAGACGTCGAGATCCTCGAGCGCCTCGGCGAGTCGCTGCCCAGCCGGGGCTGTGACGACGGGGTTGGAGCCGATCATCACCATCCCCCGAATCCGCCCTTCCCCGGGAGTCAGGATCTCGTCAGCCAAGGCACTGGACGGTAGGAAGCCGTAGGTGTCCGGAAGTCCCTTCACCCGTGTGCGAACGGCGTCGAATGTGGCCATTTTCATCGCCTCGGCGATCGGGCCGATGGCGACGGGGGACCAAGCCCATACCATGCCACCCGGGCACTGCACGTTTCCGGTAGCGATGTTCACGAAGTCCTGCAGCGCATTGGTCAGGGTGCCGAATCGCTGCGTGCAGGTGCCGGTTCGCCCGTACACCACAGCCGACCGAGAGCCGGCGATGGCCTCGGCCACGTCCACCACGGTCGCCGCGGGCACACCCGTGAGTCGTTCGCACAACTCTGGAGTGAACCGTTCGAGTTCACGCTTCCAGCGTTCGAACCCCGTAGTCCAGGCGGCGACGAAGGCCCGGTCGTACAGGTCGCGCTCGACGATCACGTGCAGAAGCGACAGCAGGAACCACGCGTCGGTGCCCGCCCGGATCCCGATGTGCTCGAACTGTTCGGCGGTTGTCGTCCGCCTGGGGTCGACGACCCACACCCTGCCTCCGCGTTCGACGATCTCCGCCATGTGCTGGCGTAGGAGCGGGTCGTGGATGAAGCTTCCCTTGGACACGAAGGGATTGGCGCCCAACATGAGCAGCGCGCCGGTTCGCCTGACGTCGGGGATGGGCATGTGCGCGCAGTGGCCGTAGAGGAGCTTGTAGGCCGCGACTCGTGAGGCGCCGTCTTCGGAGTTCACCCCGTAGAACCACGGAGTGCCGATCGCCTTCGCGAAGGACTTCCCCCACATGGCGGCCGCGAAACTGAAATACGGCGGGTTGCCCTCATGTACGGCGAGAGACTTCGGCCCGGTGTGTTGTCGTAGACCACGGAGTCGTGCCCCGATATCACTGAGTGCCTGGTCCCAGGTGGTCGGCTCGAATTCGCCGGGGCCACCCACCCGGCGCAGGGGGACAGTGACGCGGTCGGGATCGTTGACGATCTGGGTCATCGACAAGCCCTTGACGCAGCAGAATCCCTGAGAGTGTGGGTCGGCGGTGTCGCCTCGAAGTCCTACGAGTCGGCCGTCCTCGACGGTGGCGATCATGCCGCACAACGGTTCGCATATTCGGCAGTATGTTGGCTTTTCGACACGCAAGAGTGACTCCTTCGAGGAGCGACGATGTCGGGACCTTCAGCGTCTCCCGCGACCTTTCGAGTGCTGCCCGACAACCGTAACCTTAGGCAATTAGGTTTGTTGGAGTCAATGGGGCGTTGCGAGTTGGGTCAAGACGGTTGAGGGCACCGTCGGTGGTGGAGCGTGGGTCACCGCAGTCGTGGGCAGTGGTCGGTGATGTCTTTGTACTGTTGGCGCAGTGTGGTTTTGGCGATCTTGCCGCTGGGTAGCCGGGGTAGCGGTTGCGCACGCAGGACGACGTAGCGGGGAACTTTGTAGCTGGCGAGCTGACCTTCACAGTGGGTGACCACGGCGGTTTCGTTGAGATCGGGGCCCTCCGTCGTGGTGGTGATGATGGCTGCGGGAGTTTCGCCGAACCTGGGATCCTTGGCCGCGATGACGGCGACTTCGGCGACACCGTCGAGCGTGGCGATGGTCGTCTCGATCTCGAAGGGAGAAATGTTGATGCCGCCGGTGATGATGAGGTCCTTGATGCGGTCGACGAAGGTGACTCGGCCTTCTTCGTCGCTGGTACCCAGGTCGCCGCTGTGCAGCCAGCCGTTGCGCAGGGCTTGCGCCGTGGTGGCGGGGTCGTCCCAATAGCCGGGAGTGACACCGGGGCCGTGAACGACCAGTTCGCCGGTCTGTCCAGGTGCAGCTGGTGAGCCGTCTTCGTTGACGACGCGCACTTCGGTGAACACCGATCCGAATCCGCAGGATTCGGGATGCTGCAGAGCCTCCGATTTCGTGGTGGCGATGGCGACTCCGCCGGCCTCGGTCATGCCGTAGATCTGGCGAAGCAGTACGCCCTTGTCCGCCCACGCCTGCAACAGCTCGGGGGACACGGCCGCTCCGCCGACGATGGCGGTCTTCAGTGAGCTCAGATCGGCACCGGCGAACTCCGGGGCGGCGGCCATGGCTTCGAATATCAGCGGTACGCCGAAGAGCGTTTTGACGGAGTGCTTTTCGATCACCCTGACCGCGCGGGAGCCGTCGAGTTCACGTTCGATCACCAGCGTTCCACCCAACACACTGGTCATCATGACGCCGTAGACCATCCCCGGGGTGAATGCCAGCGGCAATACCATCAGGCTCACGGTCGCGGGGCAGAAGCCTTCCTCGGTGAGAGTGCGTTCCAACACGATATTGAGCAGGGTCTGGTTCGTCAGGATGATGCCCTTGGGCAGCCCGGTGGAACCGCTGGTGAACATGATCGCTATGGGGTCATCAAGGGCGGTGTCGATGCGGAAGTCGTCGGGCCGGCCACCTCGCTCGTCCGCCACGGCGTTCCAGTCCAGAATCTCGAAGTCGGGCCCGGCGGTGCGGGCGTCCTCCGCCGCAGCAGCCAACGTCGGTGCGACGAACATCGCACTGATTCCGGCGTCATCGCTGATCTTGCGTAGCTCGGCGGCCTTGAGCCGGGCGTTCAACGGCACGATGACGGCGCCGGTCTTCAGAATTGCCATCGCCGCCACCGGCCAGAGCAGGCTGTTGGGGGCGAGCAGGCCAACTCGTTGTCCGGGTTTGATGCCGTCGTCGACCAGTCGTCTGGCCAGTCGGCTGGACCACTCGTGGAACTGCCGGTACGTCAGAACGTCCTCGTCGACGATGATCGCAGCCCGATCGGAAGCGGTCCTGGCCCACCATTGCACAGCCGAACCTACTGTCGCGGCCATCTGTTGTCCTCCTTGTCAGACTGGTATCGGCGCCGTAGCGCTACACGGTGGCCGGGCGGCCGAACACCGTGGAACTGACCAATGGTGCCATCGGCCCGCCCACCAACAACGAAATATCGACGTCCTCCACCGGATTGGGTGATCCACCACGAATCTGGCGGACCGCTTCGACCGCCAACCCGATGCCATGGACGAAGCCCTCGGCGATGTTGCCGCCGGCAGTGTTGATCGGCAGCTCCCCGCCGCCCACCGTCAAGTTCTCCACCGTCATGAACCTGCCCGCGGCAGGCCCGGGCGGACACAGGCCCAGATCGATCATCGCGGCGACGGCCGGCCCGGTGAAGTTCTCGTAGACCTGGGCGACGTCCACATCACCAGGATCGATGCCCGCATCGCCCCATAGCCGGCGAACGAGAGCGGGATGGAACCCCGCGCTGGTGTAGTGCCTTTCGTTCTCGACCGACTCCAGCCACTCGGCCGCCGCGCCTTGAACCCCGGCCAGGATGTAGGCGGGCACGCCCCGGAATTCGGACACCGCGTCTGCCGAGGCCACGAGAAGAGCGGCGGCACCGTCGTTTTCCCGGGAGCAGTCGTACAGCCGAAACGGCTCTGAGACGTTTCGACTGCTGCGGTACTGCTCGCTGTCGAGTGGCCTGCCGAAGGCCACCGCACGTGGGTTCGTTTGAGCATGGTGATAGCCCGCCAGAGCTACCGCCTCCATGGCCGAGGCTGGCACAGCGTCGACTTCAAGCATCCGCTGCGTGCGCATCGCACAGATCTGTGCCGGGGCCACCACACCGTGCGCGGAATACAGAGGTCCAAGGTGGCCCTTGTTGTATGCGCCACGGCCGTCGACAGCCTCGCTGAGTCCGCGATAGACGATCACGCGTTCGGCTTGGCCGCTGCATACCGCCGCGGCTGCGCAGTTGACGGCGGCGGCGACAGCGCCTCCGCCGCCACCCCAAATCTGGGTGGACCAACGCACTTCATGCACGCCCAAGGAAGCGGCAATGGCAAGGGCGTCACTGGAATCGTTGCTGTAGGAGACGAATCCGTCAATTGTGCGGGGGTCGGCGCCGGCGTCGTCACAGGCCGCCAGAATCGCTTGAAGAACGAGCTGGGCCGTGGACAGCGGGCTGGTGCCGCGCGCGAAGTAGTCGGTCGCGCCGACGCCCACCACCGCTGTCGAACCTCGAAATCCGCTCATTTTTGCTGCTCGCAGATCCGCCATCTGAGCAAAGGCCAGTAGCTGTCGCGGGGTGGATGCTCGATCGAGCCTCGCACGATCTGGCCGATACGAGGGTTGATGTCGTCGATGCCGCAGAGGGCACCGAGCACTCGCCGGTTGTCGGCGCCAGGCAACTCCACGACGAGCACAACGTAGGGCAGGTGGCCGGTTGCCTCCCTGGTGAAGGGATGCCACGTGCGCGTCCAGGAGAAAACGGTGCCTGCCGGCTCGACATCCTCCCAGCCGAGATCCAAGGAGTGACACTTCGAACAGAGGGGTCTCGGCGGCCAGGACCACATCCGGCACTGTCGACAACGTTGCAGCAGGAGTCTGCCCTCGCGCAGTCCCTCCCAGTGCGGCGTGTCCGAACCGTCCGCAGACGGACCCGTCGGGTGCACCCACGGCGGCGTCGCAGGGATGTTGCGCACACTGGACACTCGCCAGGACCCATCGGTGAACCGAACCCAACGGGACCGCAGCTCGAACGAGGTGCCCTTCGGTGTGGTATAGCGGATAACCGCGTCATAGGTTCCGTCCGAGGCCGAAGTGAGGCCTTGGAGCTCCGAAGATTCGAGCCTGGGTGGCAGGTCGACAGAGGCGATCATCTGACCCGCCCGGCCAGGCAGGAAATCAGCCAGTATCGTCTTGTTGTCTCCGGCGACAAGGGCCCTCCTGTGCGCATCGACGGTAGTGAGAAGATCGGACGGAGGCGAAGAGCCTGCCACTACATCTCCTGTCGTCATCGTGGATCGCCCAGCTGGTAGAGGACGTCGGTGCGGTCATGCTGAAACCCCGCGAGGCGACAGGCATGGACCAGGCGGGTGTCCTGCGAATCGACGTAGATGATCAATCCCGTCAGGCCGCTGTCATTCGCAATGGCTCCGGCTCCGTCGAACAACCGCCTCAGTGCGTCCGCCCCGGCCGATGGAGACGCAGCGCACGATGTGATGGTGGCGCACCGACCGAACTCGTCGGACGACGTGGGAGTCAGGTCAATCGACACCGCACCGACCGGACCGGATTCGCGCAGTACATACAGCGTGGGCGCCTCGGCCGCGGGCCGGGCCCACTCGAGGTGCTCGATGGTGCGTCGGTCGACAGGCTCGAGCACCGGCGCCGCGGGGTGCGCGCCGGTAGCTCGGATCAGTTTCCAGATTCGTCGACTGCGTGGGATGAGGAAGCGGTCGCTCAACCGGCCGCTGGCGGGGTGGTTGCCTCTGGCCCACGAGCCGATCGATCTGGCGCCGGTGCCGCACCAACCTCCTTCGCACTCGGTGACCAAGCCGACCTGCTCCAGCAGCAGCGTCATGATGCCGATGGACCTCATCCTCGGATCGATCACCATGGTCGCGGTTGCGGTGCTGTCCTCGTCCACGTGGAGTCGCAGAACACCGGCGATGTGTTCGGGTTCGTCGGGTTCGGACATCGCGGTCCCGTGCGGAAGCATCCAGATCACCAGATGACGGAACTGCGGATCCGAGCATGCCATGGATTGCTCGATGTCGGCGAAATCGATGGTGTTGTACTCCGGTTCAGCGTCATAGACGGCTGCGCGAGTGAGTAGTTCGCTGAGTTCGGTTGATTCGTGCGGGTCGAGTTGAGAGCGCCACTCGTACTTGATCATCGGGTCGGTAGTTGTGTCGGCCTATTCACTGTGTGGTGGGGTGTTGGTGAGGAGTTTATGGATTTCGCGGCGAAAGACCTGATTGGCGGTCTCGTTGCGGCCCAGGAGCATCGGGCCGGCATTGGCGCTGCCGATCGCGCGCTGGGACTCCCGCAGCAGGGGAAAGTCCTCGTCGTGGAGCACGGCCAAGAGGATCTGCCAGTTCTTGTCCCAGAGCTGAGTCCAGTGGTCCTCTTCAAGGCCGGAGTCCTCGAGCTTAGGCACCATGAGCCGCTGTTCCATGCGGGACTGGGTGGGGTCGGTGGGGTGGGGGCGGAACGTCAGCAGCTGATAGTGGTCGGGCTGGCGCAGCAGAGTGCTATTGGGCAGCAGGAAGTGAGTCTCGGTGACATAGGGATCCAGTGGGGTGTCGCCGGGGTCTTCCTCGAGCCAGCGGTCGATGGACTTGCGGGGCGCGATGAAGCGGCAGTGCCGGCCGAAGTCTTCGAAGGCCATCACGTTGGTGTGGACGATCTTGCCGGCGGTGTTGGGGTGTGCGTACTGGATGTGGTAGCCGTCCAGGAAGGCGTCCTGCATGATCTTCCAGTTTGTCGGCTCGTCGAATCCGCCGGCTCGGTAGCACAGCTTCTCGTCGAGGCGATAGCCGGCGAGGACGGCGTCCATTTGGGGGCCGAGCCAGTCGGCGACGTCGATGCTGGTTGCGTCGGCGTTGTCGATGACCCAGATCAGGCCGTGGCGTTCTTCGCAGGGGATTTGGACGAGTCCGAACTCGCTGCGGTCGAAACCGCCGAAGGTGGCTTCGCGGGTGACGGTGCGCAGGGTGCCGTCGGGATCGTAGGACCAGCGATGGTAGGGACAGGAGAAAACGCGGCAGCGGCCCTTTTCCTGGTTTTCCAGCATTGCCCCGCGGTGCCGACACAGATTGACGAAGGCCTTGACGGTGCCGTCGGGCTGTCGGGCCGCGATGATGTTGTTGCGCGGCATCTGCGCGGTCAGGAAGTCGTAGGGCTTGGCGATCTCTGAGGAATGGGCGAGGATCGAGGGGACGCGTCCGAAGATCAGATCCCGTTCTCGCTGTGCCAGCTCCGGGTCG
This sequence comes from Mycolicibacterium palauense, assembly GCF_002592005.1. Taxonomy (GTDB): domain Bacteria; phylum Actinomycetota; class Actinomycetes; order Mycobacteriales; family Mycobacteriaceae; genus Mycobacterium; species Mycobacterium palauense. Next base: position 10,715 of record NZ_NVQF01000067.1, on the reverse strand, counting down.
GTGTACTCCTCGGCGCGGAACCCGACGACGTCGTCGAAGGTGTCCGTAGTGTCGTTTCGAAGCAGTTCCAGCGCGTGGCGGATGCGGTCATGGCGGGGCAGTGATGTCGTCACGGCGATCATCTCTCTTCCGGGGTGAAGGTGATGGGCATGCGCACACACCCACGGACCTGGCTGGAATGGAATACCGGCGGGTCGTCCTCGACGAGCCGATAGTCGGGAATCCGTCGATGAAGCTCCTCCAACGCCACCGCGAGCTCCACCCGGCCCAGATGCGATCCCACGCAGCGGTGCACACCGGCACCGAACGACAGATGCCGATTCGGCCAGCGGGTGACGTCGAAACGATCGGCATCGGGAAATTCCGACTCATCGCGATTCGCCGAGCACAGCATCACGATCAACTGGTCGTCTTTGGCGATGCGAACACCGCCCAGAGTCACGTCGCGGGTGGCGCGCCGGCCCGCGGTGATGGCCGCCTCGTAGCGCAGGATCTCCTCGACCGCCCGGGGAATCGACGACGGGTCGGCGATGATGGTGCTGCGCTGCTCGGGGTTGTTGGCCAGATGCAGTATCGACCACGCCAGCGATCCCTGGACTGTGTGCAAGCCGCCGATCAACAGCAGGAAGAACATGCGGTTGAGTTCTTCATCAGTGAGCAGCCGGGTGCCGTCGGGGAACGTGACTTCGGTGTGAATGAGCTTGGAGGTGATGTCGTCGCCCGGAGTGGCGCGCCGCTGCTCGATGATGCTCTGGAAATAGCCGAACATCTGCAGCCCGGCCATCATGCGAGCCTGGTTCGACTCCTCTTCGCTGCCCCCCGGCTTACCCAGCAGGATCGTGTCGGTCGCCTCGGTGAACAACGGCGCATCGGTCAGTGGCCAGTCCACCAGGGCCAAGAAGATCCGTGCCGGCAACTCGTGAGCGAACTCGGCGACGAACTCGACGTGTCCCTTGGCGGCGAACCCGTCAATGAGCTCATTGACCACCAGCCGGATCTGATCGGTGAGACGTTTCATCCGTTGCGGACTGAATAGCGGCTGCAGAGCCTGCCGATACGCTGTGTGCTCCGGCGGATCCAACTCGAGCGGAATGAACTTGCCGATATCGTTGGTCACCAGGTTGTTCGGGTAGCTGGAGAACGTTTCGGGATCGGTGAGCACCTGCTGGATCTCGTGGTGGCGTGTCACGATCCAATGGCCGCCATACGCCGGGGAGAACACCACCGGGCCGACCGCACGCAATTGCGCCACTCGTTCCTGCATGATGTCGACCGGAGCCGCCAAGGCTGGGTCATAGACGTCGAAATCCACGATCAAGTCTGCGGGCACCCGCTCCAAGGTCGTCATGAGCGCCTCCAATCGCACAACCCGACAAACCGACACTGCCCATACCCATCCAGCACCGAACTCTCCTGACCTGTTTGCGTTATTCGGTCGACAATTCTGATCGTGTAGGCCGTATTGCCATCGGCCGGTCATCCAGCGGCATGACCGCTTCCGCGGTCCGCTGCGTCCGACAGAAGGCTCATCACCGACAGCCGAGAACCGGCCCGATGCCGGGCGTATCGCGCGACGTCGTGCCTGGTTGCACGGCTCTCCTTTCGCGGCACGGCACTGCATTCCCGAGGTGTGCGAGCGGCCAGCGCCGTCGTCGTAGATAAACCTTACGTCTATAGGTATAGGGCGTCAATCATGCGATGTCAAGTAGCTGTGTGGACGGGAAAACCAACGCTCAACGGCCTCTTGTTGCATGTTGCGAGCGTCGACGGAGTCGCCACGCTGTGCGATCTATTCAGGGCTGCCCGCGCCCAGCGCGATGCCCAGTCCGGAGCCCGGCGCCGGGTTTCGGCGGGCCAGAACGCGGCTGTACTTCTTGGCCAAAGCGTGTCTCCCATATGGCATGTCCAGGTGATGCAGGCGCCGAGGACGAGGGCGGCGCGGCGGACGATGGGAGTGCGTCGTAGCGGGTGGCCAAGGCGCGCCATTGTTTGACTGGTGCGAATGATCGCTCGGCGAGATCACGCCATTTGTCGCGGATCTCGTCGAGTCCTGGTGGCCGACCACCGGCGTTGAAACGGCGGTGGGCGTGCGGTGATCTTTCGGCCGCGCAGCAGTCGGCACGACAATCTCGCAGGGCACGCCGGCGCGCATCGCCTGGTCGTTGCGTTGCCGCGGTGACCACCACCGCCAATGGATGGCCGTTGCCCTCGATGGCAGTGTGGGTCTTGGTAGTCAACCCGCCGGCGACCGACCGATGCCGCGACCTGCGGGTTCACACTCGCTCAGCGGCGCATTCGTATAACTCGACCCAGCCCCCTGCGTCCCGGTCAGGCCATCGCTGGAGGGCAACAAACCCCGCAACCAGCTGCCTCTGAGCGTGACCGAAGAACCGGTACCGAGAAGCCGACGTTACCTCGACAGTGGCGCCTCAAGACCCGCCACCCTATGGGAGACGCGCCCTAGTCGTCTTCGACGATGAGCGCGAGTTCGGGGCACGCGGCCGCGCCGTCGCGCACCAAATGTTCGTCGCCGGCCGCCACACTGTGCGGCTCGAGGATCGAGAAGCCACCGTCGTCGATCGGAAACAGGTCGGGGTCGACGGCATGGCACTGGGCATGGCCAGCGCACTTGTTTCGTTCGAGACGAACTCTCATGATCCGCAACTCCGTTTCTCCACAGCTATGGAACGGCCCAGGGCTGATCGGGGTCGGACTGCCCGACTCGGTCGCGCACTCGGCATTCCACTCGTTGCGCTGGGGCCGGGTTCAACCTTACGCTAGTAGGTACCGATGACGGGTACTGCTGATGATCAGTGGCCGTGAACCAGAAGACCTTTGGTTCGATGAGTCGTGACGGCTTGACGGTCCCACCCCAGATCGGCATGTGCTGTCCGGCCGATGGCCACCGCGTAGGCGCCGCCGACGCAGTGGAGTGCCACGGACAGCAGTCCGTCGTGCAAGAGCGACTCTCGCTGAGGGCCGAGCCGTCGTGTTATCCGATCGTTCGCGGTCAAGCCTCGCTACTTCGCCCGCCTCGCGGTTCGGCTGAGGTCACTAACGCCATGTGGGCGTGAAGTCGGTGACATCGAGCTGCTCTGCGCGTCTTGACGGCCACGTTGATCTCGCAGGGCAGGCTAGTATCTACACGAATTTGGTTTTCGTCCGTCGGCGGCGCACTATGGCATGCCATCCAGACGGATGAGGTCCGAGGAAGGCGCGCAGATGTTCGTCACCGTTTGTTGCTGTTATCCGGTCGGGGAGTGCTGAGGTGGCACGTCCGCCCAAGGCACTGATCACCCGGGAGAAGGTCGTCTCGGCCTCCCTCGCGATCATCGATCAGGACGGCCTGGATGCCTTCAGTCTCCCTCGCCTTGCCGAGGAGATGGGGGTCAGCGCACCCTCGCTGTATCACCACTTCGCCGACAAGAACGCCATCATGAGCGCGATAGCCCACTACATCGCCGGAGTATCGGTCACCAAACCCCGCCGGCCCCCCGGTCCGGACTGGCCGGAGTATCTGGTGGCTTTCGGGTTGAACTTTCGCCAAGCAGTGCTACGGCACCGCAACGCTGCGCCTGCCCTGCTTGAGCACCTCCCGCGCGAGGTGCTGCTGAAGTCATACGAGGATGCCGCGGTGTTCCTGAAGGCATCGGGGGTTCCAGTACACCTGCACGCCGCCATTTTGGACGGCGTGGAGACGATCTGTATCGGCGCCGTACTGTCGGAGGCTCGCCGCGGTGGCCGGCGCAGCCCGCGGTCGGCATTCCCAGCGTTCGATCGCGCGGAGTTTCCGCACCTGGCAGAGGCAGTGGACGCCAACGACCTCACGGTCAAAGAGCTCTTCGCCGAACGCATACGTAGCTTCTTGTATGGAGTGGCCAACAGTGACGTGCGCGGATCAACTGCCGAGCGGTTCCCGGCCTAGCCTTCAGGGGTGCCAGCCCGTCCCGGACGATCGACGTCACCGGACCTCTCAGGGAGCTTCACCGTCGGCCGTCGTCGGTTGTTGTTGCGGTGGTGCCGGGTCTCATAGATCCAGTATCAGTCGCTTGCCACAGCTGCGGGAGACGCAGGCCATCATGACGTCGTTGGCTGCCTTCTCGTCCGTCGTAAGCACCGAGTCGCGATGGTCGGGAACTCCGTCGATCACCGTCACCTCGCAGGTGCCGCAGGTGCCTTCCCGGCACGAGAAGTCGACCTCGACGCCATGGCGCAGCAATGCGTCGAGCAACGATTCCGTCGCCGTGACCATGACACTGTCGCCGCTTCGGCCCAGCACGACTTCGAACGCCGCAGCGACTTTCCGGTCGGCGGCCGGCTTGGGTGCGAACCTCTCGACGTGCAGGTCGACGTCTTCTCTTTTCGCACATACTGATTCCATCGCCGTCAGCAAGGGTTCCGGACCGCAGCAGTAGACCGCGGCGCCGGCTTCGGCGTCCCGGACTGCGGCTGCCAGGTCCAGCAGCCCGTACTCGTCCTGCGGACGAAGCTCGACGTTGCCCCGGTGATCGTCTTCGAGTATGTCGGCAAAAGCCATGCTGGACCGGCTCCGGCCGCCGTAGAGCAGCCGCCAGGGGCGCCGTTGCGCCGCGAGCTTTCCGATCATTGGCAGCAGCGGAGTGATTCCGATACCGCCGGCGACGAAGAGGTAGGACGGGGCTGTGACCAGAGGGAAATGGTTGCGCGGTTGGGAAACATCTACGAGATCGTCGACGGCGAGCTTGTCGTGGACGAATGCGGAGCCGCCACGGCTCGCAGGTTCCCTGAGCACGGCAATAGTCAGTGACTGCCGTTGCGTCGGGTCCCCGCACAACGAGTACTGGCGAGTCATGTCGCCGAGTTGGACGTCGACGTGGGCTCCGGGCTCCCATGCGGGAACGGGCCCGCCATCCGGCTCGCATAGGGTAATGGCGACAATATCGTGAGCCACCGGATCCTTGCCGATTACTCGTAGCGGCAAGAAAAGCGGGGGGACAGTGGAATTGGACACCGTCGGTTCCACTCCAATCTCGTACCGGGTACCTCAGACAACGAGCTCACGGTGACGGTATGCGCCCCGTGATGCTGTTTCTTCCGCATGCAGTCATGCACCGGGGTTTCACCACAGTGTCGCCCCGGGTGCCTCGACGCAGATCCCTAAACCTACTCGCTGTAGGCTACTACAGGTCGCTCAGGAGTCGGGATGCATGGTTCGAGCCTTCGTTGCCGACGGAGGTAGGCGAGGGTGGAGAAGTTGGAACGAACAGCAGCGGCTGCCAGTAAAACTTACTAACGTAGGTTTAGACCGCTTGGTGACAGCATCAACGAAGGGTGGAATTGATGGAGTCCGAACAACGCCTCGACTATCTGGTGTCGACCGATTGGCTCGCCGGTCATCTGGACGATCCGCGTCTGCGTATCTTTGACTGCACCGGAAGTGTCGGAACCACCGACTTTGTGAACCACGGCCGTGAGGTTCACTACCTCCAGCACCATATTCCCGGCGCCGCCTACCTCGATGTGGCCAATCCCTGGGGCGAACTGGCGGATCCGAACGCTGCATTGCCGTACACGTGGCCCTCTGCGGAGCGCCTCGCCGAAACGATCGGCCGTCTCGGTATTTCGGCCAGTAGTCGTGTCGTGCTTTATGCAGGTCCCAACCCCGACACGCCGAATTCCGCCGCCGTGGGACATGCCTGGTCAACGCGGGCGTGGTGGCTACTGCACCATGCTGGTGTCGATGTTGCGATCCTCGACGGAGGCTGGCTCAAGTGGACCGCCGAAGGGCGCCCGGTATCTGCCGTGGCCGTGGAGTACGAGCCGACGACGTTCGCGGTGCGCCCGGACGTTCAGCGTGGAATGGCAACCAAGGAAGCGGTTCTCGACGCCATTCGTAGTGGCTCGGCCACCATCGTCGATGCACTGAGTCCAGAGTCCTATAGCGGTGAAGTGGACAGTCAATATGGAACCTTCGGCAACCGCCGCGGACACATCGCGACCGCGATGAATGTCTACTTCGCTGACCTCGTCGACGGTGACAGCGGCTGCTTTCACGGCGCTGACCGACTACGCGAAGCGTTCCGTGCCAATGGACTTCCGCAGCAAGGTGCAGTTATTACGTACTGCGGCGCCGGCATTGGTGCGACGATGACCGGATTCGGCTTGAAGCTATCGGGGCGCGAGGACGTCGCGATATATGACGCAAGCATGATGGAGTGGAACGCTGATCCGAATCTGCCGATGACGGACCCCTCCGCTGCCTAACGTCGCCTTCCAGGAGTCGCCGACGTATGTGGTGCGAGGGGGTCAGGGGAGCGGCGGCACGGGTAGCCTGCTGACAGCGAAGGCGGCCCCGCTGCCGGTCATCCCGTTTGAGGCATAGCGTCCGTGTGCGACGAGATCGACCGGGGCGGCGGGGTCGGCGGAGCAGACCGAGTCGCCGGGAGCGCACAGCTCGAGGAGCTTGGAGGCGTAGACCCGGCTGGCGCCGACCGCGGACGTCTTGTACTTGGCCAGTGACATGCCGTTCGGCTTGCCGAAGAGCACGATCGCGGCGACATGGTCGGCGACCTCGGCCGGGAGCGGTATGGGTGCCGAGTCCGGCGGTACGCCGCCCGGCAGAACGTCCGACGTCGCGAATGCGCTGACCATCGCGCCTTGCGAGTAACCGCCGATGATCATCTGCGTCTGCGGACACACGGACACCACGCCACGGATGTGATCGAGGACGTCGCGGATGCCGTCGACGAGGTTCAGAGTGAAGCCTGGGCCGAAGAAGTCGCCGCTAGCCGGATAGTTCACGGCGTGGACTCCGACGGTGCGTGGCACCGCCTGCGCCCGCAGTGAGTCGATGAAGGCCTGTCCGGTGCTGCCGACGCCGGGCGGCTCCGACGTGCCCCGCGCGAAGACCACGCCGATGTCCGGACAGGGTTGCGCCGACGTGTAGGGAGTCGAGAAGTTCAATGCCGTGAGCGTCATGACGATCGCCACGAACAGAGACCAGGCGACTCGCATCCTTCTGGTCAGATGGCCCCCCGAAATCACTTGCCGGCGACGATGCCGGCGCGTTCCCTCGATTCGTCAGCCTAGCCACCGGCGTGAGCACGCAGGCCCAAAGTCGACGACTCTCCGGCGGCGGTCCGGGGGATAGCCTCAACCCTCCATTGCGTCACAGTGGCGATTTGGGCTCGGTGCAGCCGGGGGATGAACGCGGTGCGCGGGGAAGTGGGTGACACGACATGCTCACCCCTGGGTGCGAGTGCCGGTCCGAGCGGCGTCGCATGCGCGCTGGGCCTGTGCTTTGTCGTCGAAGGCTTGGTCAACCCCCGGGCCCTCTGCGAACCATTCTCCGGTGTCGAGCTGTCCCACGAAGTACGCACCGGACCTGTACAGGCCGGGTCGGATACGCTTCCACGCCATCGGTCCTGCGGTCGTACGCAGCCACGACGTGAGCGTGTGGACGGCGCCGGGGTTCTCCCCGGCAATGACTGCGATCGGCGTGGCCTCGGCGCCGTCGTCGGACACCGCGTACGTTGTCATCAGCCAGCCGAGGTTGTCCCCGTCCGTTTCGACAACCACGAGCCGGCTACCAACACGAACCGCGTCAGGCTGCCGGACGTCGGCCCCGGAGCACCACGCATCACCCAAGCCACCGCTGGTCCGGACGGCAGCGCGAACAATGTCGGCGGCGCTCATGTGCCTGCCACCGCAGAGGCCTGGCGTCTGCGACTGTTTCCCTGCGGACCGCAGATAGGGTCCGTGACGAGTTCGGTGCAAGTGTCGATCCCAACGCCGTCGAAGCAGGTGTCGTGCCCCATTCTTCATGATCGGATGTGACCACCTCGTCTTGGTGCCAATGGCCCAGAACGGCCACCGGGGAGACACGCGAACCGGTGAAACTGATGTCCGTTCTCATTGAATCTGAGGCAGGCTATACAGGCTGACGTGCGTTGCCCCAGACTGGATGAGAATCAGGCACACAAGAATTCTCATCCAATCTGGGGCAAGTCGATCTCTGTCGGCGGCCTAGGTTCGCGTTCGAGTAGAGCGAACTTGTGGTCGGTCCGCGAGCCTGACTCCCGGCCTACCCGTGCGCGGTGATGCCCTGGTATCGGGCAACACCGATAGACCACCGGCCTGACACCGGTCGCCGAGATCCCAGCCGTGGAATCACGGACCGAACAGGCGATGTCCTGGACGAACAGCTCCACCACCGTTAACCCGTCGCCGGTCCCGGTCCCGGTCTCGGCCGTCAGGCCAGCATCTACCGCGATGGCGTTGTTATCCTCGTCGGAGGCGGTGCGAGCTTTGGCGGTTACCCATTGCTGCGACCCGCAAGCCCGGCGACGCGTTGTTCAATCCTGGTCAGCTGGAAATGTACTGAGTGATGGCGTTCATGGCCTTGTCGGCGATCATGGCCTTGAGGATTGTCGCCTCTGCAGTCACCTCGAAGATGGCTGTCTGCAACGCTGCGGAATCAGTGCCGTTGCCGAGGACCAGATCGGTGTCGGGGGCGCCGTCGGTGGCCGTCGTGTCGGCGAGGTTGAGGTCACCGAGGATCACGCTGCTGGCCAAGCTGTTGTCGCTGTCGGCGAGGGCAGCGTTCTGGTTGCCGATGATGGTGGCGTTGGCCAGACCTTGGACGCTGGTGGCGTGGGCGGCGTTGTCGTTGCCGAGGATGAAGACGTGGCTGTGGCCACCGTTGTCCGCCTCGCTGACGATCACGCTGTTCTCGCCGACGTTCGTGGCCTTCGAAACGCTGCCGGATCCCTCTGCCTGCGAGACTAGGGTTGAGCCGTGGCCGCCCAGGACGTGGGCGCGCGCACCGTCTTCGGCGTCCGCGCTTCCCGAACTGTTGTCGGCGACGGCGACGGTGGCCCGGCCGTGATTCTGCGCCAGCGCGAGACCGTCGGAGTTCTCGCGCACGTGCGCGGTGGCCCGACCGTGATCGATCGCGACAGCCCTAGCGATGCTGTCGTGACGGGCGACGGAACTGGCCACGCTGGCTTCGGCCGCGAATGTAGTGGCATTGCTTAGGTCCCGGGCCGCAGAAAGGGCCGTGCCACCATCGAAGCCGTTCGCGGTGGCCGAGCTGCTGTTGCTGGCCACGGCTTTGGCCAAGCCCCCCTCGCTGGTGGCGTCGGCGGCGCTACCGTCGGTGGCGACGGCGCGGGCCACACCGCCGTCAGCGCTGGCGGACGCGGCACTGGAATCGGCTGCGAAGGCGCTGGCCAGGCTGCCGTCAGTGCTTTCGGCGCTGGCGACACTGGAGTCGAAAGCAGCAGCCTTGGCCACACCGCCGATGGTGTCGGCAACCGCAGTACTCCCACTGCCGGTGATGGCCGTTGCCGCACCGTCTTCGGCAGCAGCCGCGGCGGAGCCGTTGTTTCCCAGCGCCACGACCTTGGCGCGCCCACCCGACGTTGTTGCCGTGCCGTCGTTGAGGTCACCCACCAACATCAGGGTGGCGTAGCCGCAGTCGGCGACCGCGGTCGCCTCGTTCTCGTCGCCGTGCACGACGATCCTGGCCCGGCCATCAACGGTAGTCGCCTGGGCCGTGTTGTCGTCACCGACAACCTTGATGTAGGCGTTGCCGCCCTCCTCTGAATCCGCGTTTCCCTCGTTGCCGGCGCCGCGCACCAGGACTGTGGCGCGCGAGTCGAGGGCCGAGGCGGTACCGAGGTTGTCGTCACCGATCAGGACAACTGTCGATCCCTGGCCGAAGCCACCCTCACCTTCCGCGGTGGAGACCGCCGAGCTGTCCGTGCCGACGACGAGACCCGTCGAGTTCGCGCCGCCTTGCCCGACCACCAAGACGTTGCTGTCGGAACCGACGATGCGGGCGATCGCCGTGGAGCCGTCACGACCCACAGAGTTGGCGACACTGGTTGAGCCGATGATGACGGCCTTACTTCGCGACCCTGCCCCGGTAAATGTTGTGGCGGTGTTGGTCTCTCCGATGATCACGGCGGTGGCTAAGCCCTCACCACTTGCGGTGATGCTGTTGCTGTCGCCGTGGATGTAGGCCACGCTGTGCCCGTCGGTGGCACTGGCGATGTTGTTGTCACCGATGACGACTGCCCGATTGAAGTCACCACCATAGCTGTTGACTGTGCTGGTGTTGCCGACAAGGAGCGCGCTGGTGAATCCACCAGAAGCAGTAGCCAGGCTCGAATCACCGACGAGCACGGCCGCTGCAAAGACCTCACCACCGAGGGTGGAGGCTTCGGCGGCGCTGGAGTCGCCGAAGATCAGCGCCCGGGCCACGACACCGTTGGCGGTGGCAGCATCGCCGGTGCCGTTGATGAACGCGGTGCTGTAGCTGCCATCGGCCAACGCCACACAGTCCGAACCGATGATCTTGGCGGTAGTGGCGTCGCCATTCGCGATCGCGGTGTTGTTGGAGCCGCGGATAGTCGCCTTGCTGAATGTTCCTGTGGCGTCGGCGTCGTTGTTGTTGCCGTAGGCGCGGGCGGTGTTGAAGTTGCCGTCGGTGGCTTCGGCGGTGGAGTCGTCGCCGCGGACGATGGCGCGGCTGAACCAGCCTTCGGCGGTGGCGGTGGCGCCGTCGCCGTGGGCGATGGCGATGGAGCCGAAGCCGTCGGAGGTTGCCACCGCTGTGCCGTTCTGGATCAGCGTGCGGCCGTTGATCGACACACTGAAATTGGCGTAGGTGAGGTCGATTTCACGGCGCACGAACCCCAGCACCGCCAACGCCAGGGGCGAGGGTGTGGCGG
>NZ_NVQF01000066.1 GCF_002592005.1 Mycolicibacterium palauense | reverse complement strand
GCGGCCGGAGGTGCTCGCGGCGATGGGCGCCCGCAGCCGCACCGGGTATGCGCTGAAGACCCTGCTCGCCGAGCCGGATCTGCTGGCGGCCACCCTGGATACCCTCGCGACACTGGCGACGACGTCGCGGCGCCAGCTGGTGCTCAGCGTGCCCTCCCCGGCACTCTGGCTGCGGTGGTCGCACGAGATCGCCGGCACGGCACTCGATTCCGTGGACGCCGACCGCGCCGACAGCGCATCGATGTACGTCGCCGAGTGGCTGGGCCACCTCGGCGGGGTGCCCGTGGCCCTCGTCCTGGCCGACGCCCGCGGGCAGGGTGTGGACGGAGAGCCCGAGCGGCTGGAAACCTACTCCGCGCTGACCAATGTGGTGTCCCATTTCGACTGGTCGGTGGCGATCCGCCACGACTCGGAGATCCGGAGCACCCCCGGCGGACCCGCGCTGGGTGTCCTCGGCGACGACTTCTGGACCGGCGATGCCGAGGTCCCCGACGCCGACGTCCTCGTCACCGCTATTCCCGGCTCGGCACCCCCCGAGCACGTTCTCGACCAACTCGCGAAGCTGAGCTGAGGAGCCTCAATGGACAAGACCGTGCACAACGCCGCCGAGGCCGTCGCCGGGATTCCCGACGGGGTCATGGTGGCCACGGGCGGTTTCGGCGTCTGCGGTATCCCCGCCACCCTGCTCGCCGCGCTGGCGGACCTGGGCAGCCGCGATATCACCCTGGTCTCCAACAACTGCGGCATCGCCGGCGTCGGCAACTCGCTGCTGTTGGAGAACCGGCAGATCAAGCGACTCATCGCCTCCTATGTCGGGGAGAACAAGGAGCTGGAACGCCAGTACCTGTCCGGGGAGGTGGAGATCGAGCTGAACCCGCAGGGCACCCTCGCCGAGCGGCTGCGGGCCGGGGGCGCGGGCATCGCGGCCTTCTACACCCGCAGCGGGGTGGGTACCCAGATCACCGACGGCGGGCTGCCGATCCGGTACGCGCCGGACGGGTCGGTCGCGCTGGCCTCCGCCGCGAAACCGGTCCGCACCTTCGACTGGGACGGCGCGCCGCAGACGTTCGTGCTCGAAGAGGCGCTGCGGCCCGACTTCGCGCTGATCCACGCCTACCAGGGTGACCGGCACGGAAACCTGGTGTTCCGCAAGGCCGCACGCAACTTCAATCCGTTGTGCGCCATGGCGGCCGGATTCACCGCGGCCGAGGTGGAGGAACTGGTCGAACCGGGTGAGCTCGACGCCGACGCCATCCACCTACCCGGGATCTTCGTGGATCGGGTGCTCCCGCTGACGGCCGCCCAGATCGCCGGCAAGGGCATCGAACGGCGCACCGTCCGCAGCGTCGCCGGCGGTGACGGTGATGGTGACCGTGTCGGTGACGGTGTTGCGGAGGTGGCGTGATGGCGTGGGATCGCGACCAGATGGCGGCCCGGGCCGCGGCCGAGCTCCGCGACGGCGACTACGTGAACCTGGGCATCGGGCTGCCCACCCTGGTTCCCGGGCATGTGCCCGACGACGTGCACATCGTGCTGCAGTCGGAGAACGGGATCCTCGGACTCGGCCCCTACCCCTTCGCGGGGCACGAGGATCCCGACCTGATCAACGCCGGCAAGGAGACCGTGACGACCCTGTCCGGGGCGAGCTTCTTCGATTCGGCCGCCAGCTTCGGGATGATCCGGTCGGGCCGGATCGACGCCGCGATCCTGGGTGGGATGCAGGTCAGTGCGCGCGGCGACCTCAGCAACTGGGTGGTGCCCGGGAAACTCGTCAAGGGGATGGGCGGGGCGATGGACCTGGTGCACGGCGCGAAGAAGGTCATCGTCCTGATGGAGCACTGCACCCGCCGGGGCGACCCGAAGATCCTGGACGAGAACACCCTCCCGCTGACCGGGGCGCGGGTGGTCAGCCGGATCATCACCGATCTGGGCGTGCTCGACGTCGACGACGCCGGGCTGCGGCTGGTCGAACTGGCGCCGGGCGTCGACGCCGCGCAGGTGCAACGGCGAACGGGTGCGCCGGTTCGGATCGACTGACCGCCGGTGGTCGAGCGGGCCGGGCCCGGCGGCTTCGCGGGGCGCCCACCTGCGGATCTTTGCTTAGTGGATCTTCAGAATCTCCGGTTAGGCTCGGGCGATGCTCGCCGGCCCGGACGCGGCGGCCGGACACCGCATCGCGCCGCACTCCACAGCCGCCGGCCCCGATCGGGTCGACGCGCTGACGGGTCTGCGCGCCCTGGCGGCCCTGCTGATCGTCGCCACCCACGCGGCCTTCGCCACGGGCCGGTTACCGCACGGTTTTCTCGGCACGGTCTACGCCCGGCTGGAGATCGGCGTGCCGGTCTTCTTCGCGCTGTCGGGGTTTCTGCTGTTCCGGCCCTGGGTGCGGGCGGCGGCCACCGCCGGCGCTCCCCCGCCGGTGCGCCGCTACGCCCGGCACCGGATCCGGCGGGTGATGCCCGCCTACGTGGTGGCGGTCCTGGCGACCTTCGCGGTGTACGCCGTGCACGCTCTGCACTCCGCGGGGCCCAATCCGGGACAGAGCTGGCACGGCCTGCTGCGCTACCTGACCCTGACCCAGATCTACACCGACGACTATCTGCTCACCTCCCTGCATCCGGGTCTGTCGCAGATGTGGAGCCTGGCCGTGGAGGTGTCCTTCTACGCGCTGCTGCCGGCCCTGGCCTACGGCCTGCTGACCGTGCTCTGCGGCGGTGCCTGGCGCCCCGGTCGGCTGCTGGCGGGGCTGGCCGGGCTGGCCGCCGTCGGCCCGGTGTGGCTGTTCGTCCTGCAGACCACCGACTGGCTGCCGAACTCGGCCGGGATGTGGCTGCCGGCGCATCTGGGCCCGTTCGCCGGCGGCATGGCGTTGGCGGTGCTGCACGTTCACCGCGCGAGGTGCCGGCCCCGGGTGGTGCTGGCGCTGGCGGCGGCCGGGTTTCTGGCCGCCTGCACCCCGCTGGCCGGCGGCGTCACACTGGGCCCGGTCGCGGTGTGGCAGCCGGTGGTCAAGGCCGCGCTGTACGCCGCGGTGGCGACCCTGGTGCTGGCACCGCTGGTCCTGGCGCCGGTTCTGGCGCCGGTTTCGGGGCCGGTTTCGGGGCCGGTTTCAGGGCCGGTTTCGGGGGGCGCGGGGGTTCCCGGCTACCGCCGCCTGCTGGGCAGCAGACCCGTGGTGTGGCTCGGTGAGATCTCCTACGAGATCTTCCTTTTGCACGTGGTGGTGATGGCGGTGGCGATGAGCGTGGTGCTGCGCTGGCCGCTGTTCACCGGTTCGACGGCCGGGCTGTGGGCCCTGACGCTGGCGATCACCCTGCCGTCGGCCTGGCTGTTGCACCGGCTGACCGCGGCCGCCCCGGCTCAGACCAGGGCGCGCAACGCCGGGACCAGCAGCCGCAGCGCCCGCCCGCGGTGCGAGGCGGCGTCCTTGTCCTGCGGGCTGAGCTCGGCCGCCGAACGGTCCGAGCCGTCCGGCACGAAGATGGGGTCGTAGCCGAAACCGCCGGCGCCGCGGGGCGCGCGGGCGATCACCCCGGGCCACTCCCCGCGCACCACGTGCTCGTCGGCGAGCTGGTCGCCGGAGACCAGTGCGCAGGCCGACACGAACGCCGCGCCGCGCCGCTCGTCGGGGATGTCGGACATCTGGGCCAGCAGCAGCTGCAGGTTGGCCTCGTCGTCGCCGTGCCGTCCCGACCATCGCGCCGAGAGCACCCCCGGCATCCCGTTGAGGGCCTCCACCGCCAGCCCGGAGTCGTCGGCCACACACGGCAGGCCCGTGGCCAGGAACCCGTCGCGGGCCTTGGCCAGGGCGTTGGACTCGAAGGTCGCGCCCGTTTCGGGGGCCTCCGGGTAGGGCGGCACGTCGCTCAGCGACAGCAGCTCCAGACCAGACACGCCCGCACCGTCGAGGACCCGGCGCAGTTCGGCCAGCTTCTTGGGGTTCCGGCTGGCGACCAGGATCCCGGTCAGTTGCCGAATGCCTTCTTCGGGGCCGGCCCCTCGGGCAGCACGCCGGGGTAGGGCGCCTCCAGGGCCGTGCGCTGGTGGGCGAACAGCTGATCGCAGGCGGCCAGCGCCGCGTCCAGCAGTTTGTCCAGAGTGGAGCGCGGGAAGGTGGCGCCCTCGCCGGTGCCCTGGACCTCCACCAGGGTTCCGGTGTCGGTGGCCACGACGTTCATGTCGACCTCGGCCCGCGAGTCCTCCTCATAGGGCAGGTCGACACGCACGCGACCGTCGACCACGCCGACACTGACCGCGGCGATCGCGCACGACAGCGGCCGCGGGTCGGACAGCTTGCCGGCCGCACCCAGGTAGGTGACCGCGTCGGCCAGGGCCACATAGGCGCCGGTGATCGCGGCGGTGCGGGTGCCGCCGTCGGCCTGCAGCACATCGCAGTCGATGGCGATGGTGTTCTCCCCCAGGGCCCGCAGGTCGATGCAGGCCCGCAGCGAGCGGCCCACCAGCCGGCTGATCTCCTGGGTGCGCCCGCCGAGGCGGCCCTTCACCGATTCGCGGTCCGAGCGGGTGTGCGTGGCCGCGGGCAGCATGGCGTACTCCGCGGTCAGCCATCCCAGCCCGGACCCCTTACGCCAGCGGGGCACCCCCTCGGTGACCGAGGCGGTGCACATGACGCGGGTCTCGCCGAACTCCACCAACACCGATCCGGCGGGGTGGGAGGTGAATCCACGGGTCAGGACTATGGGGCGCAGCTCGTCGTCGAGACGGCCGTCTTCGCGGCTGGACACGCCGCCAACCCTAGCGCCGCGCACGCCGTCCCGATCCACCCGTCCCGATCGATTCGGTACTCAGATCGTGAATCCGCGCCGAAAGTGGATCCCAGTACCGAATCGATCGGTGCGGGTCGGCGGGTGACGGGGTCGGCGGGTGACGGGGTCAGCGGGTGGAGGAGATGTCGAACGTCTCGCCGCACACCACGGCGCGGACGGGGCCGTCGAACTCCGCCTTGGCCTCGCTGATGATGTCCTCACGCGACGTCCACGGCGGGATGTGGGTGAGCAGCAGCTCCGAGACCCCCGCCTTGGCGGCGACCTGCCCGGCCTCGGTGCCCGACAGGTGGATGTGCGGCGGCCGGTGGTCCGGGTCGTGCGTCCAAGATGCCTCGCACAGGAAGGCGTCGGCATCGCGGGCGAGGTCGACCACCGAATCACAGATGCCGGTGTCGCCGCTGTAGACGAGCACCGCGCCCGAGGAGTCGGTGATCCGCAGACCGTAGGACTCGGTCGGGTGCGACACCAGCCGGGGATGCACGGTCAGCGACCCGATCTGCACATCGACGCCGTCCTCCCAGCTACGGACGTCGAAGATGTCGCTGAAGTCGTCGATCTCGCCACCCTCGGGCGCCGACGCCGCCCCCAGCCGCGACCAGGTGTCCGAGGGCCCCCACATCATCGCCCGCCCCGGCGGCGGGGTGGGGTGATAGCGCCGCCACACGAAGAGTCCGGGCAGGTCCAGGCAGTGATCGGCGTGCAGGTGCGACAGCAGGATGTGGACGTCACCGGGGTCGGCGTAGCGCTGCAGCGCCCCCAGCACGCCACCGCCGAAATCGAGGACCAGCGGCGGTGTTCCCGGTGCGGTCAGCAGATATCCCGAGGCAGGCGAATCCGGGCCGACGACACTGCCCGAGCATCCCAGCACCGTGATTCGCACACTCATTAGCTTGCCATGCCCATATCACCGATGAGAAAAACATCACCCTAATCGGCGGCGCGAATCACTTATCCGGTGCCGACGTGACGGCGGACCGGCACCACCCCCGTGACCGCCGGGCCGAGGAAACGCGCGGCCAGCCGCTGAAAGGCCGCCGGATCTCCGGTGGCCTCGAAGGACAGCGAGGCCGGGGACGCGTCGTGCGGTCTCAGCAAATCTTCCTCGGTGAGCACCCGCAGCAGGTCCTTGGCGGTCTCCTCCGCCGACGACACCAGCGTCACCTGCTCGCCCATGGCCAGCTGGATCAGCCCCGAGAGCAGCGGGTAGTGCGTGCACCCGAGCACGAGGGTGTCCACCCCGGCGCGCTGCAGCGGCTCCAGATACCCCTCGGCCAGGCCGAGCACCTGCCGGCCGCTGGTGACACCGCGCTCGACGAAGTCGACGAAACGCGGGCAGGCCACCGCAGCGACCTCGGTGTCGCGCGCCGCGGCGAAGGAGTCCTGGTAGGCCCGGGAGGCGATGGTGGCCCGGGTCCCGATCACCCCGATGCGGCCGTTGCGGGTGGTCGCCACGGCCCGCCGCACCGCGGGCAGGATCACCTCCACCACCGGGACGTCGTAGCGTTCCCGGGCGTCGCGCAGGCAGGCCGCCGAGGCGGTGTTGCAGGCGATCACCAGGGCCTTGACGCCGCGACCGACGAGATCGTCCATGATCGCCAGCGCGTGTGCGCGGACCTCGGCGATGCTCAGCGGCCCGTATGGC
This sequence comes from Mycolicibacterium palauense, assembly GCF_002592005.1. Taxonomy (GTDB): domain Bacteria; phylum Actinomycetota; class Actinomycetes; order Mycobacteriales; family Mycobacteriaceae; genus Mycobacterium; species Mycobacterium palauense. The sequence continues at coordinate 28,457 of NZ_NVQF01000066.1, read as the reverse complement.
CCGTTGGCGGTGTCCCCGACGTAGACGAGGTTCTCGTCGGGAAGCTGGTCGATGATCGCCCGGGCGACGGTCAGTCCGCCCACCCCGGAGTCGAACACCCCGACGGACGCCTGCTGGTCGCTCATGAGGACGGCCCGCTCATGAGTACGGTGAGGGGCCGGCCAGCTTGGACGTCGCGCGGGCCCGGCGCTCGGGGCCCGACAGCCAGTAGGCCGCCAGCACCCCCGCGACGGCGCCGGACAGATGCCCCTGCCAGGACACCCCACCGCAGCGGTCCAGCACCGGCACCGCGCCCAGCAGGATGCCCCCGTAGACGAACAGCACGACGATGCTGGTGACGATCTGCCAGATGTGCCGGGTGAACCAGCCGAACACCAGCAGGAACGTCAGCCACCCGAAGATCAGGCCGGAGGCGCCGATGTGGATGGTCCCGTAGGCGCAGCGCCCGATGTCGCCGATGAGCCACGTTCCGAGGCCACCGAGGATCCAGATGATGGCGGTGGCCCAGACGAACCGGGAGATGCCCGCCAGCGTCACCAGGAACCCCAGGACCAGCGCCGGCAGCGTGTTGGCGGCCAGGTGCTGCCAGTCGGCGTGCAGCAGCGGCGCGAACAGGATGCCTTCCAGCCCGTCGAGTTCCAGCGGACGGATGCCGTTGCGGTCCAGCCGGTGGTCGGAGAGCTGGTCGAACAGTTCGATCAGATACAGCAGCGCGACGAAGGTCAGGATCGTGGCGCCGCCGACCTTCCAGGCCGGACGCTTGGCAGGTGGCGGCGTCGCGGGCTGTCCCGTCATGCCCATAGCTGCCCTTCCAGCGCTTCCTCGGCGTCATCCAGGCTACCGCTGTAGGCGCCGGTGGACAGGTACTTCCATCCCGCGTCGGCCACGATGAAGGCGATGTCGGCGCGCTGGCCGGCCTTGACCGCCTTGGCCGCCATCCCCAGCGCGGCGTGCAGGATCGCGCCGGTGGAGATCCCGGCGAAGATCCCCTCGGTGCGGACCAGCTCGCGGGTGCGCTTGACCGCCTCGAACGAGCCCACCGAGAAGCGCGTGGTCAGCACGCTGGGGTCGTAGAGCTCGGGGATGAAGCCCTCGTCGATGTTGCGCAGCGCGTACACACCCTCGCCGTAGCGGGGTTCGGCGGCCACGATCTGGACGTCGGGGACCCGCTCGCGCAGGAAACGGCCGGTGCCCATCAGGGTGCCGGTGGTGCCCAGGCCGGCGACGAAGTGGGTGATCTCGGGCAGGTCGGCGAGCAGCTCGGGGCCGGTGCCGTAGTAGTGCGCGTCGGCGTTGGCCCGGTTGCCGTACTGGTAGAGCATCACCCACTCGGGGTGCTCGGCGGCCAGCTGTTTGGCGGTGGCCACCGCGGTGTTGGAGCCGCCCTCGGCGGGGCTGAAGATGATCCGCGCCCCGTAGAGCTCGAGCAGCTGGCGCCGCTCGATGGAGGTGTTCTCCGGCATCACGCAGATCAGGTGGTAACCCTTGAGCTGGGCGGCCATCGCCAGCGAGATGCCGGTGTTTCCGCTGGTCGGCTCCAGCACCGTGTCGCCGGGCCTGATCAGCCCTTCCCGCTCGGCCTGCTCGAGCATGCGCAGCGCCGGCCGGTCCTTGATCGACCCGGTCGGGTTGCGGTCTTCCAGCTTCGCCCACAGCCGCACGTGCCGGCCGTCGGCATCACCGTCCCACCGCGGCGAGAGCCGCTGCAGACCCACCAGCGGGGTGTGCCCCAGGGCGTCGAGCAGCGAGTCGTAGCGGGTCAAGCTCAGCCACCTGCCACCGCGGGCAGGATGGTCACCGAATCGCCGTCCGAGATCTCGGTGGCCAGCCCGCCGGAGAAGCGGACGTCTTCGTCGTTGACGTAGATGTTGACGAAGCGCTGCAGCTTGCCCGGGTTGGCGGAGTCGACGAGCCGCTCGGAGATGCCCGAGTAGTTCGACTCCAGGTCGCTGATCACGTCGCCCAGGGTGGCACCCTCGGCGCTGACGCGCTTCTCGCCGCCGGTGTGGGGTCGCAGGATGGTGGGGATGGACACGGTAACCGCCATGGCCAGGCTCTTCTTTCTCTATCGGGTCGTCGCTGTCGGGTCGTCGCTATCAGGTCGTCGCTGTCGGGTGGTGCTCGCGGGTGTTCGTGGTCTCGAGGTCAGTCGTCCGGGTAGGCGTCGACGATCCTGACAGGTTCCTCGGTCACGACGCCGTCGCGGATCCGGTAACTGCGCACCTCGTCGTGGTCGGGGTCGCGGGTGGACACCAGCACGTAGTGGGCGTCGGGCTCGGCGGCGTAGGAGATGTCGGTGCGGCTGGGGTAGGCCTCGGTGCCGGTGTGCGAGTGGTAGATCACGATCGGAGCCTCGTCGGCGTCGTCCATCTGCCGCCACACCCGCAGCTGCTCACCGGAGTCGAACCGGTAGAAGGTCGGTGAACGCTCGGCGTTGACCATCGCCACGAACCGTTCGGGACGGTCGGCCCCCTCGGGTCCGGCAATCACCCCGCAGGCCTCGTCGGGGTGGTCGGCCCGGGCGTGGGCGACCATAGCGTCGACGAGGTCAGCACGAATCACCAACACGACTGCGATAACTCCGTTCCGTCCAGTCCGACTAGTCGAATGCTCCGGGCAACATGCCGCGGTAGGTCGGTATTCCGGCCACCGGTGCGGCGGCCAGCACACCGGCCAGCACCGCGCGGGCCAGGACGTCGGCCGCCGCGGCACCCACCCGGGTGACCAGCGTGGTCTCCGGCGACATCGACGCCGGGGTGTCCTCGGCCGGCGGTACCTGCACGGCGCCGGTCGCCAGTGCGAATACGGTATCGCCGTCGATGGAGGTGTGGCACGGCCGGATGGCGTGCGCCAGCCCGTCGTGGGCGGCCACGGCCACCCGCCGGCAGCCCGCCGGGCTCAACGCGGCGTCGGTGGCGACCACGGCGATGGTGGTGTTCAGCGGGCTGAGCTCCCGGTCACGCGCGGCGAAGGCGGCGACCTGCTCCGGCGCGGGCGGGCGCAGCCCGAACTCGCGGGTGAGGTGGGCCATCCAGGGCAGCCCCGTCGCCGGGTCGGCGACGGTGCCCGCGCAGTTGACGATGACCACGGCGCCGACGGTCACACCGATGTCGGGCAGCGTCAGCGACGCCGTTCCGGTGCCGCCCTTGAGCACGCCGGCGCGGGCGCCCGCCCCGGCGCCAACCGAACCCTGGGCAACCTCGCGGCCAGCGGATTCTGCTGCGGCATAACCGAATTCGGAGGTCGGACGGCGGTCCCAACCCCCGACAGGCAGATCGAAGACCACCGCCGCGGGCACGATCGGCACCAGTCCCCCCTGCATGGCGACACCGCGGCCGCGGCGCTCCAGCCAGGTCATCACGCCGTCGGCGGCGGCCAGGCCGTAGGCGCTGCCGCCGGAGAGCACGACCGCGTCGACATGGCGCACACTGTTGGCCGGGTCCAGCAGGTCGGTCTCGCGGGTCCCCGGCGCGCCCCCGCGCACGTCGACGGCACCGACCGTCCCCGGCGGGGTCAGCACGACGGTGGTGCCCGTCGCCCACCCCGAACCCAGGGTGGCGTCGGAGTCGATCCGGTGGTGATGGCCGACCAGAATGCCGCCGACATCGGTGATCGATCCGGTCACGGGAGCACCGCCACCGGTCTGCTCGAGCTCATCGGCCCTACTTCCCCATCAGGGCCAGCACCAGGTACTCCTGCAGCACCGTGAGCCAGTGGTAGACCTCCAGATGCCCGGCCATCGGATGCTCGGGCGCCAGCCGGTCCGGGGTGTCGGGATCGATGTCGAGCATGGTGCCCAGCGCCAGCCGCACGTCGTTGACCGCGGCGATCCAGGCGTTGGCGTCGTCCTCGGAGATCTCCAGCCGCCCGCCGCCGGACGGGCAGGTGGACAACACCCGCGCCGCGGCGTCGCGCTTGGCGTCGATGATCTCGGGTTCGTGCAGGCTGCGCAGGGCGCTGTTGAGGCTGTCGGCGGTCCCCGACCCGGCGGGATGGTCGGTCTGGGGCCGGTAGAAGTCCGGCAGGATCCGCGCCATCGTGTCGTCCTCGGGTGGGCTGGAGTGCCCGGTGCGGATCCCGGTCAGCTCGGAGAGCTCATCTCGGGGCGCGTCCTCCTCGCGCTCGTCGAGCATCCCGACGATCGAGCCCACCATGTTGTGCAGCAGAGCGGCCTCGTGCGGTTCCAGGGCCGAGCGGAACCGGGGGCCGTCGGGAGTGTTGACCCGCTTCCATTTACGCACCGTCGCGTCAGCGGTCCTGCTGCATGGTGGCCCACAGCCCCGCGGCGTGCAGCTTGGTGACGTCGACTTCCATCGACTCTCGGGTGCCCGACGACACCACGGCCTTGCCCTCGGTGTGCACCTGCATCATCAGCTTGGTGGCGTGCGGCTCGGAGTAGCCGAACAGCTTCTGGAACACGTAGGTCACGTAGTTCATCAGATTGACCGGGTCGTCCCAGACGATGGTGACCCACGGCCGCTGCGTGGAACCCGTCTCCTCGCCGTGCCGTTGCCCGACTGACCCCGGCGTGGTCGATGCTGGCGCAGCCATGGGTCCCAGGATAGCGAGCTTGGCGTGGCGCAAGAAACCGCACGTAGCAGCCGTTACCGTGTCGTTGTGACAGTGGGTCTGCTGACGGACAAATATGAGCTGACGATGCTGTCGGCGGCGCTGCGGGACGGCACCGGGCAGCGGCGCACGACATTCGAGCTGTTCGCGCGCCGGCTGCCCGAGGGACGCCGCTACGGCGTGGTGGCGGGCACCGGGCGACTGCTGGACATGCTGGCCGACTTCACCTTCGGCGACGCCGATCTGGCGGTGCTGGCCGAGTTCCTCGACGCGCAGACCATGGATTTCCTGCGGGACTTCCGGTTCCGCGCCGACATCGACGGCTATCCGGAGGGCGAGCTGTACTTCCCCGGTTCGCCGGTGCTCTCGGTGTCCGGCACGTTCGCCGAGTGCGTGCTGCTGGAGACGCTGGCGCTGTCGGTGCTCAACCACGACACCGCCATCGCCTCGGCCGCGGCCCGGATGGTCAGCGCCGCGCAGGGGCGCACGCTGATCGAGATGGGCTCGCGACGCACCCACGAACGCGCCGCGGTGGCCAGCGCGCGGGCGGCCTACGTCGCCGGTTTCGACGGCACCTCGAATCTGGAGGCGGCGCGCAGCGCCGGGGTGCCGGCCCTGGGCACCAGCGCCCACGCGTTCACCATGCTCTACGCCGGCCCGGGCGGCCCCGACGAGTTGGCGGCCTTCCGCGCCCAGGTGGCCGCGCTGGGCGTCGGGACGACGCTGCTGGTCGACACCTACGACGTGACCAGCGGCGTGGAGAACGCGATCGCGGCCGCGGGGGTGCAGCTGGGCGCGGTGCGCATCGACTCCGGTGACCTCGGCGTGCTGGCGCGCCGGGTCCGCGCGCAGCTGGACGGGCTGGGCGCCACCGGGACCAGGATCGTGGTCTCCGGCGACCTCGACGAGCACGCGATCGCCGGGTTGCGCGCCGAGCCGGTGGACTCCTACGGGGTGGGCACGTCGCTGGTCACCGGGTCGGGTGCCCCCACGGCCAGCATGGTCTACAAGCTCGTCGAGGTCGACGGGACACCGGTGACCAAGCGCAGCAGCCACAAGGAGTCCCACGGCGGGGCGAAGGCGGCCACGCGGGTGATGCGCCGCTCGGGCACCATCGTCGAGGAGGTCGTCCACCCCGCCGGCGCGCCCCCGCACCTGGATGAACCGGCCCGCCGGGTCACGGTGCCGTTGGTCCGTGCCGGGCAGGTGGTGGCCGACACGGCCGTGGCCGACGCCCGGGCCCGGGTCGCCGAGGGGCTGGTCAGTCTGCCGTGGGAGGGCCTCAAGCTCTCCCGCGGCGAGCCGGCCGTCCCGACCCGGATCATCGAGCCGTGACGGAGGCGCGCTCCGCTTCCACGCCGGCCGACTCCCGGGCGGCCGACTCGCCGGTGGCCGGCCTGCTGGGCCGCGCGGTGGCCGCGGTCGGCGGCACCGAACGCCCGGGCCAGATCGCGATGGCCGAGGCCGTCGCTCACGCATTCACCTCCGGGGAACACCTGGCGGTGCAGGCCGGCACGGGTACCGGGAAGTCGCTGGCCTACCTGGTCCCGGCGCTGGCGCTGAGCGCCGGCGAGGAGCGCGGACCCGTCGTGGTCTCCACCGCGACGATCGCGCTGCAGCGCCAGCTGGTCGACCGCGACCTGCCCCGGCTGGCCGACGCCCTGTCCGGCGCGCTGCCCCGCACGCCCAGTTTCGCCCTGCTGAAAGGGCGGGGAAATTACCTGTGCCTGAACAAGATTCACAACGGGTCGGCCGGCGACGCCCAGCCCGAGGAGGCCGACCAGGAGGAGCTCTTCTCCCCGATGGCCGCCTCCGCGCTGGGCCGGGATGTGCGTCGGCTGCTCGACTGGGCCGAGGAGACCAGCACCGGGGACCGCGACGAACTCAAACCCGGTGTGCCCGAGCGTTCCTGGGCTCAGGTCAGTGTCTCGGCACGGGAATGCCTGGGAATGTCGCGCTGCCCCTTCGGCACCGAGTGCTTCTCCGAACGCGCCCGCGGGATCGCCGGAACCGCCGACGTCGTCGTCACCAACCACGCCCTGCTGGCCATCGACGCCATCGCCGAGGCCAACGTGCTGCCCGAACACGAACTGCTCGTCGTCGACGAGGCCCACGATCTGGTGGACCGGGTGACCGGCGTGGCCACGGCCGAGCTGACCTCGGCCGCACTCGGCGCGGTGGCCCGGCGGGCGGGCCGGCTGGTCGGCCCCGAGCTGACGCAACGCCTGGAGGCCGCCGCGGCCACCCTGTCCTCGGTGCTCCACGAGCTGCCCGCCGGCCGCCTCGACCGGCTCGACGACGAGTTGGCGACCTGCCTGGCCGTCCTGCGCGACGCCGCCCACGCCGCGCGCGCGGCGATCAACCCGGCTCCGGCGGACCCCAGGGCGGCCGCGGCCCGTACCGAGGCCATCGCCGCACTGGGCGACGTCCACGACACCGCCGCGCGGATGCTGGACTCCTTCGGTCCGCCCATCGCCGAGCGCACCGACATCGTCTGGCTCGACCACGAGGACTTCCGCGGTTCGCCGCGCAGCGTGCTGCGGGTCGCTCCCCTGTCGGTCGCCGCGCTGCTGCGCCAGCGTCTGTTCGGGCGCGCCACCGCCGTGCTGACCTCGGCGACGCTGACCCTGGGCGGGTCGTTCGACGCGATGGCCCGGGCGTGGGGCCTGCTCGCCGACCCCGCCGACCCCGGCGATTCCGGCGATTCCGCCGAGCCCGCCGAGCCGGCACCGGCCGGCACCGAACGCACCCCGCCGGCGCCACGGTGGCGCGGCCTCGACGTCGGGTCACCGTTCGACCACGCCAGGGCGGGCATCCTCTACGTCGCCCGGCAGCTGCCACCCCCCGGCCGCGACGGCACCGGGTCGCCGGAGATGCTGACCGAGATCGAGGAGCTCGTGACCGCCGCGGACGGCCGCACGCTGGGACTGTTCTCGTCGATGCGCGCCGCCCGCGCGGCCGCCGAGGCGATGCGGGAGCGCCTGGACACCCCGGTGTTGTGCCAGGGCGACGACACCACCGCGACGCTGGTCGAACGTTTCGCCGGGGACCCGCAGACGTCGCTGTTCGGCACGCTGTCGCTGTGGCAGGGCGTGGACGTACCCGGCCCGTCGCTGTCGCTGGTGCTCATCGACCGCATCCCGTTCCCCCGCCCGGACGACCCGCTGCTCACGGCGCGGCAGCGGGCCGTGGCCGCCCACGGCGGCAACGGCTTCATGACGGTGGCCGCCAGCCACGCCGCGTTGCTGCTGGCCCAGGGCGCGGGCCGGCTGCTGCGCGGCACCGACGACCGTGGTGTGGTGGCGGTCCTGGACTCCCGGATGGCCACGGCGCGCTACGGCGGCTACCTGCGGGCGTCGCTGCCGCCGTTCTGGCAGACCACCGATCCCGCGGTGGTGCGCGCCGCGCTGCGCCGGCTGCGTGCCGCGCCGCCGGAACCCGACGGCCCGGGCACCGGCTGAGCGACCCGCCGGCCCCGGCCAACGGCACCGTCGCGGCGGCGGGTTCGCACTATCCTGGCAGCCGGCGGGGCCCTGACCCCATCGGCGGCCCGGATGGCCCGAGAACGCGAAAGAGGCACCGCAGATGCGTCCACGGATCCGTCGCCTCCTGGCAGTGGCCCTGGCGGGCACCGCGCTGGCCGGATGCGCCTCCGTGGTCGACGGTAAACCGGTCTCGGTCTTCGCCGACCCGTTCAAGGTGGCGGGCATGCAGGCCGTCGACGGCCCCTCCGGCCTGCGCCCCGACGCCCCGCACGAGTTCCGTGCGGTGGAGGGCACCAACGACGGCACGGTCGACACGGTGGCCGGCCAGTCCGTCACCGACATCGAGGAGTTCTGGGAACAGAGTTTCAGCGAAACCTTCCCCGGTGCCTTCACCCCGGTGACCTCGGTCGTCTCCTGGGACGCCAACGACTACGACGGCCAGTTCTGCGACGAGGACACCTACGGCCTGGTCAACGCGGCGTTCTGCCCGCTGGACAACACTATCGGCTGGGACCGCGGCGAGCTGATGCCGTCGCTGCGCCGCGCCAACGGCGACATGGCGATCACCATGGTGCTGGCCCACGAGTACGGCCACTCGGTGGCCCGGCAGGCCAAGCTGACGCGGCGCACGACCCCGACGCTGGTGTCCGAACAGCAGTCCGACTGCTTCGCCGGGGTGTACCTGCGCTGGGTCGCCGAGGGAGACTCACCGCGGTTCAGCCTGAGCACCGCCGACGGGCTGAACAACCTGCTGGCCGGCATGATCTCGTTCCGCGATCCGCTGCCGTTCTCCGACGAGGCCGGAATCGACGACGACGAACACGGTTCGGCCTTCGAGCGCATCTCGGCGTTCCAGTTCGGCTTCACCGACGGGGCCGCCGCCTGTGCGGCCATCGACGCCAAGGAGGTCAAGCAGCGCCGCGGCGACCTGCCGGTGGAGCTGCAGACCGATCAGAGCGGGGAATGGCCGGTCGACGAGGAGTCGGTCAACGCGATCGTCGAGGCGATGACCATCCTGTTCGACCCGGCCGAGCCGCCGGCACTGACCCTGGACGCCCCGGCGGACCGGCGGTGCCCCGACGCCCGGCCGTCGCCACCGGTCTCCTACTGCCCGGCCACCAACACCATCGCGGTCGATCTCCCCGCCCTGCAGGAGATGGGCACGCCGTCCGGCGACGCCGACGCCGATGCGACGCTGTCGGGGGACAACACCGCCTATTCGGCGCTGATGTCGCGCTACATGCTCGCGCTGCAGAACCAGCGCGGGGCGCAGCTCGACGACGCCAGCGCGGCGCTGCGCACCGCGTGCCTGACCGGGGTCGCCACCACCAAGCTCGCCCACGAGGTCAGCACCCCCGACGGCAACACCGTGGCCCTGACCGCCGGCGACCTCGACGAGGCGGTGGCCGGCCTGCTGACCAACGGCCTGGCCGCCAGCGACGTCAACGGCGAGACGGTGCCCTCGGGGTTCGCCCGCATCGACGCCTTCCGGGTCGGCGTGCTCGGCGACACCGACCGCTGCTTCAAGCGGTTCCGCTAGCCGGCCCCGATCAGATCAAGCCAGCGTCACCAGTCCCAGCTCGCTGTCGCCGGCGAGCAGGTCGTTGTGCGGGAGCACCCGCACGGTGTAGCCGACCGTTCCGGCCACCGGCACCGCGGTGGTGGTCGAGAAGTAGTGGACACCTCCAGCACCACCGGCGCCACCAGCACCACCGGCGCCACCACCAGCACCATCGACGCCGCCGGTGTGCTGCATCGGCACACTGACCGGGTCCAGCAGATCGTCGGTTCCGTTGACGCGGCCCAGCTCGGCGTGCACGACGACCTCGTCGGGGCGCAGCCCGGCCAACTCGACGGCCGCGGTCAGCGTCAGCGTGCAGCCCAGCACCGGGGTGTCGGGCAGCCCGGTGCTGTCGACGTCGGTGATCGTGACGCGCGGCCAGGCGGCGGCCACCCGCCGCCGGTAGTCGGCCAGCTCGCGGGCCGGGGCGAAGTCGCCGGCATCCGTGCCGGCGGTGCGCCGGTAGGAGGCGGCCGCCGCCACGTAGTAGCCGTCGGTGTAGTCGCGGACCATGCGCGAGGCCAGCACCTTGGGCCCCAGCGCCTGCAGCGTGTGGCGCACCATCTCCACCCAGCGGACCGGCACACCCGCCTGGTCGCGGTCGTAGAACTTCGGTGTCACCGACCTCTCCAGCAGGTCGTAGAGTGCGGCGGCCTCCAGATCGTCGCGGCGGCCCTCGTCGGTCAGCCCGTCGGCGGTGGGGATCTCCCAGCCGTTCTCGCCGTCGTACCACTCGTCCCACCAGCCGTCGCGGATGGACAGGTTCAGCCCACCGTTGAGCGCGCTCTTCATGCCCGAGGTGCCGCAGGCCTCCAGCGGCCGCAGCGGGTTGTTGAGCCACACGTCGCAGCCCCAGTACAGCAGCCGGGCCATCGACATGTCGTAGTCGGGCAGGAAGGCGATGCGGTGGCGCACCTCCGGACGGTCGGCGAAACGCACCACCTGCTGGATCAGCGCCTTGCCGCCGTCGTCGGCGGGGTGGGACTTGCCCGCCACGATCAGCTGCACGGGGCGTTCCGGGTCGAGCAGGATGCGCTGCAGGCGGTCGGGATCGCGCAGCATCAACGTCAGCCGCTTGTAGGTGGGAACCCGGCGGGCGAACCCGACCGTGAGCACGGCCGGGTCGAAGGCCTCGGCGATCCAGCCCAGTTCGGCCTCGGCGGCCCCGCGCTCCAGCCACGACCGGCGCAGCCGGGCCCGCACGTCATCGACGAGCAGGGACCGCAGCTGGGAGCGGATCCACCACAGGTGCCCGGTGTCGACCTGCTGCAGGCGCTGCCAGATCGCGGGCTCGGACAGTTCCGACAGCGAATTGCCGCCGACGAGTTCGCGGGCCAGCTCCATCCACTGCGGTGCCGCCCAGGTCGGCGCGTGCACCCCGTTGGTGATCGACCCGATGGGCACCTCCCCCGGATCGAAGCCCGGCCACAGCTCGTTGAACATCTCCCGGCTGACCCGGCCGTGCAGCAACGACACCCCGTTGGCGCGCTGCGCCAGCCGCAGCCCCATGTGCGCCATGTTGAACTTGCCCGGGTCGTCCTCGGCGCCGAGGGCCACGATCCGGGACAGGGGCACCCCGGGCAGCAGCGGGTGCGGGCGGTCGTCGGCGAAGTAGCGGGACACCATCTCCACCGGGAACCGGTCGATACCGGCCGGCACCGGGGTGTGTGTGGTGAACACCGTCGCGGAGCGCACCAGGGTCAGCGCGGTGTCGAAATCCAGGCCGGCGGTCGACATGTACTCGCGGATGCGCTCGGCTCCCAGAAAGCCCGCGTGGCCCTCGTTCATGTGGAACACCTCGGGGGCCGGCAGCCCCTCCCGGGCGACGTAGGCGCGGACCGCCCGGACACCGCCGACGCCGGCCAGGATCTCCTGCTTGATGCGGTGCTCCTGGTCGCCGCCGTAGAGCCGGTCGGTGATCGAGCGCATCTCGTGGTCGTTCTCGCCGATGTCGGAGTCCAGCAGCAGCAGCGGCACCCGGCCGACCTGGGCGACCCACACGCGGGCACGCAGCTGAGCGCCCTGGGGCATGGCCAGGTCGATGAACACCGGCTCCCCGTTCGGGGCGCTGAGCAGGCGCAACGGCAACCCGTGCGGGTCGACCGCCGGATAGGTCTCGTGCTGCCAGCCGTCGGCGGTCAGCGACTGCCGGAAGTAGCCGGAGCGGTACAGCAGGCCCACCCCGATCAGCGGCAGGCCCAGATCGGAGGCCGACTTCAGGTGGTCACCGGCGAGGATCCCCAGCCCGCCCGAATAGTTCGGCAGCACCTCGGACACCCCGAACTCCATCGAGAAGTACGCGATCCCGTTGGGCATGGACCGCCCGGCCTCGGCCTGCTGCTGGTACCACAGCGGCCGGCTCAGATAGTCGTCGAGGTCGGCGGCCAGCCCGTCGAGCCGGCCGGTGAAATCCGCGTCGGCGGCCAACTGATCCAGCCGGCCCGGGCTGACCGCACCGAGCAGCGCCACCGGATCCTGCCCCACCTCGGCCCACAGCCGCTCGTCGATGGCGGCGAAGAGCCGCTGCGTGGGTGTGTCCCACGACCATCGCAGGTTGGTCGAGAGCCGCTCGAGCGCCGCCAACCGCTCGGGCAGGTGGGCACGGACGGTGAACCTGCGCAGGGCCTTCACACGCTCACACACTACTGAGCGGGGACCGCTTCGGCGGGCGGGTCCGGCAAACTCCGCACGTCCGTTTGCCGGCGCGACGGGCCACGTTCATCGGGTCTCCTTCGACGCCGCCGCGCACTACGGTGTGAGAAGGACCCGAAGTGGTTAAACGAAGAACGAGTCAGCACGAGAAGACCGCAACACGACGCGCGGCGGCAGTCGCGCCACTGACACCAGTTGAGGAGAGCTCGGGTGCCCGGTCGCATCGCAATCGACGACGTCCAGCCCGTCATATCCGGCGGCCGGTACCCGGCCAAGGCGGTCGTCGGGGAGGTGATTCCGGTCTGCGCGACCGTCTGGCGCGAGGGCCACGACGCGGTCGCGGCCACGCTGGTCGTGCGCTACCACGGTCCCCGCTACCCCGAGCTCGCCGACGGTCCCCCAAAGGTGTCCCCGAAGCTGTCCCCGCAGGTGGAGCCGGTACCCATCGCGGAGGTCGTCGCGTCCTCGGCCCGGGTCAAGCCGCAGCGGTTGCCGATGAGCACCGGACGCACCCCCGACGTGTTCCACGGGCAGTTCGTCCCCGACGCGGTGGGCCTGTGGACGTTCCGGGTCGACGGTTGGGGTGACCCGATCGCCACCTGGCGCAAGGCGGTGACCGCCAAGCTCGACGCCGGCCAGAGCGAGGCCGAGCTGTCCAATGACCTCATCCTGGGTGCCCGGCTGCTCGACCGTGCCGCCACCGGGGTACCCCGCCAGGACCGCTACCCGCTGGTGGAGGCCGCGGCCCGGCTGCGCGAACCCGGTGACCCGTTCATGCGGGCGGCCGCGGCGCTGTCGCCCGAGCTGACCGGTCTGCTCGACGCCTATCCGCTGCGCGAGCTGGTCACCCGCGGTGAGGCCTACGGGGTGTGGGTGGACCGGCCGCGGGCCCGGTTCGCCTCCTGGTACGAGATGTTTCCGCGGTCCACCGGGGGCTGGGATTCCGAGGGCCGCCCGCTGCACGGCACGTTCGCCACCGCGGCCAAGGCACTGCCGCGCATCGCGCGGATGGGTTTCGACGTGGTCTACCTGCCACCGATCCACCCGATCGGCAAGGTGCACCGCAAGGGCCGCAACAACACCGTCACCGCGGTGCCCGGCGACGTCGGCTCGCCGTGGGCGATCGGCAGCGACGAGGGCGGGCACGACGCCATCCACCCGGAGTTGGGCACCATCGAGGATTTCGATGAGTTCGTCAGGGCAACAACCGATCTCGGGATGGAGGTGGCCATCGATCTGGCGTTGCAGTGCGCGCCGGACCACCCCTGGGCCAAGGACCACCGGCAGTGGTTCACCGAACTGCCCGACGGCACCATCGCCTATGCGGAGAATCCGCCGAAGAAGTACCAGGACATCTATCCGCTGAACTTCGACAACGATCCCGCCGGGCTCTACCAGGAGGTGCTGCGGGTGGTGCGGCACTGGATGGACCACGGGGTGAAGACCTTCCGGGTGGACAATCCGCACACCAAGCCACCGGATTTCTGGGCCTGGCTGATCGCGGAGGCCAAGAACATCGACCCGGACGTGCTGTTCCTCTCCGAGGCGTTCACCCGCCCGGCGCGCCTGTTCGGGTTGGCCAGGCTGGGGTTCAGTCAGTCCTACAGCTACTTCACGTGGCGCACGGCCAAGTGGGAGATCGTCGAGTTCGGCCGGCAGATCGCCGAGCACGCCGACGAGGCCCGCCAGAACCTGTTCGTCAACACGCCCGACATCCTGCACGAGAGCCTGCAGCACGGCGGCCCGGGCATGTTCGCGATCCGGGCCGCCCTGGCCGCGACGTTCAGTCCGCTGTGGGGCGTGTACTCGGGCTACGAGCTGTTCGAACACCAGCCGGTGCGGCCGGGCAGCGAGGAGTACCTGGACTCGGAGAAGTACGAACTGCGCCCCCGTGACTTCGACGGCGCGCTGGCGCGTGGCGAGTCCCTGGAGCCGCTCATCACCCGGCTCAACGAGATCCGGCGCGTACACCCGGCACTGCAGCAGAACCGCACCATCAGGTTCCACCACATCGACAACGATGCGCTGCTGGCCTACAGCAAATTCGATCCCGTCACCGGCGACTGTGTGCTCGTCGTTGTGACGCTCAACGCATTGGGCCCCGAGGAGGCCACATTGTGGTTGGACATGGGAGCACTGGGTAGAGAAACCTACGACCGGTTCTGGGTGCGCGACGAGATCACCGGAGAGGAATACCAATGGGGTCAGTCCAACTTCATCCGGATCGATCCCGCCCGGGCGGTCACCCACATCGTCAACATGCCCACGATTCCCGAAGAAGCGCGCGCGCTGCTGCTGCGCCGCGAGTGAAAGGAACCGACCGATGACCGGCACTGAGGCAGTCAGCCAGCACCTCGCCCCCGACCCGTCGGACCTGGACCGACTGGTGTCGGGAACCCACCACGACCCACACAGCGTGCTGGGCGCCCACGAGTACGACGAGCACACCGTGATCAGGGCGTACCGGCCACACGCCGAGTCCGTCACGGCGCTCATCGGCGACGAGCAGTACCCGCTGCACCACATCGACTCGGGCCTGTTCGCCGTCGCGGTGCCGTTCGTCAACCTCATCGACTACCGGCTGGAGGTCGGCTATCCCGGCGGGGACGGTGTGCACGTGCACAAGACCGCCGACGCCTACCGGTTCCTGCCCACGCTCGGGGAGATGGACCTGCACCTGTTCGCCGAGGGCCGCCACGAGCGGCTCTGGGAGATCCTCGGTGCCCATCCCCGCTCCTTCGAGACCCCCGACGGCCGGGTCGACGGTGTGTCGTTCGCGGTGTGGGCGCCCAACGCCAAGGGCATCAGCCTGATCGGCGAGTTCAATCACTGGAACGGCACCGACGCGCCGATGCGGGTGCTGGGTTCGACCGGGGTGTGGGAACTGTTCTGGCCCGGCTTCGCCACCGACGGTCTCTACAAGTTCCGGGTGCACGGCGCCGACGGGTCGGTGACCGACCGCGCCGACCCGATGGCCTTCGCCACCGAGGTGCCCCCGCAGACGGCCTCGCGGGTGGACGTCAGCAGCCACGTCTGGGGCGACGACGCCTGGATGACCCAGCGGGCGGCCAAGAACCCGGTCTTCGAGCCGATGAGCACCTACGAGGTGCACCTGGGGTCGTGGCGACCGGGTCTGACCTACCGCCAGTTGGCCGACGAGCTGACCGACTACGTCACCGAGCAGGGTTTCACCCACGTGGAGTTGCTGCCGGTCGCCGAGCATCCGTTCGGCGGCTCCTGGGGGTACCAGGTGACCTCCTACTACGCCCCCACGGCGCGGTTCGGCAGGCCCGACGACTTCCGCTACCTGGTCGACTCGCTGCATCAGGCCGGCATCGGCGTGATCGTCGACTGGGTGCCGGCACACTTCCCCAAGGACGCCTGGGCGCTCGGCCGCTTCGACGGCACCCCGCTCTACGAGCACGCCGACCCCCGCCGCGGCGAACAGCTCGACTGGGGCACCTACGTGTTCGACTTCGGGCGCCGCGAGGTGCGCAACTTCCTGGTGGCCAACGCCCTGTACTGGCTGCAGGAGTTCCACATCGACGGGCTGCGGGTGGATGCGGTGGCCTCGATGCTCTACCTGGACTACTCACGTCCCGAGGGCGGCTGGACGCCGAACGTCTACGGCGGGCGCGAGAACCTGGAGGCCGTGCAGTTCCTGCAGGAGATGAACGCCACCGTCCACAGGAGTGCGCCCGGGATCGTCACCGTCGCCGAGGAGTCCACCTCCTGGCCCGGGGTCACCCGCCCGACAAATCTTGGCGGCCTTGGTTTCTCGATGAAGTGGAACATGGGCTGGATGAACGACACCCTGGACTACATCAGCCGCGACCCGATCTACCGCAGCTATCACCACCACGAGATGACGTTCTCGATGCTCTACGCGTTCAGCGAGAACTACGTGCTGCCGATCAGCCATGACGAGGTGGTGCACGGCAAGGGCACACTGTGGGGCCGGATGCCCGGAAACGATCACGTCAAGGCCGCCGGTCTGCGCAGCCTGCTGGCCTACCAGTGGGCCCATCCCGGCAAGCAGCTGCTGTTCATGGGCCAGGAGTTCGGCCAGCGCGCCGAGTGGTCCGAGGAACGCGGGGTGGACTGGTTCCAGCTCGAGGAGAACAGCTACTCCGACGGCATCCAGCAGATGGTGCGCGACCTCAACGCGATCTACCGCAGCCATCCCGCGCTGTGGACCCAGGACACCAAGCCCGAGGGCTACTCCTGGATCGACGCCAACGACTCCGCCAACAACGTGCTGAGCTTCCTGCGGTTCGGCAGCGACGGGTCGGTGATCGCGTGCGCGTTCAACTTCTCCGGCTCCGAGCACAGCAGCTACCGGCTCGGGCTGCCCCATGCCGGCCGCTGGCGCGAGATCCTCAACACCGACGCCACCCTCTACAACGGTGCGGGTGCGGGAAATCTCGGCGGTGTCGACGCGACCGAGGAGCCCTGGCACGGACGTCCCGCCTCGGCGCCGGTGGTGCTGCCGCCCACCTCGGCGATCTGGCTGGCGCCCGAACAGGAGCGCTGACGACACACTCCCGCGGATGACCTGCGGATCGCTGCCGAGCGCTGCATGCTGGACCGGTGACCAAAGGCCTTCGCACGCTCGTTGTCGGTGTCAGCGCGCTCATCGGGCTCGGTGGCATGGCCGCCTGTTCGAGTGGGTCGCCCACCGAGCCGACGCCCCAGGCGACGAGTTCGCCGGGCGCCGCGACCAGCGCGGCCCCGGCGGTGGCACAGTCCGGCAACTACGTCACCCGGGCCGACCAGGACGGGCAGCCGATGTCCATCGGCATCGCCGTGCAGGGCGACCGGATCGCCGGCTACGCCTGCAACGGTGTCGACGAGGAGGCCTGGTTCTTCGGCGAGCAGCACGACGGCGACATCGACATCACCTCGAAGTCCGAGGACACCCTGCAGGCGGAGTTCGACGGCGACGCCTTCGTGGGCGATCTGACGATGGACGGGCGGACGTTCAACTTCACCGCCCCCGGTGTGCCCGCGCCCGGCGGCCTGTACCTGGCCGAGCTCGACGGCACCCGGGCCACCTGGGTGGTGCAACCCGACGGGTCCTCGATCGGCAACCAGTCCGGCGGCGGCAGCGACACGGGCGACACCGGCGAGCGAGCGCGCAACCGGCGCGTCGAGATTGTGCGAGCCAGCGCCCTGACCCGGCAGCCCGACGGCACCATGCGGGCCACCATCAACGGACAGTCCGTGGTCGCCGAGCCGCTCGGCGGGGACTTCCGCTTCTGAGGCAGCGCCGCGGGGTCTAAGGCAGCTTCTGAGGCAGCTTCTGAGGCAGCTGCTGAGACAGCTTCTGAGACAGCGGAGGCGGGGCCCGTCATCCCCAGCCGGCGTCGGGCACGCTGGCCAGCCGCACGTAGGTGGAGGCCGCCTCGGCGCGGTTGGTGGCGTGCAGCTTGCGCAGCACGCGCTTGACGTGGGATTTCACCGTTCCGGTGGAGATGACCAGTTCCGCGGCGATCTGCTGGTTGGTGCGGCCGGCGGCCATCAGGCGCAGCACCTCCACCTCGCGCCGGGTCAGCACGGCCCGCATCCGCGATTCCGGGTCGGCCAGCGACCGGGCGGCCGGCAGCTGCTCGGAGGGCTCGACCTTCGCCAGGTCCAGGTCGGCGTCCTGCAGGGCGCGCGCGGCCTCCTCGGCGGTCGCCAGCGCGCGGCGCACCTCGGCCTGCTGGCGGCGCATCCGTTCCAGCAGCACCGTGCGCTCGAACGCGTACCCGAAGCCCTCGGCGAAGGCCCACACCGTATCCCGGTCGATCTCGTCGACGGTCTGTCCGGAGTAGAGCCGGTCGGCGTGCAGGAAGCCGATCACCTTCCCGGTGGGCATCACCGGGGCCGCCACGTAGGAGTGGGTCAGCGAGAAGTCGATGATGGGCCGGTTGACGCGGGGATCGTTGCGCGCGTCGCACACGATCGCCGGGGCGTGCCGGCGGATCATCTCCGTCTCCAGCAGCATGTGGTCCAGCGGCGGCGCCACCGACTTGGCGAACGCCACCATCTTCTCCGCCCCCGAGGTGTCGTCGCCGAAGTAGGCGGCCTCCATCACCATCCGGCCCTCGTGCACCCGGAACAGCACCGCACGGTCGAACCCGCAGGACTCGACGAGTTCGCGGGGGGCCCGGTCGACGATCGCGTCGACGGCGCCGACGGCCCGCAGCTTGCTCAGGCCCTCCTGCACCCGCAGCAACGCCAGCGCGCGGCGGCGGGCCCCGTCCTGCAGCAGCTCCCGCTCCAGCAGGGACAGGTCGAGGACGGCTTCCAGTGCCGCCAGCGCGTCGTCGGCGCCGAGGCCCTCCAGGGCGCCCCGCACCACGGCGGCCTGGGTATCCACCGCGTCGGCGACGGCGTTGTGCGGATCGGCGCCCGGCTCGACGACACCGTGTTCGCAGGCCTCGCGGTAGCGCCGCCACACCCCGTGGGGCCGGGCCGGACGCGAGGCCCAACCCGGGTGGTCACCGTCGGCGAGGGCGGTGACCGGCGGAACGTCGGGAGGCGCGTCGGTGGAGGTCATCGTTCGTCGATAGTCCCACCGCGCCCGGGCCCGCGGGCCCGATTGCACCCGGAGCAACACCGTTTCCGCCCGGAGGAAGGAGGAAGTGGCCCCCTTGGGGGGATCGACCCGCGACGGCGCTGCCGAAAGGCTGACTGGCATGCCAGTAGACATGCCATCAGCGACGAGTCCCGCCCTGGATCAGCTCACCACACCGGAGGGCATCGCCAACCCCTATCCCCTCTACGACCAGCTGCGCGGGCAGTCCCCCATCGCCGGCTACCGCGACTGGCCGCCGGGCACCGTCCCGGGTGCCGACGAGCCGGTCACGGCCTGGGCGGTGTTCCGCTACGACCAGGTGTTCGCCGCGGCCCGCGACAACGAGACGTTCTCCTCCCGCGACCCGCTGCAGGAGGCGTCCTCGGCGCCCAGCCTGATGCTGGTCAACACCGACCCGCCCAAGCACACCTCCGAGCGCAAGCTGGTCAGCCAGGCGTTCTCCCCGCGCCGGGTCAAGCGGCTCTCGGGCTGGCTGGACGCGCTGCTGCCCCGGCTTCTCGACGAGCTCGAGGCCGGCGCCACCGGCGGCGTCTCCTCGGGCCCCATCTCCGGTCTGATCGTCGACGTGATGTCCTTCGCCGCCGAGGTGCCCACCCGGGCGATGGTGCGCCTGCTCGGGCTGCCCGACGGCGACCACGTGCGGTTCAAGAAGTGGGCGAACGCGTTCATGCTCTCCTCCGACCTCACCCCGCAGGAGCGGATGTCGAGCAACGAGGAGATGGTCGGCGCCTTCGCCGAGCGCCTCGTCGAGCACACCGCACGGTTGGCCGAGTGCCCCCCGGGCGGCGATATCGACGACGCCGAGGATCTGATCTCGGCCCTGCTGCGCGCCGAGGTCGACGGGCAGCGCCTGACCCCCGAGGAGATCGTCCGGTTCTGTGTGACGCTGGTGGTGGCCGGCAGCGAGACGACGACATACCTGATCGGCAACCTGCTGCACGCCCTGGCCCGTGAGCCGCAGGTGGCCGCGCGGGTGCGGGCCGACCGCTCGCTGATCCCCGCGTTCATCGAGGAGGCGATGCGGATCGACGGCCCGCCCCAGCGGTTGTTCCGCATCGCCACGCGCGACGTCGAGATCGACGGCGCAACCATCCGCCGCGGCGACTGGGTGGCGCTGTTCTTCGGCGCGGCCAACCGGGACCCGGCGGTGTTCACCGATCCGGACCGCTTCGATCTGGACCGCCCCAACGCCCGCCAGCAGCTGTCGTTCGGCCACGGCCTGCATTTCTGTCTGGGCTCGTCGCTGGCGCGCCTGGAGGTCACCGCGGTGCTCAACGCGTTCCTGGACCGCTACTCGACGATCGCGCTCACCGGCGATCCGGGCGACAAACAGACCGCCAGCCTGCTCACGCACGCCTTCGTGCGGTTGCCGCTGGAGTTGGTCCGGTGAGCGCGGCCACCGACGAGCTCGGCGTGGAGGCCCGCAACATCGCGGCGACGGAGGCGATCTACGCCGCCGTTCCCGCCGGTGATCTCGATGCCGCACTGGCGCACATGGACCCGCAGGTCCGCATCACCTACTACGGCACCGACGCCATCCCCTACGCCGGCGATTACCGCGGCATCGAGGAGGCCGTGGCGTTCTTCGCCGCGGTCGGCTCGGCCATCGAGATCACCGAGATGGAGGTGTGGAAATTCATCGCCCACGGCGACGACCTCGCGGCGTGGGGCCGGCAGCGGTTCCGCAGGCGCGACACCGGCCACGAGTGGGAGTCGGAGTTCGCCCACATCATCACCCTGCGGGAGGGGCGTTGGCTGCACTTCCGCGACTTCATGAACTCGGCCCTGACGCACCTGGCGTTCACGGGGCCGCCTCCGCGGTGACGACCGGCGCGGCCGGTCAGTACAGGGCGTTGGCCAGGTTGCGGCGCGCCGCGATGACGTCGGGGTCGGCGGGATCGAACAGCTCGAAGAGCTCGATCAGCCGTGTCCGTACCTTCGTGCGGTCGTCGCCGGCGGTCCTCTTCACCAGCGCGATCAGCCGGTCGAACGCGGCCGCGACGTCCTGGTTGAGCAGCAGCACGTCGGCGGCGGCGAAGGCCGCCTCGACGTCGGTGGGCGCGGCGTCGGCGGCGGCCACGGCGTCGGGGCGCTGGGCGGTGGCCCGCAGCAGGAACGCGATCTGACGGACCGCCCCCTTGGCCTCGGCGTGGCCGGGGTCGGCGGCCAGGATCTGCTCGTAGGCGGTCTTGGCGGCGTCGAGGTCGCCGGACTCCAGGTGCTGCCGCGCCTGGGCGACGGCGGGGTCGACCTGTTCGGGCTCGTCGGCCTCGGCCGGACCGCCGCTGAGCTTGCCGGCGGTGGCCTCCAGCAGCGAGTCGATCCACTGGCGCAGCTGATCGGGCGCCTGCATGCCCTGGAAGCTGGACAGCGGCTGCCCGCCGGCCAGTGCGACCACGGTCGGCACCGCCTGCACGCCGAAGGCCTGGGCGACCCGCGGGGTGGTGTCGACGTTGACGGTGGCCAGCACCCATTTCCCGCGGTCGTCGGCGGCCAGCGCACCGAGCACCTCGACCAGCTGCACCGAGGTGTCGCTGCGCGGCGTCCACAGCACCACCACGACCGGCACCTCACCGGAGCGGACGAGGACCTCGGGCTCGAAGTTGGCCTCGGTGATCTCGACACCGGGGGCCGTTCCCGAGTCCTGCCCGGACCCGGCGGCAGCCCCGGGCGGCTGTGCGCGCTGCTTGAGTGCGGACAGGTCGACGGCGCCGGCCATCGACGCGGCGATCGGGGCGCCCGCGGCGCCCCCGGAAGGACGAGGACGTGTCACGAAGACAAGTCTGTCACGGTCACTCGGTGACCGGTTGGCCCGCCCGCGCCGAATCCGCGACGGTGGGCCCGACGGGCGCCGTTTCGCCCAGCCGGGCCCCCCGGTCAGCCCATATGAGGAAGATCACACTGCCGAGCGGGACGATGCTCGCCAGCAACGCCAGCAACCACGTGGTCACCGACCAGCGGAAGGCGATGCCGGCCGCCAGCGCGGTGAGCACGAAGGCGATGAACACCAGGCCGTGGGCCATCCCGAAGATCTTGACGCCGATCTCGGTGCGCGGGGTGCCCAGGTACTTGAAGTACATCCCGGCCAGCAGGCCGACCCAGCTGACCGCCTCGGCGAAGGCCACCAGGCGGAACCGGCCCGCGGTCGTGCGGATGTCGAAGGAACTCGTCACACCATCTGCCATGGCGTCCATTGTGCCCAACCCGACCGCCAGCTACTACAACGCGTAGTGGAGTTCCGGGTCCGGGATCAGCCCGCCCGCAGCACCAGGGCGTCGCCCTGACCGCCGGCACCGCACAGCGCCGCGACGCCGATCCCCGAGCCACGCCGCTTGAGTTCCAGCGCGACGTGCAGGGCGATGCGGGCGCCCGACATCCCGATCGGATGCCCGACGGCGATCGCGCCACCGTTGACGTTGACCTTCTCCGGGTCGATGCCCAGCTCCCTGGTCGACGCCAGCGCCACCGCGGCAAAGGCCTCGTTGATCTCCACCACGTCGAGGTCGTCGACGCCGATGCCCTCCCGGGCCATCGCCTTCTTGATCGCGTTGGCCGGCTGGGACTGCAGGGTGGAGTCCGGGCCGGCGACCACGCCGTGCGCACCGATCTCACAGAGCCAGTCCAGCCCCAGTTCGATGGCCTTGTCCTTGCTCATCACCACCACCGCGCAGGCGCCGTCGGAGATCTGCGAGGCCGACCCGGCGGTGATCGTGCCGTCCTTGCGGAAGGCGGGCTTGAGGCCCGACAGCGATTCCACGGTGGTGTTGGCGCGGATGCCCTCGTCCTCTGCGAACTCGATCGGGTCGCCCTTGCGCTGCGGGATGGGCACCGTGACCACTTCGTCGGCGAAGACGCCGTCCTTCCAGGCCGCGGCGGCCTTCCGGTGCGAGGAGGCGGCGTATTCGTCCTGCTCGGCGCGGGTGAACCGGTCGGCGTCGTTGCGCTGTTCGGTCAGCGCACCCATCGGCTGATCGGTGAACACGTCATGCAGGCCGTCGTAGGCCAGGTGGTCCTTGACCACCACGTCGCCGTACTTGTAGCCGGCCCGCGAATCCATCAACAGGTGCGGGGCCCGGGTCATCGACTCCTGGCCGCCGGCGACCACCACGTCGAACTCGCCGGCGCGGATGAGCTGGTCGGCCAGCGCGATGGCGTCGATACCCGACAGGCACATCTTGTTGATCGTCAGCGCGGGCACGTCCCACGGGATCCCGCCGGCCACCGCGGACTGCCGCGCCGGCATCTGGCCGGCGCCGGCGGTCAGCACCTGGCCCATGATCACGTACTGCACGGCCGAGGGGTCCACCCCGCCCTTCTCCAGCGCCCCCTTGATGGCGATCCCGCCGAGATCCGACGCCGAAAAATCCTTCAACGAACCGGAGAGCTTGCCGATCGGAGTGCGGGCTCCAGCAACAATTACCGACGTCGTCATTAACTCCTCCAAGGCTGTTCTCGCGGTCCGATCCGACCGGGGGCAGAAGCGCAATCTTCTCCCGCAGGTTACCTTGATGTTATGACCACAGATCAGGTTGACGCCCGCCCAGTCCTGGCGACCGCGCTGGTTACCGCCATCGACCACGTCGGTATCGCGGTCCCCGATCTGGAGGCCGCGAAGAAGTGGTACCACGACCACCTCGGCATGATCGTCCTGCACGAGGAGCTCAACGAGGAGCAGGGCATCGTCGAGGCGATGCTCACCGTGCGCGGCGCGCCGGTCGGCTCGGCCCAGCTGCAGCTGATGGCCCCGGTCGACGATTCCTCGACGATCGCGAAGTTCCTCGACAAGCGCGGTCCCGGCCTGCAGCAGCTGGCCTACCGCACCGGCGATCTCGATGCGCTCTCGGCCCGGCTGCGCGAGCAGGGTGTGCGGCTGCTCTACGACGCCCCCCGGCGCGGCACGGCCGATTCGCGGATCAACTTCGTCCACCCGAAGGACGCCGGCGGCGTGCTGATCGAGCTCGTCGAGCCGGCCGCCGAGGGCAGTCACTGACGGTTACCGCTAGGACCACTTCCTGGTGGGACCGCGGGTCGATCTGTGCGTCCAGCACGGCGTGTGCCAGTGCCGCCGGTCGTCGAGCGCGGATTCCCCGAGATCGGCCGGCCAGACCACGACGTGGGCGATGCCGACCCGGATCTCGTGATCGCAGCCCGGGCAGCGGTAGATCTTGCTAGCACGGGCTCCCGAGACCTGTCGTACCTCGTAGTCGTAGCCGTCGGGCCCGGTCTCGGTGCGTCGGGGCGCGGGAAGGGGCGGCACCGGCCTGCCCCGCTTGCCCGCGCCGCGTCGCCGCCCCATCAGAACAGCCGGTACTCGTCGTTGTCCATGCCCCGCATCTGGTCATAGTCCAGTGTCACGCAACGGATTCCACGATCAACCGCGAGAGTGCGCGCCTGCGGCTTGATCTGCTGGGCCGCGAACACCCCGCTGACCGGCGCCAGCAGCGTGTCCCGGTTGAGCAGTTCCAGGTAGCGGGTGAGCTGCTCGACACCGTCGATCTCCCCGCGCCGCTTGATCTCGACGGCCACCGAACGCCCCTGCTCGTCGCGGCACAGCAGGTCCACCGGCCCGATCGCGGTCATGTACTCCCGGCGCACCAGCGTGTAGCCCACGCCGAGCAGTTCGACGTGTTCGGCCAGCAGGGCCTGCAGGTGCGCCTCGACACCGTCCTTGACCAGGCCGGGATCGACACCGAGTTCGTGGCTGGAGTCGTGTTCGATGTCCTCGACGGTGATGCGCAGCTGCTCACCGGCTTTGTTCTCCACCACCCACACCGGCTGCGGGCCGTCGGCCTGTTCGATCAGCCAGCACGGCGGGCTCATCCAGTTCAGCGGCTTGTAGGCCCGGTCGTCGGCGTGCACGCTGACCGAGCCGTCGGCCTTGATCAGCAGCAGCCGCCGCGCCGACGGCAGATGCGCGGTCAGCCGGCCGACGTAGTCCACGGTGCACTGGGCGATCACGAGACGCACCCGATCCACCATAGAGCCCGTGGCCACGAACTCCGGACTGGCGTCGCCGGTCACGAACTAGGCTGATGCGCACCATGACCGCGAACATGACTCTGGCACAACGGCTGGGTCGTGTTCTGGAGCGGATGACCCGGCAGAGCGCGCGACTGCCCGACACACCCGAGTTCGGCTCGTGGCTGTTGGGCAAGGTCTCCGAGACCCAGCGGCGGCGCCGCGTGCGCATCCAGGTGATCCTCACCACGTTCGTCCTGCTGGCCAACATCATCGGCATCGGTGTCGCGATGCTGGTGGCCACGGTGGCCTTTCCCACGCCCAACGTGTTCGGCCCCGACGTCCGGTGGATCACCTTCGTCGTCGCGCCGGCCTATGTGGCCGGCGCGCTGGTGGTCGGCGGGGCCTGGGCGACGCTGCGGGTGATCGACAACGTGCGCTGGTCGATCGAGGAACGCCCACCGACCCGCGCCGACCAGGTCAACACCTTCAAGGCGCCGTGGCGGTTGACCCGGGTGCTGTTGATCCTGTGGGGCGGCGGGACGGTGTTGCTGACCCTGCTCTACGGGCTGGCCGACTCCCGGTTCGTCCCGAAGATGCTGCTGGGCATCAGCTTCAGCGGCATCGTGGTCTCCACGAGCTGCTACCTGTTCACCGAGTTCGCGTTGCGTCCGGTGGCCGCGCAGGCGCTCGAGGCGGGCCCACCGCCGCGCCGCCTGGCCCCGGGCATCATGGGCCGCACCCTGCTGGTGTGGGCGCTGGGTTCGGGGGTGCCGGTGCTGGGCATTCTGCTCTCGGCCGGTATCACGCTGTTCCTGCGCAATGTCACCCGCACGCAGTTCGCGGTGGCGGTGATCATCCTGGCCGGGTTCGCCCTGGTGTTCGGGTTCATCCTGATGTGGATCCTGTCCTGGCTGACCACGACACCGGTGCGGGTGGTGCGCGCCGCGCTCGACCGGGTCGAGAAGGGCGACCTGCAGACGAATGTGGTGGTGTTCGACGGGACCGAGCTGGGCGAGCTGCAACGCGGATTCAACTCGATGGTCACCGGGCTGCGGGAGCGCGAACGGGTCCGCGACCTGTTCGGCCGCCACGTCGGCCGCACCGTGGCGGCCGCCGCCGAGTCGGGCCGCATCGAGCTCGGCGGCGAGGAACGCCACGCCGCCGTGGTCTTCGTCGACATCGTCGGCTCGACCCAGCTGGTCACCAGCAGGCCCGCCACCGAGATCGTGACGCTGCTCAACCGGTTCTTCGCCGTCGTCGTCGACGAGGTGGACCGCTACGACGGGCTGGTCAACAAGTTCGAGGGAGACGCCTGCCTGGCGGTGTTCGGGGCCCCCAACGACCTGGACTGCCCCGAGGACGCCGCGCTGGGGGCGGCCCGCTCGATCGCGCGGCGGCTGCGCAGCGAGGTGCCCGAATGCGAGGCCGGCATCGGTGTGGCCGCCGGGCAGGTGGTCGCCGGCAACGTCGGGGCCCACGAACGCTTCGAGTACACCGTGATCGGCGAGCCGGTCAACGAGGCCGCCCGGCTCTGCGAGCTGGCGAAGTCGACGCCGGGCCGGCTGCTGGCCGCCGCGGCGGCCGTTCGCGGCGCAGCCGAGAGCGAGGCCGCCCACTGGACCTTCGGCGACACGGTGACGCTGCGGGGCTATGACAGCCCCACCACGCTGGCGTCGCCGGCATAGGGCCGCCGGCCGGCGTCGCGGACACGAGGAAACCGATGTCGACCCCGCCGAGCATGGTGGCTCCGGGGCCGGTGAACCAGGCGTTGTCGGAGAACGATGCACGGGGTGGTCAACGTTCGGAAGGCGCATGGCGGTGACCACGGCTGCGTCGTGGTGGCGGACGCGGACGTGGGATCGTCGAAGAGGAGTCCGGTCCGGTGCCGTCGGTGCTGATCGGGATCCGACCGAGGTTCCTGCCGGGCGGCGGCGCCGCTGCGATGTCGGATTTCCGCTAGTACTGTCGGTGGCCCCGTGTAATGGTGGCAGTTGTGCATGACGATTTCGACCGCTGCTATCGTGCCGTGCAGTCCCGCGACGCACGGTTCGACGGCTGGTTCGTCATCGCGGTGCGCAGCACCGGAATCTACTGCCGGCCAAGCTGTCCGGCCCGGACCCCGCTGGCCCGCAACGTCGCGTTCTACCCGACGTCGGCGGCCGCGCTCGGGGCCGGTTTCCGCGCGTGCAAGCGGTGCCGGCCGGACGCCTCACCGGGGTCGCCCGAATGGAACGTGCGCGGCGATGTCGTGGCGCGGGCGATGCGGTTGATCGCCGAGGGGACCGTCGACCGCGAGGGGGTGTCCGGGCTGGCGGCCCGGTTGGGCTACACCACCCGCCAGCTGCAGCGGCTGCTGCGGGCCGAGGTCGGCGCGGGGCCCCTGGCGTTGGCGCAGGCGCAGCGGATCCAGACCGCGCGCCTGCTCATCGAGACCAGTGACCTGCCACTCGGCGATATCGCCTTCGCGGCGGGCTTCTCCAGCATCAGGCAGTTCAACGACACGGTCCGGGCGGCATCGGACAGTACGCCCACCGAGCTGCGCCGCCGGTCCCGGGCCGCGCGCGATCGCCGTGCCGCGTCGGCGGGCTCCCTGGTGCTCAAGCTGCCGACCCGCACACCCTTCTGCGCCGACGGCGTCTTCGAGCACCTGGCCGCGACAGCGATCCCCGGCTGTGAGGAGGTGCGGGCCGGGGCGTTCCGGCGCGCGCTGCGGCTTCCGCACGGCCGCGCCGTGGTCGGCCTGACCCCGCACCCCGACCACGTCCGCTGTCAGCTGTGGCTCGGCGACTTCCGCGATCTGACGACCGCGATCGCGCGGTGCCGAAGACTGCTCGACCTGGATGCCGACCCCCAGGCCGTCGACGAGGCGCTCGGGGCGGACCGGCGCCTCGGAGCGGTGGTGGCCGCCGCGCCAGGCCAGCGGCTGCCCCGCAGCGTCGACGGGGCCGAGCTGGCGATCCGCGTCGTCCTGGGTCAGCAGGTGTCCACCGGCGCGGCCCGCACGCTCGGGGCGCGGCTCGTCGCCGCGCACGGCAGCCCGCTCGACGATCCTGGCGGAGGGTTGTCCGCGGCGTTCCCCGAGATCGGCGAGCTGGCCGACGCCGATCTCGCCGAACTCGGCATGCCGGGATCGCGCCGCCGGACGCTGCGGGCACTGATCACGGCACTGGCCCGCGGGGACATCGTGCTGGGGGCCGGAACCGATTGGGCCCGGGCGCGGACGCAGCTGCTGGAGATTCCCGGCGTCGGCCCGTGGACCGCCGAGATGATCGGGCTGCGGGGCCTGGGTGACCCGGACGCGTTCCCGGTCACCGACCTGGGAGTGCGGACCGCGGCGCGTCGGCTCGGCCTGCCCGCCGACATCCGTGAACTCACCGAGCACAGTGCGCGCTGGCGACCGTGGCGGTCCTACGCCACCCAGTACCTGTGGACCGCGCTGGAGCACCCCGTCAACCATTGGCCGCCCAGGGAGGCAGCGTGACCCGTTATCGCGTCGTGGACAGCCCCATCGGTCCGTTGACCTGAGTTAGGACATTTTGCTTAGTGCCCCGGTTCGGGGATGTTGAGGCTGGCCAGGATTGTGCGTTGGGCCTCGGGGACCTCGGGTGGGAAGGTCTCGGTGGTCCCGTTGATCGCGATGGTCGCC
>NZ_NVQF01000065.1 GCF_002592005.1 Mycolicibacterium palauense | reverse complement strand
ACGGCAACGGCACCGCCATCTTCACCAACGACGGTGGCGCCGCCCGGCGCTTCCAGAACGAGGTCCAGGTGGGCATGGTGGGCATCAACGTGCCGATCCCGGTGCCGATGGCCTACTACAGTTTCGGAGGCTGGAAGGCCTCCCTGTTCGGCGACAGCCACGCCCACGGCACCGACGGTGTGCAGTTCTTCACCCGGCAGAAGGCCATCACCAGCCGCTGGCTGGATCCCGGCTCGCGCCCTCAGGGCGGCATCAACCTCGGCTTCCCCGAAAACAGCTGACCGACGGCAATCCTGCGCACGCCGGTTCCACGCCGAACGGTCAAATATTCTACCGGAAAGGACATCACATGCCCGTCGTGGCACTCGACCAGATACTGAAGCCGGCCTACGCCAAACGCTACGGCGTCGCGGCGATAAATGTCTTCAACGACCTCACCATGGAGACCGCTCTCGCAACAGCGGTCACCGAGCGTTCGCCCCTGATCGTTCAAACCTCGGTGAAGACGGTCCGCACCATCGGAGCCAGGACGCTGTACGCGATGTGGACGGCAATGACGGCTGGGATCGAGGTTCCGGTCTCGCTGCACTTGGACCACTGCCCCGATCGCGCGGTGATCTCCGAATGCCTGTCCCTGGGTTGGAATTCGGTGCTATTCGACGCATCCGAAATGCCGGTAGCGGAGAACCAGCGCCAGACGATCGACGTCGTTGCCGAGGCACGTAGGTACGGTGCACATGTTGAAGGTGAGATCGAGTCGATCACCGGAGTCGAAGACGGCCACGGTTCGGACGACGAAGCGCAGCGCCAACCGCTCGAGACCGTACTGGAATTCATCACCCAGACGGGAGTGGATGTCTTCGCGCCGGCCATCGGTAATGCGCACGGCGTCTATAAGCAGGCGCCGGTGCTGGATTTCCAGCGGGTGGAAGACATCGCCGAAACGACTTCGGTTCCTGTTGCCCTGCACGGCGGAAGCGGTCTGAGCGATGCAGACTTCCGCCGGCTCATCGCCCTGGGTTGTGCGAAAGTCAATATTTCCACGGCGCTGAAGATGACCTACATGAAGGCCAATCTTGGTTATCTCAACCAATGTGCGGCCACCGATCGGTGGGATCCTCCTTCCTTGTTCCGCCACACCGCTGGCGAGATACAGATGATGGTGGCCGCGCTGATGAGGCAGTTCGGAAGCTCGGGGGCGGCGGCATGAACAGCCATGGCTTCTCGCTCATCTTTGACTGCGACGGCGTGCTGGCCGACACGGAGCGTTTCGGGCATCTCCCGGCGTTCAACGCCGCATTCGTCGAACTCGGTGTGCCGATGAGCTGGAGCGAGGACGACTATGCCCGACTCGTCCAGATCGGCGGCGGTAAGGAACGTATCGAAGCCGCGCTGGCCGAGGTCGGGGTCGATGTTGACCCCACCGTTGTCGGTGACTATGTCAAGAGCATTCACGCGGTGAAGACGCGCATTTACCGCGGTATGGTCGACGACGGAGTGATGCCGCCCCGCGCGGGGGTCAGCAGGCTGATCTGCGAAGCGCTGGCCGAGGGGTGGAACGTCGCAGTCGCCTCGACATCGGCGGTGGAATCGGTCCGGTCGGTGCTGGGAGGTGCCGTAGGAGATGCCGGCGCCGAGATTCCGGTGTTCGCCGGTGACATGGTGCCCCACAAGAAACCCGCCCCCGACATCTACCAGCTCGCCATCGCCGAGCTGGCGGCGGATCCCTCGGCGACCGTGGTGATCGAAGACAGCGCCGTCGGCCTGCGTGCGGCCCGCGCCGCCGGTCTGGCCTGTGTTGTCACGCCAAGCAGCTACACGCATGGCGAGGATTTCTCGGACGCCTCCGCTGTGGTCTCCACGCTCGGGGACGCCGCCGAGCCGACGACCGTACTTGCCGACCCCTACGGGGTGGGCTTTGCAGAGCAGGTGGATATCGCATCTCTACGCCGTCTGCTCAGCCTGCGTAACGGATGCGCTCAGATGCTGGCCAAGGAGGCACAATGACCACAGGGAACGTTCAGTTGCGCCAGGCTGTGCGAGCGATGGCCGAGACGGCGATCGAGAACGAGACGTACTTCTGTGAGCTCGACGCGGCCTTCGGTGACGGAGACTTCGGCTATTCGCTCGCTCGTGGATTTGAATCGGTTCTGGAACAGTGGGAGTCTTTGGCGTCGGCGGACTCACCGGCCTTCCTGCGAGGCGTGGCAACCACCTTGATGAAGCGGCTGGGTGGAACATCGGGCCCCATCTGGGGTACGGCATTCCTGCGGGCAGGCGGTGCGCTCAGGGACGGCGACGACATCGGGATCGAGGATGTCCTGGGCATGCTTGACGCGGCTATCGCCGGGATATGCAAGCGCGGTGGCGCGTCGGTAGGAGACAAGACACTGTTGGACGCACTGTGTCCGCTCCGCGACGAGGTCGCCGCCTGCTCCACGCGTCCGGCCACGCCCGCCGAGGTCGCCCGGGCAGCGGCCCAGGCCGCGCGGGCCGGGGCCGACCAGACCAAACAGATGCGCGCCAATCGTGGGCGGGCTAGCTACGTCGGTGACCGGAGCATCGGGGCGGCCGATCCAGGTGCGGTTGCCGTGGCCGTCATGAGTGAAAAGGTGTCGGCGCTTTGGACGTAACACGCTACGGCAGAGTCGAACTCGTCGATCACCGAATGCCGGAGACAGAACTGGAGGACAACCAATGAAGCGATTCGTCAATGACCCCAAGAACTTCGTGGCGGAGGTGCTGGCCGGAATTGCGGCGGCCAATCCCGACACCCTGCTGCACGACCCGGAGTTCAACCTCATCGTGCGCGCCGACGCACCGGTGCCCGGCAAGGTCGCCATCGTTCAGGGTTCAGGATCTGGACATGAACCCGCACACGTGATGAACGTCGGCGTGGGTATGCTCGACATCGCTTGCCCGGGTGATATTTTCGCCGCCCCGCCGCTGGACAACGTACTCGAGGCCATTCGGCGGGTGAGCAACGACAAGGGAGTCCTGCTTCTGGTGAACAATTACACCGGTGACCGGATGGTATTCGAAATGGCGCAGGAGGTTGCAGAGGCCGAGGGTGTCAATGCCGAACTGCTGTTCATCGACGACGACGTTGCCGTCGAGAACTCGACCTACACGATCGGCAGGCGTGGGGTAGCCGGGAACTTCTTCGTGATCAAAGCTGTTGGGGCCGCGGCGGAGGCGGGGATGGACCTTGGCAAGGTCCGCGAGATCGGGGAGCGGGTCAACTCCCAGATGCGTTCCATGGGCATGGCACTGACCGCCTGTACACCGCCCGCCAGGGGTGAGCCGTTGTTCGATCTGGCCGACGACGAGGTGGAATTCGGTGTCGGCATTCACGGGGAGCCCGGCCGCAAGCGCGAGAAGATGCGTGAAGCCAACGCAATCGTGGACGAACTGGTGAGTGTGATCGCCGCAGACAAGCCGTTCGAGTCTGGTGCTCATATCGCGGTTATGGTCAACGGCCTGGGCGGAACCCCGATCAGCGAGCTCTACCTGCTGTACGGCCACGTCCACAAGCTCCTGAACGAGCGCGGCCTGATTGTCGAACGTTCGTACATCGGCGACTACTGCACCGCATTGGACATGGCCGGAGCCTCGATCACCCTGCTCGAGCTTGACGACGAGATCTCGAAACTGCTGGACGCGCCTGCGGCTTCCGCCCTGCGTGTCTTCTGATCCGGGACGCCAGTTCATGCGATTGGGGATTCTTACCAGCGGTGGCGACTGCCCGGGACTCAACGCGGTGATCCGTGGTGCGGTCCTCAAGGGAACCCGGGAATTCGGCGACGAGTTCATTGGGTTCCGGGACGGTTGGCGCGGTGTGGTCGAGCGCGATTATGTAGAACTCGACTGGAGGGAGGTGGGTGGGCTGTCCCGTCGTGGCGGGACGATTCTGGGTACCTCGCGAACGAACCCTTTCGCTGACGGTATGGACGACAGAACGGTGTATGACGTGTTGTCGGACCTGGGAGTGACGGGGCTGATCACCGTCGGTGGCGAGGGGACGTTATCGGTGGCTGCCGAACTCGATCGCAACCGGGTGAATGTTGTTGGAGTTCCGAAAACGATCGACAACGATCTGTCGGCCACCGATTACAGCTTCGGCTTCGACACCGCCGTGGAGATAGCGACCGAGGCGATCGATCGGATCCAGACTTCTGGTGAAGCACATCATCGGTGCATGGTTGTGGAGGTGATGGGCCGCAACGCGGGCTGGATCGCGCTGCATGCCGGTATCGCAACCAGTGCGCACTCGATTCTGATCCCTGAGGTTGCGGAATCGATCGAGACGATCTGTAAGTGGGTGGAAAGTACCCGCGACCGGGGGCGCACGCCGCTGGTCGTGGTAGCCGAGGGTTTCGCACTTGACACGATGGCAACGGCGCACCATGCCCGCGGTCTCGACACCTTCGGGCGCCCGCGTCTCGGTGGCATCGCCGACGTACTTTCGTCGATGATCGAGGACCGCACCGGTATCGAGACACGCGCCACCACACTGGGATACATCCAACGAGGTGCGGTCCCCACCGCCTTCGATCGGGTGTTGGCGACCAGGATGGGCATGGCGGCAGTCCAGTCAGCTCACGACGGCAAGTGGGGTTCGATGATCGCCGCGAGAGGCACGGGCCTTGTCAATGTCGCACTGCGGGAGGCGGTCGAGGAACTCAAGACGGTTCCGCGGGAACGCTATGAGGAAGCGCTGACACTCTTCGGTTAGCTCCCCGCGCCCCATATTGCTGAAGGCAGATCATAAGGCAGATCATATGGACTGGTTCGATCGCAGTATCGTCGAGTACGTCTTGGCGTGGGGACCGCATGATGCGATAGATGACGAGGACACTTTTCCGGCCTTCGGGATGAGTGCCGACCAACTCGAGCAGCGATTCGTCCGGATCATCGCCGGCCACGCAGCATCGCGGCGGCGGCTTGACCACGCTGACCGCGAGCTCCTGGGCCGCGCCCGCGCCTATCAACTGCAGGCACGTCTGGGTGGCATTGTTGCCGGGGCCGGGCCGGTGAGCATTTCCGTGCTGGCCCCGCGTGCTGCGTCGAGCTGTCGGCCAAACCGAACCGACAGAAAACGTCGTCTCGAGTCGACCGCATCGCCGAGGGCCAGACAGATGGCGGCCATCGCCGCGCGCGCCGCCACGGCGTATCGCGGTGGCGACGTTGTGATCATCGATGTCTCCGCGCGGTTGTCGATCGCCGAGTGCTTCGTGGTCGTCTCGGGGGAGGACGGTCGCCAGCTCGACACGATAGTCGCTGGTGTCGAGAAGACGATGGGCCTTGCGGGATATCCGTCGGAACAGCGTGCGGTGGCTCGGGAAGGGCGATGGGTGTTGCTGGACTTCCTCGATATCGTCGTGCATGTCCAGCATCGGTCCGAACGTGAATCGGTTGCGATGGAATGGCTATGGCGTCAATCACCAACCTTGCCAGTCGACCGGCGCGAAACGCTGCGATGAGAGACTGCTTCGTGCTGTACGCCCGCCGCAGCCGACCCCTGCGATGGTGCCGTCGGATGTGCGTTGGCATGACGGTGCTTTGTCTGGCGGGCAGGGCGTTCCGGTGACGCGCGGTGTGAGGCTGCCCGTGTTTGAAAGACAACCCCTATGTGAAAGGCAATCTGAAGGATCGGCGACCGTCCCGAGCCGAGGGGGTGGGCGATGATCGCGGTGCTGCAGGGATTCGCCGTCATCGGGGTCATCATCGTGCTCGGGATGATCCTCGGTCGCACCGCGGTGCTTGGCGACGATGCCCGGGGAGTTCTCAACCGCGTGGCCTTCTATGTCGGATTGCCGGCGCTTCTGTTGGTGACGTTGTCCAATGCGGCACCGGCAGAGGTTTTTTCGGTACCCCTGTTAGTGTCGGTAGTGGCCACCTTCGTGGTCTTTGGGTTGTACTTCGGCATCGCGACGCTGCTTCACAAGCGGTCGCGGGCCGAGGCAGCCATCGGCGCGTGGTCATCGTCGTACGTCAATGCCGGCAATCTGGGGTTGCCGTTGAGCGCGTACGTTCTGGGTAGTACCACCGACGTTTCCGCGCTCATCGTTTTCCAGTGTGTGGTGCTCATTCCGGTGGGCGTGGCGATCCTTGACTCGTCCGGACGTGCCGATACAACTGTGCGGGCACGTGTACTCGGTCTGTTCGCCAACCCGACCATCGCGGCCAGCGTCTTCGGCGTGGCGATGTCTGCGCTGGGCGTGCGGTTTCCTCGGCCGATTGCCGACCCGCTGACACTTCTTGCCGGTCTTGCGGTTCCCACCGTGCTTTTGGCTTTCGGGATGTCCCTCAGCACGCGTGGTGAGCGATCCGCACGAACAGGACGTGCCGATGTGGCGACCGCTGTGCTCTTCAAGGTGATTCTGATGCCCGTTGTCGCCTACGCGTTGTGCCGATGGGCCTTCCATGGTTCGTCCGCCCAGGTCACGACCGTGACCGTATTGGCGGCGCTGCCATCTGCGCAGAACGTCAACGCCTTCGCGGCTGTCTACCGGTGCGGCGAGCGTCTGGCTCGGGAGGCCACTCTGATCACCACTGCGGCGTCGGTCCCGGCGATTGCGGTTATCGTCGCATTGCTGGGATGAAGGCGGAGGGCCTCCCGATTCACGCGCCATCCGGGGCGCATGATCAGGGCCTGGCGCGATCGCCCGGCCACTTGCGGTGCGTTGCTGACGAGTTTCTTACGGTTCCGACAGAGTGTGCCAGGGGGCCTCCTCCCGGTGTTGCTTTCGGCTAGCGTCTCCTGCGATCTCGTAGAGGAGGTTGGCGATGGCAGACGCGCGAGCATGGTGGGGTGCCGCTGCGGTGTTTGTCGGAATCGGCGCGGCCGTGGTTGCCGGTGCCGGTGACGCCGCGGCCGCCACAGACTCCTCCGCCGACACCGGTTCGACCAGTCGCTCGGTCGACCACGACTCGCTACCGTCCACCCGCGTGTCACCGCCGAACCGGGCCCGGGAGTCGGCCCCGTCGACGGAACCGGCGGCCGGGCGCTCGCTCGTTCGACGAGTGGGTACCCGGCGGCCGGGTGCTGGGCCTGATGCGCCGAACTCGCATGCCGACCGCAAGCGGACCTCCACCGTGGAGCGGCGGAATGCCGCCGACGACGCCGCGGGTGACGATACAGATGGCGGCGCAACACAGCCACAGCAGGCAACACAGCCACAGCAGAGCGTGGAGGAATCAGCGGACGCGACCTCCAGCGATATCCATGTGGACGAAACCACCAAGGATTCGGCGCAGCCGGCAGCGGCCACGCCGGCGACCGGGGAGGCGGCTGTGGACATCACGGAGCTTGTGGACACTACGGAGCTTGTGGACACAACGGACGTCGTGTCTGCCGAGCTCACCGCTGGCGGTTCTTCTGCGGCACCGGCCACCACAGCTCCCGAGACTCGCCCTGCGGGCATGTCGACCGCCGAGGGGGCCGCGCTATCGGCGTTGGCGCCGACGCACGCTCCGACGACGTCGACCCAGGTCGGGGCGCCTCTGGAAAGCGCCCCTGCCGACACCGTCACCGGCGTCAAGACCAGCCACGCCAAGCTCACCATCCCGGTCGGCACCCGTGACCTCACCACCCGCGCGGACTGGTACTTCCCGACCCAGGCCGACGGCTCGGTGGCGGCGACCGGTGTCATCTGGCTGCAGCACGGCTTCCTCGGCACCAAGTTCCTCTACACCGCGCTGGCCGAGACGCTGGCACAACAGACCAACAGCATCGTCGTGGCCGCCAACCTGCCGTCGTTCCCGGCGCTGCGGTGCGGGGGCTGCTGGATCAACGGACCGGGCACGCAACAGGCCGTCGCCGAGCTGTTCCTCGGTGACCGGGCGACGCTGACCAGCAGCGCGACCGCGGCCGGCCTGCAGGGCATGCTGCCCGAGGACTTCGTGCTGTCCGGTCACTCCGCCGGTGGTGGCTTCGCCACGGCGGTCGGCGGCTACTACGAGGACGACCCCACCAACGACGGCAGCCTGCGCGGCGTGGTGATGTTCGACGGCTTCTCGTTCCCCGGCGTCGTGCCGAACGCCCTGCAGAGCCTCGACGACCCCTACATCCCCGTCTACCAGATCGCGGCCCCACCGCAGCTGTGGAACCTGAACGGGGCCATCACCAAGGAACTCGTCGCTGCCCGCCCCGACACGTTCGTCGGCGTGACCCTGGCCCACGGTTCGCACGTCGACTCACTGCTGGGCGGGAACCCGCTCGTCGACTTCTTCGCCCAGCTGGTGACGCGGTTCTCCCCGCCCGGCAACACCGCGGCGGTCCACACGCTGGCCACGGGCTGGATCAATGATCTGTACCAGGGACTGGGACCCGCCGACGGCAACGGCATCTACGGCGACCCCGACCAGTACATCGTCATGGGTGACACGGCCGCCGTCGTGCTGGCGCCCCCGCCGGTCGTCGACGTCAACGACTACCTGGGCACCTGGTACGAGGTGGGCAGCGTCA
Source organism: Mycolicibacterium palauense (assembly GCF_002592005.1). GTDB lineage: Bacteria > Actinomycetota > Actinomycetes > Mycobacteriales > Mycobacteriaceae > Mycobacterium > Mycobacterium palauense. The sequence continues at coordinate 27,000 of NZ_NVQF01000065.1, read as the reverse complement.
AGCAGTTCTTCTCCCTCGGCCTGGTCAACACCACGGCGGTGTACAGCCTCAACCCGGACGGGTCGATCAGGGTCGAGAACTCCGGCAACTACTTCTTCGACAACGGGCCGGAGTCGAGCATCGTCGGCGCCGCCCTGCCGGTCGACCCGACGAACAACAAGCTCAACGTCCGGTTCTTCGGCCCGCCGTCGGACAACCCGCCCGGCAACTACTGGATCGTCGACCTCGATCCCGACTATCAGTGGGCCATCGTCTCCGACCCCACCGGCCTGAGCGGATTCCTGCTCAGCCGCACCCGCACCGTCTCCGAGGACTTCTACCAGGAGCTGCTGAACCGGGCATCGGTCAAGGGAGTCAGGGGCTGGATCACCCGGACCCGCCAGCCCGCCGCGGCAACGGCGTCGTCGGCCTGAGAGACCAGGGGACGATCACCGCGGGCGGGTCCCACTCGCGCGGGTGGCTCATAGCTGATTCATAAGTCAGACCCAGGGAAGACCAGGGTGACGGCCGGGATCATCCGAGATATGAGTGAAACACCTGATCAGTCCAGTGCTGTCACAGATCCGGTCGGCACTCCCGCCGTGCGGGAGGAACCGGGGGTCGTCGAGCCGAAAGACCAGCCGTCAGACCGTAGCCGGCTGTACCAGGTCGCCGCCTGGGTCGGGATCGTCGCGGGCACCGTGTTCATCGTGGCCGTCATCTTCTTCAGCGGGTTTGCCCTCGGTCGCGGCGGCCCGGGCCCGGATCACGGTCCCCGCCCCGGCCCGGGTTCGTCCGAGCACCGCCCGTGGGGCATGCACGCACCCGGCATGATCGGCCCGGGTGGCGGGCCCGGCATGTTCGGTCCCCGCGACGGGGGGCCCGGCGGACCCGGTGGCCCCGGTGGCCCCGGCGGTCCCGGTGCCGGGCAGGGCAACGGACCTGCGCCCGGGCCGTCCACAGCCCCGCGCCCCTGAGACCGTCCTCCCTCACCGGCAGCACCGAGAGGTGTTGCCGGTGAATCTTTTCGGGGAGACGGCGGCTGTGGCGGCGAAGGTGGTGGTGACGGTGGCGGCGGGGCCTTGTCCCGGCTGTCTGGTTTGTCGACGGGACGGTGGGGTAACCCACGCCCAGTGCTCGGTGCGCCGCGGTGTGTGGGCATCCACCGCGGGCCCGGGCTGTGGAAGCAGACCGAGATCTCCAGGAGATGAGGGCAGATGACGGAGAAGATCGCCACCACCGACGGCGGACAACCGGTACCCAGCGTCGAACATTCCTTGTCGGTCGGGCCGGACGGTCCGATCCTGCTGCAGGATCACTACCTGATCGAGCAGATGGCCAACTTCAACCGGGAGCGCATTCCCGAGCGCCAACCGCACGCCAAGGGCGGTGGCGCGTTCGGCACCTTCGAGGTGACCGACGATGTCAGCGCCTACACCAAGGCCGCGTTCCTGGCGCCCGGCGCCAAAACCGAGATGGTGGTGCGGTTCTCGACGGTGGCCGGCGAGCGGGGCAGCCCCGACACCTGGCGTGACCCGCGCGGATTCGCGCTGAAGTTCTACACGTCGGAGGGCAACTTCGACATGGTCGGCAACAACACCCCGGTGTTCTTCGTGCGGGACCCGATGAAGTTCCAGAACTTCATCCGCAGCCAGAAACGGATGGCCGCCACCAACCTGCGCGACCACCACATGCAGTGGGACTTCTGGACGCTGTCGCCCGAGTCGGCCCACCAGGTCACCTGGTTGATGGGCGACCGGGGCATCCCGAAGACGTGGCGGCACATGAACGGCTACTCCAGCCACACCTACAGCTGGATCAACGCCGAGGGCCGGATGTTCTGGGTGAAGTACCACTTCAAGACCGATCAGGGCATCGACTTCCTCACCCAGGAGGACGCCGATCGCCTGGCCGGCGAGGACGGCGACTACCACCAGCGTGATCTCTACGACTCGATCGACGGTGGCGACTTCCCGAGCTGGACGCTCAAGGTGCAGATCATGCCCTTCGAGGATGCCAAGACCTATCGGATCAACCCGTTCGACCTGACCAAGATCTGGCCACACGCCGACTACCCGCTGATCGACGTCGGGAAGATGACGCTGAACCGCAACGTCGAGGACTATCACACCCAGATCGAGCAGGCGGCCTTCGAGCCGAACAACATCGTGCCGGGCACGGGACTGAGCCCGGACAAGATGCTGCTGGCCCGCGGCTTCTCCTACGCCGACGCGCACCGTGCCCGGCTGGGAGTCAACTACAAGCAGATCCCGGTCAACGAGCCGCACACCGAGGTCAACGCGTACTCCAAGGACGGTGCGATGCGCATCCGCAACGCGACGGACCCGGTGTACACGCCGAACTCGATGGGCGGTCCCGTCGTCGACGATCCCAGACGGGTGGCCGAGGCGCACTGGACCGCCGACGGCGACATGGTCCGCACCGCCTACACACTGCGCGCCGATGACGACGACTGGAGCCAGGCCGGCGCCATGGTGCGTGAGGTGCTCGACGACGCGGCCCGGGATCGGCTGGCCCACAACATCATCGGCCACGTCTCCAAGGGTGTGCGCGAGCCGGTGCTCTCCCGGGTGTTCGAGTACTGGCGCAACGTCGACCCCGACCTGGGCAAGAAGGTGGAGGAGGGCGTGCGCGCCAACAACGGGTGAACCCGGGCCGCGTGGGTCAGCGGGGTGTGGCGCCCGGGTAGGGCAACAGCGCCATCTCGCGGGCGGTCTTGATCGCGGTGGCGACCTGCCGTTGCTGTTGCACGGTCAGACCGGTCACCGACCGTGAGCGGATCTTGCCGCGGTCGGAGATGAACACCCGCAGCGTGGCGGTGTCCTTGTAGTCGACCGCCGCCAGCCCGAGGCCGGCCAGCAGATTCCGCTTCTTCCTGGGCTGCGTCCGGTCCGGTGAGCTCCGGATCCGCCTGGCGCTCACCAGCTTGCCTTCCGCACCCCGGGTAGGGCGCCGTCGTGGGCGAGCTCGCGGACCCGCACCCGGGACAGTCCGAACTTGCGTAGATGGCCGCGGGGCCGACCGTCGACGGCGTCGCGGTTGCGCACCCGCACCGGGCTGGCGTCGCGGGGTTGGCGGGCCAGTTCGGCCAGGGCGGCGCTGCGTTGCCCGTCGGTGCTGGTCGGGGCGGCGATGATGCGTTTGAGCTCGGCGCGCCGCTCGGCGTAGCGTGCGACGACGGCGCGGCGTTGCTCGTTCTTGGCGATCTTGGACTTCTTGGCCATCGGCTCAGCGCTCCTCTCGAAACTGGACGTGACGGCGGACGACGGGGTCGTACTTGCGCAACGTCAGGCGGTCCGGATCGTTGCGGCGGTTCTTGCGGGTGACATAGGTGTAGCCGGTCCCGGCGCTCGACTTCAGCCGAACCACCCGGCGGATCTCGTTGCGCGCCATCAGATCTTCTGTCCCTCCCGGCGCAGGCGTGCGACCACGGCCTCGATGCCGTCGCGGTCGATGACCTTGATCCCACGTGCGCTCACGCGCAGCCTGACCCGGCGGCCCTCGGAGGGCAGGTAGTAGGTCTTGCGCTGGACGTTGGGCGACCATCGGCGGCGGGTGCGCCGGTGGGAGTGCGACACCGAGTTCCCGAATCCCGGGGAGCGTCCGGTGACTTGGCAGTGTGTGGACACCACGACTCCTTATTGAAAATGATTTTCGACAATGGCGAGTCTGAACTGTAGCGTGTGCGCCGGACTATTGAAAATCGTTCTCATTAAGAGGTGGTCGATGCGTACTCCGGTGGTGCTCGTGGCGGGGCAGGGCGACGGCGATGCGGTTGCTCGCCGCCTGACCTGGGAGTCCGGCACCGTGCTGGTCGAACATCGGATGGACGGCCACGTGGTGATGCGCTCGGTGACGAGCCTGCACGGGGGTGTCACCGCCACCGCCAGCACACCGCTGGAGCTCGCCCACGGCTGCGTGTCCTGCACCATCCGCAACGACCTGTTGACCCTGTTGCGGATGCTGCACCGCCGCCCCGAGGTCAGCCGCATCGTGGTGCGCCTGGCCCCCTGGATGGAACCCGAACCCGTCTGCTTCGCGATCAATCATGTGCGGGTAGCCCTTGGACCCGGCCCTGAAGGCACAGCCGGCCGTGACGTCGTGATCGCCGGGGTGGTGACGTGCCTGCGGGCCGATACCTGGCTGGCCCAGGCGCTCGGTGACGACGACCTCGACGACGGTCGCACCGTTGCCCAGGTCGTCGTGGGCCAGGCCGAGTTCGCCGACGTCGTCGTGTTGGACTTCGCCGAGCCCCGGACTCTTGCCGTGCTTCGCCGGCTGGTGCCGCGTGCGCGGATCACCGTCGGCACCGACCGCGTCGAGATGGCGCTGGCCCATCTGGAGCCCGACTCGCGCCGCGGCCGCTGCGATGACCCCCATGCGCCGCTGCTGGCCGGGTCCCCGCCGCTGGAGACCGACGGTCGGGTCGGGCTCGTGGAATTCGTCGCGCGCCGGCCGTTTCACCCGCAACGCCTGCACGACGCCGTCGATCTCCTGCTGACCGGGGTGGTGCGCAGCAAGGGCAGGCTGTGGCTGGCGAACCAGCCCCGCCGGGTGATGTGGCTGGAGTCGGCCGGGGGCGGGTTGCGGGTCAGCCAGGCGGGCACGTGGCTGGCGTCGATGTCCGCCACCGAGGTGGCCTACGTCAACCCCGAACGACGTGCCTTCGCCGGCCTGCTGTGGGACTACCACCACGGCGACCGGCACAGCTCCCTGGTGGCGCTGGTCTGCGGCGCCGACCGCGACGAGCTGCACGAGGGCCTGACCGGGGCCCTGCTCACCGACGCCGAGCTGGCCAGGCCGGACCGGTGGAGCGGCTATCCCGACCCCTTCGGGGAATGGCACGAGGATCCGTGCTCCGGGGATCTCGAGCCCTCCGACCCGGCGGGCTCAGCCGGTGGTGCCGAACACGCCTGAACCTCGTGCGGTCCGCTCAACCCCGTTAACAAGCAACGGGTTTCATGCAGGCATACCCACCGCCGGGCTTCGCTGGCATGATCGTGGTGACTGACGGCACCCGGAGAGGAGTACCACCTCCATGAGCATCGAAGTCGTGTACACCGCCGAATCCACCGCCAGCGGCGGCGGGCGCGACGGTCACGTCAAGTCCGACGACGGCCGCATCGACATGGATACCCGCCCCCCTAAGGAGGCCGGCGGCAGCGGCCAGGGCGTCAACCCCGAGATGCTGTTCTCGGCCGGCTACGCCGCCTGCTTCCTGGGGGCGCTGCGGCTGGTGGCCCGCAACGAGAAGATCCACCTCGACGACGCCAGCGGCATGACCTGCCGGGTCGGTTTCGGCAAGGACGACGACGGTGGCTTCGGCATCAACGCGCACATGATCGGGTATCTGCCCGGTCTGGAGCAGGACGTCGCCGACGACCTGATGGCCAAGGCGCACCAGGTGTGCCCGTATTCGAAGGCGACCCGCGGCAACATCGAGGTCGCGCTGTCGGCCAGGGTGCTCTGACCCGTGCGGTACGCAGTCGCGGGGGCGTTGTCGGCCGCCGCACTCTCGGCGGCACTGGGGGCGGCCCTGGCGACCGTCGCGCCGGCGGTGCCCGCCCGGGCGGTCCCCTCCGATCCCGGGGTGGTCAACTACGCGGTGCTGGGCAAGGGGTCGGTGTCCAACATCGTCGGCGCCCCGATGGGCGTCGAGACGTTGTTCACGCGTCCGTTCCAGGCGTACTGGGTCGACGTCCCGGTCTGCAACAACTGGGCCGACATCGGGCTGCCGGAGGTCTACAACGACCCCGACCTGGCCTCGTTCAACGGAGCGACCACCCAGACCTCGCCCACCGACGAGACCCACTTCGTCAAGCAGGCGGTCGGGGTGTTCGCGACGGCGGCGGCCGCCGAAGCCGCCTACCACCGGGTGGTCGACCGCACCGTCGGCTGTTCGGGGCAGACGGCGACCATGCACCTGTCCAACGGCACCAACCAGGTGTGGACGTTCACCGGCGGACCGCCCGGGCCCGCCGACGCCGGGTGGGTCAAGCAGGAGGCCGGCACCGACCGCCGCTGCTTCACCCAGACCCGGTTGCGGGAGAACGTTCTGCTGCAAGCGAAAGTGTGCCAGTCCGGTAACGGCGGCCCGGCGGTGAACGTCCTGGCCGGGGCCATGCAGAACACACTCGGGCAATAACGGGGCGGTACATCCGCCCCCGACGGGGTACTCCCGTCATTCCCGTGTCACACAATTTCGCTGGGAGTTTGTCGGTGGCCTCACCCAAGATGGTCCTATGACGTTCGCCGTCACCACCAAGACCGAACGTGACCTGACCGGTTCGGCCGAGGCCGCGCTGCACGTCGCGGGGGCCAGCCTCACCGACGGGTCCCACGGCCGGGTCGGTCTGGAGATCGAGGCCCACTGCGTCGACCCGGCCGACCCGCGGCGGCGTCCGGGATGGAGCGAACTGACCTCGCTGATCGACGCGCTGCCTCCGCTGCCCGGGGGCAGCGCGGTCACCGTCGAACCCGGCGGCGCGCTGGAGCTGTCCGGCCCGCCCGCCGAGGGTGCGCCGGCGGCGATCGCCGCGATGACCGCCGACCGCGCGGTACTGCGCGCCGAGGTCGAACGGGCCGGGCTGGCCCTGCTCGATCTGGGGGCCGACCCGCTGCGACCGCCGCGCCGGGTCAATCCGGGGCCGCGCTACCGCGCGATGGAACGGTTCTTCGAGGCCAGCGGGACGGGCGTACCCGGCGCGGCGATGATGACCTCCACGGCCTCCGTCCAGATCAACATCGACGCCGGCCCCCGCGACGGCTGGGCCCAGCGGGTGCGCCTGGCGCACGCCCTGGGACCCACCATGATCGCGGTCGCCGCCAACTCGCCCATGCTGGCCGGGTGCTTCACCGGGTGGCTCTCCAGCCGTCAGCAGGTCTGGGGTCAGCTGGATTCGGCCCGCTGCGGGCCGGTGCTGACCGCCAGCGACGACGACCCGTCCACCGACTGGGCGCGCTACGCCCTGAAGGCGCCGGTGATGCTGGTGAACCGGGCCGGGCCGGAGCCCGGCAGCGAACCGGTGCTCGACTGGGTGCCGTTCGCGGACTGGGCCGACGGGCTCATGCTGCTCGACGGCCGCCGTCCCACCGTCGAGGATCTCGACTACCACCTGACCACGTTGTTCCCGCCGGTGCGTCCCCGTCGCTGGCTGGAGATCCGGTATCTGGACGCCGTCCCCGAATCGCTCTGGCCCGCAATCGTTTTCACCGTGGTCACCCTGCTGGATCATCCGCAGGCCGCGGATGTGGCCGCAGAGATCGTCGCCCCGGTCGCCCACGCCTGGGATCTCGCGGCCCGGGTGGGTCTGGGCGATTCCCGGCTGTTCCGGGCCGCCACCCGGTGTGTGGAGATGGCCGCCGCGCTGGCCCCGGACTCCCTCGCCGAGCCGATGGGGCTGCTGGCCGAGATGGTGGCACGGGGGCGGTGCCCGGCCGACGACTTCGCCGACCTCGCGGTGCGCCACGGCGTCGCCGGGGCGGTCGGCGCACTCACGAAAGGGGAGCTGTGAGCACACGCCAGGGCCTTGCCGACGAACTGGCCCGCGCGCGTCAGCGGACACTGCGGTTGGTCGACTTCGACGACGACGAGTTGCGTCGTCAGTACGACCCGCTGATGAGTCCGCTGGTGTGGGACCTCGCCCACATCGGTCAGCAGGAGGAACTCTGGCTGCTGCGCGGCGGCAACCCCGAGGCGCCGGGCCTGCTCGATCCGGCCGTCGAGGGTCTCTACGACGCGTTCGTGCACAACCGCGCCAGCCGCGTCGACCTGCCGCTGATGTCGCCCGCACAGGCCCACACCTACCTGCGCACGGTGCGCGATCGGGCGCTGGACAGTCTGGACGGATTGCCCGACGAGGATCCCGGGTTCTCCTTCGCGCTGGTGGTCAGCCACGAAAACCAGCACGACGAGACCATGTTGCAGGCGCTGAACCTGCGCTCGGGCACGCCGCTGCTCGGCGCGGGCGAGGCCCTGCCCGGCGGACGCCGCGATGTCGCCGGCACCTCGGTGCCCATCCCGGGCGGGCCCTTCGTCCTCGGGGTCGACGCCGCCGACGAGCCGTCCTCCCTGGACAACGAGCGGCCCGCCCACGTCGTGGACGTTCCCGGCTTCCGCATCGGCACCGTGCCGGTCACCAACGCCGAATGGCAGCAGTTCGTCGACGACGGCGGCTACCAGCGCCCGCAGTGGTGGTCGGCGCGCGGCTGGGAACACCGCCGGCAGGCCGGGCTGTCGGCCCCGCAGTTCTGGAACACCGGCGAGCTGGCGGGCACCCGGACACGGTTCGGCCACGTCGAGGCGGTGCCCGCCGACGAGCCGGTGCAGCATGTCGGCTTCTTCGAGGCCCAGGCGTATGCGGCGTGGGCCGGCGCCCGGTTGCCCACCGAGATCGAGTGGGAGAAGGCGTGCGCGTGGGATCCCGACCTCGGGTGCCGGCGCCGCTATCCCTGGGGGTCGGCCCCGCCCACCGACGAGCGGGCGAACCTGGGCGGCGACGCGCTGCGGCCCGCCCCGGTCGGGGCCTACCCGGGGGGCGCGTCGGCCTACGGCGCCGAACAGATGCTCGGCGACGTGTGGGAGTGGACGACGTCCCCGCTGCGCCCGTGGCCCGGGTTCACGCCGATGGTCTACGAGCGCTACAGCGCCCCGTTCTTCGACGGCGACTACCGGGTGCTGCGGGGCGGCTCGTGGGCCGTGAGCGCCGACATCCTGCGGCCGAGTTTCCGTAACTGGGACCATCCGATCCGGCGGCAGATCTTCTCCGGTGTCCGCCTGGCCTGGGATCTCTGATGTGCCGGCATCTGGGATGGCTCGGCGCACCGGTGTCGGTGGCCGAACTCATGCTCGAACCGCCCAGCGCGCTGCTGGTGCAGTCCTACGCCCCGCGGCGCCAGAAGCACGGGCTGCTCAACGCCGACGGCTGGGGTGTCGGCTTCTTCGACGACGAGGGCGTCGCGCGCCGGTGGCGCAGCGCCACGCCGTTGTGGGGTGACGCGTCGTTCGCCTCGATCGCGCCGGTGCTGCACAGCCGTTGTGTGGTCGGCGCGGTCCGTTCGGCCACCATCGGTATGCCGCTGGAGGCCGCGGCCACGGCACCGTTCACCGACGGGCACTGGCTGCTGTCGCACAACGGCATCGTCGACCGCGGGGTGCTTCCCGCGACGAAGACGGCGGAATCGGTGGTCGACAGTGCCCTGCTGGCCGCGCTGATCTTCGACCGTGGGCTCGACGAGCTGGGCGCGACGATCGCCGAGGTCGGTGCCGCGGACCCGAACGCCCGGCTGAACATCGTTGCTGCCAACGGTTCTCGGCTGCTGGGCACCACCTGGGGCGACACCCTGTCGGTGTTGCAGCGCCCCGACGGGGTGGTGCTGGCCAGCGAACCCTACGACGACCATCCCGACTGGCGCGACGTTCCCGACCGGCACCTGGTCGAGGTGCGCAACGGCCGGGTGCACCTGACCGCCCTGAAAGGAGCACCGTGACCCCGAGCTTCTCCGGCTTGCTGACCAACCACCTGCCCGCCGACCACGCGGCCCGCGAACTGCGCAACGACGTCCGCGACGGGTTGTCCCAGACGCCGAAATCGCTTCCACCGAAATGGTTCTACGACGCCACCGGCAGTGAGCTGTTCGACGAGATCACCCGGCTTCCCGAGTACTACCCCACCCGGGCGGAGGCCGCGATCCTGGCCGAGCACGCCGCCGGGATCGCCGAGGCCAGCGGGGCCGACACCCTGGTGGAGCTGGGCAGCGGGACCTCGGACAAGACCCGGATGTTGTTGGACGCGCTGCGCGACCGCGGCCGGTTGCAGCGGTTCGTGCCGTTCGACGTCGACGCCAGCGTGCTGCGCAGCGCCGGCGCCGCGCTGCAGAGTGAGTACCCGGGCCTGCAGATCGACGCGGTCTGCGGCGACTTCGAGCGCCACCTCGGCGAGCTCCCCACCGGCGGGCGGCGGCTGATCGCCTTCCTGGGCTCGACCATCGGCAACCTGACACCCGGCCCGCGCGCGGCGTTCCTGTCCTCCCTGGCGGAGGTGATGCGGCCCGGCGACACGCTGCTGCTGGGCACCGACCTGGTCAAGGACACCGGGCGGCTGCTGCGCGCCTACGACGACGCGGCCGGGGTGACGGCGCGGTTCAACCGCAACGTGCTGGCCGTCATCAACCGCGAGCTCGGCGGCGACTTCGACCCGGACGCCTTCGCCCACGTGGCGAAGTGGAACCCCGACGAGTCCCGGATCGAGATGTGGTTGCGCGCCCACGGCGCCCAACGGGTGCGCATCGAGGGGCTGGGGCTGCAGGTGGACTTCGCCGACGGGGAGGAGATGCTCACCGAGGTGTCGTGCAAGTTCCGTCCCCAGGACGTCGGCGCGGAACTGGCCGCCGCCGGGCTGACCCGGACCCACTGGTGGACCGATCCCGACGGGGATTTCGGGTTGTCAATGGCCGTCCGGTGATCACCGACGACGACCTGAGCGTCGCCTGGCGGGCGGCGCGTCCCCCGGTGGCCGGCGTCCACCTCGATTCGGCGGCCTGCTCCCGGCAGGGCAACGCCGCGATCGACGCGGCGGCGGCCCACGCCCGGCACGAGGCCGAGGTCGGCGGGTATGTCGCCGCCGAGGCCGCCGCCCCCGCGCTGAACGCGGGCCGGGCCGCGGTCGCCGCGCTGACGGCATTGGCGCCGGGCGAGGTGGTGTTCACCACCGGCTCCGGGCATGCGCTGGACCTGCTGCTGGGATCGTGGCCGGCCGAGCGGTCGCTGGCCTGCGTGCCGGGGGAGTTCGGGCCCAACCTGGCGACGATGGCCGCGCACGGGTTCCGGGTCCACGCGCTGCCCGTCGACGAGCTGGGACGGGTGCGGACCGCCGAACTGGCCGCGTTCCTGCAGCGGGATCGGCCGGCCCTGGTCCATCTGACCGGGGTCGCCAGCCACCGCGGCGTGGCCCAGCCGGTGGCCGAGACCGCCGAGGTCTGCCGCGCCGCCGGCGTGCCGATGGTGCTCGACGCCGCGCAGGCCCTCGGCCAGATCGACTGCGCGGTCGGCGCCGACGCCGTCTACTCGTCGTCGCGGAAATGGATGGCGGGGCCACGCGGCGTCGGCTTCCTGGCGGTCCGCGACACCCTGGCGCAGCGGCTGGTCCGGCGCATCCCCCCGGCCGACTGGGACGTGCCGTTCGGCGTGCTGGCCAGTTTCGAGCACGTCGAGGCCAACCTGGCCGCGCGCGTCGGGTACTCGGTGGCGCTCGGCGAGTACGTCGCCGCCGGCCCGGAACGGATGCGGGCGCGGCTGAGCATGATCGGCGCGGCGACCCGGTCGCGGCTCGACGGAGTGGCGGGCTGGCGGGTGTGCGAACCCGCCGACGCGCCGACGGCGATCACGACGCTGAGCCCGCCCCCGGGTGTCGACCCGGCCCGGGTGCGGTCCTGGCTGATCGCCGAGCGGCGGATCGTCACGACGGTCGCCGAGGTCGCCCGGGCGCCGTTCGAGCTGACCGCGCCGGTGTTGCGCGTCGCGCCGCACGTCGACGTCACCGCCGCGGACCTCGACGCGCTGGCCGACGCCCTGGCCGGCGCCCTGGCCGAGGCACCGCTCGGCGATAACTGATCGGCGGCCGCGCCCCCGGTCCGGCGGCGCAGGAGTCGACCGGCCCAGGGCCGGGTACCCGCGTTTCCGGGTGGGATCACCGACGGGGCGTCGGGCCCCGGGACCACCTTTACGGGGGTACGTATGCGTGATTGCGTCAAATTTGCCAGACTTTCACTTTGTGAGCACCGACGCCGTTGACGAGCTGCTCGACCGTGCCGTGCACGGACCGGCAGCGCTTGTGGTGGAGGGCGAATCCGGCATCGGCAAGACCACCCTGCTGCTCGACGCACTCGACCGCGCGCGGGCCCGCGGCTTCGCCGTGTTGTCCGCGCACGGCGTCTCACCGGAGGTCTCGCTGGCGTTCGCGGCCGTTTCGGACCTGCTCGACTGCGTCGACGCGGAGGTCCTGGCGTCCCTGCCCGAGCCGCAGCGTCTGGCGCTGGAACGGGCCAGGACCGGAACGGCGGACGGGCCGCCCACGGCCGAACGGGTCACCGCCGCCGGTTTCCTGACGGTGCTGCGCATTCTGACCGCGTCCTCCCCGGTGCTGCTGGCGGTCGACGACGCCCAATGGCTGGATCCGGCGACGCGGGCGGTCCTGGCCTATGTCGGGCGCCGGCTGACCGGCAAGGTCGCGGTGCTGGCCACGGTGCGCACCGGTGAGCCCGACTCCGCCGCGCTGAGCTGGTTGGAGCTGCCGCGGCCGGAGATGGTGGTCCGCGACGTTCTGCGTCCGATGTCGCGGGGCAGGCTGCACTCCCTGATCTCGTCGCGTCTGGGTCGCGCGCTGACCAAGCCCGAGATCACCCGAATCCACGCCGTCTCCGGCGGCAACCCCTTCTACGCGCTGGAGCTGGCCCGGACCGCCGACACCGCGGATCTGCCCGACACCCTGGCCGCCCTGGTGGCGCGGCGGATCCGGGCGCTCGACGACGACGTGCTCGCGGTTCTGCTCCTCGTCGCCCTGGCCGGCGACGCCACCACCGAGCTGCTGGCCGAGGCCACCGGCCGACCCGCCCCGCAGATCCTGGCGCTTCTCGAGTGCGCCGAGGAACACGGCGTCGTCGTGATCGAGGGCCACCACGTCCGGTTCGACCACCCGCTGCTGGCTGCCGGGGTGTCCGCCAACGCCGGGCCCGCTGCCCGGCGGGCCGCGCACCAGGCCCTCGCAGGCGCGGTGACCCAGCCGGAACTGCAGGCCAGGCACCTCGCGCTGGGCAGCGTGGCCGGCGACGCCGCCACGTTGGCCGCGCTGGATGCCGCCGCGGTGGCCGCCCGCGAACAGGGCGCCCCGGCCAGCGCCGCGGAGCTGGTGGAACTGGCCATCGGCCGCGGCGGCGACACCCCCGAGCGCCGGTTGCTCGCCGCCGGCCACCACTTCGCCGCCGGCGCCACCGAGCGGGCCCGGGCCCTGCTGGAGCCCGCGCTCGCGGAGATCCCCGCCGGGATGCTGCGGACCCAGGCGCTGATCCTGCAGGCCAGCGTCAACGCCTACACCGGCGGCTTCATGGCGGCCGAGGAGGGCGCCCGGGAGGCGCTGGCCGACGTCCGTGGCAATCCCGCGATGGAGGTGGGGCTGCGGCTCATGCTGGCCGTCGCGCAGATGAACGACGCCCGCAATGACGAGGCCGAGGAGAACCTCGCCGTCGCCGGCGACTGCGCGGAGCAGCTGGGCATCGACTCGGTGACCAGTCAGGTGCTCAGCCTGACCATCGTGCTGAACTTCCTGCGGTGCCGCGGCAGCGACCCGCAGGCCCGGCTGCGTGCCCTGGAGCTGGAATCCGGCTCCCCGGATGTGCCGATCATGCTGCGGGCCACCTTCAACGAGGCCCAGCTGCGCGCCTGGGAGGGCGACCTCGACGAGGCGCAGCGCCTGATCGAGCAGGTGCGCAAGACCTGCCTGGCCTGGGGCGCGGAGACCGATCTGCTCTACATCACGCCCTGCCGGATGCTGATCGCCCTGTTCCGCGGCGACCTCGTCGAGGTGGCCGCCGTCGCCGACGAGGCGCTGGAACGCGCCGAGCAGCTCGGCGGCGAGAACGCGCTGTCGAACGCCCTGACCCAGCAGACCCTGGTGGCGGCCTGCGCGGGGCGCGTCGAGGACGCCCGGCGCTCCGGCGCCGAGGCGCTGTCGGCCGCGGAACGCTCCGGGCTGTGGCGGTCCGGCAAGTGGCCCCGCATGTTGCTGGCGTTCCTGGAGGTCTCGCTGGGGCGTCACGCCGAGGCGCTGCACGACCTCGAGCCCCTGATCGCCGACTTCCCGGCCGACCCCTGCACCGAGATCGTGCGTGCCTGGTACGTGCCGGATGCGATCGAGGCGCTGATCGGTGTCGGCCGGACCGCCGAGGCCCGGATGTTCGTCGATGCCATGGTGGCCGACGGTGAGCGGCTCGACCGGCCCTGGATACGCATGGTCGGGGCCCGGGGACGCTCGATGCTGCTGGCCGCCGAGTCCGATCTCACCGGCGCCGAGAGGCTGGCCGAGCAGGCATTGGCCGAGGCGGAACGGGTGTCGATGCCCTTCGAGCGGGCCCGCACGCTGCTGCTGCTCGGCCAGCTCCAGCGCCGCCGCCGCCGTCGCGGGTCCGCGGCGGCGACCCTGGCCGCCGCCCAGCGTGAGTTCGAGCGCATCGGCATGGTGCTGTGGGCGCAGCGGGCCCGCGACGAGTTGAGCCGCACCGCGGCCCGGAGCGGCACCACCGCGTTCGGGTTGACCGCTGCCGAACGGCGGGTCGCCGAGCGGGCGGCCGCGGGGCTGTCGAACAAGGAGATCGCCGCCGAGCTGTTCATCGCCAGCAAGACCGTGGAGACGAACCTCAGCAGCGCCTACCGCAAGCTGGGCATCCGTTCCCGGGCGCAGCTCGCGCGGCGGCTGCGCGACGTCGACGCGGCCGGGGCGTCGGCCTGAGCTACCGACCATGAGCACCGAACGATCGGGGCGACCCCGTTGGGCGCCCGTCGGTAAACCCCAGGGATTTCCCTGATTTAGTACCCGGCCGTCAGCGTTTAGCGTCGAAGATGGTCCTTGCGGACTGGTGCGCCCTGCTGCGGAGGGGACAGCAGGGCGTATCCGCATGTCTGGGGCCGGGTCGCGTTGGGTGTGTCCTTGGGCACTATTTAGATAGGACCCTAACTATTAGGGTAGAGTCTAGTTGTGTCCTCAGTAAATGCCCTCGACGCCGATCCTCTGGCGCTGGAACAGCAGGTGTGCTTCGCGCTGGCGGTCACCAACCGCGCGGTGCTGGCCGTCTACCGTCCCCTGCTGGAGCCGCTGGGCCTCACGCATCCTCAGTACCTCGTGATGCTCGCGCTGTGGGATCACCAGCGCTCGGCCGACGCCGCCGAGCCGCTGTCGGTCAAGCAGATCGCCGCGACGCTGCAGATGGACTCGGCCACGCTCTCGCCGATGCTCAAGCGGTTGGAGACGATGGGCCTGCTCCACCGTCGCCGCAGCTCCCTTGATGAACGGGCCACCGAGGTGGTCCTCACCGAGGCGGGTGTCGCCCTGCGGGATCGTGCGGTGGCGATTCCCGGTGCGGTCGTCGAACGCCTCGGCGTCGAATTGGCCGAACTCGAACGGCTGCGTGACGTACTCACCCGGGTCAACACCGCGGCGCTGGCCGCCGGGGCGCTCCCCGAATCCCGCTAACAGATACGAACAGAACCGAGGAACATCATGAGCACCAAGATGAACCGCCCCGACCCGATCCGGTGGATCTGGTACGCCTACGGCGGCACCCTGCCCGACCGGTACCGCCAGTGGGTGCTGCACGACCTGACCGCGCCGAGCCGGTGGGCGCGCCAGCTGCTCCGGACGACGGCGGTGCTGGTGCCCTTCGTCATCGTCGGCCTGCTGCTGATGGGATCGAGCTGGATCGTCTGGACCGCCGCGCTGGGCGGCCTCGGGCTGGCGGTCGTCTATTCGATGTCCTATATCGACCAGTACGCCGAATACCGCTTGCGCAAGCACGGTTTCCCGCACGGCACCTTCCAGCGGATGATGGCCGAGGCGCACAGCGAGTCGACTGCCGACAAGCGCCGCAAGTACGACTCGATGTACCGGCCGGCCGGCGGGGCCTAGCTAGCCATCGGGCGACCGGGGCGGCCGAACCCGAAAATTGTTTGCCGGTCCGTCTAGTGTCGAATGTATGTTCGATAGGCTCGCCGACGCGGAAGTGATCGAATCGATCACCGCGTCGGCGCGCGCTGAGAACGCCGCTGGGGCGAGAAGACTGTTGGCCATCGCGGAGATGTACGCCCGTCGTCACCGCCGTGCCGACTCGCAGCGGCCCACCTGGCTGGTCGACCACCATGACGGGCTGGTCGCCGAGGTGGCTGCGGCCCTCGGGATCAGTCGGACCCGCGCGGCCAATGAGGTGCGTTTCGCGGTGGCCCTGCGTGAGCGGTTGCCCCGGGTCGCCCAACGCTACGCCGCAGGTGAGCTTGACTACCGGGTGGTCTCCACCGCGGTCACCCGTACCGAATTGATCGAGGATGCGGGGTTGTTGGCCAAGGTCGACGCGGCCCTGGGGCGCTACCTGGTCCACTGGGGTGCGCTGGCCGAGAAGAAGCTGATCGCCCGGATCGACTGGTGGGTGGCCAAGTTCGACCCGCCCGGGGTTCGTGAGCGCCCGGCCCCCGACTCCGACCGCTTCGTCGACATCGCTCCGACCAGTCCCGGCATGGCCAGCGTGGTGGCCGCGCTGCGCGCCGTCGACGCCGCAGTCCTGGATCGCACACTGGCAGCACAGGCCGCCGCGGTGTGCCCCGCCGATCCGCGCACCACCGGCCAACGCCGCGCCGACGCGTTGGCCGCGCTGGCCGCCGGCCAGGAGCTGTCCTGCCGTTGCGGGGCCCCCGACTGTGCGGCGAAGCCCGCCGGTGCTGCCGCGGCCTCGGTGGTGGTGCAGGTGCTGGCCGAACACGACACCGTCGTCGGCGCCGGCACCACCCCGGGGTTGGTGCCCGGGTTCGGTCCGGTCCCCGCCGAACAGGTCCGCGACTTGGCGCGGCTGGCCAAGACCGCGCTGCTGCAGCTGCCCTCATCGGTGGCCGAGGCGCACTACCGGCCATCCCAGGCCCTGGCGCAGTTCGTGCGCGCCCGCGATCTGACGTGCCGATTCCCCGGCTGTCACCAGCCCGCCGAGGTCTGCGACATCGACACCGTCGCCTACCCGGCCGGGCCCACCCACCCCTCCAATCTCAAACTGCTCTGCCGCCACCATCACCTGCTCAAGACTTTCTTCGGCGGCACGGCCGGCTGGACCGACACCCAGCTGCCCGACGGCACCGTCATCTGGTGCGCGCCCACCGGACACACCTACCGCACCACTCCCGAGGGTGCGTTCTACTTCCCCGTCCTGGGGACCCCGACCAGCGAGCCACCACGCAACACCGGCACCGCCACATCACATCCCACCAGCGGGCCCACCATGCCGACACGCAAACGCACCCGTGCCCAACAGCGCCGCGACCGCATCACCGACGAACGCCGCCGCAACGCCGAACGCATCGCCGACCGCGACCACCGCCGTGAGCACCGCTACGAATGGTTCACTCACCCACCCGAACCCACCGGTGACGAAGAGCCACCACCGTTCTGAGGGCTCGGGTTCGCCGTCGCCTGCACTGCCCGATCGGGTAGGGCCGGCACTGTCCGGTCGTGCCGAACTTCGCTGCCCAACGTCGGGTCTTGCTCGCGGGCTGTTCCCTGGATCACAGTGCGTGCCTAGCTTGAGGTGGCAACACCGTGTGCCCTTTTTAGAGAGGACGGCCGCCATGAAGGTCGAAGATCTGCTCAAGCCCTTCCCCATCAAGGAGTTTCACCCCTTCCCCCGCGCCATGATGGGGCCCGGCGCGCACGAGATGATCGGTCCGGAGGCCCTCAAGCTCGGCTTCAAGAAGACCCTGGTGATGACCTCGGGTCTGCGCGGCACCAACATCGTGCACAACCTGGTGGAGTCGCTGAAGTGGCACGGCCTGGAGGTCGTGCTCTACGACCAGGTGGAGTCCAATCCCAAGGACTACAACGTGATGGACTCCGTCACCCTCTACCAGGAGCACGGGTGCGACAGCTTCGTGTCCATCGGCGGCGGCTCCACCCATGACGCCTGCAAGGGCGCACGCATCTCCATCGCCCACGACGGCCGCAACGTCAACGACTTCGAGGGCTTCAACAAGAGCGAGAATCCGAAGAACCCCCCGCACATCGCGGTGTCGACCACCGCGGGCACTGGCTCGGAGACGTCGTGGGCCTACGTCATCACCGATACCACCACCGACCCGGACAACCCGCACAAGTACGTCGCCTTCGACGACGCCTCGGTGGCCACCCTGGCCGTCGACGACCCGGTGCTCTACTACGAATGCCCGGTGGACTACACCGCGCAGTGCGGCTTCGACGTGCTCGCGCACGCCTCCGAGCCCTACGTGTCGCGGCTGAACTTCGAGCCGTCGCTGGGCAACGCCATCCGGGCCATCAAACTGACCGCGGAGAACCTGCGCGAGGCCACCTGGAACGGCACCGACCTCAAGGGCCGCGAGGGCATGATGTATGCGCAATACATTGCCGCCCAAGCCTTCAACTCCGGCGGGCTGGGCATCATCCACTCCATCTCGCACGCCGTCAGCGCGTTCTACGACACTCACCACGGGCTCAACAACGCGATCGCGCTGCCCCGGGTGTGGGCGTTCAACATGCCGGTGGCCTATAAGCGGTTCGCCGACATCGCCGTGGCGATGGGCGTGGACACCTACGGCATGACCGACGTGCAGGCCGCCGACGCCGCGCTGGCCGCCGCCATCCGGCTGCTGCGCGACGTCAACATCATCGAGAAGTTCACCGACATCCACCAGGACTCGTACTCGAAGAACCGGCTCGGTCTGGGCCCGACGAAGTACTACGAGAACGCCAAGGTGATCAAGGGCGACCAGGAGGACGTCGACCGCATCACCAACCACGTCCTCGGCGACGCCTGCACCCCCGGCAACGCCAAGGAGTGCACGTTCGACACCGTCCGGCCCGTGGTCGACCACTGCATGAACGGTGACCTCGACGAACTGCTGCCCTGATGTTCTCCACCGTCGAAGAAGTGCGCACGGCGCTCGCCGGCGAGGGTTACATCGCCGGCGAGCACCTCGCCACCACCGTCTTCCTGCAGACCCGGCTCGACAAACCGCTGCTGATCGAGGGCCCCGCCGGGGTCGGCAAGACCGAGCTGGCCAAGGTGCTCGCCGCGGCCACCGGCCGCCGTCTGCTGCGGCTGCAGTGCTACGAGGGCCAGGACGAGACCAAGGCGCTCTACGAGTGGGACTACGGCAAACAGCTGCTCTACACCCAGATCCTGCGGGAGAAGATCGGCCAGCTCGTCGAGGACGCAGTCGACGTCGCCGAGGCGGTGGAGCGGATCGGCAGACAGGAGAGCGTGTTCTTCTCCGACCGGTTCCTGGCCCCCCGGCCGCTGCTGGAGGCGGTGCGTTCCGAGCAGCCGGTGGTGCTGCTGGTCGACGAGATCGACCGCGCCGACGAGGCATTGGAGGCCGTGCTGCTCGAACTGCTCGGCGAGTACCAGGTCTCGGTACCCGAGATCGGCACGTTCCGGGCCGTCCACGCGCCGTATGTGATCCTGACCTCCAACAACACCCGGGATCTGGCGGCGGCACTCAAACGCCGCTGCCTGCACCTGTTCCTCGACTATCCCTCGGCCGAGCGGGAATTGGAGATCGTGCGCTCCAAGCAGACCGGGCTGGGTGACGCGCTGGCCGCCCAACTCGTCGACATCGTGCGCGGCCTGCGCGAGCTGGACCTGCGCAAGGCGCCGAGCATCTCCGAGACCATCGACTGGGCCCGCACCCTGGCCGTGCTCGGCGTCGAGGAGCTGTCCTCAAAGGTCCTCTCCGACACCGTCTCGGTGGTGGTCAAGTACGACAAGGACGTCCGCAAGGCGCTCGACGCGCTGCCCCGGCTGGTCGACCCCAACGCGACCGTGCCGTCGTCCCTGCGCAACGGACACGACCACGGGCACGGCCACGGCCATGACCATGACCATGATCACGACCACGGACATGATCACGATCACGAGCACCGCGCGCCCACCGGCCCCGCGCATCCACACCCCGACGACGACGCCGCGGACGGCAAGGCCGCCCGCGCCGCCAAGGACCGGCCCGGGCGGTTCACCGACGGCTACTACGGCACCCCCAGCAAGACCGGATCGCTGGGCCGGCGCCGGGTCCTCTAGGCGCCTCGGATGGAAGCGACGCTGCACCGCTTCGTCCGCTACCTGCGCCTGGCCGGGGTGCGGATCTCGATCGCCGAAGCACTCGACGCCATGCGCTGCGCCGGCCAGCCCGGCGTCCTGTCCGACCGGGACCTGCTGCGCACCGCGCTGCGCGCCGCACTGGTCAAGGACCACCGCGACGACGCCGTGTTCGACGAGATCTTCGAGGCCTACTTCGCGCTGGTGCGCATCGGGGACGGCGGGCACGCCCACGGCCACGGCCACGCCCACGACGACCTCGTCGACACAGGGGAATTGGAGTCCTACACGCTCTCCGAGGAACCCAGCGACACCCCGCAGCAGGGCCACGAGCACGGCAAGCCGGCCGACATCCGGCAGTTCTTCGACCAGGAGAACCTCGCCCAGCGCTACAACCTGCACCAGGAGGCCAACAAGATCGACCTGGC
Source organism: Mycolicibacterium palauense (assembly GCF_002592005.1). Lineage (GTDB taxonomy): Bacteria > Actinomycetota > Actinomycetes > Mycobacteriales > Mycobacteriaceae > Mycobacterium > Mycobacterium palauense. The sequence goes on along the minus strand of NZ_NVQF01000065.1, from coordinate 6,721 downwards.
CGCGCTCACCGACGAGATCGTGTTCTCCAAGGACAGCCCCGCCCAGGGGGAGTCGAGTTATCGGGTCGAGCTGCAGACCGACCGCCTGCACGGTGCCGGCGCCCCCGGCGCGCTGTCGCAGTCGAGTGGCACCAGCGTCGAGGCCGCGCTGACCATCGCCGAACAGGACGCCCTGCTGGACTGGCTCACCGCCGTCGACGACGCGGACGGGGCCGACGAGAACGACGCCGCCGCGCTGCGCCGCCGGCTGGCCGGGGTGCTGGAGAACCTGCCCCAGGCGCTCAAGCGGCACCTGGAGGCGTTGCTGGCCCTGGAGAACCGGATCGTGGAGACCCGTGAACTCCGGGAGGCGCGCGGATTCGGCGGTGACACCGCGGCCGAGCGGGAGCGCGCCGAACTGGAGGAATCGCTGCGGCGGCTGGCGCGTTCCCTGCACGGCGCGCTGACCCACCGGCGCCGCACCGCGGCCGCCGGACGCGTGGACCCGGGCCAGACCATGCGCCGCAACATGCGCTACGACGGGGTGCCCTTCGTTCCCGTCACCGTCCGGCGCGGCGAGGACCGGCCCCGCCTGGTGGTGCTCGCCGATGTCAGCCTCTCGGTGCGCGCGACCGCCCGTTTCACGTTGAACCTCGTGCACGGATTGCAGGACATGTTCACCCAGGTCCGCTCCTTCGCGTTCGTGGCCCGCGTCGCCGAGACCACCGAGCTGTTCCGCGACCACCCCGCCGACCGAGCCCTGGGCCTGATCTTCGGCGGCGACCTGCTCGACGTCGCCGCCAATTCCGACTACGGGGACGTGTTCGGCGAGTTCCTCGCCGAACACGTCTCGGCGGTCAGCCGGCGAACGACGCTGCTGGTGCTCGGCGATGGACGCAACAACGGCAACGACGCGAACCTGGCGGCCTTCGAGGAGATCACCCGACGCGCCCGCGAGACCATCTGGCTGACCCCGGAGCCCCGGTACTCCTGGGGTCTGGGCCGCTGCGACCTGCCCGCCTACGCCGAGTTCTGCGATCGCGTCCGCGTCGTGCGGGACCTGACCGGGCTGGACCGCACCGCCCAGGAGTTCGCGAGCACGGTGGTCGGCCGGTGAGCGGCGCAGTTCCCGGGATCGGGTTGGAGCCGTCTCCGGCGGGTCGTACGCTGGGCAGCGAGATGTTGTCCGGGTCACAGTCGGTGCGCCCGGCGCATGGCAGTCGAGGCGGACCCGTGGCGAAGTTGCACACCAGACCGGCACGGCAGGCGTCGGCGCTGCCGCTCGTGCCCGAGTATGCGCGCGGGGGGCCGGCCGCACCGCACGGCCGCCTGCTGAAGTTCCACGCCCCCGAGATCGTCTTCGGCGTCGAATCCATGGTCGAGGCCGCGCACGCCGCGCTGCGGCTGGGGGCGCTGCGTCCCTTCGTGGTCACCGATCCGGGTCTGATCGAGGCCGGCTGGGCCGACGAGATGGCGGGGCACCTCAGGGAGCAGGGGGTGACGGCGCGGCTGTGGAGCGAGCTGACACCCAACCCGAAGGACCACGAGATCGCCGCCGGCCACGAGCGCTACCGCGCCGAGAACTGCGACGTGGTGGTCGCCGTCGGCGGCGGCTCGGTCATCGACGCCGCCAAGGGGGTGGCGCTGCTGGCCGCCAACGGCGGCGACATCCTGTCCTACGAGGGCGTCGACAAGGCGGCGATGCCGATCCCGCCGCTGGTGGTGGTCCCGTCGACCTCGGGCACCGGCGCCGACGTCTCCCAGTTCTGCATCGTCACCGACACCACCCGCAACACCAAGATCACCATCCTGGGCCGGGCGCTGGTCCCCGACATCACCGTCATCGACCCGCGGCTGCTGACCACCATGCCGGAATGGCTCAACGCCGCGACCGGCCTCGACGCGCTCACCCACGGCATCGAGGCCTTCGTCTCGCTGGGACACAACCAGCTGACCGACCACCACGCGCTGCGGGCGGTCCGGATGGTCACCGACAATCTGGTGTGCACCATCGACCGGCCCCAGGACATGTCGGCCCGGGTGCTCATGGCCCAGGCCGCCCTCGAGGCCGGCCTGGCCTTCACCAACGCGATCCTGGGCGCCGCGCACGCGATGAGTCACCAGGTGGGCGGTCTGCTCGACCTGCCGCACGGCGTGATCAACGGTGTGCTGTTACCGCACGTCATCCGGTTCAACGCCGAGGCCGACCCGGAACCGTTCGGGGTGATCGCCGCCAGCCTGGGCATCGCCGACGCCGCCGCCCCGGCCGCCGAATCGGCGCTGGCCCTGGCCGACCGGATCGAGCGGCTGGCCGCCGACGTCGGCGTGCCCAGGGGGCTGGCCGAACTCGGCGTGCGCGACGAGGACGTGCCGCGGCTGGCGGCCACCGCACTGCGCGACGCCTGCATGTCCACCAACCCGCGGACCGCCGACGAGACGCAGATGCAGGCGCTGTTCCGGGCGGCGATGTGACCGCGGCGCCCGATCACGAACCGCCAGCGCTCCCCGACCTGGAGCGGCTTACCGGCGTACGCTCCGGGAAGAAGACGTTCTACCCCGAGTTCCGGGTCACCGCACAGCGTCTGGACCGGGTCCTCACCGCGCTGGACACCATCTCCCGGGCCCTCGTCCAGACGATCCACGGCCCGGAGAACCTGGTCCGCGCGGTCGCCGAGGCGGCCCGCGTACACCTCGACGCCGATTGGGTGCTCCTGGCGATGGCCGACGGGGCACTGCCGGAGGCCCGGCCCCGGCACCTGATCCTCGACGCCGACGGGGTGGAGTACGCCTTCGAGGGTCTCAGCGGGGCCAGGGATCCCGGTCCGCACCTGCCCGACGCGGTGCTCAACCGGCTCAACGACATTCTGCGCGGCCAGCTGGCGCAGTTCCGCCTGCCGGTGATGGAAAGCCGGCACGCTCACGTGCCCATCGAACTCAACGGCGGGGTGGTGGGCGCCTTCGCGGCGTGGACCCCGGATCACCGCACCCTCGACGCCACCGACGCGACCGTGATGCGCATCCTGGCCAGCCAGACGGCGGTCGCCCTGCAGAATTGCGCCCTGTACTCGAAATCGCTGTCCCTACTGGCGCAGTCGGAGGCGCACAACGCCGAACTGCTGGCCACCCAGCGCGAACTCGGTGCCGCCCACCGCCACCAGGCGCTCGATTCCGAGCGGCACCGCATCGCCCGGGAGCTGCACGACAGTGTGACCCAGACGGTGCTCTCGGCGGGCATGCAGATCGAGATGTGCCGCAGCGACGTGGCCGCCCTGCCCACCCGGCTGGACCTGGTGGACCGGCTCGACACCGCCAAGAACCTCACCCGCTCGGCGGTGGAGCAGCTGCGGTCGGCGATCTACGCCCTCAACCACGCCGGCGACGCCGAACGGTCCAGCCTGCCCGAGATGCTCGGCCAGCTGGCGACCGTGCACATGCCCGAGGACCTGCGGGTGTCGCTGCGCGTCAACGGCCCCGCCGTCGAGCTGCCGAGCGACGCCGAGCACGCGCTGCTGCGGATCGCCGGAGAGGCCCTGTTCAACACCGCCATGCACGGCAACGCGACCCGGGCCATCGTCCGGTTGTCCTACGGGCCCGACGCGGTCACCCTGTCCATCGCCGACGACGGAACCGGGGACCCGGACAAGCTGCGCCTGATGCTGCGCCTGACCGAGGCCGCCGACGTCGACGGCCATCATCGCGGCCTGGCGAACATGCGTGCGCGGGCCCGCGAGCACGGCGGCACCTTCGACGTGCGGCGGTCCCGGATCGGCGGGGTGCGGGTGATCGCCAGGATTCCCCGCCCGGCAGAAGGAGCTCAGCGATGACCCCACCGATCCGGCTGGTGCTCGTCGACGATCACGCGATCCTGCGCCAGGGACTGCGCTCGGTGCTCGAGCGCGAACACGACCTGGTGGTGGTCGGGGAGGCGTCCTCGGAGGCGGAGGCCGACGCGGTGGTCCGCGCGACCCGGCCCGACATCGTGCTGCTGGACCTGAAGCTCTCCGCCGGTTCGGAATTCGAGGGACTGTCGTTGTGCACCAGGCTCTCGGAGACCTACCCGGACACCGGCTTCCTGGTGCTCACCACGTTCCTCGACGACGACCTGGTGGTGCGCGCGGTGCACGCGGGTGCCCGCGGCTACGTGGTCAAGGACGTCGACACCACCGAGCTGGTCCGGGCCATCCGCGGGGTGTCCTCGGGCGGCAGCGCCTTCGACTCGCGCAGCGCCGCGGCGGTGGTCCGCTCGCTGTCGGGCCGCAACGAGCCGCGCCAGCAACTGACCGACCGCGAAGTGGAGGTGCTGCGCCTGCTGGCCGCGGGCCTGTCGAACAGCAAGATCGGTGAGAAGCTGTACATTTCGGCCACCACCGCGAAATTCCACGTCAGCAACATCATGCGCAAGCTGGAGGTGAGCCGGCGCGCCGAGGCGGTCTACGCGGCCAGCAAGCGCGGCCTGATCTGAGCGCTTAGCGCCGGAAAACCAGCCAGCCGCCGTGGTATTCGTGGACCGAGGCGCCGAGCCCGGGGTGGCGCTCCCGGGTCCGTTCGGCCAAGCGGTGCAGGATGTTCGGGTCGAACCGTTGCACGTGCCCGTAGCAGGCGCGAGGTTCCTCCTCGAACGGCACCGCGACCACCACACGGTGCCGCGCCAGCCGCAGCGCCTCGTCGAGGACCCGGTCGGCCAGGTCGGCGGGCAGGTGTTCGAGCAGGTGCAGTGCCGTGACGGTGTCGGCGCAGCCACCCGGCAGCGGCACGGCGGCGGCGTCGCAGCTCAGCGTGGCCAGCGGGCGGCGCAGGCACCGGCTGACCCGCGCCAGCAGATCCATCGTCGGGGCGCTGAGATCGGTTGCGGTCACATCGATCCCGCGCCGGCTCATCCGTAGCGGGAAGAACCCGAAACACGATCCCAGGTCCACCAGCACCGGGCCCCGCACCAGATCGGCGGCGTGCTCGTGAACGGGTGCGAAGGCGGTGGCGCCGCTTTCCAGTCTGGTCAGCGAGTTGCGGTAGAAACGAAGCCAGGACGGCAGCGGCCCGTCGACCGTCGAGCGCACCACCCCGGTGAAGACCTTCTCGAACTCGGGTTGCCCCTGCAGCGCACCGGTGTCGACCAGTTGTTCGGCCAGCGTCACCGCCAACTCGTCGCACAGCTCCTCGGGCGCCAGATCATGCAGCACCGTCACCGTGCGCCCGCGCCGCCGCACACAGAACCGGGGTGTGCAGACCGTGCCGGCGTCGGAGTGTGGGCGGTGCGGACCGACGCGGCGGCGCACCCGCACACCCCGGCCGCTCCAGGTGCCCGGTGGGGTCGGCGCCAGCGGGTCAAGGACCGGTAACTCCATACCGGTCAACGCTATTGACGGGTCCGCGCGCGCACGCGCCCCGATCGGGCGCGATCGAGGAGCCGTCCGGATGGGTCGGGGACTGCCCGTTCGGCGGGTTCCGGTGTGCCGCCGGGCGCCCTAGCGTGGAGCCGTCCCCGCGGCCGGCGGTGGTGAAGGAGGCGGAAATGGCCAGAACGGGTTGGTTCGAGACCGTGGCCGAGGCCCAGCGGCGCGCATCGCGGCGGCTGCCGCCGAGCGTGTACGCCGCGTTGGTCGCCGGATCGGAGAAGGGGATCACCGTCGGCGACAACCTGGCGTCGTTCGCCGAACTGGGCTTCGCCCCGCACGTGGCCGGACTGTCGGCCAAACGAGACCTGTCCACCACGGTGATGGGACAACCGATCTCGTTGCCGGTGTTCATCTCTCCCACCGGTGTGCAGGCCGTGCACCCCGACGGCGAGGTCGCCGTCGCGCGCGCCGCCGCGGCCCGGGGCACGGCGATGGGCCTGTCGTCCTTCGCGAGCAAACCCGTCGAGGAGGTGTGCGCCGCCAACCCGCAGACCTTCTTCCAGATGTACTGGACGGGTGGGCGTGACAAGCTGCTCGCCCGCATGGAGCGGGCCCGCGCCGCCGGCGCGGCGGGCCTGATCATCACCACCGACTGGTCCTTCTCCAACGGACGCGACTGGGGCAGTCCGGCGATCCCGGAGAAGATGGACCTCAAGGCGATGATGCGGTTCGCCCCGGAGGGGCTGCGCCGGCCGCGGTGGCTGCTGGACTTCGCGCGCACCGGGAAGGTGCCCGACCTGACCGCCCCGAACCTCGCCGACGGCGTTGCGGCGCCGACCTTCTTCGGCGCCTACGGCGAATGGATGCAGACGCCACTGCCCACCTGGGAGGACATCGCCTGGTTGCGTGAGCAGTGGGGTGGGCCGTTCATGCTCAAGGGCGTGATGCGGGTCGACGACGCCAGGCGCGCGGTCGACGCCGGGGTGACGGCGATCTCGGTGTCCAACCACGGCGGCAACAACCTCGACGGCACACCGGCGCCGATCCGGGCGCTGCCGGCGATCGCCCGGGCCGTCGGCGGGCAGGTCGAGATCGTTCTCGACGGCGGCATCCGGCGCGGCAGCGACGTCGTCAAGGCCGTCGCCCTGGGAGCGCGGGCGGTGATGATCGGCCGGGCGTACCTGTGGGGACTGGCCGCCGGCGGGCAGTCCGGTGTCGAGAACGTGCTCGACATCCTGCGCGGTGGAATCGATTCGGCGCTGCTGGGTCTCGGCCGTTCCTCGGTGGGGGACCTGAGCGTCGCCGATGTGCTGATGCCCGAGGGCTTCCGCCGCGACCTGGGTGTGTAGCCGGGCCCTGCTTCACCCACACCGCCTCACCCGCACCGCCTCACCCACACCGCCTCACCC